>NZ_CAJXJS010000022.1 GCF_913055165.1 uncultured Devosia sp.
CGCAAGGGCAAGCAGATCCTCAATGTCTCATTGCCCGACGAAGCCCGCCTGATCGTCCCCTGCGATGGCGACCGGGTTGCTGTCATCGGGCAAAACCGCAAGCTGCTTGTCTTCCCGCTGAGCCAACTGGCCGCCATGGCCCGTGGCAAGGGTGTGCGTCTGCAGCGCTACAAGGATGGTGGCATTTCCGACATCAAGACTTTCTATGCCGCTGATGGTCTCACCTGGACAGACAGTTCCGGCCGTACCTATTCCAAGCCCACCGAGGAACTGGTCGACTGGCTCGGCGACCGCGCCAGCGCCGGCCGCCAGCCCCCGACAGGGTTCCCGCGGAACAATAGGTTTAGAGGGTGACGAGCGCTTCCCGGAGGCAACCAATCTCTCCAGTGGAGAGATTGGAGCGAGGAACGCCAGGAGAGCTTCAAACCGTCCCGCAGGGCAAAACGCGCCAGTGGCGCGGTTTGAGAAGAGAAGGCCATGAGAGCTATGCGCGAATGGTTGATCGCAGGGCCGGACGACACCTCAACAAGCACGGTCTCTTACCTCTCCCCCTGGGGGAGAGGTCGGCGCGGAGCGCCGGGTGAGGGGCCTTCGACGGATGCACGACATGAAGTGCTGCGCCTAACCGACTCTGGAGACTCAACGAATTGATCCGCCACATCGTTCTCCTCCGCTTCCGCCCGGAAGTCACCGCCGCAGAAAAGGCCTCCCTTTACGCCGAACTTGAATCGCTGCGTGAACTTGTCCCTGGCTTCCTGGACATGAGCCATGGTGCCAATGCCTCCCCGGAAGGTCTGCATCAGGGATACACAGAGGGGTTCACCATGGATTTTGCGGATGCGGCGGCGCGCGATGCCTATCTTGTGCACCCTGCCCACAAGGCTGCTGGCGGCCGCCTAGTCGCGGCCCTTGATGGTGGGCGCGATGGCCTGATCGTTTTCGATATCGTGGTGTGAGCGCTACTCTTCCAGCCGGGTCCAGCCCAGCGAGCCCCGCTGCACTTCAAGCGGCCGGTAGTCGCCCTTATAGGCCATCTTGGGCGAGTCCTTCACCCAATAGCCCAGATAGACATAGCTGAGGGCCGCCGAGCGCACCTGTTCGATATGGTCGAGAATGAGGAAGGTGCCAAGGCTGCGATCAGCCATGTCCGGATCATAGAACGAATAGACCATGGAAAGGCCGTCCGGCATCACATCGGTCAACGCTACCGCCACCAGCGGCTGGTCGGGCAGGTCTCGCAGGCGGTATTCGACCAGCACGGACTGCACCGGCGTATCCTCGACCATGAACTCATAGTCCTGGTAGCTCATCTGCGTCATGCCGCCACCGGCATGGCGCGCATCCAGATAGCGCTTGAACAGCTCGTATTGCTCGATCGTTGCCACGGTCGGTTGTACCGCAACCCCGATGTCGGCATTGTGCCGCCGCACCCGGCGGAACCGCTTGTTGGGTGCAAATTCGCGCGCCACGATGCGCACCGATTGGCACGAATTGCAGCCCTCGCAGGCAGGCCGGTAGATCAGGTTCTGGCTGCGGCGGAAGCCGTTATCGCTGAGCAACTGGTGCAGCATCGAAGCCCGGCGCCCGCTCAAATGCGTGAAGAGCTTCCGCTCCATCTTCCCCGGCAGGTAGGGACATGGCATGGCCGCTGTCAGGAAGAGCTGGGTTGTTTCCGGCGTCTGATCGGTCATCGAAGACCCATTGATGCGTATCGAATCAGTGTAGCGCTCCGCCGCACCCCCCGCAACGCCTCAAACGCCCTGTTGATCGGCCATCCGCATGCGCTGCCAATGCCGTGCCATGGGTGAGCGGCGCACCATGAGCGTGCCCATGATCAGGTCGTGGATCATCTGCCGGCGCGGGGTGAACAGTGCGAACAGCAGGGTCACCGGCCAGCAGATCCAGATGGTGATCCAGAAGACCAGAGCATGCAGGATCGCCATCCACCCATCCAGCGGCTGGCCGCGGGTCGGGGTAAGGACGATATCCATCATCTGCATGCCCACCGTGGCCCGGCGGGCCGACCCCAGCGTGGCCGCATAATAGATGATGATCGCCGCCGGAACCGCGAAAATCAGCGACACCCAGGCCAGCCCGAAGGTGAAGAACCCCAGGATCGCCCCGATCAGCGAAATGACCAGCACCAGGACAGACATGATCATCACGTCGATAAGATACGCCATGGCCCGTCGCGTCAGCAGCCCGTCGAACAGCTCGGGCGCGGTCGCAGGATCGGGCAATTGGGGGCGGCTGGCAAAGTTCTGTGTCATGCTGCAAACATTGTCACCGCCAGCGCGCGTTGCAAGGGGGCTGGGCACACAAATGTGATCGGCCCGAGAGCAGGGAAATGGGCGCAGCAGACGTGCCAATCCGAGGGAGAAGCATTGTGTCGACCATCACCCAGGGCATGGACCAGCAATACTCCGACAGTTCCAGGCTGGCGGCACGCGCCAGGCTGCATGGCTTTGGTCGCGCCGAGGTGCCGTGGTTCACCTGGGTAGCGCAACAGATACCAATGCAACAGCAGGGCGGTTCGGTTCTCGATGTCGGTTGCGGCCCCGCCTGGTTCTGGCCCGAAGCCGCCCCGGTTCTGACAAGCGGTATCGAATTGACGCTGTTCGACCAGTCACCTGGCATGGTGACGGAGGCGCTCGCACGCTGCAGCCTCCTGCCTTTCACTAGCCTCAAGGGTCAGACCGGCGACGCCGCGCATCTGCCCTTCGCCGACGGCAGCTTCGACGTCGTGATCGCCATGCATATGATGTATCACGTGGCCGATCAGGAAGGGGCCATGGCCGAGTTCCACCGTGTACTCACGCCAGGCGGAGCCCTGGTGGTGACCACCAATGGCAGAGAGAATATGCGCGAGCTCTACCGGCTGACGACCGTGTTCGGCAGTGCCCCGCACGATCCGTCCGCCGAATCCTTCGATCTGGATCGGGCGCAGGCCCTGATGCGCGCAGCGTTCGGCAATGTAACCTTGGCGATACATCCCGACATCATGGACGTCACCGACCCAGAAACGGTCTTCCTGGCCCTGACCTCATATCCACCCGGCGACAGGGCGCCGCCTGAGCAGCAACAGACCTTCCGCACCGCCATAGAGAACGCGCTCGCCGCTGGAGGCGGCCGCATCAATGTGACCAAGCAGGTTGGTTTGCTGGCCAGCCGGAAGCTTGCCTAACCACCCAGCTTCCGAGCCATCTCCAGCGCGAAATAGGTGAGCACGCCATTGGCTCCGGCGCGTTTGAAGGCCCAGAGGCTTTCGAGCACAGCGGCATCGCGGTTGATCGCGCCGGCCGCGCCCGCCATCTCGATCATCGCGTATTCCCCGCTCACCTGGTAGGCGTAGAGCGGCACATTGAAGGCGTCCCGCGCCCGCCGGATCACGTCGAGATAGGGCAGGCCGGGCTTGATCATGATGCTATCGGCCCCCTCGGCTATGTCCTGCTCGATTTCGCGCAGGGCCTCGTCCGCATTGGCATAGTCCATCTGATAGGTGCGCTTGTCGCCCTTGAGCCGGCTGCCCGAACCAACTGCCTCACGGAACGGCCCATAAAAGCACGACGCATATTTGGCGGCATAGGACATGATTTGCACATGCTCGAAGCCCTCGGCATCCAGCGCCGTGCGGATGGCAGCGACCCGCCCGTCCATCATGTCGGAGGGGGCGATGATGTCCGCGCCGGCCCGCGCCTGCACCAGCGCCGATTTGACCATGACCTCGACAGTTTCGTCATTGAGGATTTCGCCGTTCCGCACCAGCCCGTCCTGGCCGTCGCTGGAATATTCGTCCAGCGCCACATCGGCAATCAGCCCGATCCCGGGCACGGCGTCCTTGATGGCCTTCAGCGCCCGGCACATCAGATTGTCCGGATTGTAGGCCTCCACGGCACTTTCACTGCGCAAATGGTCCGGGGTGTTGGGAAAGATCGCCAGGGCAGGGATGCCGGCATCACGAGCCGACCGGGCCGCCTCGACCATCAGGTCGATCGACAGCCGCTCGACCCCCGGCATGGTCTTGATCTGGGTCTTTTCGTTCTGCCCCTCGATAACGAAGAGGGGCCAGATCAGGTCGCGCGGCAGCAGCTCGGATTCGCGCACCATGGACCGGCTCCACTCAGCCTGGCGATGGCGGCGCAACCGCCGTCCGCCGAGAAAGCTCATATCGTGCCGGGGCCAGTTCTGCGTCATGGGGCAACTCCTTGTGCGGCTCTAGTTACCAGCCGCTGCCACGCCGTCCAAGCCACTGCTTGTCGCAGGCCCGGATGCGGAGTATCAAGCCGCAATGCTGTTTCAGGCCCCCAATCTGTCGCTCTACATCCGGATCGTCGCCATTCTGGCGCTGGTCCTGGGACTGAACGACGCTGCCCGCTTGCTAGGGGTCAATACGGGGTCGCTCAGTCCGATCACTGCGATGGGCTCTACGGCCTTTGTGTATCTGGCCGTGTTCTGCCTCGCCAAGCTCTTCGCCGCTGTCGGTCTCTGGATCAGGGCCAGCTGGGGTGCCGTCCTGCTGGTCGGCGTCACGGCTCTGGAACTGGCGCTCTATCTGGCCGGCAATGCCGATATTCGCATGAGCATGTTCGGCTTTGTGGTCCGCCTGATCCTGTTGGCGGCTATTGTCCTGATCTTTGCGCTCAGCCTGCGCTTCGCCCGCGCCCACGCCGATTGAGGGGCGCCAACGCCTGCCATGGCGGCGTTAACGCCTCGGAATGGTTACAAGTTTCTCACCCTGGGTAAGGCGCCATTAAGCCAAATTCTCATTGCTTTCCAGTAAGATAGTTTTAAGCGTGTGGCTTAGGGCGATCTTAGTTGGGTGGCCCTAGTTTGGCCCCATGAGATGCGAAAAATCGCACGTGATGAGACAGTGAGGCACAAATGGCAATCAAGTCGAACGCGGCCGAGGCGCTTACCCCGGAACGGAACGAGGGTCTCAAGCCCCTTTATCTGGAAGCCGTCTCCCGGGTGGAGCGTCTCCACCGCCGTCTTCTCGATCTGATCAAGGACGAATTCGATCGCATGGGCTGGGATGACATCAACCCCGTCCAGGCCCTTCTGATGTTCAACATTGGCGATGCTGAACTGACCGCCGGCGAGCTGCGCTCGCGCGGTTACTACCTCGGCTCCAATGTGTCCTACAATCTCAAGAAGCTGGTCGAGACCGGCTACATCTTCCAGGAGCGCTCGCGCACCGACCGTCGCTCGGTCCGCATCAAGCTCACGCCCAAGGGTGAAGAAGTGGCCGAAGTGATTGACGAGCTTTATGACCGCCACCTCAAATCCATCGACAAGGTCGGTGGCCTGGGTGACGAGGAATTCGATGGCCTGAACAAGGCTCTGGCCCGCCTCGAGCGTTTCTGGGTCGACCAGATCCTCTACAAGCTCTGATCTGGCGGTCCGCAAGGGCACCAATGAGCGGCAGCTGGCGGCATGTGTTGCCTCCATGCCACAACTGCTGGGAAGACGCCGGTCGAAAGGCCGGCGTTTCTTATTTGTGCCGCAAATCGCGGGCAGCGGAAATTACCTGGTTGGAAACCATTTGCTGGCATGGCTAAAAGCCGTCCGAAAAGGGTTCACAAGGCGTTGAGGCGATTGTGAACGATGCGGGCGCGGTGCTATCGCCGCAGCAAATGGCGGGCTCATTCTAAGGTGGTTGTATGCGGCTGACGCGACGTAACTTCATCAGGTCTCTGGCAGTAGCGGGGGCATCGGCTACCGTGCCGGCTTGGGCGCAGGATTCGCTTTACGACATGATGTCGCGCAGCCGCGTCATCAACGAGGCCGATCCGAACAGCAACACCGCCGCGGCGGCTG
The DNA here is from genome assembly GCF_913055165.1 of uncultured Devosia sp. Classification (GTDB taxonomy): domain Bacteria; phylum Pseudomonadota; class Alphaproteobacteria; order Rhizobiales; family Devosiaceae; genus Devosia. The sequence goes on from NZ_CAJXJS010000022.1 coordinate 5,818, forward strand.
CCACGATCGCCACCAATGAACCCATCCTATCTTATGACACGCTGCACAACCTGCAGCTTGCCATCTCGCAATACGAGCCTTTCGTTGCCGCCGGCGGCTGGGAAGAGGTGCCGCAGCGCGCTTTCAAGCTCAATCTTGGCAAGTCCGACCCCGCTGTCGTCCAGCTCAAGCGCCGCCTGATTTCGTCGGGCGACATGCCGCTTGTCGAATTCGCCAGCGATATCTTCGATGCCGATACTGACCGCGCCGTGCGCGTGTTCCAGGCCCGCCACGGCCTGATCGTCAATGGCTGGATCGATGAGGCCACCTGGTACGCCCTCAATGTGCCGGCCGCCACCCGCCTGCAGCAGCTCTATCTCAACTACACCCGCGTCCAGAACATGGCGCCGCAGCTGACCGACCGCTACGTGGTCGTCAACATCCCCGCCGCTACCATCGAGGCGGTCGGTGGTGGCATGGTCGAGCAGCGTCACACCGCGGTTGTTGGCCGTGTCGAGCGGGCTACCCCGATCCTGGCCAGCAAGATTCACCAGGTCAATTTTAATCCCTATTGGCATGTGCCCAAGTCTCTGGTCCGGCAGGACCTCACCAAATATATGCTGGAAGACCCGGAATATTTGGCGAAGCAGCACATCTTCATCTATGATGGCAATGGCAATACCATTGATCCGTCGACGATCAACTGGTCCAACATCAGTGATCGTGAGGTGAACTACATGTATCGCCAGGAGCCCGGCGCCGAGAATTCGATGGGCCACTGCAAGATCAACTTTTACAATCCGCACGACGTCTATCTGCACGATACGCCGACCAAGGCGCTGTTCGGCGAGAATGCCCGCTTCCATTCCTCCGGCTGCGTGCGCGTGGACGGCGTCAATCAGCTCGTTGCCTGGCTATTGCGCGACAATGGCGATTGGGACCAGTCCCGGGTCGACCAGACCTTCGCTTCGCTCGAGCGGCTCGATGTCAGCCTCAAGACGCAGATGCCGATCCACACCACCTACATCACCGCCTGGGCGAACCGTCAGGGGACCGTCAGCTTCCGCGACGACGTCTACAAGTTCGATGAAGAGGGCAAGGTCAGCTTCACCTGATCGACGCCACAGCAATTTCGACAAACGGGCTTTCTGCGCGAGCAGGGGGCCCGTTTTTCATTTGATCCGACTCCGCTATGCTGGCTGGCGGAGGCAGTGGCGATGAGCGACCGCGACGTTCTGTTCGAGTTTGTCCAGATGGGGCAGCAAATGCGTGTCGCCGCAATCGACGCGGCGACCGGCACCGAGGTTGTCGTGATCACGCCGCTCAATGCCACCAGGTTGCAGATGCAGCGCGTTGCCCTGGCCAAGCTCAGGCGCAAGCTGGAGCAGGGGCCGGATCGGCCTGCGCCGCCGCCCGGCAAATTTGCCTGATCGCCAAGCTTTCCTCTTCCACTCTGGCCCGCCATGCGGCATAACAGGGCTGTTCGCGCGACTGGCGAGAAGAGATGGGTAACCATCGGGGAACGCGAACCTGAGTGAGCCGCTCGCCTGGGCACCCAACTGCAACCAGGGGAGCCCCATGCTTTCAACAGACGCTTCCACACATCTCCGTTGGCCTTGGAATCGCGATTTACCCCGTGATAAAGGCCTTTCCACGCCGACCCATTCGACCGTCAACGAGGTAACCGCCCCATGAGCGCCGCCACGTCTTTGCCCTTGTTCCCGAATTTCTTCTCCGCTTCAGTCGCCCAGACTGATCCGGAACTGGCCAAAGCCATTCAGGACGAATTGGGCCGCCAGCAGCATGAAATCGAGCTGATCGCCTCGGAAAACATTGTTTCTCAGGCGGTGCTGGAAGCGCAGGGTTCTGTGCTGACCAACAAATATGCCGAAGGCTATCCGGGCAAGCGCTACTATGGCGGCTGCCAATATGTCGATGTCGCCGAGACCCTGGCCATTGAGCGCGCCAAGCAGCTCTTCGGGGTCGAATTCGCCAATGTGCAGCCAAACTCCGGCTCACAGGCGAACCAGGGCGTCTATCAGGCGTTGATTCAGCCCGGCGATACCATTCTCGGCATGTCGTTGGATGCCGGCGGACACCTGACTCACGGTGCCAAGCCGAACCAGTCGGGCAAGTGGTTCAATGCCATTCAATACGGCCTGCGCCAGCAGGACGGATATGTCGATATGGATCAGGTGCGTTCGCTCGCCCGCGAGCATCAGCCCAAGATGATCGTGGCCGGGTTCTCCGCCTATTCGCGCGTGATGGACTGGGCCGAGTTCCGCGCCATTGCCGACGAGGTCGGAGCAATCCTGTTTGTGGATATGGCCCATGTGGCGGGGCTTGTGGCTGGTGGGGTCTATCCCAGCCCATTCCCGCACGCTCATGTCGCGACCACCACCACGCACAAGACCTTGCGCGGACCGCGCGGCGGCCTGATCCTCACCAATGATGAGGCCATCGCCAAGAAGATCAATTCGGCCATCTTCCCGGGTATTCAGGGCGGGCCGCTCATGCATGTCATCGCTGCCAAGGCGGTTGCCTTCAAGGAAGCGCTCTCGCCTGAATTCAAGTCCTATGCCAAGCAGGTTGTTGCCAACGCCAAGGTGCTTGCCGACACGCTGGTGAAGGGCGGCGTCGATATTGTTTCGGGTGGCACCGACAACCATCTGATGCTGGTCGATCTGCGGCCCAAGGGCCTGACAGGCAAGGCCACCGAGACCGCCCTCGGCCGGGCGCACATCACCTGCAACAAGAACGCCGTGCCGTTTGATCCGGAAAAGCCTGCCATCACCTCCGGCGTGCGCTTGGGGACACCCGCGGGCACCTCGCGCGGTTTCGGCGAGGCGGAATTCCAGCTCATCGGCGAACTGATCATCGAGGTACTCGATGGTCTCAAGACCAATGGCGATGACAATAATGGCGCTGTTGAAGCGGAAGTGCGAGCCAAGGTGAAGTCCCTCACCGATCGCTTCCCGATCTACGGCTAACATCCAAAAGGTCCGCCATGCGCTGCCCTTATTGTGGCAATGACGATACCCAGGTGAAGGATAGCCGCCCGACTGAGGATTCGGGCGCTATCCGCCGCCGCCGCGTCTGCAATGGCTGCGGCGGTCGGTTCACGACGTTCGAGCGTGTGCAGCTGCGCGATCTGACGGTGGTCAAGAAGACCGGCCGCAAGGTGCCGTTCGACCGCGAAAAACTGGCTCGTTCGGTCAACACCGCGCTGCGCAAGCGTTCGGTGGAACCTGAAAAGGTCGAACGGATGATCTCCGGCATCGTCCGCCAGCTCGAGAGCCTGGGCGATGTCGAGGTGACTTCCGATCAGATCGGCGAATATGTCATGGAGGGCCTCAAGGGTCTTGATGACGTCGCCTTCGTTCGATTTGCCAGCGTTTACAAGAACTTCTCGGCGGCGGATGATTTCCGGTCTTTCCTTGCTGATCTGGCGCGGGACGACAAGATACTGCCCGAGGACGAGGACTAACTGGCCTGGCTGCCGGGGCAGAACGATTCGTTCATCCCCGGTCGAGGTAACGCTGCCGGACGCGCCTGCTTTGCGCTATCATGGATCGGCTCCAGCAACAGGGGAGGTCGATCATGGATTCCTATGGTGTGCGGTTTCCGCTTCCGCCGGAGGCGGGCAAGGGTCTCCATTTCCTCATCGTCGAAGGGCGCGCTTATCCCGACATCGCCGATGAAATGAAGCGCGGTGCGGTCGCCGCCCTTGAAAAAGCGGGCGCCTCATTCGAGGTCATCGCTGTGCCCAGCGCCATGGAAGTGCCCGTGGCTATGGCAATGGCGATTGAAACCGGGCGTTTCGACGGCTATGTGGCGCTGGGCTGCGTCATCAGGGGGCAGACCAACCACTATGTTTCCGTAGCCAATGAGAGTATCAGGGCGCTGGCGGAATTGGCCGTTGTCGATGCATTGCCTCTTGGCATCGGCATCCTGACGGTAGAAAACGAGGCACAGGCCTGGATCAGGGCCCATGTGAATGACCAGGACAGGGGCGGGGACGCGGCGCGCGCCGCAATCGCCCTTTCCGACGTGAAAGCGAAACTGAACAACTAGATGACTGACCACTCCAGACGCGACCCAGGTGCCACGCGCCCAGCCAACCAGCGCGGCGCCGCACGCCTTGCAGCTGTACAGGCCCTCTATCAGATGGATATCGGCCGGGCGACCCTGGAAGACACGCTGGCCCAGTTCGGCGCTTTCCATCTGGGCCGGGAGGTCGAAGGCGAGCAGTATTTGCCCGCCGATGCCGATTTCTTCCGTCAGATCGTGACCGGCGTAACCAAGCACCAGCTCGAAATCGACCCCTCGGTCGATAAGGCCCTCAACGAAGGCTGGCCGATCGAACGGGTCGATGCCACGCTCCGCGCCATCCTGCGTGCTGCCGCATTCGAATTGCTGCGCCGCAAGGACATTCCGCCGCGTGTGGTCATCACCGAATATGTCGATGTGGCCCGGGCCTTCTACGAGGACGACGCCTCGGGCCTGGTCAATGCCGCGCTTGATTCCATCGCCCGTTCGAGCGGTGCAGATTTGAACTGACAGATGGAGCGGTAACGCGTCCGCTGGGCGCGCGCACTCGCCATCAATCCAGAGGGCGATCCCATGTCATCAGACCGCAGCCAATCGATCAGAAATATCGGCCTCCTGTCGGCCGTTCAGGCTCTTGGCGGGTCCAATTCCTCCATTGTGATGTCGGTGGCGGCGTTGGCCGCGGTCAATCTGGCGCCCGATCCCTCGGCGGCCACCCTGCCGGTCACCGCCATGATCGTGGGGCTGGCCCTGACCACCTCCTCGGCCACCATGATCATCTACCGCCTCGGCCGCACCCGCGGGCTGATGCTGGGGGCGTCGATCGGCATTCCGGCCTCGATCCTGGCGACCATCGCCATCATCCTGGGCAATTTCTATCTGTTCGCCGCCGGACTGTTCTTCGTGGGCATGTCAGGCGCCTTCATGCAGCAGGTGCGTTTCGCGGCCGCCGACAGCGTCGAGCCGGACCTCAAGAGCCAGGCGATATCTTGGGTCATGTTCGGCGGCGTGGCAGCGGGCTTCTTCGGGCCCCAGCTCAGCGCCTTGACCCGCACCTGGATCGAGGGGGCCGAATACGCCGCCAGTTTCCTGGTCATCGCCATTCTCTCGCTCACCTCGGTCCTCGTGCTCTCGGCAACCCGCCTGGCCCCCACGGTGGCGCCAGGAACCATCACCGACAAGGGGCGCCCGCTCTCCGAATTGCTGCGCCAGCCGGAAATCGTCCTACCCATGCTCGGTGCCGCGCTCAGCTACGCGCTCATGACGCTGATCATGGTCGCCGCGCCCCTGGCCATGGTGCATCTGTGCGGCCACTCGCCCACCGAGGCTGCCGGGGCCATCCAGTGGCATGTGGTGGCCATGTTCGCGCCCAGCTTCGTCACGGGCGCCATCATCAAGCGCATTGGCGCCAGTCTCGTCACCGCCATTGGCCTGTTGCTGATCATTGCTTGCGCGGTCATTGCGCTCAACGGCATCACCGTCACCCATTTTACCGCGGCTCTTGTTCTGCTCGGCCTGGGCTGGAATTTCGGCTTCATCGGCTCGACGGCCATGCTGGCCACCAGCTACCGGCCGCAGGAGGCAGGGCGGGTGCAGGCCGTCAACGAGCAGATCGTGTTCGGCTCCAGCGCGATCGCATCGCTGAGCTCGGGGGTCCTGCTGCAACTGGTGGGGTGGGAAGCCATCAACATCCTGGCCATTCCCGTGGCCACGCTGACCATATTGCTGCTCGGCTTCGGGGCCATGCGTCAGGCCCGCGCCTGAGCAGCAAAAAGCCCCGGAAAGAACTCCGGGGCTCACATTCTCGGCGTCGCTCGGGTGTTAGAACGAGGACAGGATAGTGTCGATGAACGTGGCGTCTTCACCGAAGGACGGCGTCCGCCGCGTCTCGATATTGATGGCCTTGCCGTCCTGAAGCGCATAGACAGCGCGCTCGATCACCTTCTTGTTCCTGTCGAAATAGATTGCCAGCACGGTCCGTTCCTCGACCATGGTCAGGCCGAACGAGGTCTGGTTGACCTTGGTTTCCACATAGTACCAGGCGGTGCGATCGCCAAAGGTATTCGTCGACTGCGGCGAGCCCAGCACCAGCGTAACCAGTTGCTGGCTCTGGCCGGGGCGGATCTGCTGCAAGGCCGAGTCCGGAATGTCGTATCCCTGGGTCCGCTTTGAGACCAGCGATGTGCTGCTGGTGCAGCCGGCGAGCGCAACGGCAAGAACGGCCGCGGCAACGGAGGCTTTCGCAATTCGCAGAGGCATGAATTTGACTTTCCCGATGGCTGTCGACTATAGGCGTGACACTTGGGCGCGTGCCCTTTGGCCGCCGGAATGTGTAGCTGTCAACTTGGCCGTCTGGCAAGCTGGCAATGATCCGGCATCCCGATCTGCCAAGTGTTTGACCGATACCGACGCCGAGCGCAATCCCATGATCCTGTCCTTGTTTCGCAAGAAGGCCGCCTCAGAGCCGGTATATGCCGTCTATAATTCCATTGTGGCGCAATCCCGGCGGCCCGTCTTCTACGCCCAATGGGGTGTTCCAGACACTGTCACCGGGCGCTTCGACATGATCAGCCTGCACATGGCCCTGCTGTTCCGCCGCCTGCGCCATGGCCCGGAAGCGGCCAGGGAATTCAGCCAGTCCGTATTCGACCTGTTCTTCAAGGATATGGACCGTTCGCTCAGGGAAATGGGCGTGTCCGACCTCGGGGTCCCCAAGAAGATTCAGAAAATGGGCAACATCTTCTTCGGTCTCCTGGCGGCAATGAATGAAGCCATGGACCGCAATGACATCGACGCTCTGGCCGGTGTGCTGGCGCGCAATATCTTCGATGGCGACGATTCGCCCGAACTGCGCGCGCTCGCCGGCTACATCATGGAGCGGGACGCCGAATTGGCAAGCCAGCCGGTCGAGGCCATAACTGGCGGTGTGGTGCGCTTCGAGGCGGCAGCATGAGCCGGCAGAGCGAGCCGATATTTGACGCGGTCGTTCGCATCGACAAACTGCCCGCAGCCGGTCGGTCCATTGCTGTCGATGCCGACGCCGAGACCCGCAAGGCCATTGCCGAGGCCATGAACATTCTCTCGGTCGAGCGTTTCGTCGCCAACCTCACGGTGTCGCCATTGCGTGGCGGCCTGCGCGCGCTCGGACATCTGGACGCCAGTGTGACCCAGGCCTCTGTGGTCAGTTTCGAGCCGGTTGCCGAAACCATTTCCGAGGCTATCGACCGCGTGTTTCTGCCTGCGCCGCGGGATGCGCAGGCGCCGGCGCCGGGTGCGGAAGTCTTCGTGGACCTTGAAGACGATGATTTCCCCGACCACATCGATGGACCGGAAGTGGATTTGAGTACTCTGCTGCTCGAAACGCTTGCGCTGGCGCTTGATCCCTATCCGCGTCTGCCGGGAGAAACCCTGGATTCACTGGGCGTTGAGGTCGGTGACAAGGAGCAAGGACCATTCGCCAAATTGGCGCGATTGAAGCGCGATGGCGAAGACCAGAGCTAGGGCCAGGCCCCCAAGGGCTTGCGCCGACCCGTTGATGGGATATGTTTGCTTGCCCGCCAATGCGGGCCGAAAAACGGGCTAAAATGACCGATTCTATAACGATTTCCGTGGATGCCATGGGCGGCGATCACGCTCCGCGAGCAGTCATCCATGGTGCCCATCTGGCCCTTAAGGAGCGCAAGAATACGCGCTTCATCTTTCATGGCCTCAAGGACCAGATCGAGCCCTTGCTCGAAGAATTCCCGGCCCTGAAGCCGGTCTCGACGGTGCGCCATTGCGAAACCGTCATCGCCATGGATGAAAAGCCCAGCCAGGCCCTGCGCAAGGGCAAGGGCACTTCGTCCATGTGGATGGCCATCCAGGCGGTCAGGGACAAGGAGGCCGATGTCGCCATCTCGGGCGGCAATACCGGCGCCCTCATGGCCATGGCGACCTTCTGCCTCAGGCCCATGGAAGGTATTTCACGTCCCGGCATCGCCGCCATCTGGCCGACGCTGCGCTCCGACATTATCGTGCTCGATATGGGCGCGACCATCGGCGCGGATGCCCGCCAATTGGTCGATTATGCCATCCTCGGCTCAGCGCTGGCCCGGGCTTTGTTCGATTCTGACTCGCCGACCGTGGGTCTGCTCAATGTCGGCACCGAAGAGGTCAAGGGTCTCGAGTCGATCAAGGAAGCCGGCAAGATTCTCACCGAGGCCAGCGGCGCCGGTTTCACCTATCACGGCTTTGTGGAAGGGGACGACATCGGCAAGGGTACGGTCGACGTCGTCGTCACCGAAGGCTTTGTGGGCAATATCGCGCTCAAGACCGCCGAAGGCACGGCCCGGCAGGTGGCCACCTATCTGCGCCAGGCGCTCAAGGCAACCTGGATGAGCCGGATCGGGGCTCTGCTGGCCTCGTCCGCCCTCAACGCCCTGCGCCGCAAGATGGACCCCCGCACCGTCAATGGTGGCGTGTTCATGGGCCTCAACGGTATCGTCATCAAGTCCCACGGCGGTACTGACGAAATTGGCTACAAGAGTGCCCTGGGCCTGGCCTATGAAATGGCTCGAAGCCGCCTCATGGACAAGGTTGGCGATACTATGCAGCGTTTTCCCATCAACAAGGCAGACCCCGGTTTGCCTTCCGAGACCGAGGCCAATTCGGCGTGACCAGCACTATTCGTTCCGTCATTCGTGGGGTCGGCAGCTACTTGCCGGCCAGGGTCGTCACCAATGACGAGTTGGCTAAGACTGTCGACACGTCCGACGAGTGGATCCAGCAGCGCGTCGGCATCAAGGAACGACACATCGCCGCTGAAGGTGAATATACCTCCGATCTGGCCGCCGCCGCGGCGCGGGCCGCCATGGATAATGCCGGCATCGCGATCGAAGCCATTGACCTGATCATTGTGGCCACCACCACACCGGACTACACCTTCCCCAGTGCCGCCACGCTTGTGCAGATGAAGCTGGGCATGAACCACGGCTTTGCCTTCGATATCCAGGCCGTCTGCTCGGGCTTCGTCTACGCCGTCGCGACTGCTGATAGCTACATCAAGAACGGCATGGCGCGCCGGGTGCTGGTCATCGGCGCTGAGACCTTCTCCCGCCTGCTGGACTGGAACGACCGCACCACCTGCGTGCTGTTCGGTGATGGTGCTGGAGCCGTTGTTATGGAACGGGTCGACGCAGCCCCCGGCGATCCGGAACGCGGTGTGCTGACCTCGGCCCTGCGCTCGGATGGCCGCCACTGGGACAAGCTTTATGTCGATGGTGGCCCCTCGACCACGGGCACCACCGGCCATGTGCATATGCAGGGACCAGAGGTGTTCCGCCACGCCGTCGGCAAAATCACCGATGTGGTCTATGCCACGCTCGAACAGGCCGGTTATACCGTCGACGACCTCGATTGGTTCGTGCCGCACCAGGCCAATAAGCGCATCATTGACGGGGCAGGGGCCAAGCTTGGATTGCCGCCCGAGAAGGTGGTGACCACGGTTGATATCCACGCCAACACCTCTGCTGCATCCGTGCCGCTGGCGCTCAGCGTCGCCGTTGCCGACGGGCGCATCAAGCAGGGTGATTTGGTCATGCTTGAAGCTATGGGCGGTGGGTTCACCTGGGGCGCTTCGCTCATCCGCTGGTAGAATGATCCGGCCAACCGTCCCCGAACCGAAAATGTGACCGGGTGGGACGGCGCGAAGCGCATTGACCTCAAGCGTTTCAAGGCGTTAGTGTTCTTCTCGGGTGGAGGAACCCGGCGCTGAAGCCTGAACGACAAGATCACCAGGCAGCGTCGATTTGGGACGGATTTCTCATGCGCGACAAGGCTGCATGCCCGTGTCGCATTGTCTGGACATTTGGCCGGGCCGGGAACGCCAAACCCAAGGCACTATGGGGGCGCAAATGACGCAGAAGACGGTTACGCGGGCGGATCTGGCTGAAGCGGTCTACGGGTCGGTCGGGCTGTCCCGAACGGAATCGGCGGAGCTGGTCGAGCGAGTGCTGGAATTGATTTCCGACGCGCTGGTGACCGGCGCCAATGTCAAGCTTTCGTCCTTCGGCTCCTTTCAGGTCCGCTCCAAGAATGAGCGCATTGGCCGGAATCCCAAGACGGGCGAGGAAGTGCCGATCCTGCCGCGTCAGGTTCTTGTGTTCAAACCCTCCAACGTGTTGAAGTCCAAAATCAACAAGTCTATGGTTGGCGCTGGAAAGTAAGGCTTTTGCGCGCCTGGATTCGTCGGCCAAATTGCCGTGAAACCCCGGGGTCAGCAGGAGCTTAAACGGCAATATTTGTGTTGCCCGGGCCAGGGAGAGTCGCGGTTTGGACAAGTCGCCAGACGCGTTCCGTACCATCTCTGAAGCTGCTGATGAGCTAGACCTCCCGCAGCATGTTCTGCGATTCTGGGAAACCCGCTTCTCTACCATTAAGCCTCTGAAACGCGGGGGCGGACGGCGCTACTACCGCCCCGAAGATGTCATGCTGCTGCGTGGCATTCGCCACTTGCTCTATGATCAGGGTTTCACCATCAAGGGTGTCCAGAAAATCCTCAAGGATCAGGGGCCGCGCTATGTCATCGCCGTTGGCGAGGGCAAGGGGCTCGACGAAATCCTGCCCATGATCGAGCAGGCCGAAGCGGCCGGCGACGAGGCCGAACTCGAGGAAGCCGAGATGTTGGCCAGCCCGGCGCTGGACCAGGAATCGCGGGACAAGCTCTCCGAGGTTCTCCGCGAATTGCTCGAGTGCAAACGCCTGCTGGAACGGGCACGCGAACACTGAACAGCGATAGAATTCCTGTTTCATTTGCGCGGGAAAACGATTATTCGTTCCAAATGGTTGGCGCGGCTGGCCGCATACCTTTGGAGTTTCCTCGATGACTGTTCGTTTTGGTCTGCTGGGTGCGGGCCGTATTGGCAAGGTCCACGCCAAGGCCGTGACAGGCAATCCTCAGGCCCACCTGGTCGCTGTGGCCGATGCCATGGCTGAAGCCGCCAGTGCCTTGGCCGGCCAATATGGTGCCGAAGTCCGCAGCATCGAGGCGATCGAGGCCGCTGGAGACATCGACGCCGTCATCATCTGCACCCCCACAGACACCCATGCCGATCTCATCGAACGCTTCGCCCGGGCAGGCAAGGCGATCTTCTGCGAGAAGCCGATCGACCTCGACGTCGAGCGGGTGAAGGCCTGCCTCCGGGTAGTGGACGAAACCGGGGCCACCCTCATGGTCGGCTTCAACCGTCGCTTCGACCCGCATTTCCGCGCGGTCAAGCAGGCGATCGCTGATGGGCAAATTGGCGATGTGGAAATGGTCACCATTGTCTCGCGCGATCCCGGCGCGCCACCGGCCGATTACGTCAAGCGTTCTGGCGGCATCTTCCGCGACATGACCATCCATGATTTCGACATGGCCCGCTTCCTGCTCGGCGAGGAAATCGAGACCGTGTCGGCCCAGGCCTCCGTGCTGGTCGACAAGGCCATTGGCGCGGCCGGCGACTATGACAGCGCCTCGGTCATGCTCGCGACCGCCTCGGGCAAACACGCCACTATCTCCAACTCGCGTCGCGCCACCTATGGCTATGATCAGCGCATCGAGGTGCATGGCTCCAAGGGCGCCGTGGCGGCTGAGAACCAGCGCCCGGTGTCCATCGAGATTGCCAACGCCAGCGGTTACACGCGGCCGCCCCTGCATGATTTCTTCATGACCCGCTACACCGAAGCTTATGCCTTTGAAATCAGCAGTTTCATTGATTGTGTGGAATCAAAATCTCCGGCTTCTCCCAGCGGTGCCGATGGGCTGATTGCCCTGGCCCTGGCCGAAGCTGCGCTGCGCTCGGTTCACGAGGGCAGGGCGGTCAAGGTCAGTGAGATCACCGGTCCTCTGGCTGACAGGTCTATCTTCCAAGGGCGCTGAGGCATCGGCGCTTGCGATGGGATGGCATGACCCATAGTCTTCTCTGGTCAGATCAGGGAGGACTAAATGGAACTCGGCGCCTTTTCCGTCAGCCTCGCCGTCAAGGACATCGCTGCCTCTCGCGCCTTCTACGAAAAACTGGGCTTCGCCGCGATCATGGGCGAAGAGGCGCAGAACTGGCTGATCATGAAGAATGGTGATCACGTCATCGGCCTGTTCCAGGGCATGTTCGACAAGAACATCCTGACCTTCAATCCGGGATGGAACGCCAATTCCGAGACACTGCCGACATTCACCGACATCCGGCAAATTCAACAGGCCCTCAAGACCGGGGGCATCGAAGTCGGCGCCGACATCGACCCGGAATCAACCGGGCCGGCGAATTTCTCAATCACCGACCCGGACGGGAACGTCATCCTCTTCGACCAGCACGTGTGATCCCGCCTATGTGAGCATCCACTCATGCTCAGGCGCGTTGTGGAATTTCCACACGCGCTTGGGCCCCGCCATGACGTTGAGATAATAGAGGTCATAGCCTGCAGTCGTCGCCACCGGGTGATAGCCCCGCGGCACCAGCGTCACATCGCCATCCTCCAAGGCCATGGCTTCATCCAGGCTCCGGTCATCCGTATAGACGCGCTGGAAGGCAAAGCCCTGCGGCGGGTTCATGCGATGGTAATAGGTTTCCTCGAGCTGGCTTTCATGGGGCAGATTGTCCTGGTCATGCTTGTGCGGCGGATAGGACGAGGTATTGCCCTGCGGCGTGATCACCTCGACCACCAGCAGCGCATTGGCTGCCCCGTCATCCTCGGGCATGATGTTGTAGACATGCCGGACATTGGCGCCCGTGCCGCGGGTAATCCGGGGATGCGTGCCCGGTGCAATCACCCGGGCGCTGTGGTCGCCGCCGCCAGGCGCGGAACAGATCGCCAGTTCAAGCGAGGTAGTCGCATCAACCGCCCAATGCCGCCCCGCGGGCACATAGAGCGCCCAAGGCGCGCCCTCGAAGGGGCTCATGCGCTCACCCAACTCGCCGAAATCCTCGCCGTCGACGGCAAATCGCCCCTTGCCGCTGACCAGCACCAGGCAGACTTCCCGCCCGCCGGTCTCTTCACCATAGGCCTCGCCAGGCTGCAATTTATGCAGCCCGAAGCCGACATGGGTCCAGCCTGCCGTTTCCGGCGTCACATCATGGATCTTGCCGGTCTTTGTCGTCGGCCGAACCAGCAGGGGGGAGTGCGTCATCGGGCTGCTCCTTTGGGAATGCATAGAAGAAATTCCAGGCCACATAAGCCAATGCCGCGCCCACCAGCAGGGCCCAGAAACTGTCCCGGGTGAAGAACAGTTCCCATCCAAGCCACAACAGCAGGAACACGGCCACCGCCACCCGCCGCCAAAGCGGGCGGAACCATTTGAGATCATTTTCCTTCAGCGCCATGCCCGCCTCCTGCTTGATTCTTCTCGGCAAGGCATTAGCACAACCGGTTCAAAAGACTCACCCTTTCGGGAAACCTTCTGTTTCCACCGTGTAGCCGGCCGCGCTCATCACCCGCATCAGTTCCTTGTGGCCGATCTGCGCCATTTTGAGCGGCGGGTTCTTGACCGGGTCCTGCTCCGCCTCGACCACAAACCAGCCTTCATAGCCATGATCGGCAAGGCGCTGCACGATGGCGCCAAAATCGAGCGACCCGTCGCCCGGAACAGTGAAGGCGCCGAGCGCCACAGCATCGAGAAAGCTCTGCTTGCTGCGGTCCAGCCCGTCCACCACGGACCGGCGGATGTCCTTCACATGCACGTGGTTGATGCGCGCGTGATGCCTGTCGATGGCGCGCAGCACATCCCCGCCCGCAAAGGCAAGATGGCCCGCATCCAGCAGCAGCGGAATGCCTTCGCCCGAGGCCGCCATGAAGGCGTCCAGCTCCGGCTCCGTCTCGACCACGGCGGCCATATGGTGGTGGTAAGAGAGCGGCATGCCCTGGTCCGCACACCATTCGCCGAATGCGGTCACCTTCCGCGCATAGGCCTTCATTTCATCGTCGGTGAGCCTTGGCTTCTGCGCCAGGGGAATCTCCCGCTTGCCCTGGATGGACCGGCCGACCTCGCCATAGACGATGCAGGGCGCGCCAACCGCCTTGAACAGCGCAATCATGGGCTCAATGCGGTCCTTATTGACCGCAATATCCTCATCGACCAGCGTGCCAGAGAACCAGCCCCCACACAGCGTCACATCGGCCGCCTTGAGGATCGGCAGCATCACGTCAGGATCGTCTGGGAAACGCCGTCCTTTCTCCATCCCGGTAAATCCGGCCGAGCGGGACTGCCTCAGGCACTCCTCGAGCGAGACGTCGTCGCTCAGTTCGATGAGATCGTCATTCCACCACGCGATGGGTGACATACCAAGCTTGGCTTTCATCAAATTCTCCACTGTCCTCATTCCTCTCCCCCTGCGGGGAAAGGTGGCTCGGCGAAGCCGAGTCGGTGAGGGGGCCTCATAACGGGTTCGAATGCCGACCAGACATCCCCCTCATCCGGCGCTGCGCGCCACCTTCTCCCCAATGGGGAGAAGAAAACTACCCCGCCCGCTGCGCCTTCAGCGCCTTTACATAGGCCTCGCGTGCGGCATTGACCTGCGGACGCTCTGAAACCTCCGGCACGGCCACATCCCACCAATGTCCACCGGCATCGGTGGTGATCAGCGGGTCGGTATCGATCACGAAGACATGCACGCCACCCACGCCCTCGCTCTCGGCCAAGGCGGCCTCCAGCTCGGCCAGCGAGGCGACTTTCTTCGCCTTGGCGCCCATGGCAGCAGCATGCCCGGCAAAATCCACATTGGGCATGGCTTCGTGCCGCGTATCGCGGAACAGATTGTTGAAGTTGGCGCCACCGGTCGCCATCTGCAGCCGGTTGATGCAGCCATAGCCGGAATTGTCGAGCACCACGATGGTGAGCTTGATACCGAGCATCACGGCGCTGACGATCTCCGAATTCATCATCAGATAGGAGCCGTCCCCAACCATCACCACGGTGTCGCCATCGGGACGCGCCAGGGCCACGCCGAGCCCTGCGGCGATCTCGTAGCCCATGGTCGAAAAGCCGTATTCGAGGTGGTAGCTGCCCGGCTGGTCTGCCCGCCAAAGCTTGTGCAGCTCGCCGGGCAGGCCGCCGGCAGCGCAGACCAGCGTGGCTGAGCTGCGGCCGCGTTGCACTGCCCCGATCACCTGGGCGTCCGAGGGGAGTTCGACGTTGGACGCTGCCAGCGCCGCATCTGCGGCGCCCAGCCAATCTTCCTTTTCCCGCAAGGCCTTGCTGGTCCAGGCGGAATCAACTTTCCAACCCATTAGCGCCGCATCGAGCGCTTCGAGACCCGCCCGCGCATCGGCCACAAGGGGCAAGGCGTTGTGCTTCATCGCATCGAACACCTGCACGTTCAGCCCGACGATCTTCAGGTCCTCGTTCTTGAACAGGGCCCAGGACCCGGTGGTGAAATCCTGCAGACGTGTGCCCACGGCCAATACGACGTCGGCCTCTTCCGCCAGCGCATTGGCGGCCGAGGTGCCGGTGACACCGACCGAACCCATGTTGAATTCATGATCATGGGGCAGGGCGCTCTTGCCCGCCTGGGTTTCCATCACTGGAATACCGTGTTCTTCGGCAAAGGCCGCCAGGCTGTCGCTTGCTTCGGAATAGAGTACGCCGCCCCCGGCGATGATCACCGGCTTTTTCGCCAGCTTCAGCGCTGCTGCAGCCGTGGCAAATTCGTCGGCATCCGGCAGGATACGGCGCGGGTTCCAGACCTTCTCGGCAAAGAAGCTCTCAGGATAGTCATAGGCTTCGGCCTGAACATCCTGGCACAGGCTCAGTGTCACCGGCCCGCATTCGGCCGGATCGGTCAGCACCTGCATGGCCCGGCGTAGCGCCGGCATGATCTGCTCGGGGCGCGTGATCCGGTCGAAATAGCGGCTGACCGGCTTGAAGCAATCATTGGCCGATATTGTGCCGTCGCCAAAGTCCTCGACCTGCTGCAAGACCGGGTCCGGCAGGCGATTGGCAAACACGTCGCCGGGCAGCAACAGCACCGGGATGCGGTTGACATGAGCCAGCGCGGCCGCCGTGACCATGTTGAGCGCACCCGGCCCGATCGAGCTGGTACACGCCATGAAACGGCGCCTGAAATTGGCCTTGGCATAGGCTATGGCCGCATGTGCCATGCTCTGTTCGTTCTGCCCCCGATAAGTCGGCAGGGCGTCCTTGATGCCGTGCAGCGCTTCACCGACGCCTGCGACATTGCCATGGCCGAAAATGGCCCAGACGCCGCCGAAGATCGGCACGGTTTCGCCGGCGATCACAGTCTTTTGCGCGCTGAGGAAACGCGCCACGGCCTGCGCCATGGTCAGTCGGATTGTCTTCTGGCTCATGCCTGTTCCCACTCTTTCACCAGGGCTCCGAAACGGCTCGCCATTTCGGCCACAGCCTCTTCGTCCTTGATCTTTTCGTCCAGCCAGTTGCGGGCGATATCGCCAAAGATCGTCCGCCCGACTGCAAATCCCTTCACGGTCCGCGCCGTCTTCGCCGCCCGGAAGCCGGCCTCCAGCTCAGCTTGCGGCGCATCCAGGCCCAGTAGCACGACCCCTCGGCAATAGGGGTCGCGGGCATCGATCACGGAGTCGACCGCCGCCCAGGCTGCCGCATTGGCCTGCGGCTCCAGCTTCCACCAGTCCGGCTTGATGCCGGCATCGTAGATTTCGTTCAGCGCCAGCGCTACCGTGTCGTCGCCCAATGTGCCATGTTTGCTGGCGATAATCTCGACCAGCAATTCCCGCCCGATCTTGCGGGCCGCATCGAAGGCCGAGCGCAACTTGGCAATCTGTTCATCCCGCAGGTCCTGGGCGTCGTCCGGGTGGAAAAAGCAAAGCACCTTGATGCAATGGTCCACCGGCCAGTCCACCAGCCGAGAGCCAAGATCCTGCGTGAACTCGAACTGCAGCGGACGGGAGCCCGGTAGCTCGATCGGCTTGCCCACCCAGAAATTGGGCAGCGCGCTCGCGGCATAGAGCGCATCGCGCCCATATTTGTCGTCCAGCAGCATGCCGAAACCGTCGCGACCTTGCGCAACCTGGGCGGCGGCCTGGACAGCGAGCACCTTGAATGCCGGGATACGCGCCAGTTTCTCGGCATTGTCGCCCGCCATGTCCTCAAGCTGGCTGCGATGATCAATGGCCAAAGCCATGAGCTTGGGAATGTCGCGACGCCGCGTCGTCGCCCAATGCACGTGATTGATGGCCTCATCCTTGCGCAAGGCCTTCTGCTGGCTGCCGTGCTCAAGGAAATACCGAAGCTCCGGCCAGGTGGGGATTTCCGGCGCGCAGAGCAGCCGGCTCACCGCAAAGGCGCCGCAGGCATTGGCCCAGGTCGCGCTTGTCTGATGGTCCTCGCCGCGCAGCCAGCCGCGCAGGAAGCCGCTCATGAATGCGTCGCCGGCCCCCAGCACGTTATAGACCTCAATGGGGAAGCCCTTGCCGACAATGCCGTCTTCCAGGTTTTCCGGAATGGCGCCGTCATAAACGATGCAGCCCATCGGCCCGCGCTTCAGGACGATCACGGCGGAGGAGAGGGACCGGATCGTCCTGAGCGCAGAGTAAAGATCGCTGGCTCCAGCCGCGATCAGAACCTCTTCTTCAGTCCCCACGATGAGGTCGCATTCGGGTAGGACGGTCTTGAGGTGCTCTGAAACGGTGTCCGAAGCGATATAGCGGCTATCCCCGGCGTCGTGTCCTGCCAGCCCCCAGAGATTGGGCCGGTAGTCGATATCGAAGATCACTTGGCTGCCATTGGCGCGAGCGATGCGCATGGCCTTGCGTTGCGCCTTGTCGCTGTTTGGCTTGGCGAAATGCGTGCCCGTCACCAGAATGGCCTTGGCCGATGTGATGAAGGTCTCGTCGATATCGTCTTCGCACAGCGCCGCATCGGCGCAATTGTCACGATAGAAGATCAGCGGGAAGGATTTGTCATTCTCGACCGCCAGGAGCACGAGCGCCGTCAATCGGTCCGGGTCGGTAACGATTCCCGCCGTCTCTACGCCCTCGCGTGCCAGTTGCTCGCGAATGAACCGCCCCATCTGTTCATCACCCACCCGGGTGATGAGTGCCGATTTGAGGCCCAACCGGGCCGTACCGACCGCGATGTTGGTTGGACACCCGCCCACCGACTTGGCAAAGCTGCCAACATCCTCGAGCCTGGTGCCGATCTGCTGCCCGTAAAGGTCCACCGACGCGCGCCCGATAGTGATGACATCGAGCGGTCGATCTGTGTTTGCGGTGAGCGCTTGGGACACGGCGGCAACTCCATGACGATTGTGCCCATAGCGAAACACAGGTTCCATTATTTCTCAATATAGAATGTATGTTCTATGCAGAATTTGTTCGCGGCGGGAGTCAGCCCTGTCGCCGCCGTTCGGCCACACCGACAGTCAGGGCCATGGCGAAAGCAAAACTCGCCGACAAGGATCGAAAGCCCGCATGATCCGCCTCGACCAGCTCAAACCATACCTCTGCGCTGTCGACCATTGGCGACAGGGCGGAATCGGTCAGCGCAATGACGGGCACGCCTGCCGCCCGCAAGGCATTGGCCTGCGCGATGCTCTCGGGGGCATAGGGTGCGAAGCTGACGGTAAACGCCGCATCCGCCGACGTCGCGAAGGATAAGAGGTCGTCGTCATTGCCCACGGCAGTGCTGACCAGCTGGCACGGCACCTTCAGCTTGCCAAAGGCGTAGCTCATATAGGCCACGATCGGGAAGCTCCGGCGGCGCGCGATCAGGTAAATGGTATTGGCCCTCGACAACAGCGAGATGGCCCGCTCCAGTCTGTCGGCATCAACGGCATCGGCGAGATTATCCAGGCTATTGTGCGCGGCCGCCAGGAAGCCGTTCAGGATCGAAATGCCTTCGGTGTCGGCGGTGCCGCCTTCTTCCAGTTGGCGCAACCGCTCTTCATAGCTCCCGTTCCGCCCCTTCAGGCGGTCCCGGAACAATTGCTGCAGCCCCGAAAAGCCTTCGAAGCCGAAATGCTGCGCGAACCGCACCAGCGTTGATGGTTGCACCTGGGCAGCCTGGGCGATGCTCGCCGTCGTCCCGAAGGCGATGTCGTCCGGCCGCTCGAGCGCGTAACTGGCCACCTGCATCAGGCGCTTCGGCAGGCTGCTGCGCTTCTCCAGAACGGCCGTGCGCAGGCTGTCGAAGTCGCGGGGCGCAGGGCTTTGACTCATCTCTTCCTCATGGAACGTGCATTCCATTCTTGGAACAGATCGAAAGCCTCTGCAAGCAAAAGGGCGGGACCATGAGCGCCCCGCCCTTTATTGTCGCGCCGGTTATGCCGGCTGAAGCGTCGTCGGAGCGGCGCGGTTCTCCACCCAATAGATGAAAGCCGAGGCCGCCACGATAAGGGCTGCACCGAGCCAGAACCACTGGGAAGGCACCTGGCCCAGGGCAATCCAGCCGACCAGGCCGCTCAGTGGCACCTTGAGGTCGCCGAAAGGCTGCAGATAGGTCGCGTCGGCCACCTTGTAGGCGAAGGCCAGCAGGTATTGGGCAACCGCCGTCAGCGCGCCCAGCAGCAGGAGGAGCCAGAGGCCAGTGCCGGCCGGCAGCTCGAACGGGAAACCGGGTGCCATGCCCATCGGCAGCACGCCCGCAAAGGCGTTGACGAACAGCAGGATCGCCAGATGGTTCGGGGTCATCAGCACCAATAGGGAGATCGTCAGCGTTTCCGGGCTCTCGCCCTTGCGCGCCAGATGCTTGGTCAGCACGTCCGTGCCGGCCCAGAGAGCGGCCGCAGTAATCGGAATCAGCGCCTGCCAGCCCAGGCTTTCAGTGCCCACGCCCGAAACGATGATCGCACCCACGAAGCCGGCAATGGCCGCGGCCAGGCGCGCCGCCGACACGCGTTCACCAAGGAACAGCGCCGAGCCCAGGATGATGAACAGCGGGCCGGTGGCCAGTAGTGTCACCATCTGCCAGATCGGCACGCCCGAGGCGAAGCCATAGACGAAGACATGCACGCCCAGCGCCGAAACGAAGGCACGCACTTCATGGGCCAGCGGGCGAGAGGTGCGGAGATTGGAAAGACCGATCCGCAGGATCAGCGGCAGCGCCAGCACCGAGGCAATGACATATTGCCAGAAGGCCATGCCGGTCGAACTCATGCCGAAACCGCCCCATTCGGCCGGGGTCGGCAGCACCGATTGCAGCACATTGGTTCCCGCAAAGACCAGGCTGGCCAACATCATGAAACTTGCGCCCGCAGCGGCGGCGCTCTGGGAAGTCGAGGAAATCTGGCTCATCTGTCGTCCTTTCCGTAACCAGTTTCCTCAGGGTTACGGGAGGCGACATGCCGAAAATGGCGCGGCTCAATAGCCACGCGCGCCGGCAAAGGCGCTTGGTCCCGTTCTCTTTCATCCGGACTATGACCGTCGGCTCCGGAATTACACCGGATCTGCTGACCTCCCTATCACCGGGAGCGCTCGCGGGCTTGGCATTGCTGCCTTTACCGCCGGTGGGGAATTTCACCCCGCCCTGAGAACAATGCAGGAAAACCTGCGCTGCCATATCTAGGGCAAGCCGGCGTGCCGCACAAGTCAGCCCTTGGGCGTAATTGTGCGCCAAAAGCGAACAAGGCGAAAAAGTCGTTCGGCTCTCAGGCCTCTCCGGACACGCAATAGATGCCGTAGAGCGTCTCGAGAACCTGCCGCACCGCATTCGAGGCCAGCGAATAATACATCTGCTGCCCATCCCGGCGAGCCTTGACGAAGCCCAGCGCGCGCAGCTTGGCCAGATGCTGCGACAGGGGCGACTGGCCCAGATGCACCCGCTCGACCAAATCCGTCACGGTCAGTTCGTTATCCAGCAGGTTGCACAGGATCAGCAACCGCTTGGCGTTGCTCATGGCATCGAGCAGGCGCGTGGCCTCTTCGGCATTGGCCTCAAGTTTTTCGATTTCCATCTTGATCATATTAGAAAGTGCTTATATACGAATATGCGTATCAGACGCGGATGCGTTTGAACAGCCCGTAACACAGGAGACTGCCATGCACATCAATGTTGGTACCCTCGATCGCCTGGTTCGATTCGTATTCGGCCTCGCCCTCCTGGTTCTGCCTTTCATTCCCGGTATCACGGTCTTCTCCAACCCGCTGGCCTTTTGGGGCGCGCTGGTTGTCGGCCTGGTGCTGGTGGTCACTGCATTGCTGCGCTTCTGTCCTCTTTACAGCCTTTTTGGCCTGACGACCTGCAAGGTAACCCACTAATGACTGAATTTACCCCGGTGATGTCGCTGCTTGGCGGCACGCTGATTGGCCTTTCGGCCGTCCTTCTCATGGCATTTCACGGCCGTATTGCCGGTATGACCGGCATTTTGAGCGGCCTGATGCCGCCGGTATCGACTGACTGGGCCTGGCGGGCCGCCTTCGTGGCGGGGGCAATTGTGGCCCCCATGCTGATCATGGGCATATCCGACCAGGCCATTGCCTATTCAAGCCCGGTGGCGACGCCCTGGATCATCATAGGCGGCCTGATCGTCGGTGTCGGTGTCTATTTCAGCTCCGGCTGCACGTCCGGTCACGGCGTCTGCGGAATGGCGCGCGTGTCGCCACGCTCCATCGCTGCCACGGCCATGTTCATGGCAACCTCGATGTTGACCGTCTTTGTCGTCCGCCACCTGGTCGGGGGGCTGTGATGCTGCGAACCATTCTTGCAGGCGTAGTTGGCCTCGTCTTCGGCTCGGGAATTGCTCTGTCTGGCATGGCCAATCCGGCCAAGGTGCTGAATTTCTTCGATGTTGCTGGCACCTGGGATGCGTCCCTTTTGCTGGTCATGGGCAGTGCCCTGGCTGTCGCCGCCATTGGCTACCGCATCGTCCTCAAGCGGGCGGCGCCGGTGTTCGACAAGCGCTTTCACCTGCCCACGAGCCGGAAGATCGATCTCCCGCTGCTGGCCGGCTCTGCCGTTTTTGGCATCGGTTGGGGCATTTCCGGGTTCTGTCCTGGTGGGGCGATCCCCGCCCTGGGCCTGGGTGAAAGCTCTGCCTGGATTTTCGTTGGGTCGATGCTGGCCGGCATTGCCGCTGCACGCACCGTCCGTATCGCGCTCGAAGCGCGATCCACTCAAACCGTTTGACCTTTCACGAAAGGAACACATCATGGCCACTCTGCCTTTCACGCCCGATCTCGGCACCAAGCCAGAGGTCACCGCGTTCTTCGATGAACCGACCAACACCATCTCTTATGTGGTCAAGGACCCGAACTCGCAGTCCTGTGCGGTCATCGATTCCGTCATGGATATCGATTATGCCGCAGGCCGCATCACCTATGATGGCGCTGACGAGATCATCGCCTTTATCCAGAAGCACGATCTCAAGCTCGAATGGCTGATCGAAACGCATGTGCATGCCGACCACTTGTCCGCCGCGCCTTACATCCAGGGCAAGTTGGGGGGCAAGCTGGGCATTGGCGAGAACATCACCATTGTCCAGGACACATTCGGCAAGGTCTTCAACGAAGGCACCGAGTTTCAGCGCGACGGCAGCCAGTTCGATCGCCTGTTCAAGGACGGTGACAGCTACCAGATCGGCGGCCTTACCGCTTATGTGATGCATACGCCGGGCCACACGCCCGCCTGCATGACCCATGTGGTGGGTGACGCTGCCTTTGTAGGCGACACTCTGTTCATGCCCGATGGTGGATCGGCGCGTGCCGACTTCCCCGGTGGCGATGCGCGTACGCTCTACCGCTCCATCCAGCGGGTTTTGACCCTGCCGCGCGAAACGCGTCTGTTCATGTGCCACGACTATGGCCCGAACGGCCGCGACATCCAGTGGGAAACCACGGTGGGCGACGAGATCGACCACAATATCCATGTGGGCCACGGCACCGACGAGGACACTTTCGTCAAGATGCGCGAAGCGCGCGACGCAACGCTCGCCATGCCCAAGCTCATCATCCCGTCTCTCCAGGTCAACATGCGGGCTGGGCAGCTTCCGCCCAAGGACAAGGACGGCAAGACCTACCTCAAGGTTCCGGTCAACGGGCTGTAGTGCCCCATCTGCAGCGCGTTTCCTCCCCCTGCGACAATCGTAGGGGGAGGGCCCATTCCAAGGAAATCCCAGATGTTCTCCTTTTTCAAACGAAGGACCAAAACGATGAACGTTCGTAAGATCGACAATAATTTCGCCGTCACCGGCCAGATCACGCCCGAGCAGGTCAAGGCCGTGTCCGAGGCCGGCTACAAGTCGATTGTCTGTGCCCGGCCCGACAATGAAGAGTTTGGCCAGCCGAGCTTTGACGAGGTGGCCCGCGCCGCCGAGCTGGAAGGCATCCAAATCGTCCATATCCCCGTGTCCGGTGGTCTGGGCGAAGGCCAGATCATTCGCTTTCACGACGCCTGGGAGCAGATGCCCAAGCCCATGCTCGGCTATTGCCGCTCGGGCGCTCGCGCCGGCAGCCTTCATGCCACGCTGGGTCGCTGATCCTTCTGTTCGTGCCCGCTCCCCGCAATGGGGAACGGGCGCCCCTTTGCCTCAACAAGTAGTCCGATGAACCTCAAGACCTACCTGCCCATTCTCGACTGGGGCCGCCGCTACAACCGGCAGACTTTGACCAGCGACCTGATCGCGGCGGTGATTGTCACCATCATGCTGATCCCACAGTCGCTCGCCTATGCCTTGCTGGCCGGCTTGCCGCCCGAAGTCGGTCTCTATGCCTCTGTATTGCCGCTGGTTGCCTACGCAATTTTCGGCACGTCGAGCGCATTGGCTGTTGGGCCGGTGGCCGTGGTCTCGCTGATGACGGCGGCGGCCGTGGGGCGGGTGGCCGCCGAAGGAACCGCTGACTATGCCAGCGCGGCCATCGTGCTGGCAGCGCTCTCGGGCCTGTTCCTTATGGCCATGGGATTGTTCCGGCTGGGGTTCATCGCCAATTTCCTGTCGCACCCGGTCATTTCCGGCTTCATCACCGCCTCTGGTCTCATCATCGCCACCAGCCAGTTGGGCGGCCTGCTCGGCATCAAGACCGAGGGCCACGCCCTGCCGGAGCTGATCGGCTCCATCTTGGCCCATATCAATTCCATCAACTGGTACACGCTGGCTGTCGGCGCGGTGTCGCTCGGGCTGCTGCTCTGGATTCGCTACGACCTCAAGAACTGGCTGGCGCGTTTCGGCGTGCCCAAGGCCGTCGCGACCATCATTGTCCGGGCCGGACCGGTTCTGGTCGTCTTCCTGACCATGGCCTGGTCGGCCCTGTTCGATCTCAAGGGCAAAGGCGTGTCGCTGGTCGGCGAGGTGCCGCAGGGCCTGCCGCTGCTGTCACTGCCCAGCTTCAACCTTGATACCATCCAGGCGCTGGCCGTGCCGGCCATCATCATCTCCATCGTCGGCTTCGTGGAATCGATCTCGGTGGCCCAGACCCTCGCAGCCCGGCGCCGCGAGCGCATCAAGCCCGATCAGGAATTGATTGGGCTGGGGGCCTCCAACATGGCGGCCGCCCTCGGTGGTGGCTATCCGGTGACCGGTGGCTTCGCCCGCTCGGTGGTCAATTTCGATGCCGGTGCGGCCACCCCCGCCGCGGGCGCCTTCACGGCAGTCGGCATCGCGCTTGCAACGCTCCTGCTCACGCCATTCCTGGCCGTGCTTCCCAAGGCAACGCTGGCTGCGACCATTGTGGTGGCCGTCTTGACGCTGGTGGATTTTTCCATCCTCAAGCGGGCCTGGACCTACTCCAAGGCCGATTTTGTTGCAGTCGCGTTTACGTTGGCGGGAACATTGGTCTTCGGCGTGGAAACCGGCATTGCTCTGGGTGTCGGTGCGTCCATCCTGATCTTCCTTTACCGCTCGTCGCGGCCTCACGCGGCCATTGTCGGGCAGGTGCCGGGCACCGAGCACTTCCGCAATATCAACCGTCACAAGGTGGAGACCATCCCCGGCGTGCTCTCTATCCGCATCGATGAAAGCCTCTATTTCGCCAATGCCCGCTACCTCGAGGATCTGGTCACGGACCAGGTCACGCGAAACCCTGGCCTGACGGACGTCGTGCTGATGTGTTCGGCGGTCAATGCCATCGATATGTCGGCGCTGGAGAGCCTGGAAGCGATCAGGCACCATCTTGATGATATGGGCGTTCGCCTCCATCTTTCCGAAGTGAAGGGACCGGTAATGGACCGCCTCTCGGAGACCGACTTCGTCCGGCATTTGGAGGGGCGTATCCATCTGAGCCAGCACCAGGCCATGCAGGCCATTTGCGGCGCACGGCACAACGCCGGTCCGTCTGCCACACGGGCGGACGAGACCGCCATCGTCGGCGTCACGGCGATTGAGAGAGGAGCTTCACCGGCATGACCAATATCGTATGCCCTCATTGCGGGTCGACCAACCGGGCGCCCGAGGACCGCAGTCCGCTCGACGCCCGATGTGGCAAATGCGGGGAGCCCCTGTTCACTTCCACGCCGCCTGACGTGAGCGGACAGAATCTCGACCGGCAGATCCAACGCTCATCCCTGCCTGTTTTGGTAGACGTCTGGGCGCCGTGGTGCGGCCCATGCCGGGTGATGGGGCCTCAGTTCGAGGCGGCCGCACAGGAAGCGCAACCGGCCCTGCGGTTCGTCAAGCTCAATTCTGACGAGAACCAGGACATGTCGGCGCGCCTGGGGATACGCGGCATTCCCACCATGCTTCTGTTTCAGGATGGCAAGGAGGTCGGGCGGGTCTCCGGGGCCATGTCCAGCCGCGATATCCTGTCTTGGGCCCGCGGACAGCTGGCAGCGCACCAGGCGCTACGGGAACCAAATATCCCCTTGCAAAACGGCTCAATCCAATTAAACAAGATTGCGCTTGTTTAATTGGATTGACGTCATGTCAGACTTTGTTGAGGGCCGTTGGGCCGAAATTTTTGGGCCCCGCTACCTGGCGGTGACCACCATTCTTGCACTGGGCGTCTCGCTGTTTGCGTTCAACGCCTTCCTGTCCGCGACGGCATTGCCATCGGCGGTTCGCGAACTGGGTGGCGTCGAAGTCATTTCCTGGGCGACCACCCTCTACCTCGTCTTCGCCATTGTTGGCGGTGCTGCGGCCGCGCTCATCAAGCGACGGATCGGGTCGCGCTGGGCGCTGCTTGGATTGGCCGGTGTGTTTCTCATCGGTACCCTGGTCGCTGCCAGCGCTGCTGCCATGCCTCAGGTGCTGGTCGGACGGGCAATTCAGGGTTTTGGCGAAGGTGTCGTCGCGGCCATTTGCTTCGCCTTGATCCCCGAGCTCTTCCCCAGTCGCCTTGTCCCGAAGGTGTTTGGCATGCAGGCCGTGGTCTGGGCCATCGCGGCCTTTGGCGGGCCTGCGGGGGCAGGGGCCCTGACCGAGCTCATCTCCTGGCGCGCAGCCTTCCTCATCAACGTGCCGCTGGTCCTGATCTTCGGCATCATGGTCCTTCTGGTGGTGCCAGCCAGCCAAAGGTCCAACCAAACCGCCGGTTTCCCCGGGCTGCGTCTGGCCGTCATCGGCACCGGTACGATGCTGGTTGCGCTGGCCGCCATCGCGCCCCCGGTCCCTGCGGCACTCCTTTTGATTGGAGCCGCTCTTGTTCTGGTCGCCGCCGTCTGGCTGGACAGGCGCAGCGCTGAGCGGTTAATGCCACCCGATGCCTTTTCTCTCAGGACTGCTGTCGGGTCCGGGCTTTGGCTGTTCCTGCTGATGCCGGTGGCTGGCGCTGCGACAGCCGTCTACCTGGTGCTGCTGCTGCAACAGCTCTGGGGTTACGGTCCAACGCTGGCCGCCGCCATCGGGGCGATCATGGCCATCGGCTGGAGCGGCTCTTCCGTAACTGTCGCCAATGTCCGCCGCCGCTCCACCCGGCGCATTTTGATCCGCACGGGCCCGGTTCTTCTTGCTCTGGGCCTGCTCGGTGTCCTGATTGCTCTGGAAACCAGCTCGTTACCGGTCTTGATCGTCAGCCAGCTGGCAATAGGCATGGGCTTTGGCATTTCCAATGGCTACATCATGCTCACCATCATGGAAGCCACGAGCGATGCCGAGCGCGACCGGACCTCGGCCTTGCTGCCAACCACCCAGTCCGCGGGCAACGCCCTGGGCGCTGCCCTGGCCGGCGTCGCCGCCAATGCCGCGGGCTACGCACAGGCCAGCCAACAGGGCGAAATATTGGCGGCCATCGTGCCGCTCTTCCTCATGGCTGCGGTCATCGCGCTCCTGGCCTGGTTTGCCGCCCTGCGCATGGTGCGACTGGCCAAGCAGACTCCGATTGCCGAATTTGCCAGCGAGTGACATCCCGCGTTCAGCTATCGTTCATTTTCGGGGGCCTGGAGCAGGTCCAGGCCCCCGCAAGGTCGATCAGCCGTGTTCCAGCCAGCGCACCTGCTCCGGCGTCAGCTTGATCTCGAACGCTTTCAGACTGTCCTCAAGCTCGATCAGACGGCGCGGTCCGATCAGCGGAACACTCGGGAATGGCTGCGCCAGCACATAGGCTAGGGCGATGTGAATGGGCGAGTGACCAAGCTGCTTGCCCAGCTCTAAGGCCCTGTCACGTCTGCCGAAATTCTGGTCGTTATACCAGCAGCGAACCAGTTCCTCATTGTCGCGCTTGTCCCGCCCGGCCAGCTCGGTGAAGAAGCCGCGGGCCTGGCTCGACCAGGAGAAATTGGTCACCTGCCGGTCAATCAGCCATTGCTTGAAGTCCGGCGTCGCCGCCGTCACGCATCCCGCCCAGATCGGGTCGAGCATCTCAGCCAACGCGAAATTATTCGACAACGCCCGCGGCGCCGCCTTGCCATTGGCCTTGGCGTAGGCAATCGCCTCGTCCATGCGCTCCTTGGTCCAGTTCGATCCGCCATAGGGTCCGCGAATGCGCCCGGCTTTAACCTCCGCATCCATGGCGTCGACGAACTCGCCCACTGGCACATCGAGATTGTCGCGATGCATGAAATAGATGTCGACATAGTCGGTCTGCAGCCGATCCAGCGATTGTGTGAGCTGCTTGGCGATGACGTCTGGATAGACCAGCGGCGAATGAGCGCCTTTTCCGATGACCACGGCCTGTTCCCGCACGCCGCTCCGCTTCTGCCACTCGCCCCACAGCTTTTCGGTGTAGCCACCGCCGTAGATGAAGGCCGTGTCAAAGATGTTGCCACCCTTTTCCCAGAAGGCGTCCAGAAGGATGGCGCCGGACGAGAAGGTCTTGAAGTCCTCAAAGCCCAGTGCCACCGCCGAGGCGGGCTTTGACAGCCCGGGAATGGAGCGCTTGGGGATAATACCCTCATTGGCGCCGAGGGTGCGGTTGTCCAGGGTGCGCACGCGGTTGACCGACTTCTCGACGGAGAACTCGATGCCGGAATCGGCGCGCCATTTGTCGAGAACACGCAGATTGCCCAGGGTGTCGTTCCAGCTCATGCCGGGCTCGTCGAATTCCTGCTTGCCGGCGAGGATGGCCAGCGATGCCGCCTCTGCCTCGTAAGAGTAGAGGTGCGGTTCCGCACCGACGCTGATGGTCTCGGTCTTGCCGCCCGTGATGACGTCGATCCGGCCAAGCCCCTGGTCGCGATTGCCGTTGGCAAACCAGAACTCGGGGACTTCGATCCGCCCCTCCGACCCGTGGATGCGCAGGACGTTGTCGAGATTAGCCATCACCGCACAGCTTACCTGCGCAACGATACCGCTTTCGAACGTCAGCAGGGCCGCAGCCCAATCGTCGGTTCCCTCGGCGTTAAGTTTGGCCGTGCCGGAAACTTTGACCGGCTCGGCAAAGGGCTTGCCGCCGGCAATGCCAGCCAGGAGCCGCGCCATTGACACGGGGTAGCACCCGACATCCATTATGCCGCCGCCGGCCAGCGCCGAGGCAAACAGCCGGTGCTCGGGTTGGAACCTGCCCATCGAGAACCCGAAACTGGACTGGATCATGCGTATCTCGCCGATAGCGCCGGACTCGATCAGCTCGATCAGCTTGGCCGTCTGCGGATGGACGCGATACATGAATGCCTCGCCCGCAAAGGTGCCTGCCTTCCGGTGCGCATGGAACACGGCATCGGCCTCGTGCGCGCTGAGCGCCAGGGGCTTCTCCACCAGAACGTGCTTGCCTGCCTCGGCCGCCTTGATGGCCCACTCCGCATGTCCTGTGTGCGGCACCGCCACATAGATGGCGTCGATTTCCTTGTCCGCTAGCAGTGCCTCATAGCCATGGACAATCCGGGCTTCCGGAAAGGCTTCCTTCAGCCCCGGTTTGTCGGGATTGCGCGTTGCAATGGCCGCCAGCACGCCATGTTCGCTGTCGTTGAGGCCGCCGCAGAACGCCTTGGCGATGCTGCCCGGGCCAATAATGCCCCAGCGGATCTTGGTTTCGGTCATGTCATTTCCTCAAGGTTCGCCAGGGCGTTGCCCGGCTGGCGCGAACGGCCTGTCTAAAGACAAGCTTTTCAATTGCTCTTGCGCCGCGTGATTTCTAAGTTAACCCGCCCGTCAGAGGGATACCCCGATTTCGGGTATGCGGACCGGGCGGAAAGTAAGATGGACACTCGTCTCTTCTATGAGCCTCGGACCAACGGTGTGGAACGCGCCCCAACCGAGCTGCAGATGTTTCATACCTCGCCGCCCCTGATGCGCGCCAATCACTGGCACGCGCAGGTCGAGGTCAACTATGTCGTGCGCGGCTGGGCACATTATCAGATGGCCGGCTATGAGGCCCGGTTTGAAGCCGGGGAGTTTGCCTTGTTCTGGGGCGGACGTCCGCATCGACTGGACGATGCGTCTGAGGACCTCATCTATGCCGGGGGGCACCTGCCGCTCGTCCACTTCTTCAGGCTGCGCCTGCCATCCGAGGTTCAAGCCCGGCTGATGCAGGGCGCTACTCTGGTCTCAAGTGCCACCGACGCCGCAGATCCCGTCAATTTTGAGCGTTGGGTGAGTTACGCACGGTCCGGCGATCCAATGAAGGCCAGTGTAGCGGTGGACGAACTGCTGCTGAGGATCGAGCGCCTTCGCTTTTCGCCTTATCGGCTGCTCCCCGAGACCGGCACAGTCGCGGACAATGGTGGGCTCGATCAGCATACCCCGCCAATTGTCGTTCGCATCTGTGACTTCATTGCCGACCACTTCCGCGAGGAGATCGATTCCGTCGATATTGCCGTCGCCGCTGATGTTCACCCCAAATACGCCATGACAGTCTTCAAGAAGTGCACCGGCATGACCTTGAACGACTATATCAACCTCATGCGCCTGTCTTATGCGCAGGCCCTACTTATGGGCGATGAAGCCAGCGTCCTGGCAGTGGCCATGGATAGCGGGTTTGGCTCTCTCAGCGCGTTCAACAAGTCCTTTCGCAAGCTATCCGGCATGACGCCGAGCGATTTCCGCCGTGAGGTTCGCAGCCGGCCGGTCGCCGCTGGCAGTCGGTACAATTAGGCATGGGCAGGCGCGAATGGCTGGCGCTCTTGTTCGGTCTGGCGCTCATCGCCGGGCTGACACTGTGGCGTGCGGCCGATCCTTTTGCGCTTCGGGTGGCGCGGGAAACGACCTTCGATGTCTTCCAGCAGCTGCAGCCGCGAGCGTCACCCCCGGACCTGCCCATTCGCATCATTAATATTGACGAGCCGTCGCTGGCAGAGCTGGGGCAGTGGCCCTGGCCGCGCTCCCGTATGGCGGCCATGACCCGCCGCCTGACCGAACTCGGCGCCGGCGCGGTCGTGTTTGACCTGCTTTTCAGCGAACCGGACCGCCTTTCGCCGTCTTCCATCACCGGTTTTGGCGAGGATTTCGACACCACATTCGCCGCGGCATTGTCGAGCGGACCTACCGTCCTGAGTCTCGCGCAAAGCCGTCTGGCTTCGGTTACCGATTTGGCGCCCAAGTCTGGTGTCGCCATGACGGGAGAAAATCCCCTTCGGCACTTGCCTCAGCTGGGTGGTGCGACCCAACCGCTGCCCGTGTTGGCTCAGGCGGCAAAGGGGTTTGGCGTCGCCAGCCTTGATCAGGACGGCGCCGGGGTTGCCAGACGCCTTCCCTTGCTTTGGCACAACGGAGACACGGTGCTGCCCGCGTTGTCCGTAGAGGCCCTCCGGGTTGCGCTGGGCGTTTCCACATTGGTTGTCATTGGCGACAGCGTGGGGGCAGGGACCGTCGAACAGCTCCGCATCGGTGATTTTGCCATTCCCACTGGACCAAGCGGAGACCTCTGGCTGTATTACCGGCATCTTCCGGCTGACATCTATGTCTCGGCAAGCGATCTGCTGTCCGAGGACTACCGGGACTTGGCGCCGCTGGTCGCCGGCCACATCGTGCTGATTGGTGCATCCGCCAGCGGGCTGCTCGACATCCGCGCCAGCGCGCTCGGCGTGGCGGTACCCGGTGTCTCCATTCACGCCCAGGCCCTTGAGCAGATGCTGACGGGCGTATTCCTCAACCGGGCAGACTGGGTGGGCGGTCTGGAGATGGTGCTCTTCGCACTTGCCGGCTCGCTGATCGTCTTGGCGGTCACCCTGACTGGCCCGATTGTTGGGCTCATCGTTTCCCTGGTCACCAGCACCTTGCTTCTGGGCACCAGTTGGTGGGCTTTTACTCAACCTCGCCTCCTGATCGACCCCAGTTTTGCGCTTCTCGGCGCGCTGCTGCTGTATGCCGCGATGGTGTTCTTCCGCTTTGCCGTCACAGATGCCGACAGGCGCCGTATTCGCCGCGCTTTCGCCCATTACGTAGAACCATCCCTCTTGGCGCGCATTGAGAACGATGCTCGCTTGCTCAAGCTCGGCGGCGACCTCCGCGAACTGACGGTCATGTTCTCCGATGTGCGGAATTTTTCGGCCCTTGCCGAACGAACCACGCCCCCCAGGCTGGTAGGCATCCTCAACAGGCTGTTCGCCGCTCTCGGGTCAGCCATAGTCGAGCAGCAGGGCACGATCGACAAGTTCATGGGGGACGCCATCATGGCGTTCTGGAATGCACCGGTCGACGTGGAGTGTCATGCTGAGCGCGCCTGTGCCGCCGCCTTGGCGATGCGCCAGGCGTTGGACCGTCTGAACGCCTCGGGCAGCGAGCCCATCGCAATTGGAATCGGCATCTCAACAGGACCCGCCCTCGTGGGCAATGTCGGGTTTGAGCGGCGTTTCGACTATTCGTGCATAGGGGACACAGTCAACGTCGCCAGCCGTATCGAAGGCGCCTGCCGCATCGTTGGATACGACATTCTGGTTACGGCAGACACCGCCGCTGCCGCCCCGCAGTTGGCGTTCCTCCCGGCAGGGGCAGTCGACCTCAAAGGCATGAGCGAGCGCGAGCCTATCCACATTCTGGTCGGAGACGCGGCGGTAAGGCAGAGTCCGGCCTTTGCCGTCCTGGAACAGGCTCATGGCCAATTGATCAACGTACTGGTAGCCGGCTCCGACCACGCTCTCGCGCTGGATGCTTGTCGGCGCGCTGCCTTGGCGGTGGATGTGCGATTGGGCGCCTTCTATTCAGCTTGCCCGGACCGCGTCGAGGATTTTGAAGCCGTTGCCACGGCGCGTATGGGCTAAACGCGACCTTGTCCCATCAGCACCATGGCGGCGAGAACCAGAGCTCCAATGATCCAGATTGCGCCGGCCAGCAGCGAGAAACCCTCAATGAAGTCGAGCCCGGCATCTTCCTGGTGGTCCACGATTATTCCTCCCTTGGTTCGGCGCTATCCCGGTGGCCGATTGCATCATCAAGTCTATTGAATTCCACGTAGCCGTCGATACCAAAATTCAACCGCCGAGCAGGAGGACGTGACCTCAGTGGTCGGCGTCGTCGGGCCCTTGGTCGATGGATGGGCCGAACGCCAAGGCACCGGTCCCCGCGTGCCTGTATGAGGGTCACCTAGCAAGAAAACTGCGACTTCAATATCCCGCAGTCCGGCCGTTCGGTGGAATAGACCTCCGGTTCTTTGACGGTCGTCAAAGTCTGATGAACCAACCGCCCTAATGTATTGATTGTTCAATGCAAGGAGTGTTGAGAATGTTTCGCAGACTTCACCTCGGACTTGTCGCCGTTCTTGTCGCCGTGCCAACCTTGGCGCATGCGCAACCAGGTGCTGGATTTGGGTATGGCGGATGGCCTGCACCCTATGGACACATGCAGCCTGGCTATGGTCCCGGCATGATGATGGGGCAACCTGGCCGCGGGCGCTACACGATGATTGACGCAAATGACGATGGCGTCGTCAGCACCGAAGAGGCCGCCTCGGCGGCGGACGAGGTGTTCACTGCCATGGACGCCGATGATGACGGTGTCCTCACCCTGGACGAGTACCTGTCGGTCCGCATGGGCCCGCAGCTCGGCTACAACCCTGATCGTCAGGCTGCGCAGCAACAGCAGAAGCAGGAGCGTTTTGCGGCCCTTGATGCCGACACCGACGGAGCGGTGACAAAGGAGGAATTCCTCGCCGCCGCGGAGACCCATCACCGGGGTGCAGATGCCGATGGCGACGGCACCGTGACGCCTTGGGAGCATCGTCGCCAGAACTGGAACTAGACACGGGTCGATCGCAGCCTGTCGGTCAACCGTCAGGACTGGCAGTTGTCGAGTCCCTGGACAAATGGATGGCGCGGATCGTCCGGTCCGCGCCTTGCTGCCGGCAACCATCGAGGCGGCAGACAGTGCGATAGCCCAGGCTCGCAGGGTCGCAAGCCTGGGTCTCTCTTGCCTCGCGTCAGCCGTGGCCGACCAGAACGGCGAGACGGACATCTTCCGCCTTGTCGGCGATATCCTGCAGCGTATCGGTTGGCAGCGACACGCCAATGATCGTCGCCAGAGCCAGCACGGTGGCGTTGGAAACCGGAAGGGTCTTGTCGGACGCCACACCGATGAAAATGGCAGCCAGATCGACCATGGTATTGTCTTCCGGCACATCGATCCCTGGGAGACTGACGTCACCTGTGGTCCAGAGCTCGGTGAGCAGGGCCAGGTTTTCCAGAGGGGAGTCGATGATCGTCACGGTGTCCCAGCTCTGCTCCATCGTGTCGGAGAAGGTGGCTGCACTCATCTCGTAGTAGACGGACATGGTTGCGGGGTCGAAGTTTGCGACCACCTCCGCCAGAGCTCGATCAAGTGTTGCGTCCGGGCTCCGGATGACGCTGAGCCGTCCCAACTCTACCTCCGGTATGCCCTCCTGCCCCCAGACGGGCTTGCCCCCCTGGTCTTCGCCTTCCTCGGGCTGGCCGTATTGCGGGCCACGACCATCGGATTCCACTTCATCGCCCGCTGCATCGGGGCGCCCGCCCTGGTCTGCGGGACCTTGCCCCCCGGGGCCGGCAGAGTCGTTGCCGCCCGGTTCGCCCTGTCCATTTTGCTGGCCCTGTCCATTCTGTGCGAGGGCCAGCGGAGCAACAAACGTTGCAACGCCGCCGACGAGAACTATGGCGGCGACCCCCGCCATGATGTGGTTTCTTACGCTCTTGGACAATCGATCCTCCTAGACTGGTGCCAAGGGTTTGTGTCCAGTCAGCCTAGGTCGGGAGAAAAATCTCGGTTTGACAATCGTCAAGTGCCGGCTATTTGAGTGGGTGCTTCCGGCCGACGGATGACAGAACTTTTACGCCGACTGGCGGCGAATGATCTGAAAGCCGATATCTTTTACCAAATGCGCCCCTGGGCCCTCAGAAAAGCGCGTCAGCAGAGCTTCGGCGGCCGTTCTTCCCAAAACTTGCCGGTCAATCCGCACGCTGGTCAGGGCAGGGGCCGAGCTGGCCGCGTATTCCTGATCACCGAATCCGATAACTGCCACATCGTCTGGAACCGTGAGGCCCCGCACCCCGGCTTCGACCAACGCACCCTGCGCAAATTGATCGGAACTGCAGAAAACGACCGATCGAGGAGGCAAGCTGAGCTCGATCAGCTTCGCCATCGCCTCCCGCCCAAGGCCCAGGGTGGCGGGTACGTCAAAGTCCATCGCTTGCACTTTGCTGCGCGTCACGGTCTCGAACCGGCTCGTGAACGCGTCCCGACGACGGAGCGCACGGTCGTCCCCAGCGGTGATTGTGGCGGCCGTTTCGTATCCCCATTGAACAGCGAAGTCAGCGGCTGCCCGGCCGGCGTCACTGTGCGAGAAGCCAACACAGCAATCGATCGGCGTATCCGACATGTCCCAGATTTCCACCACCGGAATGCCGGCATTGAGCAGCATGCGCCGCGCCTGCGCAGAGTGGTGAACCCCTGTCAGGAGAATGGCATCAGGCCGCCGTGAAAGAAGCGCGGCAATGGCCTTTTCTTCCCGATCAGGCTGCAGGCCGGTCTCGGAGAGCATGATCTGGTAGCCGTGGCCCCACATGATCTCGGAAAATGCATGGAGCACGCTTGCATAGACGATATTGGTGACCGAGGGGACGAGAGCCGCGATCAGATTGGATTTCCGCGATGCCAGGGCCCCGGCGACGGCATTGGGCACATAGCCGGTGCGGGCGATGGCATCCTCAATGCGCTTGAGTGTCTCGGGGGATACCTTACCCGGCGAAGATAGCGCCCGGGACACTGTGACTTGTGAGACTCCCGCCAGCTGGCCGATCTCCGCCATGGTGACGCCGCCCCGCTTTGTCTGCGATGAAATCCGAGTTCGGGTTGCCACACCAATATTCCGTTTTTGACTGGGCTATGCCAGCAAGGTTTGCCCAGATCACCGCTGGACGCAGTCTCGGACAATGCTACCCTGCATTAGTAATGGATGCGCATTCTTATGTTCAAGGAAATTCTGCTTACTTTGCACATATAATCCCTGAAATAGAACAAGATTAGTCAGCATCGAGTTTGACATCGCGAGATGTATGCGCATACATAGCTTAATGGAGGTGCATATGGTTGAGGGTGTCCGCAAAGATGTTGCCCGGTTGCGATCTGCGCGCTGGTTCGCACCCGATGACCTGCGCAGCTTTGGGCACCGGTCCCGCTTGATGCAGCTGGGTTTCTCGGAGGCTGACTTCATGGGCAAGCCTGTGATCGGCATCCTCAATACCTGGTCAGAACTCAATTCCTGTCACAGCCATTTTCCGGAACGGGCCGCATCCGTGAAACGTGGCGTGCTGCAGGCTGGCGGGTTTCCGGTGGAACTCCCGACCCTCTCGGTCGACGAGAGTTTCACCAAGCCGACCTCCATGCTCTATCGCAACATGCTTGCCATGGAAGCGGAGGAGATGATCCGCTCACACCCGCTCGATGGCGTTGTGTTGATGGGCGGTTGTGACAAGACCACGCCGGGTCTGGTGATGGGTGGGCTGACTGCAGGTCTGCCGATGATCTATCTTCCTGCCGGAGCGATGCTGCGCGGAAATTATGCCGGTCAGGCGCTGGGTTCGGGCTCCGACGCCTGGAAATACTGGGACGAACGCCTGGCGGGCAATGTCAGCGACGAACAATGGCAGGGGCTGCAAGGCGGCATTGCCCGTTCCGCCGGGGTTTGCATGACCATGGGCACCGCCTCGACCATGACGGCAATCGCCGATGCGCTGGGCCTGACTTTGCCCGGCGCCTCCTCTATTCCGGCCGTGGACTCGGCCCATAGCCGCATGGCGTCCGATTGCGGCCGACGCATTGTCGACATGGTCTGGGAAGACCTGACACCGGACCGGATTGTGACAGCAGCTGCCGTCCGCAATGCGGCAATAGTCGCCATGGCCACCGGCTGTTCGACCAATGCGGTCGTCCACCTGATTGCCATGGCCCGACGCGCTGGTGTTGAACTCACCCTTGATGATCTGGATGCCCTGGGACGCAGCACACCGCTGCTCGCCAATGTCCGGCCTTCAGGCAAAGGCTATCTGATGGAGGATTTCTATTTTGCCGGAGGCCTTTTGGCGCTGGAGCAGCAGCTCGCCGACCGGCTCGATACCCGGGCCCTTACCGTCAATGGGCATACCCTGGGGCAGAACATCAAATCGGCCGTTGTCTACAATGACGACGTCATCAGGCCGCTGTCCAATCCAGTCTATCATGAAGGCTCGGTTGCCGTATTGTGCGGCAACCTCTGTCCGGATGGGGCCATCATCAAACCGGCCGCCTGCGATCCAAAATTTTACACGCATCAAGGCCCCGCACTGGTCTTCGACTCCTATCCCGAGATGAAACGGGCGATTGATGATGAAGACCTCTATGTCACGCCTGATCACGTCCTGGTTCTGCGCAATGCCGGACCTCAAGGTGGGCCGGGCATGCCGGAATGGGGGATGCTTCCTATTCCCAGGACGCTGATCAGGCAGGGGTATCGCGACATGCTGCGCATCTCTGATGCGCGCATGTCGGGCACCTCCTATGGGGCCTGCGTCTTGCATGTCGCCCCGGAGAGCTTCGTGGGAGGCCCCCTGGCACTTCTGCAGACCGGAGACATAGTGCGGCTCGATCTGCCTAATCGACGGCTCGACATGCTGGTTGCCGAGGAAGAGATCGAACGCCGCCGTGCCGCCTGGTCGCCTCCGGCTCCTCGTTTCGAGCGGGGCTGGGGTTGGTTGTACTCCAGGCACGTGACGCAAGCTGACAAGGGCTGCGACTTCGATTTCCTCGAACGCGATTTCGGACGGGCTGCCGGCGAACCGGACATATATTAGGAAAGGCCAGGACTAATGGCTCTCTCTCTGGACGAAGCGCTCCGCGGCATTTCTGGTATTCTCGTCACGCCGTTCGATGACAACGGCAATGTCGCGCCGTCAAAGCTCAAGCCAATTCTGGACCGAGCCCTTGGCGCGGGCCTGCACATGCCGGTGATCAACGGCAATACCGGTGAATTCTATGCGCTGACCATCGATGAGGCCTCGATCATGGTGGAGGCTGTAGTCGAACTGGTTGATAAGAGGGCTCCTGTGTTGGCCGGTGTTGGGCGAGGTATCAGGGATGCCATCGTGCTGGCGAAAACATCTGCGGCAGCTGGCGCGACGGCGCTCATGGTGCACCAGCCGCCGGACCCCTTCGTTTCACCCCGAGGAATCGTGGATTATCTCAAGGCCATAGCCGACGCTTCTGATGGCCTGCCCATGATGCTCTATCTGCGCAACGACGCCATCGGGACCGGGGCGATCGCCGATCTCTGTGCGGTGCCGCAGGTCAAGGGCGTCAAATGGGCGACGCCCAATCCGCTCAGGCTCGCCGAGGCGAAGGCTGCATGCAGTCCCGATATCGTTTGGGTCGGCGGCCTGGCCGAGATATGGGCACCGGTCTTCTATGCCGTTGGTGCGCGTGGCTTCACCTCGGGCCTCATCAATGTTTGGCCAGAGCGGTCCGTTGCAATTCATGCGGCGCTTGAGGCCGGCGACTATGCTGCGGCCAACGTGCTTATCAATGAGATGAAGGCCTTTGAGGAGATCCGGGCCGAGGAAATGAGCGGCACCAATGTCACCGGCGTGAAAGCCGCCTTGCAGGCGCTTGGCCGCGATTGCGGCCCCACCCGGCCACCTTCGGCCTGGCCCCTGGCGCCGGCGCAGCAGCTCAAGCTCGATCGGTTCATTGCCCAGAACGGGCTGGATTAAAGGAGTACGCAAATGGACGCCTCAGTGCGGGCCAAGCTTATGAGAGTCTCGGTTGCGACATTGGCGACGGCGTTGTTCAAGCGCGGCCTGCGCAATCAGGTCATTCAGGGGGTCCATCCCGTCAGCGCCAAGGGCGTCAACATGGTCGGTCCCGCCTTTACTTTGCGCTACATCCCGGCCCGCGAGGATCGCAACCAGTTGTCGGTGTTCCGCAATCCCGAACACCCACAACGCGTAGCGGTGGAAACCTGTCCTGCAGGGCACGTGCTTGTTATGGACAGCCGCAAGGATCCTCGCGCGGCCTCAGCTGGTGACATCCTTGTGACGCGATTGATGGTGCGGGGCGTCGCCGGTGTGGTCACTGATGGCGGCTTCCGTGATGCAGCCACCATTGGTGCGCTGGATATTCCTGCCTATCACACGCGCCCGTCAAGCCCGACCAATCTCACTCTTCATGAAGCACTTGACCTCAACGTGCCGATAGGCTGCGGCGATGTCGCCGTATTCCCCGGTGACATAGTTGTTGGAGACGACGATTGCGTCATCGTCATCCCACAATCCATTGCGGTTGAGGTGGCCGATGAAGCGCTTGAAATGACGGCGTACGAGGACTTTGTGGTCGAAAAGGTCAAGTCGGGCACACCCGTTATCGGCCTTTACCCGAAGACCAAAGACGCATTCACCGAAGAGTTTGAATCCTGGCGCCGGCGCCATAGCCGTTGAAGGGCAGTGGGTTGGAAGCGTAGCGGCGCCGGTTCCTCGCGGGATGACTGGCGCCGGCAGTTGGTTCTGGCACACAAAGCCGATTTCCGACCGCGCGCCAACGCACTTCGATCAGGTAGGTGTGCATCGCCTTAGGGCGGCGGGTCAAAAGGCGTCAGAACAGCTCGATTTATGGCCAGGCCGCATAGGACCCGCCATCGCGCACCTGGCTCATTGCCGCGCCTAGGCGGTATTGTCTTGGTGACTTGCCACTCAGCCGCTTGAAGAAGCGGGAAAAATAGGCCGGATCCTCAAAACCGAGATGGGCTGAAATTTCAGCGATTTGCAGGCCCGAATTCTCAATCATCTGCCGGGCCTCGGCAAAGAGCCGCGCATGGATCAGCATAAGCGGGGTTTGTCCGGTAGCACGCTGCACCGCGCTGGTCAGCCGGTCGACGCTCACCCCCAGATAGCGCGCATAATGGGTTACCGACCAATGGCTGCGCATCTGCTGGTCGACCATGGAGAGAAAATTGCTGACAATGGTGCGAGGGGCTGGACGGGCAGATGAGGGCGCCAGCTCCGAGGTGCGCCAGAGCAGAAGTGCGACAATGGCCAACTGGTGCCGAACCATTTCCTCCGAACTGGAGGAATTGGCGCGCAGTTCCTCGGTCATCAAAGTGAAGAGGGTGGCCAGCCGCGCGGCAACGTCGCGCTCTATCCGGGTCCCCAGTTGCGGCCTGGCCGCAAAGCGCCGCATGTCCTCGGCAATATGGCCGGGCAACGCGATCTGACCCAATGCGGTATCGGACATAGTCAACAATGCCCCGCGCGAGCCCGCCAGCAACATCAGTTCGGCACGCCGGCTGGCAGGAATCCAGATCAGGTTCGGTGCCTGCAAGGGAACGGCCTCATCGCCGGTTGTCACCGTTCCCGATCCCGCGATCAGCACGAAGACGCAATTCTGGCCGCCCGGTAGAGTCCAGCGCGTGGTATCGAGCGTGGTGGCGATCACTTGGCCGTCCAGTTCCCGGGCCAACTCGACCAGCGGGCGCAAGCCGGAATTGGTATCCGCTCTAGGCATGTGATCCTCCAATTTGCGGTAAAAGTACAAGTTTCTCCGCAAAAAGTCTATTCTTGTCGGGGGCCTTTGGCGTGTAGCGTTCGTTTAGTGGCCGGATAACAACTGAAAAACTCCCGGCACGATCGGCCCGAAACAGGGCCCACAGGAGGAACCCATGACTCTATTTTCCCGCAGGTCCGCCCTGCGCGCCATAGGTCTTGCCGCGACCCTGCTCGCCAGTGTTGGCGTGGCTGCCGTGTCGGCTCAGGATCGCACATCGGTCAAGATCGGCTATGCCATTTCCAAGACCGGCGCCAATGCCGGCGGCGCCGGCATCACCACTCTGCCCAATTACCAGCTCTGGGTGCACGACGTGAACGAGGCTGGTGGTCTCGAACTGCCCGACGGCACCCGCCTGCCCATCGAAGTGGTGGAGTACGACGACCGCTCGGCCTCAGAGGAAGTGGTGCGTGCCGTTGAGCGCCTGGCCACTCAGGATCAGGTCGATTTCATCCTGCCTCCCTGGGGTACTGGTTTCAATCTTGCCGTGGCGCCCCTGTTTGACCGTTTCGGCTATCCGCAGCTCGCAGTCTCGGCCGTGACTGACAAGGCGCCCGAATTCGTCGAGCGGTGGAAAAAGAGCTTCTGGCTGCTTGGCGGTGGCCACGATTATACCGAGGCCCTGGCCCAGATCCTCAACGACCAGAAGGCCGCCGGCACTATTAACAACGACGTTGCCGTCATTTCGGTAGCCGACGGTTTTGGTATCGACCTCATCACCGCCGCCCGCCAGTCCTTTGCCGACGGCGGCCTCAACATCGTCTATGACGTGACCTATCCGGTGGGCACCACCGACTTCACCCCCATGCTGAACGAAGCAGCCGCTTCTGGCGCCGACACCTTCGTCGCCTTCTCCTATCCGCCCGACACATTTGCGCTCACCCAGCAGGCCCAGGTTGCCCAATACAATCCCAAGGTTCTTTATATGGGTGTGGGCGTGGGATTTCCGGTCTACCAGGCCAATAATGGCGACAAGATCGAAGGCATCATGAGCCTGGGTGGCATCGACCCGAACAATGTGGCGGTGATGGACTATCGGGCCCGCCACACCGATTTCATCGGCCAGGCGCCGGACTGGTGGGGGTCGGTGGTGACCTATGCGAGCCTGCAGATGCTGCAGGAAGCGATTAGGCGCCAGGGTCTTGATCGGGAGGCAGTTTCCCAGGAGCTCTCCACCGGCACCTTCGAGACCGTGCTGGGCGAGACCAAGCTCGAGGACAATCAGTTACGCACGCTCTGGCTTGGTGGTCAGTGGCAGGATGGCGTCTTCGTCGCCGTCGCTCCGGCTGATCGCGAAGGCGCGGTCGCGCCCAGGCTGCCTAAAGCTCCCTGGCCGGCGCAGTAACCACTACACGCACCCAACCCTCCCCCTGAAAGGGGGGAGGGAGCCGAATCGGTATGCTCTTTCAGCCCCCTTCTTCAGGGGAGGCCGGAATGAGGGCACGCCCGGCGGCGGGAGAAAGACAAGAATGATCTCGACACTGATAACGGGGCTGGTTCTGGGGGGCACCTATGCGCTGGTTGCCATGGGACTGACGCTCCAATACGGCATCTCGCGCATCATGAATCTCGCCTATGGCGAAATCCTGATCTTTGCCGCCTTTGCCGCTTTCCTGCTTTTCTCCACCTTCGGGATCAACCCGATCCTGGGCCTCGGCATTGTCCTGCCGGCCGCCTTTGCCTGCGGCTACCTCATCTACGGTGTGATGATGCAGCCCCTGGTC
Source organism: uncultured Devosia sp. (assembly GCF_913055165.1). GTDB lineage: Bacteria > Pseudomonadota > Alphaproteobacteria > Rhizobiales > Devosiaceae > Devosia. The sequence goes on from NZ_CAJXJS010000022.1 coordinate 47,786, forward strand.
ACCCGCTCGAAAAAGACCGGTACGCTGGAAGTGGATTCAATCCTGGCCACTTTCGGCCTTCTCTTCGTCATCCAGGGCATCATGCTGGTGACCTTTGGCTCGAACTACACCAGTTACAATTTCCTCAATACCGGCATCAATGTGCTGGGCGCCAATGTCGCCGCCAACCGGCTGCTCGCCTTCGCTCTTGCGATCATAATCGGGGCGACCCTGTTCTTCGTGCTGACCCGCACCCGCTGGGGGACAACCATCCGCGCCATTGCCGTCAACCCCGATGCCGCGCCGTTGGTCGGGATCGACGTCAACCGTACAGCCCGGTTCGCATTTGCGCTGGGCACCATGCTGGCCGCCTCGGGCGGGGTGATGATCTCCATGTATCAGACTTTCAATGCCTCCATGGGCGTAGTCTTCACCATGAAGGCGCTGGTCATCGTCATCATGGGGGGACTCGGCAATCTCATGGGCGCGCTCATCGCCGGGTTGCTGCTGGGCGTCGTCGAAACCCTGGTCGCTACCTACGTCGACCCGGGGCTGACACTCGCCGCCACCTATTGCCTCTTCCTCGTGGTGCTTCTGTGGAAGCCTGCGGGCCTGTTCGGAAAGGCTGCCGGACGATGACCCGCACCATTCTCGGCTTAATGCTTGCTATCCTGGGCCTCGCGGCCCTGGCCTGGATGCCAACTCAGCTCGGCGCCTATGGCGTCGGCCTATTGCTGGGCATGACCGGCTACGTCGCGCTGGCCAGCGCCTGGGCGCTGTTCTCGGGGCCGACCCGCTATGTGTCGCTGGCCACGGTCGCCTTTTTCGGCATCGGTGCCTATACAGTGGCGGTCCTGAGCGAAACCTTGCCCTATTGGGCGGTTCTGCTGGTGGCGGCTGTGATTGGCCTTGCCGTGGCGCTCATCGTCGGGCTGGCGACCCTCAGGCTCGCCGGCGTCTATTTCGTCATCTTTACCTTTGGCCTGGCCGAACTCATCCGCCAGCTCGTCACCTGGTATGAGGTCAATGTCACCGGCACTTTGGGTCGCTACATCTTCCTGCCCATAACCGCCGAACAGATCTACTGGCAATTGCTTGCCGTGGCCGCCGGGACCATCGCCATCGGTTGGCTGATTTCCCGCTCGCGACTGGGCCTGGCCCTCAAGGTTATCGGTGATGACGAGACGGTGGCCGGCCATACCGGCATCAACATTGCCGGGGTGAAACTCGCGCTCTTTGCGGTGAGCGCTACCATCATCACGCTGGTGGGTGCCATCCAGGCGCCGCGCTGGACCTATGTCGAACCCGCGATCGTCTTTAATCCCACCATCTCCTTCCTGACGCTGATCATGGCGCTGCTGGGTGGGGCCAACCGGCTCTGGGGCCCGGCGCTGGGGGCGATCCCGCTATTCCTCCTCTTCGAATGGCTCAGCGCCAATTTCCCCAACCACTATTCGATCATCCTCGGCCTTCTTTTCATTGCCATCGTCTTTGTGGTGCCGCGCGGCGTACTCGCCGGGATCGAGGATGGATGGGCGCGTCTCAAACGCCGGGGGGAGGCTGCCTGATGACCTCGCTTCTCGACATCCAAAACCTCAGAAAGCAGTTCGGGGGCCTGACCGCCGTCAACGATGTGAGCTTTTCCATCGCCGAGGGGGAAACCGTCGCACTGCTCGGCCCTAATGGCTCGGGCAAGACCACCGTGCTCAACATGATCTCGGGTGCCCTCGCTCCCACTTCCGGCGTAATTGCATTGTCGGGCGAGCACATTGCAGGTCTCGCGCCCAACCGTATCGCCCACAAGGGCGTGGCGCGAACCTTCCAACTGGTGCGTATCCTGCCCTCGCTCAGCGTGGCGGAAAATGTCATCGCCGCTCTGGCCTTTCGTCCAAACCACCTCTGGGGACGGGCAGCGGAAGAACGCGCCGAGGAATTGCTCGCCGAAGTTGGCCTTGGCGGGCGTGGCGGCGAACACGCCAATGACCTGACCTATATCGACCAAAAGCGTATGGAATTGGCGCGTGCGCTGGCGGCCGAGCCGCGCCTGCTACTCTTGGACGAATGGCTATCCGGGCTCAACCCGACCGAATTGCGCACCGGCATCGACCTGATCACGGCGCTGGGCCAGCGCGGCATGACCGTGCTGCTCGTCGAACACATCATGGAGGCGGTGCGGGCATTGTGCAGCCGGACCGTGGTGATGAATGTCGGCACAAAAATCGCTGACGGTCCGACAGCCGATGTGTTGGCCGACCCAGCCGTGATTTCCGCCTATCTGGGAGAGGGCCATGCTTGAGACCCAAAACCTCTCGCTTCGCTATGGCCGCCACTTGGCGCTCAACGGCATCAATATCAGCATTGCCGAAGGCGAAACCGTGGTCATCCTAGGGGCTAACGGCGCAGGAAAATCCTCGCTGCTCAAGGCCATTGCCGGGCTCCAGAAGCCGGAACCGGGATCTGTCCTGACGCTCGACGGCACCACGATCCTTGGCACAAAGCCGCACCTAATCCCCGAGGCGGGTATTGCGCTGGTGCCCGAAGGACGCGGCGTTTTCGGAGACCTTACGGTGGAGGAAAACCTGCTGCTCGGCGCCAATCCGAGACGCGCCCGCACTAGCGAGGCCGAGCGTCATGGTCTGATCTATGACCTCTTTCCACGCCTCGCCGAACGCAGGAGCCAATTGGTGCGAACCATGTCGGGGGGAGAACAGCAGATGGTGGCTATCGGGCGGGCGCTGATGAGCAATCCCAGGTTTCTCATGCTCGATGAGCCGAGCCTTGGCCTGGCGCCAATCGTGGTCACCGAACTGTTCGGGGCATTGAAACGGGTCAAGCAGACCGGCGTCGGCCTGCTGCTGGTCGAGCAGAACGTCTCGATCTCGCTGTCGATTTCCGATCGCGGCTACCTCATGGAGGCGGGCCGCATAACAGGTGAAAATTCTGCCGAGGCGCTCAAGACCGACCCGGCAGTGCAACAGGCATTCCTTGGCGGCGCAGCCGCTTAACAGCAGTCAGTAGTAAGGAGAAGAGCAATGGACCAACTGGGCTTGCTCATTGGCAATGAAGATCAACAGGCAACCGGTGGCGGCGTCTTCGAACGCCTGAATCCTATCACCGGCGAAGTGGCAACCCTTGCCGCAGCGGCCACGGTGGACGACGCGCAGCGCGCCGCCGATGCCGCTGCAGCGGCCTTTCCGACCTGGTCGAAGTCCTCCCCCAAGGAGCGTCGCAAGATCCTGCTTAAGGCAGCCGATGTGCTTGAGGAAAAGGGTCCACTTTTCGTCGCCGCCATGGGCGCCGAAATCGGCGCTACCGCCGGCTGGGCCATGTTCAACGTCATGCTGGCGGCCGACATGCTGCGTGAGGCCGCCAGTCTGGTGACTCAGATCAAGGGCGAGATCGTACCCTCCAACCGGCCAGGCTCTACGGCCATGGCCGTGCGTCAGGCCGCCGGCGTGGTTCTGGCCATGGCGCCCTGGAATGCGCCGGTCATCCTCGGTGTTCGCTCGTTGGCGACGCCGCTGGCCTGCGGCAATACAGTCGTGATGAAAACCTCCGAGCTCTGCCCGCGCACGCATCGTCTGATTGTCGAGAGCCTGCTTGAGGCCGGCCTGCCCAAGGGTGCCCTCAACGCTGTTTCGAATGCGCCGCAGGATGCCGCCGAAATCGTCGAGGCCCTGATCGCTCACCCGGCGGTACGCCGTGTGAACTTCACCGGTTCGACCCGCGTAGGCCGCATCATCGCAGAAAAGGCCGGTCGCCACCTCAAGCCTGCCCTGCTCGAACTGGGCGGCAAAGCCCCATTCATTGTGCTCGATGATGCCGACCTCGACGAGGCGGTCGCAGCGGCGGCCTTCGGAGCCTATATGAACCAGGGCCAGATCTGCATGTCGACCGAGCGCATAGTCGTCGACAACACTGTCGCTGACGAATTTGTCGAAAAACTCGCGACCAAGGCCAAGACCCTCGTCGCCGGCGATCCGGTCAAGGGCCAGACGCCGCTTGGTTCGGTGGTTGATGCAACCGCCGCAACCCGCATCGACCAATTGGTCAAGGACGCCGTGGGCAAGGGCGCGGTGCTGGCCGCCGGCGGCAAGATTGAAGGCACGCTGATCGATGCGACAGTGCTCGACAAGGTCACGCCCTCGATGCGCATCTATGCTGAGGAATCCTTTGGTCCGGTAGTGACAGTGGTGCGGGTCGGCTCCATCGATGAGGCCGTGCGCGTCGCCAATGACACCGAATATGGTCTCTCCTCCGCGGTCTTCGGCAAGGATGTCAACCGGGCCTTGGCCGTCGCCCGCCGGATCGAAAGCGGCATTTGCCACGTCAACGGCCCCACCGTGCACGACGAGGCGCAGATGCCCTTCGGCGGAGTCAAGGCCTCGGGCTACGGCCGCTTCGGGGGCAATTGGGGTATTGCCGAATTTACCGAGCTGCGCTGGATGACCGTTCAGGACGGCCCGATCCATTACCCGATCTGATCATGATGGGGCTGGAGGGGAAAGTTGCCGTCATCACCGGCGCGGCCGGTTCGATTGGCAGCGCAACGGCGCGGCTGATGCTGGAGGAGGGGGCGAGGCTCGTCCTTTCCGATCTTGACCTAGCCGCGCTCGAGAGAGCGCGCGCCAGCCTTACTGAAGGGGAGGTCGAATTGGTTGCGGCCGACGTGTCGCGTCCCGACGATGTCGCAAAACTGGCGGCCCGGACCATTGATCACTTCGGCCATGTGGACGTGGTGTTTTCCAATGCCGGCAATTTCGGTACGGTCGCGCCCATTGCCGACTACCCGCTCGATACATTTGAGGCGGTCCATGGCGTGCATGTGCGTGGGGCTTTCCTCATGGCAAAGCACTTCACCCCGCTGATGCGCTCGGGCGGCAGCTTCGTTATCACCTCTAGCGTGGCAGCGATCCGTGGAGATCCGGGCGTCTATGCCTATATCACCGCCAAGCATGCCCAGGTCGGGCTGATGCGCTGCCTGGCCAAGGAGCTGGCGCCGCGCAACATCCGCGTCAACACCGTCCATCCTGGTCCGATCGACAATGACTTCCAGCTGCGAGTGGAGCAGGGCCTGGGCCAAGAAATCGGCCGAGACGGGACAGAGTTCTTCAACGAGATCATACCCCTGGGCCGCCATGGCAGCGCCGAGGAAGTGGCGCGCGCAGTACTGTTTCTTGCTTCCGACATGTCGAGCTTCACGACAGGCTCGATGATCATGGCCGATGGTGGCATGAGCGCGTAATTCCAGCCTCGTCCGAGGCAGGAAGGCAGAGGCCCTGCAGGCGTCCACCTGCAGGGCCTCTTCTCAAGGCAAGTCCTTTTGCCGGCCTACCTAAACAGCGAGTTCACATAATTCGCGCCGATGCCGACCTTGTCATAGTGTTCGCGGCACATGGCGATGTAGTTGTGAACGTCGAAATAACCGTCGGGCTCGCCATTCTCGTCCAGCCAGATAAGCGGCCCGGTGACGGTGAAAAACACTTTCATCGGCTCCTCGTGCTCATAGGCGACTAGCGTATGGCCCTCGCCTGGCGTTTCGTAGACGAAATCGCCCTTGGTGGCTGTCCAGTCATGCTCGAGATAACCCCACTTGCCGGATAGCGTCAGCGCAAAGACTTCGTGCGGGTGATAATGTCGGTTCACCAGCCCCGCCTTCTTGGCCATGAGGATGTCGCACCACTTGTTCTGGGTTGGCGAAATCCACAGGGGGCGCGAGGAGACCGTTTCGGTGAAGGGCACATAGAAGCGCTCGTCCTCGGTCGGCGCATCGGCCAGATAAACCTCGGGCAGGGCATCGGGCTGGAACACCCTGGTGATAGGCTTCAAATCTTTCCAGAATTCGTTCTGTGCCAGTTCAGGCATTGGGGGCCTCCTCGTCTTGTTCTAGTTGCCCATGGTGATGTCGAGCAGCGCCAGGCCTCGATGTTCCGCGATGTGGGCGAGCGCCCGGGGCAGGGCCTCGGCAAGTTCGTCGGCATTGTTGACCTTTTGCGCAAAGGCGCGGCTGGCGCGCGCGACCTGCACGAAATCGGGCGAGGGCGAGAGCGCAGTCAGCGGCATCTGGTTGGCCTTCGTCGCATAGCCATCGGGATAGAGGTCGGTGACCGAATGGCGCACTGCCGCCCATTCTTTGTTGTTCATGACCACGACCAGCAATGGCAGCTCCAGCGCCTCTGCGATCTGGTGGCAGGCGACCGGATTGGCGAACATATAGGACCCGTCGCCCATCGTGGCGACGACCAGCCGCTCGCGGTCGGCCAGTTGCATGCCGAGCGCTGCCGGAAAGGACCAGCCAAGCCCACCGGCATGCGGCTCCTGATACCAGGCCTGGTGATGGCCGAGCGTCATTGCCCCCATCGGGCAACCGCGCTCTGACAGGAGAATGGCGTTCCGACCGGCAATGGCGTCAGAAACAGTCTTGGCGACATAATCGGCGCTCATGACGCCATCGCGACCGGCTTCGGCGCGGGCGAGGGTGGATAGGCGCGTCTGGGCGTTTTTCACGACAGTCGCATCTCTGCGCGCCGCGACGCTTTCGCCCGGGTGCAAGTCTTCGAGCGCCGCAGTCAGCGCCAAAATCGCATCGGGCAATTCGCTGACAATGGACAGGTCCGAGCGGAAATTGCGGATCGGCGTGCGGGCCTTCAGCGGATCGGGGCCGATATGGACCACAGTGGCGTCGTCGCGGACGGCATGGGCCTGCGCCGACCAAGGGGCGAGACTGTCGAGCACGATGACGAGGTCGGCCTCGGCAAGCAAAGGTGCCGGATTGCCACCCGCATTCATGGGGTGATCCGTCGGCAAAGCAAGCTGCACCGCCCAGTATTGGCATACCGGTATGGCCCAGCGCTCAACCATGGCCGAGAGGGTGGCAAAGGCCTCGGCATTGCCCGCGCCATGCTGTGCGAAGATCACCGGGAATTTTGCTGCCGCAACGCGCTCGGCAAGAGCCGCAATCTGTCGGTGGTCAGCCGAGATCGGCGCTGGCTGCATGCTGAGTGGACGCGCAACATCTGGTCCGGCATAGCCTTCGCACAGCACCTCGCGGGGAAGGGCGACATAGACCGGTCCCTTAGGCGTCGAATTTGCAATGGCATGGGCGCGGTCGGCGAGTTCGCCCACCTGCTCGGGGAAGCGTAATTCATAGTCCCATTTGCTGGCCTCGCGGACGAGCGCTGTTTGATCTCGCATTTCCTGGCCCCAGCCGATGGGCACGGTGCGGGCCCCGAACCGGCCCTGCTCCATGGTCGGCGTGCGGCCGGAAAACAGCAGCACGGGTACGTTCTCGACCGCGGCATTGATGGCGCCGATGGCGCAATTGGCCAGGCCCACATTGGTATGGGCCATGACCGCCTGCGATCTGCCGGTGGCGAGGTAATAGCCATGCGCCATGCCCATGGCGGCGCCTTCATGCGGCATGACCAGCGCCTGCGGCAGCGGCACGCTTTTCGCGGCGGCCTCGGCCAGACCCTCGATGATGGGCGGAAAATCGGTGCCCGAATTGGCGAAGATATAGTCGACGCCAATGGTCTTGAGCCGCGCCAGCAGGGCGCCGCCAGCAGTGAGAGTAGGGGGATCTTGCTTCATTTATCTATTATAGTTTATTGAATTCCACTAAAAGCGTGATGGGGATAGTAGGGCCTGTCAAGCCGCGTAACCGGCGCGGTCGGAGAACCCGGGTTTCCGGGCGAAACCGTCTTGAGGTGGCGTTGTTTCGGACGGCTCCGGGAGCCTCTGGCCGGAAGGAGGACGCCAGTGGCGTGCATAGGCATCGCTGGACATGTCTATATTTGAGAAGTGAGAGGATCAGCCGATGGCGCAGCAGCTCAACAATTCGGTGGCGCGGGCCTTTGACATCCTGCGCTTGCTCGGCCGCGGGCGGTCACGGATCGGCGTCAACGAGGTGACCAGGGAGCTTGGGCTCAATGCGATTACCGCGCACCGGTTTCTGAAGACGCTCGAGGCCGAAGGCGCGCTGGTGCAGGTCGCCAAGGGCAGCTATCGCCTCGGCTATGCCTTGGTCGACCTGGGTGATCGGGCGCGCGACGAGGATCGACTGGGCCAGTGGCTGCAGCCGGTGCTCGACGACCTCACGGCCGATCTGGGTGAAGCCAGCATGGCTACGATCTACCAGGCCGGCATGGTGGTCTGCATAGCGCGCGCCATGCCTCCGCGTTCCTTGTCCGTCGATATTCGCGTTGGCGATCGACTGGAAGCCTATTGCACTGCCCATGGCAAAATGTGGCTGGCCCATATCAGCGCCAGCGAACGGGCGCGCTATCTCGCCAGTGTTCGCCTCGATGCCATGACCGGACGGACCATCACCCACCGGACCCAGCTTCAGGACGAGATCGATGTGGCTCGCCAGCGCGGGTTCTCGTTCAATCTGGGTGAGCGGGAGGATGGCATCACGGCAGTCGCCGCACCGGTATTGGCAGAAACCGGTCGGATGGTTGCAGGCCTTTCGGTGTTCGGCCCGACTACGCGAATGGACCTGGCGGCAATGAGGCGAGCTGAAAAATCACTGACTTCGGCAACAGAAGACGCCCGGGCCATATTGTATGGCAGATCAATGGCCAAATAGGTGCAGGCACATGGAAAGCCCTCGGCCTCCGTGCATTGAACATCGGGGACGGGCCGTGCGAGCAGACTGCGACCGTTATGTTCGGAGGAGATCTCATAAGTGGCCTGGACCAAGTCCAGACTGCCAATCATATCAGCCCGCCTCAAAACGGCGTCGGGCCCGAAGCCAACCCCGCCGTATAGCCCTCTGCGCTCCGGTTCAGGACGACGCCCCGCGCGCGGCGCTGATACTGGGCCAATAGCGATGCCAGACGACCAGGCCCAGTGTCACGACAATGGCCACCCAATGAACCGGGGGAGCCGGAACGATCAGCGCGACGGCCAATGCCAGACGCAACGCAATTTCCCAGCGATGCAGCTGTCTCGCATCGAAACGGTTGGCCGCCGAGGTCAGCATCCAGATCATGAGCCCAGTGCGGAAGATGACGAGAAGCACCGCCGCCGGCCCGACATCAGCCGCCGCCTGGCTGACCACGAGCATTTCGGGGTTGAACGTGAACATGAATGGTATGGCGAAGATCGCAGCGCCGATACGAACTGCTTCCGTGCCTGTGCGGAGGGGGTTTCCCCCGGAGATTGAAGCGGCCGCATAGGCGGCAATGGCCACCGGTGGCGTGATTGCGGACGCAACACCGAAATAGAAGACGAAGAAGTGTGCTGTCAGTGGTGCCAGGCCCAGCGCCATCATGGAGCTGCCGCTGATGATGATGATCGTCAAATAGGCGGGAAGCGTGGGCATGCCCATGCCCAGCGCGATACAACCAAGCGCGGCGACGATCAGCGCCATGAAGAGGCTACTGGAGGAGATTGCGTCAAGCTGGAGTGCGAATGTGGTGGGTAGCCCGGTGGACGACATCGAGGCAATAACGATGCCAATAGCGCCGACCGCCATCATCAGTTTGGCAAAGCTGAGCCCACCTCGAGCAAACGCCACAACAAGGGCAAATGGCCGTCGGCGTACCTCCGGATTGAGAAAGCTCAAAGGTATGAGCAAAGCAAGCGCTGATAGCGCCGCTCCCGTTGGCGACATCCCCATGAGCAGGCTGGTGACAATCGCCAACACTGGCGCGACGACCAGGATAAGATTGCTCCAATCCTGCGCACTGACGGCCAGGTCGGCCTCAACGGTTTCCGCGACTTCGACATTGAGACGCCGGCACTCGAATATGACCGAGGCAAACAGTGCGCCGTAATAAGCGAGTGCCGGGACAAGAGCGGCCGTAATGATCAGGAGATAATTGAGCCCCAGCAGGTCCGCCATCACGAGCGCGGCGGCGCCCATAATCGGCGGCATGACCTGTCCGCCGGTAGAAGCGGCCGCTTCCACGCCGCCAGCAAACTCCGGAGAAAAGCGCCTTCGCTTGATCAGCGGGATTGTAATCACGCCGGTGCCGACCACGTTGGCGACTGCCGAGCCGGAGATTGATCCAAAAAGCGCGGACGCCAGGATTGCAGCGTGCGCCGGGCCGCCCCTGAAGCGGCGCATGAGATGGTAGGAGACACGGATCATCGACCCGCCGGCACCCGTCCCCTCAAGCATGGCGCCCAGGATGATGAACGGAAAGACTGTACTCAGTACGATGTCGGTGACATTGCCCAACACGCCGTCATCAAGCACGAGCCACAAGTTTTCCGTGGCCGCTTGCACCCAGTCGTCGCGGAAAACCCACAGAAACCATGCAAGCGCAGTTGATGAGACAATGGCCAGCGCGGCGCCCCAGATGCGCCACGTCATGATGATCAAGACGACACACGCGCCGAGCGCTGTCCAGGCTTGCCACTCCTCGAAGAAGGCGATGCTGGTGTGCATCGCGGTGACGTCAACATAGAAGCGCCAGCAGGCCCAGAGCCCCACCGTGAGCAGCACCGCATCAGCCAGGAGGCCGAGTGATCGCGCCTTTCCCCCGCGATCCTGCCCGAGGGGCTGCAGAATGATGCAGATGAGCAGGCAAAATGCCATCACGCTCGCGCGAAATGGTTCCGCCTCGAACGGCCCGAGGCTGGGTAGTGGGCCGATCGCCGGCATTTTGTGCGCGAGCGGAATGAGAGCCATCACGAATGACAAGATCAAAGCGACGCGTAGGCGCAAGTCATAACGAGGCACTTCGGGTCGGGTGTCCTGCATCTGTGTGGCTCTCGGGTTTTCGCGCTGGGCGGGATCGGCGGCTGGTGCCAGGTTCGGCTACTGGTTCGACATCAGTTGTTCGGGAATGGTGATCCCGTTCTCCTGGTAGTAGCGCGCAGCACCCGGATGCAGAGGAATGTTGTTGCCGGCCAACGGCTCGTTTGTCGGCAATTGAGCCAGTTCAGCGACGGACTTCTTGTATTCGTCAATGTTCTCCCAGTAGGTCTTGGTGATCATGTAGGCGAGGTCGTCGTCCATAGTCTCGTTCACGGCGAAGACCATGGCATAGGCGGGAACCGCAACCTCCTGATCGCTGTTGATCTGACCGGAATAGGTTCCAGCCGCTATGGTCGCATTCGTCTCGCCGGTGACTTCCAGCTGCTGGGCCCATTCTTCGGTATCAAGGACATCGGCGGGTACGCCGATCAGTCGAATCTTGCGCTGCAGGCCGATCTGTTCGATCGCGGCGCCACCGGCTGGCGCCGACATGACAAGTACGTCGACCTGCCCGTCCTGGAAGGCTGGGATGGCCGCGCCCCAGCCGAGCCGCACAGGCGTATAGTCCTGCTCAGGTTCAAAGCCGCCGCTCGCCAGCCTGATCAACGTCGTGATCTGCTGGTTCGCCGAACCGGCCGGCGGGCCGATGAAAATGCGCTTGCCCTTCATGTCCTCCCAGGATTCTATCCCGGAATCGGCCCAGACGATGGGATGAAAGACGCCTCCGGCGAAGGGAAACAGGCTTCGCAGGCCGGAAGCGGCTTCCTTGGCCTGATCTGCGCTGTCCTGATAGGGACCGACCCCGCGTGACATTGCGTTATAGGCCGGTGGCGGGACGATGGCCGCGTCAATGCGGCCCGCGCCAAGGCTGAGGGCGGAGCGGGTCAATGTCTGGTCCGCATTGATCCGGAATTCCACGCCCTCGCTGGACAGCGACTTGGCCAGCAGCTGCGGGATAAGTGTCGTCAATCCAGCCGACGTTCCGGTCTCTATCATCACCGTTTCCGCGAGCGCGGCAGGCGCCGCAAACGACAAGCTGACGGCGGCAATCACGCCAACCAGTTTACCCGTAATCTGTCTCATAGACTTCCTCCCATCGGGGACAGCGCCGCTCCTCCAGCACGTCCGTAGACGAAAGGTCGCACAGGATTGCATGCAATTCAACCGGAGAGGGGTTGCATTTTTCTCTTTAACGGCGAAAATGGTCAAGTTACAAACATCTCGACGGGCAAATTGCATGCATTCTGAGGTTGTAAGTGGGGCCAATAGCACTGAGGAAGTGACTGGCAAGCTGCGCGAACTCATCATGAATGGGACGCTCGTTCAGGGGGAGAGGCTGACCGAGACCGGCCTGGCTGCGCGGTTGGCCGTGTCACGGACACCGATCCGGCTGGCACTGGCGACGCTCGAAAGGGAAGACCTTGTGGAAGGGGAGCCCAATCGCGGCTTTCGCGTCCGGCGGTTTTCCATCGAGGATATGCGCGAGATCATGGAAGTGCGCGCCGTACTTGAAGGAATGGCAGCGCGGCTACTCGCAGAAAAGGGCCTCGAGCCCGAACAGGACGCTACGTTGCAGGACTGTCTCGACGGGATCGCAGAGCTCATCGCGTCAAAGCGCCACGATCCCGAGACGTTTCGCGAATTCGCACGGATCAACAACCGCTTTCACACCTCGATCGCGACGTTCGCCGGCAACGCCGCACTGCAACGGCTGATGGTGCGCAATCCGTTTCGGTCTGCGCCGCTATTGCATTTCCTGCCGAACGAGGAGGGGCACGACGCCCTGATCGACGCCCAGCGCGACCATATCCGGGTCGTCGACGCTTTGCGACGAGGGCAGGGAACTCGCGCCGAATTTCTCATGCGCGAGCACGGATTGTTGCCCCTGCAAAGGGTGGAGCAACTTTTCACCAACATCAGCAAGAACGCAGCCGATCGACACATGGACGAAGCGGGCTGATCCGGAGAACAGATGCGCAAACCGAATTTCCTGCTGTTCATCACGGACCAGCACCGGGCAGACTGGCTC
>NZ_CAJXJS010000023.1 GCF_913055165.1 uncultured Devosia sp.
TGGCGGCAATCGCAGGGTCGCGGCGCGAGCGTTCGATGAGTTCGGCCATGATGCTGAGCCGTTCCGGCGCCTCGAACAGGGATTCGATGACGTCCTCGATCTCCATGCGCAGCAATTCCAGCCCGGTGCATCCCTCACGCGATCGCCGCATGCCCTGGTCGCGGAACTCCTCCTTCAGACTATGAGCAACCAGCGCCACCAGCGCTTCCTTGCTGGGAACGTGATAATGGAGCGTGGCGATGTTGATCCCGACCCGGGCGGCGATGTCGCGCGTCCGCAGGCCTTCGAGACCCCGTTCGACAATAAGCGCCCGCGCCGCTCGCGCGATGGCAAGCCGGCGTTCATCACCACTTTCCCGTTTCGGACAATCCGCACGCATGGGAGCCTGCATATACCTACTCCAGAAGCTAATCAATCACTTGATTGATATATTGCTGATCTGCGCCTCGGGCAGCTTCCGGCACACCCCACCCATGCTTTCCCACGCCGCCAGATTGACAATTCCGGCCAGGAGGCGTCCTTCACGTCTCACAACGCCGATCGGGACCTGCCATGACCGACTATGTCCGCAAAATCCTGACCTCTTCGGTCTACGAGGTCGCCGAACAGACCCCTCTCGAGAGAATGGAACTGCTCTCGGCCCGGCTTGGCCGCATCATTCTGGCCAAGCGCGAAGATCTGCAGCCAGTCTTTTCCTTCAAGATCCGCGGGGCACATAACCGTATCGTGCACCTCACGGCTGAAGAGCGCGCCCGCGGGGTGATTTGTGCCTCGGCCGGCAACCACGCCCAAGGCGTGGCATTGTCGGCAACGCGACTCGGCATCCGTGCGGTCATTGTCATGCCCACCACCACACCTGCCATCAAGGTCAATGCCGTCAAGCGACTGGGCGGGGAAGTGGTGCTGTTCGGCGAAGGCTTCGATGCGGCCCGCGCCCACGCCGTGGCGTTGGCGGACAAGGATGGCCTGGTGTTCGTGCACCCCTTCGACGACCCGGACGTCATTGCCGGGCAGGGCACGGTGGGGCTCGAAATCATGCGGCAGCATCCCGAGCCGATCGGGGCGATCTACATTCCTGTCGGGGGTGGTGGCCTTGCCGCAGGCATCGCCAGCTTCGTCAAGTTCCTGCGTCCCGAAATTCGCGTCATTGGCGTCGAACCGGACGACGCGGCCAGCATGAAGGCCGCCATCGCGGCGGGAAGGCCGGTGCCACTCGATCAGGTCGGCCTGTTCGCCGATGGCGTTGCCGTGCGCCAGGTGGGTGATGAAACCTTCCGGATCTGCCGGGACCTTCTTGATGATATCGTCACCGTCTCGGCAGACGAAATCTGCGCCGCCATCAAGGACATTTTCGACGACCACCGCGCCATCACCGAGCCGGCAGGCGCCCTGGCGCTGGCCGGATTGCGACGCGACATCGAGGCAGGCAACGCGCCCCCCGAGGGGGCACTGATTGCCATCAACTCCGGCGCCAATGTCAATTTTGATCGCCTGCGCCATGTCGCCGAGCGGGCTGAGATCGGCGAGCGGGCCGAGGCTCTTCTGGCTGTCACCATTCCGGAGCGGCCGGGGAGCTATCGGGCGTTCATCCGACTTGTTGGCAATCGCGCCATCACCGAGTTCAACTACCGCTATCGCGCCGGCGACAAGGCGCGCATCTTCGTTGGCGTGAAGCTATCGCGCGGCGATGCGGAAAAGCGCGAAATCATCGACCTGCTGCAGGCCAATGATCTGTCTGTCACCGACCTGACCGACAATGAGGTCGCCAAGCTTCATGTCCGCCACATGGTGGGTGGCCGGGCCGCGGGCCTTACGGACGAAAAGGTCTTCCGCTTCGAATTTCCCGAGCGGCCGGGCGCATTGCTGCAATTCCTCGAGGGGCTGAACGATGCGTGGAACATTTCGCTGTTCCACTATCGCAATCACGGCTCCGACTATGGGCGGGTGCTGGTGGGCGTACAGGTGCCGCCCGAGACCAGTGACGACTTCTTCGCCCATATCGATGCCGTCGGCTTTCCCTATTGGGATGAAACCGAGAACCCTGCCTATCGGCAATTTCTGCATTCGGACTGAAACCGGGCGTGGCCCGACATTAGTTTGAAATAAACCGCATCTATAGCGGACCGACCTATTTCCGCCATCACACCATTGCATTTGCGTGTGCAAGGGGCACATTGTCGAGCAAGCGCGCGGGGCCAGCTGTGCCACCTGCGCGCAAGTCATTTCGAGGGACACAAACACGATGATCAGAATGATCAAGACCACCGGCCTGATGACCGCCACCGGACTTGCCGCCTTTGCGTTCGCGCAGCCGGCCATGGCGCTGGACGCCCAGACTTTCGTTGACCGCGTCGCGACCGTCTACAAGGCCATGGGCTACGACATGAGCTTTGGTGAAGCAACCGCTTCTGGCGATACCATCACCGTCGATGGCGTGACGGTGACCATGACCGGCATGGACCCGATGGCCCTTGATACTGAGCTGACATTCTCCGGCGTGGTGGAGAATGAGGACGGCAGCTATTTCGCCGACAGCCTGACCGTTCCTGACGTCGATGTGGATTTCGGCGACGAACATGCCGGTCACCTGACCCTTGTCGACATCGTCGCCGAAGATCTCTGGCTCCCGCCGGAGGGCCAGACCAGCGCCGAGGTGCTGGTGCAGGTGGTTGGCCGCATGGCGACCGGGCCGCTGACCGTCACCCGCGATGGCGTCGAGGTCATCAAGATCGACAGCATGGAAGCGACGTCCGAATTCGCCTATGACGCCGACGATGCGCTCGAATCCATCCATTCGACCGTTTCTATTGCCAATATCTGGGCCGATCTCAGCACCGTTGGCGAAGAGGAACCGGAAGCCGGCGCGGTGATCGCCGCCCTTGGTCTGACCAATATCAGCGGCAACGTCACCCAGACCGTGGATTGGACCATGGCCGACGGCCGCATGGCCTTTGAGCAATTCCTGATCGATTTTGCCGATATCGGCGCGCTCCAGTTCACCGCCGACATTTCCGGCTTCACCCTGGAGACGCTCGACAAGCTCTATGCAATGCAGGCGAGCGACCTCGACCCGACCAGCGAAGAGGCCCAGGCCCAGCAGATGATGGCCGGCATGGAGATTGCCCAGAACCTGACGATCTCCGGCATGTCGCTGCGTTATGACGATGCCGGTCTGGCACCCAAGCTGCTCGACATGTTCGCCGCCCAGTCCGGCGCCGATCGCGCCAGCTTCGTGGAAGGCCTCAAGGCCATGGTCCCGGCCATGGTCGCCGAAAGCGGCGTGCCCGCCCTCAATGATGTCGTCGTGCCGCCGGTGACCGACTTCCTCGACAATCCGCAGAGCCTGGAAGTGGCCGTCAAGCCGCCCTCCCCGACCTCTGTGCTGGTGATCGCCGCCGCTGCCGCCAACCCGGCCGGCCTGATCCAGGCCCTGGGACTGACGGTGACGGCCAATACCAAGACCAAGTGATCGTGATGCGGGGCCTTCGGGCCCCGCAGTTTTCCCGCTGATGAAGCCTTCACCCTTTTGTGCCATTATAGGCCAATGACCGCATTAGCCCGCCCCCGCCAGAGCCTCGACCACGTTACCGACTGGGTCTTCGACCTCGACAACACGCTCTATCCACGGGAATGCAATCTGTTCGCGCAGATCGATACGCTCATCACCCATTATGTGATGGAGGTGACCCGGCTCGATTTCGACGCGGCAAGGGCTCTGCAGAAGGACTACTATCGGGACTTCGGCACCACGCTGAACGGTCTGATGCATCGGCATGAGATCGACCCGGACCACTTTCTCTCGACCGTGCACGCCATCGACTATTCGCCCGTCGATCCGCATCCCGATCTGGTCGAGGCCATTGCCGCCCTGCCCGGCCGGAAGTTCATCCTCACCAATGGCGACACCGGCCATGCGCGCGCCGTTCTGAAACGGTTGGGCGGGGACCATTTGTTCGAACATGTACACGACATCCGCGCCATGACCTTCGTGCCCAAGCCGCACCGGCAGGCCTATGATGGGTTTTTCGCCCTGCATGGGATCGACCCGACCCGCGCCATCATGTTCGACGATCTGGAAAAGAACCTGGTCGTGCCGCACGAGCAGGGCATGGCGACCGTTCAGGTGGTAGCGGCCGAAGGCTTTGTCCACGAACAGGTGGAAGCCTGGGAATTGGGCCGCACCACGGAACCGCATGTGCATCACGTCACCGGCGACCTGGCGGGCTTCCTGCGCAACCTGCCCTGAGACAGACACACTGTCCAAAAGGCAATGCAGGCAATCATTTGTCCCTATTCCCGCTGACGCGGGAACTGGCTAGATTGCCCTCATGACCGACCTGCCCGGGCGCCGACCGCCGCCCATTCCCGACAGCAGCCCGACAATCCGCGACCAGCTCGACAATCTCGCGCATCTGGGGCGGCTGATCGCGCAAATCTGGCGCACCAGCAAGGGACTGACCACGGCCAGCCTCGTGCTGCGCCTCTTGGCGGCCCTGCAACCGGTCGCCGTGCTCTATGCCGCCAAGCTGATCGTCGACGAGGTGGTTCGGCTCTCGGCCATCACGCCGCCCGGCCCCGGTATTCTCGACTGGTGGAACGCGGGGCTCCTCAACGCGATTCTCGGTTATCTGCTGCTCGAACTGGCGCTGGTGCTGGCCAATGACATCATCGCCCGCGCGACGGGCCTCGTCGATTCGGTACTGTCCGAACTCCATTCCAACCAGGTCAGCGTCGAGTTGATGCAGCATGCCGCCCGGCTGGATCTGGCCCATTTCGAAAGCGCCGAGTATCAGGATCGGCTGGAGCGCGCGCGCCGCCAGGCCGCCGGACGCAATGCGCTCTTGAGCCAGATCTTCGGGCAGGCACAGGATATCCTGACTGTCATTACCCTGGCGGCGGGCCTCTTCCTCTACGCCCCCTGGCTGATCCTGCTGCTGCCGCTGAGCTTCATCCCCTCGGTCTGGGGCGAGGCGCGATTCAATTCCCTGGCCTATATGCTCAGCCGCTGGCGCACCCCGGAGCGGCGCGAACTCGAATATCTGCGCCATATCGGGGCCAGCGCCGAGACCGCCAAGGAGGTCAAGCTCTTCGGGCTGGGCGACTATCTCGTCACCCGTTTCAAGAAGCTTGCCCAGCAGATTTTCATCGAGAACCGCCGCGTCGCCACGCTGCGCGCCGGCTGGGGCGCGGTCTTTGCCGCCATTGCGAGCCTGGCCTATTACGCCGCCTATGGCTACATCGTCTGGCGCACCATCACCGGCGCCTTCACCCTGGGCGACCTGGCCTTTCTCTCCGGCTCGTTCTTGCGGCTCAATGGTCTGTTCCAGCGCATCCTGCTCGGCTTCACGGCCATTGCCGGGCAATCCATGTATCTGGACGATCTGTTTTCCTTCTTCGAGATTGAGCCGACCGTTCTGCCCCCGGCCAATCCCAAGGTCTTTCCGGCGCCGATCCGAAACGGCATCGTCTTTGACAATGTCGGGTTCAAATATCCCGAGACCGACAATTGGGTGGTGCGCAATCTCTCCTTCACCCTGCCGGCCGGGGAGACCCTGGCGCTGGTGGGCGAGAACGGCGCTGGCAAGACCACCATCGCCAAGCTTTTGACCCGCCTCTACGACCCCAGCGAAGGACGCATCACCATTGATGGCGTCGACCTCAGGGATATGGCGCCCAATGACATTCATGCCCATGTCGGCGTGATCTTCCAGGATTTCATCCGCTACAGCTTCACCGCCCGCGACAATATCGGGGTGGGCCGCATCGAGGCACGCGAGGACCAGATGCGCATCGACACCGCCGCCGAGCAGAGCCTGGCCGACGGGGTCATAGCCAAACTGCCCAAGGGCTATGACCAGCAATTGGGGCGGTTGTTCCGCCAGGGCCGCGACCTCTCGGGCGGTGAATGGCAGAAAGTGGCCATTGCCCGCGCCTATATGCGTGACGCGGAACTCATCATTCTGGACGAGCCCACCGCCGCGCTCGACGCCAAGGCCGAGGCCGACGTTTTTGCCCGCTTCAAGGGGCTGGCGGCCGGCAAGACCGCCGTCATTATCTCCCACCGCTTCTCCACCGTGCGCATGGCCGACCGCATCCTGGTGCTCGACAATGGCGCCATTCTCGAAGCCGGCACGCATGAGCAATTGGTAGCGCTCAAGGGCCGCTATGCGGAACTCTTCGAGCTGCAGGCGGCAGGGTATCGGTAGGGCGGTACGCCCCCTCACCGTCTTGCAACTGTCACAATATATCGATAAATCTCGATATATGGATGATACAGCAATCATAGAGGCTCTCGCCGCCCTCGCCCAGCCGACGCGCCTGGCGGCCTTCCGGCTGGTGGTCGAGCACGAGCCCGACGGCCTGGCGGCCGGCGAAATCGCGCGCCGGCTCGACGTGCCACAAAACACCATGTCGACCCATTTGTCGCAGCTGGCCCGCGCCGGCCTGCTGGTGGCCGACAAGCACGGGCGCACCATCATCTATCGCGCCCAGATCGACCACATGCGTGAGGTGATGGGCTATCTCGTCAATGATTGCTGCGGCGGCCGCCCTGAACTCTGCACGCCGCTGATTGAAGACATCACCCCCTGCTGCGTTCCCGAGGAGGTTCGCCAATGACCGACGACCAGACTGACCGCGTCTACAATGTGCTCTTCCTGTGCACCGGCAATTCTGCCCGCTCCGTTCTGGGCGAGGCGATCATGAACGCTGTTCCCGGCGGCAAGTTCCGCGCCTTTTCGGCCGGCAGCCAGCCAAAGGGTGAGGTCAATCCGCTGACCCTGCATACGCTCAAGGAAATGGGCCTGCCCACCGAGGGCTATCGCTCCAAATCCTGGGATGAATTTGCCACCCCCGACGCGCCCAAGCTCGATTTCGTCTTTACCGTCTGCGACGACGCGGCCGGCGAAACCTGTCCCTTTTGGCCCGGCCAGCCCATGACCGCGCATTGGGGCGTTGCCGATCCGGCCGCCGTCGAGGGCAGCGAATTGGACAAGGTCAATGCCTTCCGCGACGCTGCCAATTATCTGCGCCGCCGCATCGAGGTCTTCACCGCCTTGCCGCTGGCCACCATCGACAAGATGTCGCTCGAGACCAAGCTCAAGGACATCGGCAAGCTCGAAGGCGCCACTGACAAGGCCACCAATGACTGATCGCCTGCGCAAGCTCACCGCCGAGGCTCTCGGCACCGGCATCCTTGTCGCCACCGTGGTCGGATCTGGCATCATGGCGCAGCGCCTGACCGGCGATATCGCCTTGGCGCTCTGGGCCAACACGGCGGCGACTGGCGCCATTCTCGTGGTGCTGATCGGCCTGTTCGGGCCGATCTCCGGAGCCCATTTCAACCCGGCCGTGACCCTGGTCATGGCCCTCAAGCGCCAATTGAGTGCTGCCGATGCCGGGCTCTATGTCGTCGCGCAGATCTGCGGCGCCATGCTGGGCACTCTTCTGGCACACCTGATGTTCGACCTGCCGCTGGTCTCGGCCTATGCCGACCCGCGCAATGGCGCCAGCCAATGGCTGAGCGAGGCCGTCGCCACATTCGGTTTGCTGCTGACCATCCTGGTGTCGCTCAAACACTCTGCCGGGCAGATTGCCCTGCGCGTCGGCCTCTACATCACCGCCGGTTACTGGTTTACCGCTTCGACCTCCTACGCCAATCCCGCCGTCACCATCGGCCGGGCGCTGACCGCAAGCTTTTCTGGTATCGGTCCCGCCGACGTGCCAGGCTTCATCATCGCCCAGATCATCGGTGCGCTTGCGGCCATGGGTCTTGCGGCCTGGCTGTTGCGCTATCCTTCGGAGCATTCAGCATGAGCGTCACCATCTACCACAACCCCGATTGCGGCACATCGCGCAATACCCTGGCCATGATCCGCGGGGTCGGCATTGAACCGAACGTCATCCTCTATCTCGAAAACCCGCCCGATCGCACCCGACTGGTCGACCTGATTAGCCGCGCCGGTCTTTCGGTCCGCGACGCCATCCGCGTCAAGGATACCCCCTATTTCGAGCTGGGCCTCGATAATCAGGACCTTTCCGACGCCGAGTTGATCGAGGCCATGCTGGCCGACCCCATCCTGATCAACCGGCCATTTGTCGAAACCGCCCATGGCGTGCGCCTCTGCCGCCCCTCCGAAGTGGTGCTCGACATCCTGCCTGAGGCACTGGGCATTCCCTTCACCAAGGAAGACGGCGAAGTGGTAATCGACGCCGATGGCAATCGCGTCTGACTGGTCAGCCACGCCGAAGCGCCCTAACTATTGGCGACCAAGCCAATGGGAAACGCCGTGCCCCTGCCAGAAGACCACCATTTGACCGTCATCGCCGAGACCTACCGCCTGCTCGGCGACCCGACGCGGCTCAAGGTGGTTCTCACCTGTCTTGAAGGCCCCATCGCGGTTGGCGACATCGCCAGGGCAACCGGCGCCAGCCAATCCCTGGTCAGCCACCATCTTCGCCTGCTCCGCGCAGCGCGTCTGGTGCGCGGCACGCGTCGCAACAAACAGGTCTTCTACGAGGTCGAAGACCACCACATCGCAAGCATGCTCACCGACATGCTCGCCCACGCCGCAGAAGAGCATGAGCCGGACGAGGACGATATCCGCGGCTGACCGCTAACCCTGCGCCGCCGGAACCTTCAAACCAGAGCGCCGTTGGCGGATAGAAAGCATATTGACATCAACATATATGAATGTATGTTCATATGTACATTAAATTGAGGAATGCGCGTGCCAGAGCATCAGCACAGTCATGACCACGGCGACCACGGACATGACCATGCCGGGCACAACCACGCGCCCAAGGTCAGTTCAGGCAATGAGCGGGCCGTGCTGATCGGCCTGTGCCTCACCGGGGGCTTCATGGTGGCCGAAGTCATCGGCGGCTATCTCTCCGGCTCGCTGGCGCTGATTGCCGATGCGGGGCACATGTTGACCGATACCGTGGCGCTATTTCTGGCCTGGCTGGGGTTTCGTCTCGGACGGCGACCACCCGATGCCCGCCGCAGCTTCGGCTATTCACGCCTGGAGGTGCTGGCCGGGATGATCAATGCACTGGCGCTCTTCGCCCTGGTCGGCTGGATTGGCTATGAGGCCGTCAATCGCTTCCTTGCCCCCGAAGAGGTGCTGGCCGGCCCCATGCTGGTGGTGGCTGTGCTCGGCCTGGTCGTAAACCTGATCGTCTTCCGCATTCTCTCCGGCGCCGATGCCGATCACGTCAATATCAAGGGCGCCCTCCTGCATGTGCTGGGCGATCTGCTCGGCTCGGTCGGCGCCATCGCCGCGGCCATTGTCATCTGGCTGACCGGCTGGATGCCCATCGACCCCATTCTGTCCGTGGTGGTGAGCCTGCTGATCCTCAAAAGCGCCTGGGCCCTGCTGACCCGCACCTTCAACATCCTGATGGAAGGCGCGCCCGATGGCGTGGACATTGACGACCTGCAGGCCGATTTGCGCTCCGCCGTCCCCGGCCTCGGCAAGGTCGGGCATCTCCATGTCTGGTCGCTCTCATCCGGGCAGGCCATGGCAACGCTCGAGATCGCCTTGGCGCCGGGGGCTGATCCCGCTGCCGTCTCCACGGCCGTCAAGCAACGGCTTCAGGAGGAACACGATATTGGCCATGCCACTGTCGAGATCGACTGGAGCGGCAGAGGTGCCCAATGTCCGGCGGCGCAGCCCTAATAGGTTGCCCTTCCGCCCGAGAGGTCGAACACGCTGGCAGTGGTGAAGCTGTTTTCGCGGCTGACCAGCCAGGCCACCATGGACGCCGCTTCCTCGACCTCCAGGAACCGCCCGCGCGGAATGCGGGAAAGCATATAGGTGATGAACTCGTCGCTCAGCGTATCAAGGATACGCGTCTTGGCGGTCGCCGGCGTTATGGCATTGACGGCAATGTCGTAGCTCGCCAGCTCCTTGCCCAGCGACTTGGTCATGCCGATGACCCCGGCCTTGGCCGCCGCATAGGCGGAGGCGGTCGGATTGCCCTCCTTGCCGGCAATCGAGGCGATATTGACGATGCGCCCGTAATTGCGCGCCTTCATGCCCGGCACCACTACGCGGTTCACATAGAAGGTGCCATTGAGGTTGACGTCGATCACGCGCCGCCAGTCTTCCGGATCATAGACGTCCAGCGTCGCATTGGTGCCGGCAATGCCCGCCGAATGCACCAGGATCGACACCGGGCCAAGCTCGGCTTCCGTCGCGGCATGGGCCTGTTCCAGCCCCGCCAGATCGGTGACATCCACGCTTTGCTCGGTTACGCCCTCGCCCAAGATTGTGACCGCCTTGTCGAGCATCTCGGCGTCGCGATCCCACAGGCAGATCCGGGCGCCTGAGGCCAGGAGCCGGCTGGCAATGGCAAGCCCCAATCCCTGGGCCCCGCCGGTGATCACGGCCACCTGTCCCACCAGGTCAATTCTGTTCATCTCTCCCTCCGGGCACGAATTTTGCCGCCGCCAACCCCGCTGCCCGGCCGGTCGCAAAGCAGGCCGTCAGCAAATAGCCGCCGGTCGGCGCCTCCCAATCCAACATTTCGCCTGCAACAAAGACGCCCGGCAAGGCCTTGAGCATGAAATGCTCGTCGACACCGTCCCACGCCACGCCGCCGGCCACCGAAATCGCCTCGGCGATCGGCCGGGGCCGTTGCACCGCCAGCGGCACCGATTTGATCGCCGCTGCCAGCGCCTCCGGCTCCAGGCTCACGACATTTGGCAGGCACTCCCGCAACAGCGCCAGCTTAACGCCATCCAACCCCGCGCCCTTGCGCAGCCGATTGGCGAAGCTGGCCTTTGCCGGTTGCCGGGCCAGGTCCCGTGCCAGTCGTTCCGCAGTGCGGCCCGGCACCAGATCGAGTTCAATCACGGCCTGGCCCGTGGTTTCGAGACTGTCGCGCAGCGCGGCGGCATGGGCATAGACAAGGCTGCCCTCGACACCCCATCGCGTCACGACAAACTCGCCGCTATGGGCGCCCGCGGCGCTGCGCGCCACGACGGATTTGACCGGTTGTCCGGCAAAGCGCTCCACCATCACATCCGACCAGTCCACCTCGAAACCGCAATTGGCGGGTCGGAACGGCGAAACTGGCACGCCGGCATCGACCAGCCATGGCACCCAGGCGGCATCCGAACCCAGTCTCGGCCAGCTGGCGCCACCCAGGGCCAGCACCACGGCGTCGAACCGCTCCACGACGCGTCCTTCGGGCGTATCGAAGACGAGGGACCTGCCTTCAAATCCTTGCCAGCGATGACGCGTCAGAATCGTCACGCCCAGGCCGTCCAGCCGGCCCAGCCAGGCCCGCAGCAAGGGTGAGGCCTTCATCACACTGGGAAACACCCGCCCCGACGAGCCCACAAAGGTTTCAACAGCCAGGCCGGCGCACCACTCCCGCACCGCCGCTGCCGGAAAGACGTCGAGCGCCTGCTGGAGCCGGCCCCGCGACAGACCATAGCGGGCATCAAAAGCAGCCTTGTCCTCGGCATGGGTGATGTTGAGGCCCGACTTACCGGCCATCAGGAGCTTGCGCCCGACGCTGGGCAGGGCCTCATAGACGCTGACGCGAGCGCCCTGCATCGCGGCCATCTCGGCTGCCATCAATCCTGCGGGTCCGCCCCCAATCACTGCAATCCGGTTCACGGATATCCCCACACGGTGCCGCTCGTCGTCAGCACACTGCTAACCAATCGCGCAAGCCATTGCCACGACCCAATTGTTGTTAAGCTTCATCTAATGGCGCCGCACCTATCCTTCCTGCAATTCAGGCGGGGGCCAGAAGCAAATGCGATTGCTGATCGTCGATGACAGCCGGTCCAGTCTTGCGCTGATCGGCAGCATCGTCAAAGAAGCGGTGATGGGCGAGGTTGAGCTATGCCTTAACCCGTTGCAGGCGCTCGAATGGTGCCAGACCCAGCAATATGACCTGATCATCGTCGACCACATCATGCCCGAAATGGATGGGGTGGCCTTCACCGCCGCCCTGCGCTCGCGCCCATCCTACCGCATTGTCCCGGTGGTCATGGTGACCTCCGACCATGACAAATCCGTGCGCATCGAGGCCATCAAGGCGGGGGCCACCGACTTCCTGCACAAACCCTTCGACCCCATCGAGCTGCAGGCCCGCGTCGCCAATCTCCTGGCGCTGCGCCAGGCCCAGGTGGAACTGGCCGATCGTGCCCAATGGCTGACCCGCGAGGTAGAGCGAGCCACCGCCCACCTGCTGGCGCGCGAAGAGGAGATTATCTACCGCCTCGCCCGGGCCATCGAATATCGCGACGGTGATACCGGCGAGCATGTCTCGCGCGTCGCCATGATCAGCCAGTTGATCGGTGAAGGTATCGGCCTGCCGCCCGAGCGCTGCCGCATGATCTATCTGGCGGCTCCCCTGCACGATATCGGCAAGATCGGCATTGCCGATGCCATTTTGTCCAAACCCGGCCGCCTCACCGACGAAGAAATGGCCATCATGCGCGAGCATGTCACCATTGGCGCACGCATTCTGGAACGCGGCGGCTCCGACCTCATCCGGGTCGCCGAACTGATCGCCCAGAGCCACCATGAAAAGTGGGACGGTACTGGCTATCCAGACCGGCTGTCTGGCAACGACATCCCCGTAGAAGCGCGGATCGTCGCCATCGCAGACGTCTTCGACGCCCTGTGCTCGGAACGTCCCTACAAGCCGGCCTGGCCCATCGAAAAGGCCTATGCCGAGATCATCCGCTGCAGCGGCACGCATTTTGATCCGCAATGCGTCGCGGCCTTCCGCACCAAATGGCCCGAGATCAGCGCCATCATGCAGCCGGATGAACCCGTGCAAGCCGTCGGCTTCTAATACTTCGACTCTGCGGTCGACCGCGCGCATAGCCATTGCGGCCCCGCGCCCCCGGCGCAACCAGAGTTCAACCGCCCGCCAACGCCACCGGACAAGTGAATCAATCTCCGCATGTGGCGATTGTCTTGTGAATCGACTCTGAGTCAAACGGCTTCGATTCAAATCGACTCAGCGACGCATTCAGTCGATTCTCAGCGAAAGAGTACATCTGGCTTTGTTAATACGGTTACTTCAGAAAGTAATACTTTGTATCGGTGTTCAAATTTTTCAGAACAGTGAAAACAGTAACCATCGGTTAAGCCAAGCCTGTAAGTATACCTATAAGCCGGATGGGAATACGGCGAGCAGATTGGCAATAGTAATAGCATAGCGGAACCAGCGACGTCCCAATCCACTTCGCCTACCGACTTCCCCCTTAGTCCTTTGCGGTAGAGAGACAGAATGTCATCAACTTCAAGCTTCGTCCGGTCATGGCCATGACCGAAGAACCTATCCACACGCTCGTATTGTCGGGCGACGCAGGCATCAAGTCCGCCCAGGACGTAGCGACGACCCTGCGCGAGGCCATCGAAAACCACGCCCGGATTGCCGTCGACACGCAGACCATGTCGGCAGCCGATGTCACGACCGTACAGACCTTGCTGTCGGCAGCCACGGCGGCCGCCGCTCGGGGTGGACAATTGGCCATGCTTGCCCCTCTGGGCCCGCCGCTGACGGCGGTGCTGGAGCAGGCCGGTTTCCTCGCCCCGGACCAGACGCATGCGAGCTTCTGGGCGCCCATTTCAGAACAGCCAGCAGGACACTGAGCATGACCAAGACCATTCTGACGATCGACGACAGCGCCTCCATCCGCCAGATGGTCGCCATGACCCTGACCGGCGCCGGTCTGGATGTGCTCGAGGCCGGCAACGGCCAGGAAGGCTATGAGGTCGCGACCGCCAATACGGTCCATGCCGTGCTGACCGACCTCAATATGCCCGTGCTCAACGGCATCGAGTTCATCAAGAAATATCGCCAGCACCCCTCTTCCAAGGGCATCCCGATCATTCTTTTGACCACCGAGTCCGACGAGGACCTGAAGCGCCAGGCCAAGGAAGCTGGCGCCACCGGCTGGATCGTCAAGCCCTTCAAGCAGGACCAATTGCTGGCCATCATCAAGAAGGTGACGGGCGCATGAACATATCCGATCCGACCGAAACCTTTCGCCAGGAGGCGCGCGAGCTGCTCGAACAGCTCGAGGCCGGACTGCTCGACCTCGAGCAGGACCCCGCCAATGCCGACCTGATCAACTCCACTTTTCGCGCCCTGCATACCATCAAGGGCTCGGGCGCCATGTTCGGCTTCACCGCGGTGGCCGAATTCGTGCACGAGTTCGAAACCACCTTCGACCAGGTGCGCAAGGGACAGACCGCCGCCAATGCTGCCCTGATCGGCGTGGCCCTGGATGCCAAGGACCATATCCACCGGCTGATCGAGTCTCCTGAGGACGACATCGGCGGCGGCGAAGACATCCTGGCCAATCTGCGCGCCGCCATCGCCGGCGAAGGCAATGCAAGCAAGGCGCCGGCAAAGGGCAAGGCCAAGACCGAAAAGCCCAAGGAGAAACCGGCAGAGGTCAAAACGACAACTGTCTGGCGGCTTGAGTTCTACTTGCCCTCCGACGCGCTCATCTACGGCACCAATCCGGTGCTGCTGCTGGAGGAGCTGGCTGAAATCGGGCCGGTCAAGATAACCGCGCTTACGGGTCGCATTCCCGATCTTGCAACGCTCGACCCCGAGACACCCCATATCGGTTGGCGCGTCGATATCGAAGCCGCCGACCCCACAGCGGCAATTGATGACGTGTTCCTGTTCCTGCGCGACAATATGGAACTGACGCTCACGCGGCTGGATGAGAGCACCGCAGCCCCGGCCGAGCCCGCCACAGATGCGGACGCCGATCCTCAACCCAACGCGGCGGAAGCATCAGCGCCCGCGCCAGTCGAACCCGAGCCCAGCGCCGGCATTCTCGCGGCTCAGTCCCCGACCCCCAAGCCCAAGCCGGCTGCCGGGGCCGACACCGCCGACCGGGCCGCAGCCTCCTCCCTGCGTGTCCCGGCCGAGCGGCTGGACGAGCTGATGGACCGCGTCGGCGAATTGGTGATCGCCCAGGCGCGACTGAGCCAGATTGCCGGTTTGAGTTCGGACACCGCGCTCAAGACTGTCGCCGAGGAACTTGAACGGCTGTCCTCGGGGCTGCGCGATACCACAATGGGCATCCGCATGGTGCCCATCGGCACCCTGTTCAGCCGCTTCCGGCGCCTCGTGCATGATCTGTCCGGCGAACTGGGCAAGCCCATCGAGTTCATTACCTCGGGCGAAGACACCGAGCTGGACAAGACCATGATCGAGCGCCTGGCCGATCCGCTCGTGCATCTCATCCGCAACTCGGTCGACCATGGCCTGGAAAGCGCCGAGAAACGCGTCGCGGCCGGCAAGCCAGCCAAGGGCATCGTGCGCCTCTCCGCCGTCTATTCCGGCGCGGAAGTGGCCATCTCGGTCAGTGACGATGGAGCTGGCCTCAACATCGCTCGCATTCGCGCCAAGGCCGAAGAAAATGGGCTCATAACGCCCGACGCCAAGCTGACAGACCAGGAACTGCATCACCTGATCTTCGCGCCTGGCTTCTCCACCGCCAAGGAAGTGACCTCCCTTTCCGGCCGTGGGGTAGGCATGGACGTGGTCAAGCGAACCATCGACGGGTTGCGTGGCACCATCGATGTAACCAGCAAGCCCGGCGAGGGCTCGACCATGACCCTCCGCCTGCCCCTGACCCTGGCCATCATCGACGGCATGCTCGTGCGGGTTGGCAATGGGCGCTACACCATTCCGCTGGCCGCAGTGGAAGAATGCGTGGAGCTTCCAGAGGGCATTGAGGCCCACGCCAAGGGCCGCAACTTCCTCGATATTCGCGGGGCCCTGGTGCCCTACCTCAGGCTGCGCGAAGTCTTTGGCACCACTGCCGAACCCGAACCGCACCAGAAGGTGGTGATCGTCTCCTCCGGCGAAGGCCGGGTGGGCCTGGTGGTCGACCAGATCATCGGCAACAACCAGACGGTCATCAAGCAGCTATCCAAACTGCATTCGGGCATCAAGTCCTTCTCGGGCGCCACAATCCTGGGTGACGGCTCCGTCGCGCTGATCCTGGACACCGCCCATCTGGTGGCTGCCGGCCAATCCTATGTCGATCGCAACATCACCGGGAGGGCCGCATGAGCGACGCCCAGGATCACCAGCCAGCGTCGATGACGGCGCTGACCATTCGACTCGACGATGAACTCTTCGCCGTAGAGGCGGGACGGGTGCGCGAAATTCTCGACCTCGTTCCCATCACCGAAGTGCCCAATGCGCCCGATTTCGTGGGAGGGCTGATCAATGTGCGCGGCCGCGTCGTGCCCCTGGCCGATCTGCGCGTCATGTTCGGCATGAACCGGCCCGAGCCGGACGAGGACACGCGCATCGTCGTGATGGAAGTCGATATGGATGGCGAGCCCACCATTGCCGGCATCCTCGCCGACAAGGTGCATGATGTCACCGACATCGAAGCAGCCTCCATCGAGGAGGCCCCCAAGGTCGGCATGCGCTGGCGCCCCGAATTCATCAGGGGCATCGGCAAGCGCAATGGCGGCTTCATCATCATTCCCAATATGGAACGCATTTTCGAAACACCGGGCGCAAGAACCGCGCCCGCAGCATCTTCAGAAGAAAGGTCTGCATTGTGAGACTGACTATTAAAACCAAGCTGGCGGCCGTCTTCGGCGTTGTCGTCGCGCTGTCTGCGGGGAGCATGTTCATCGCCCTGCAGAACCTGGGCACGATCAACCACGAGCTCGAGGCCATTGTTGAGGTGCGCTCGGCCAATTTGATCCGCTCGGCCCAGATGCAGACCAGCCTGGAAAGCCTGGGATCGCGCGTGCGTGCCCAGATCATCTCCAAGGACGCGGCGGAAAAGGAAAGCTACGTCGCAAAGCTCCGCGAAGACTATGACGAGATGGTCGAAGGGCATGCCTTCCTTGATGCCAACGCCCAGGATCCTGCGGTCCGCGAGCAACTGCCGGACTTCATCGTCAAGGTGAACGAGCTTTACGCCGCCGTGCTGCGAGGCCAGGAACATACCCTCAAGAACTCCGACGCCACTGCCCTTGCCATCAGCCGCAGCGAAGGCAGCGGTTCGCTCGGCGTGTTCGAGGAAACCATGGCCAATCTGCGCGCTTCCTTGCAGCGCAAGGTCGATGCCGGCGATCTCTCGGCCTTCCCCGCCTACCAGGCGGCAACCGAGATGTTCCTGACCGGTACCGACATGTTCCGCCAGCAGCGCAACGTCCTGCTCGCGGCCTCGCAGGATCGGGAACTGCAGGAAAAGTGGTATGCAGACTATCTGACCGGCGTTGCCGCCAATGCCGAGCGCCTGCCGGAACTGCAGCGCACCATGCCGGTCTCGGACACCTCGCTCTACAACGCGGCCCGCGCCGCTTATGACGACATGGTTGCGGCCATGGACAAGGCCGTCGCCGTGTCGATGGAGAACGGCGACTATTTCGCGCTTCAGGAAATGGGCACGGTCAATACCCTGCGTCGTGAGGCCAATGACATCCTCCAGATGATCATCGACCGCAACGAAGCGATCATGGACGAAGCCAAGGTTCAGGCCGAGGCGCTGTACCAGAATTCGATGATGCTGCTGATCGGCCTGCTCATCGGATCCGCGCTCATTGCGCTGGTTGCTGCCACCTGGATCGTCATGACCATCTCCCGCGCCCTCTCCAGCGCCGTCCGGCTGGCCGACGAAGTGGCCGGTGGCAATCTCTCGGCCACGGCCCAGGTCAAGGGCGACGATGAAGTCACCGACCTCATCAAGACCCTCAACGCCATGACCGCCAAGCTGCGTGAAGTGGTGACCGAAGTGACCGCCGCCACCCGCAATGTCGCCGCTGGCAGCCAGGAAATGTCGGCCACTGCCGAACAGCTGAGCCAAGGCGCCACCGAACAGGCCTCCTCGACCGAAGAAGCCTCCGCCTCGATGGAAGAGATGGCCGCCACCATCAAGCAGTCTGCTGACAATGCCAGCCAGACCGAGAAGATCGCCCGCCAGTCTGCTGCCGACGCGATTGCCTCGGGCGAGGCCGTCAACAACGCCGTCTCGGCCATGCAGACCATCGCCGAAAAGATCATGGTGGTGCAGGAAATCGCCCGCCAGACCGATCTGCTCGCCCTCAACGCTGCAGTGGAAGCCGCCCGGGCTGGCGAACATGGCCGCGGCTTTGCCGTTGTGGCTTCCGAAGTGCGCAAGCTGGCCGAACGCAGCCAGGCTGCCGCCGCCGAGATTTCGACCCTTTCGGGCACCACGGTCAAGGCCGCCCAGTCGGCCGGGGAAATGCTCGGCAAGCTGGTACCCGACATCCAGCGCACCGCCGAACTGGTGGAGGAAATCTCCGCCGGCTCGCGGGAGCAGAATGCCGGTGCCGCCCAGATCAACACCGCCATTCAGCAGCTCGACAAGGTGACCCAGCAGAACACCTCGGCTGCCGAGGAGATGTCGGCCACCTCCGAGGAGCTGGCCAGCCAGGCCGAACAGCTCCAGGCCGCCATCAGCTACTTCCGCATCGATGCCTCGAGCCTCTCCATGCCCGCCAATGAAACGGCCGGCCAGCCGGACCTCAAGTCCCAAATTCTGGCTCGGGCGCCGCATATGGCACCCAAGCCGGGCAAACCCGGCAAGTCCAAGAGCCGGGTCGGCTCAAATGGCGGCTTTGACCTCGATATGGGCGATGCCGGCGACGATCTCGACGAAGACTTCACCCGCCGCGGAGCTGCCTGAGCCCTGCACCGCACCCCACAGCCGGTCGCCATGAAGGCGGCCGGCTTCCCCAAACCAGAAGGTTGATACAATGAGCACTCGCGTACGCCGTCCGCTATTCCGCTCTATTGCGGCCAAGATCCTCGCCATTCAATTGGCGTCCAGCATCGCCATCGCCGGCATTGTCGGCGGCGTCGGCTATTTTGGCATGAGCAGCATGGCTGACTCCATGACCTCCATCTACGACGACCGCGTCGTTCCCCTGGAGCAGCTCAAGCAGATCTCGGACGCCTATGCCATCAAGGTGGTCGATACGGCGTACAAGCTCAAAGATGGCTCGATCGACTGGAGCCAGGCAGCGCTGAACGTCCAGAGTGCCACAGAATCAATCGACGAACACTGGAACGAGTTTCTGGGCACGCACCTCACCGCGCGCGAAACCGAAATCGTGGAATCGGTGAAAGCCACCATGGTCGGCGCCGACGCGGCGGTCGAGGACCTCAATGCCATCCTCCGGACACGCAACGCCACCGCCCTGGACCAGTTCATCGCCACCGCCATGTTCCCGGCGATCGACCCCACAACCGAGGCGCTGTCCGAACTTACGCACTACCAGCTCGAAGCGGCTCAGCAATTGCGCAGCGAGGGTGCCGCGCTGTTCAACACCCTCAACTGGCTGATCATCGGCACCAGCATTCTGGTCACCGCCATCGCCATCGGCGTGGTGGTGCTGGTGACCAATGGCATCAAGCGCAACCTGGCCTCGGCCATCAACCTCGCCAATTCCGTGGCGCTGGGAGACGTCAACGCCACCGCAACCGTGACATCGGCCGATGAGGTCAAGGACCTCGTTGATGCACTCAACGCCATGACCGCCAATCTGCGCGCCACCGCCACCATTGCCGACCAGATCGCCGATGGCGATCTGACCGTGCATGTCGAGCCGCTATCGGACAAGGACATGCTGGGCATCGCGCTTCAGCGCATGGTGGTCAAGCTCAGCGAAGTGGTTGGCGATGCCATTGCCGCAGCCCGCAACGTCGCCGGCGGCTCCCAGGAAATGTCGGCCACCGCCGAACAGCTGAGCCAGGGCGCCACCGAACAAGCCTCCTCTACCGAAGAAGCCTCCGCCTCGATGGAAGAGATGGCCGCCACCATCAAGCAGTCGGCCGACAATGCTTCGCAGACCGAAAAGATCGCCCGCCAGTCTGCTGCCGACGCGATTGCCTCCGGCGAGGCCGTCAACAACGCCGTCGAAGCCATGCAGACCATCGCCGAAAAGATCATGGTGGTGCAGGAAATCGCCCGCCAGACCGACCTGCTCGCCCTCAACGCTGCGGTGGAAGCCGCCCGGGCCGGCGAACATGGCCGCGGCTTTGCCGTTGTGGCTTCCGAAGTGCGCAAGCTGGCCGAACGCAGCCAGGCTGCCGCCGCCGAGATTTCGACCCTTTCGGGCACCACGGTCAAGGCCGCCCAGTCGGCCGGGGAAATGCTCGGCAAGCTGGTACCCGACATCCAGCGCACCGCCGAACTGGTGGAAGAAATCTCCGCCGGCTCCCGGGAACAGAATGCCGGTGCCGCCCAGATCAACACGGCCATTCAGCAGCTCGACAAGGTGACCCAGCAGAATACCTCGGCGGCAGAACAGATGTCGGCTACCTCCGAGGAACTCGCCAGCCAGGCCGAACAGCTCCAGGCCGCCATCAGCTACTTCCGCATCAACGGCGACAAGGCCCGCCAGCCCACAGCCCCGGCAGCCCCTGCCCCAGACCTCCGGGAGGCCGTTTTGGCCAAGGCACCACACATGAAGAAAAGCAAGCCCGCCCGCGCTCGTACCGCCAAGGAAAATAGTGGTGGTGGCGGCGGTTTCGACATCGCCCTGGACGAGGGGCCGGATGAACTGGACGCCGACTTCACGCGCCGCGGAGCGGCATAGGAACACGCTATGGCTGAGCTGAACCAATATGTCACTTTGGGTGTCGCCGACGAACTGTTCGCGGCGCCCGTCACCAAGGTGCAGGAAATCCTGGACATGCGGCCCATCGCCCGCCTGCCCAGGGCACCCGGCAATCTTCTGGGCATGATCGATGTGCGGGGCGAAGGGGTGCCGGTGCTCGACCTGCGCCAGACCCTCGGGATCGAGCCGGCGCCTGACACCGAGAACACGCGCATCGTGGTGCTTTCGGTCTCCGGGCCGGATGGCCTCCTGACCGTGGGCCTGAGGGCCGATCGGGTCTTTGAGGTCACGGTGCTCGATAGCGAGACCCTTGATCCGCCGCCCAGCGTCAGCGCGAGCTGGAGCGGTCACTGCATCCAGGGCATCGGGCGCCGCAATGGCCGCTTCGTTACCGTACTCGATCTCGACCGGCTGCTGGCCGACGCAGCCCATCTGGGCCACGCCGCCTGATACCGCACCCGGCCGGAATTGCCCGGCCAGTGTCCATGCCTGGGAGTTTCCCCTTTGTCTGCCTTTGCGACCACCGCCTCGACCGACGATCATGACGACCACCTGGATATGCGCGATTTCCAGCGCATCGCCACGCTGATCGGCAAGGAAGTCGGCATCCGTCTGCCGCCCGCCAAACGGCTGATGGTGGAAGGCCGGCTCCGCCGGCGGCTAAGGCACCTGCAGCTGGAAACCTTTGCCGACTACGGCGACTACCTGTTCCGCAAGGACGGACTCGAACGGGAACTGCCCTTCCTGATCAACGCCGTGACCACCAACAAGACCGACTTTTTCCGCGAGCCCGAGCATTTCGAATGCATGGAGAAGGTGCTGGTGCCGCAATTGTTGTCCCAGCGCGGCGAGCGCGCGCCAATTCTCAAGGTTTGGAGCGCGGCCAGCTCCACCGGCGCCGAGGCCTACACCATTGCCATGGTGCTGGCCGACATGATTGCGGCGAAGCGCAATTTCCGCTTCGCCGTATTGGGCACAGACATTTCCACCGATGTGTTGGAAACCGGCCGCCGGGCGGTCTACCCCGCAGAGCTCGTCGCCCCGGTGCCGCCGGGCATGCAGTCGCGCTATCTCATGCATGCGCGCCGGCCCTCTGCCCGTCCCGAAGTGCGCATCGTGCCCGAATTGCGCCGTACGGTCCGCTTCGAGCGGCTGAACCTGATGGACCCCGCCTATCCCTTTGATCGGGATGTCGACATCATCTTCCTGCGCAATGTGCTCATCTATTTCGACAAACAGGACCAGGCCGCCGTCATCACCCGGCTGGTCGGCCACTTGCGTCCCGGCGGTTATCTTCTTCTTGGGCATTCTGAGTCCATGATCGGCACGTCGATCACCATGCGTCAGATCGCACCTGCCGTATTTCAGAAGGTCTGAGGCCTGACCATGCGTTCGAAAATCCGCGTCCTGATCGTCGATGACAGCGCGTCGGTCCGCACCACCCTGTCCGATATCATTTCGGCCGACCCCGAGCTGGAGGTCATGGCGACTGCCGCCGATCCCTATGTCGCCGTGGAGCGCATTCGCCAGGAAGTGCCCGATGTCATCTTTCTCGACATCGAGCTGCCGCGCATGGATGGCATCACCTTTCTCAAGAAGATCATGGCGCAGCGCCCCATCCCGGTGGTGATCTGTTCAAGTCTGGCCCAGGACGGGTCCGACGCCTTCATGCAGGCGCTTGAGGCTGGCGCCGTCGATGTGGTCGCCAAGCCCAGGGTCGACACGGCCCAGTTCCTGCAGGAATCGCGCATGCGCATCTGCGACGCTGCCAAGGCCGCCGCCCATGCCAAGATGGGGGGCATTGCCAAGGCTTCGCCGGCCCTGCGGGTTCCCGCGCCGGACGTCAAGGTCGAGGCCAAGCTGACCGCCGACGCGGTTATTCCACCAATCTCCGAAGCGCGCCGTCAAACCCTCATCGCTCGCCTGCCCGCTACAGATCCGATCGTGGCGATCGGCGCCTCCACGGGGGGGACTGAGGCCCTGCGTGAAGTGCTCGAGGCGCTGCCGGCGGGCTGCCCGCCCATTCTGATCGTCCAGCACATGCCGGAGAAATTCACCACCGCCTTCGCCCGCAGGTTGGACATGAGCTGCGCTGTTGAAGTCAAGGAGGCCCAGGATGGCGACTTGGTGCAGCGCGGCAAGGTGCTGATCGCCCCCGGCAATCTGCACATGCTGCTGGTCCGCAATGGGCCACGCTACACTGTCAGGATTGAAGAAGGGCCGCATGTCTCGCGCCACCGGCCCTCGGTCGATGTGCTGTTCCGTTCCACCGCCCAGGCCGCAGGCCGAAACGCCATGGGCATCCTGTTGACCGGCATGGGTGACGATGGCGCGCGTGGTCTGCTCGAAATGCGCCAGATGGGCAGCCCGACCATCGCCCAGGACGAAGCCAGCTGCGTCGTGTTCGGCATGCCGAAAGAGGCGATCCAGCGCGGTGCGGCCGGCAAGATACTGCCTCTGTCCAAAGTCGCCGCTGAAATCCTCGCACATGGCGCTGCAACCGGAGCAAGCAAGTGACCCGTTCCGCCGATACCAAGGCCATCCGCCGGCTCGCCGATGACCTGGCGGGTCCCCGTCAGAATATCGAGACGGCCTTCGTCTCCGTCGGCGCGCGCCTGACCGAAGGGGCCGCCCTGCTCAATACGCTGGGCAAGCTGTTTGAGGCCTTGCCCGAGGCGCTAGGCGGCCCGCAGGCCGCAGAGGCCAGCGCGCATTTGAACGCTGTGGCCAAGCGGGCCCAGGCGCTGGCGGACACCTTCGCGCAGGAAAAGGCCGATCTGGCCAGGCTGGTGGACGTGGTGGGCGCCGCCAATGCGCCAATCGCCGACCTTAAGCGGGCCGTCAAAATGATGGGGATCGTTTCGGTCAATGCGCGGGTTACCGCCGCGGGCATTGTCGGGGACAGCGACGATTTCGACGTCTTCACCACCGATATTGCGACCCTCTCCGACTCGGCCAGCCGGACCATCCAGGACTTTGCCCAGGTCTACCGCCAGCTCACCACGGAAGTGGATCGCGCGGCCAGCCAGCGGGCCCGCTTCGAAGGCGCCCATGCCAACACCTTGACCCATCTGGGGCACAGTCTCGCCGATACCCTGTCCGCCCTGGACCAGCAGCGCGCCGCCGCCCTGGAGAGCAGTGCCGAAACCGGCCGAGTGTCCCGCCAGATCGTCGGCCGCATCGGCAGCGCTGTGATGTCGCTTCAGGTCGGGGATGCGACCCGCCAGCGCATCGAACATGTCGAACAGGCCCTGGCGACGCTTGCCGATCTGCTCGATGGTCAGGAAGCCTTTGGGCAGACGTTGCCCGCTGACCTGTACGGCTCGGCCACCGCAGCCCTTGCCGACCTGCAGCAGCGGCAGATCGCCAACACGGCAGAAAGCTTCTCTCATGATGTGGAGCAGGCCGAAGCGGACCTTTCCGCCCTGGCCTCGGATGCCGGCAGCATCATGGCGCGCGCCCGCGATTTCCAGGGCGGGGAGGCCGGCAAGAGCTCTGCCATCACCAGCCTCAGCACCCAATTGCGGGCCGCCGTCACCATTCTGGCCGATTTCGAGACCGAGCGCGCCAAGCTTGAGGCGGTGGCGGGGGCCGTGAAGGAAACGGTCGGCAGGCTGCTCCAGCATGTCGAAGCCGTACAGGAGATCGAGGCCAATATGCGCCTGGTCAGCCTCAATGCCGCCGTGCGCTGCGCCCAGCTTGGACCACGCGGGGCCTCATTGACAGTGATTGCCACGCAATTGCGCGAGCTGACCACAGAGACCGTTATCGCCGCCGAAGCCGCCATGGCGCGGCTCGATGAATCCTCGGCCCTTGCCGGATCATTCGGCAGGGCCTCGGATCAGGGCGCCGGGCAGATCGGGGAATTGGAGGTCCAGGCCAATCTGGCCCTCGATATTCTGGCCAAGCTGGACGACAGCCTGGGCGCCGCGCTCAAGCGTCTCAACACCGACGGCCCCAAGGTTATCGGCTTGCTCAAGGACGCCGCCCGGGGTCTTGCCGGCCAGTCGGCCATGGCCGAAACGCTGGCCGACATCGCTATCGTCGTGGCCGCCCTCAGCGCCGATCCGCAGCCGGAACCCTTGCCCCAGGAACTGAGCCTGATCCTCGCCAGTCTGCGCAAGGCCTACACCATGGAGGCCGAGCGGCAGATCCACGATAGACTGTTTCCCGCTGCCGCAAGCGTCCCCAGCGCTGTCGAACAGGAAGAGGCAGAGGACGACCTTGCCGCCTTCATGCTCTGAGCGGATCGTTGCCAATGGGTCCTAGATTTCGATCATCGCCTTGACGACCCGGCTCCTGTCCTTGGCCCATAGCGGCAGGTCGGTGACGGCCGCTGCCATGGTGGTGCGGTGGGTGATCCAGTCTTCGGCTCTCACATGCCCCGCCTTGATGGCGGCAATGACCTGTTCGAAATCGGCATCGATGGCATTGCGGCTGCCCAGCAAGGTCATCTCCTTGCGATGGAAATCGGCATCGACAAAGGTGATGTCACCCTTGACCACGCTCACCAGGCAATAGCGCCCACCATGGGCCACGAAGCGGAATCCCGCCTCGATGGACGCCCGGCTTCCCGTAGCGTCGAACACCGCGTCGAAGCCCTCACTCGTCTCCGCATCGAGAGCACCAATCTCGGAGGCGAGCATCATGCGGCATTCCGGAATGAGCTTCTGTGCCATGTCGAGCCGTGCCTGATCCCGATCGGTCAGCGTCACCGCCGCCCCGGTCAGGGCTGCAAATCGGGCAACACCCAGGCCGATGGGTCCGGCCCCGACCACCAGCACAGTGTCCTCCTGGCCGACCCCGGAACGACGAACGGCATGGGCCCCGATGGCGAGGAATTCCACCATGGCGCATTCGTCGGCCGACAGACCTTGCGAGGGCACGAGATTGCGCGCAGGCATCACCAGTTCCTTGGCCATGCCGCCATCCCGGTGTACGCCCAGCACCCCGATGCGCGTGCAGCAATTGGGCTTGCCCTTGCGGCAGGCAACACAACTGCCGCAGGCCACATAGGGATTGACCACATAGGTCTCGCCAATCGCGATGCCGCTGTCTGCAGGCGCCTTCAGAACCTTGACAGCCAGTTCGTGCCCCATCACCCGGGGATAGCTGAGGAAGGGCTGATTGCCTTCGAAGATGTGGTAGTCGGTCCCGCAAATACCTGAGCGGAGCGGCGCAACCAGTACGTCATCGGGCCCGGGCGTGAGCCGGGCACGTTCCTCAATGGCGATATGGCCAGGCTCTGTGACGACCAGGGCTGAAACGGTATTCATGGGGTTCACTTTCATCGCGGCGGGCGAACTAACATGTTACCGATACTTCTTCATGGGCCTCGACTGCAAGTGTTTGACTCCCCTGCCCCCAATGAACAGTGACGGTCTGGGCGCGCGAAGAGCGCAATTTGACCTGCACGGGCCGGCCATTGCGCCAGGTGAAATCGAGTTCCAACCCGCCCCGAACCCGCACGCCCGCAAGCGCGCCTTGCGGCCAGGCGGAAGGCAGAGCCGGCAGCAAAGTGACCTCGCTGGGCCGCGACTGCACCAACATTTCCAGAATGCCTGCCGCGCCGCCGAAATTGCCATCGATCTGGAATGGCGGATGCGCGTCGAACAGGTTGGGATAGCTGCGCTTGGGGTGCAGAAGCAGGGCCAGCACATCATGGGCATGATCGCCGTCCCTGAGCCGTGCCCACAGATTGATGCGCCAGCCGATGCCCCATCCGGTCGCATCATCGCCACGGATTTCCAGCGATTTGCGTGCCGCTGCCATCAGGTCCGGGGTATCGGTACCGATCTGCAGGCTGGGATAGAGCCCGTAGAGGTGGGAGACATGCCGGTGATGGATCTCCGGGACATCCATGTCCCAGTCTTCCATCCACTCTTGTAGCTGCCCTGCCCTGCCGATCCGGTCCGGCAACAATCGTGCCCGCGCCGCCTTCGCCTCGGATGTCAGCATTCCCTCCACCCCCAACCGGGTGCAAACCCCGGCATAGGCGTCGAACAGATCACGCAGGATCTGGTTGTCCATGGTCGGCCCGGCACAGAGTGCTGCGCCATGCGGATGAATATTCTCCGGGGAAATGGACGGTACCGTGACCAGATGGTCGCTATCGGGCAGTGGCTGGAGGATGTCGAGAATGAACTGCACCGATCCTTCGATCAGCGGCAGGAGGCGGCGCAGCAGCGGCTCGGGATAGCCGGCATAGGCCGCGTGATCGAACAATTGCGCGCATAGCCAGGCACCGCCGGTCGGCCACAGGCCCCATTCGGCGCCATCGACCGGCCCGGAGGCGCGCCAGAGATCGGTATTGTGGTGCAGCACCCAACCACGTGCGCCATAATGCGCCTTGGCCATCTCGGCACCGGTGACACTTAGATCTTCCACAAGCGAGATCAGGGGCTCGAAGCATTCGGCCAGATTGGCTGGGTCGGGCAGCCAATAGTTCATCTCGAGATTGATGTTGGAGGTATATTTGCTGCCCCAGGGCGGCCGTGTTTCCCGGTTCCAGATGCCCTGCAGGTTCGCCGGCTGCCCGCCCGGTCGGCTGGACGACAGCATCAAATAGCGGCCATATTGCAAGTATAGCGCCGCCAGCGCCGGGTCCCCGCCATCTGCGAAACGGGCAATACGCTCATTGGTCGGCAAGTCGTCCCGCCCCTCGCCCAGATCGATCCCAAGGCGGCCGAACTGGCGCTGGTGCCGGGCGACGTGATCCGCCCTGAGCTGAGCGTAGTCCTTGCCAGCGATGGCGTCCCGCCGCGCCGCCAATAGCGCCTCGGGGTCCCCCGACACATCATCGAAGCGGCGGAAGGATGTGGCGGCATCAACGATCAGCGTTGCAGCCGCCGCACCCTCAACAACAAGCCGCCGCCCGCGCCGCTTTGCGACACCACCTTCGACACGCAGTTCCACACCGATTCCGAGTGTCAGCCGTCCCTCAATGCCGTTGAGACCGGAATTGGTGCCGAAATAATGCAGTCTGGCGGCATCGCCCTCCCGCCAATTGCCCGGCTGCGGACTATCGAGCCAGACCTCAAAGGTCAGCGCCTCGTGTCGATTGGCGCTGAGCCGGGTAACCAGCACATCGTCCGCGGCGGACGCAAAGCTTTCCCGTTGTACAATGGCAGCGTTCTCGCCCAGACCCCAGCCGAGCAGGCTATAGCTCGTGGTTGCCACGGCCTCGGCCAGGTTCAGGCTGCGCCTGTATGTGCCGGGCGTTGCCTCGTGCCGGAACTCGATGAACAGATTACCTGCCGGCTGATAGGTCATCTGCGTCAAGGGGACGGCCATCGCCGTCTGGTCGGCCAGCGCCTGCGCCTCGGCATAGCGGCCGGCCAGGATCAGTTCCCGCACCTTGGGCAGGTTGGGCAGTGCCTGGCGATTGATGGGCTGATAGGGCCCGCCGCTCCATAGCGTGGCCTCGTTGAACTGTATTTCCTCCCGGCCGACGCCTCCAAAGACCATTGCCCCCAACCGGCCATTACCCACCGGCAAGGCCTCGGTCCATTCCGTCGCAGCACTGCGGTACCACAATTCAAGATTCTTCATTCAATTGGACTTTCAGGATGGTCAGCTTGTTGCAAAATGCTCAGGTCCTGGGATTTCCAGCAGAACCCCTCAACGTGATATTGGCGTCGATGCGCAAGGTTCGCCTTCCGGCCGGCAATCCCATTTCCAGGCGATCGAGCAGGGTCGAGGCGATGGTATCGGCAAGCTGCTCAAGGGGCTGGCCTGCGGCGGTGATGCCGGCGGGGTGGATTGTCCAGGCCGGCACATCGTCGAAACTGACCAGCGACAGATCGCCCGGCACGTCGAGCTTCTGCTCGCGCAACCAGCGCAAGGCCCCCATGGTCATGTTGTAATTGGCGCTGAACACCGCCGTTGGCGGCTCGGGCAGGGCCAAAAGGTCGCGCATGGCGGCATAGCCTCCCGCTTCCGTCCAGTAGCCGGCACGGACATACTCTTCCCGCCGCGGCA
This sequence comes from uncultured Devosia sp., assembly GCF_913055165.1. Lineage (GTDB taxonomy): Bacteria > Pseudomonadota > Alphaproteobacteria > Rhizobiales > Devosiaceae > Devosia. The sequence continues at coordinate 28,596 of NZ_CAJXJS010000023.1, forward strand.
GGCGCTGCACCTCAAGCGCATCCTGATAGCCCATGAGGCGTTCCCTGCCGGCGGAATCCTCGTCACGACCGGCAATGGTGGCAACGCGGCTATGCCCCAGTTCCGCCAGATAGGAGACCAGCCGCTCACTGGACCCACGATTATTGGTGAAGACACGGTCTGCCGAGAGGCCGGGAATGTCATTGTCGTAGAGCACCACAGACAGGCCATCGGCGACGTGGCGCTCCAGTATCGGAGCGGCGACGGCAAGCCCATCCATGACCACGGCTTCCACCCTGTGGCCAGCGAAGAACTCGAGGCCCTCCGCAATGGTGCGCTCTTCCTGGTCATGGCAGAAACACATCACGGCCAATCCCCGCGGACGCAGCCGCCGGCCGAGTTGGTCGAGCAGTCCGGCATGGAACTCGGTCAGAGCCGGCACCATCATGCCCACCACCTGCGCGCTCTGGCGCTTCATCGACACCGCCACCAGGTTGCGCCGATAGCCGAGCTCGCTGATAGCCTGTTCGATAGCCAGCCGGTTCGCAGTGCGGATGGACAGGCCATTGAGATAGCGCGACACGGTCCCGATGGCGACGCCCGCTGCCTCGGCAACATCGGTGATCGTGGGCTGTCGCTTGTTCGTCTCGCTCATGTCCCCAACCTCGCCTGCACCATCAGCCGGCTAGTCCGTCTCGAAAACGATCGCTGCATGGATATGCAGTCTGTCGAGGGTGACGCCATAGAGACCCTCTCCCCGCTCGTTCACCTCCAGCGCCGCGCCGGACAGGGCATCGTAGGCGCGCGACGGCCGAGAGGGGAGAACCACTTCTGTCGTGACCGGTCCGATCGCCGGGATGTCCTCGATCATCTCCATGACCCGGCTCCCCTCGCCATGCGGCACATGTTTGCCGCGGACCTGGGGTGGACCATAAAGCAGGTGCAGGATGTAGCGCCCCTTTTCGGCCTGATGGGTCAGGCTGGCGCGCCCGGACGAAGGCAGGTCCGTGGTCAGCACCGGCCTTGGGAGCAACCGGTTGAGCAGCCCCCGCACAAGGTGCCGATAGAGCGGCTGACCCATGCGGTGGTAGGTCGAGAAAATGGGAAAGGCGATATAGCCCACCTTTCCCTTGAGCGTTACCGCGGGTCCCAGGGTCTCTGCATCGGGGTTGTCGGGCGCGTGCTGATGCGAGCAGAAATGCGCATAGCTCCGGTTGAAATAGGGCGGCACAATCTCGGCCAGCACCTCCGCCCCGTCGACCCGGAGCTTCAGGCCGCGCCCATAGACGACGAACGGCGTCCTGGTCAGGCCTGCATCAAAATTCGGCCCGGCAAGGACATAGGTGGGCTCGTATTCGACTTCATTCTCGATGCGGATACCGGCAGGCACGGACATTTCCCCGTCCTCTCCCCTGCCGGAATTACCTGAGAGCAACAGGCCGCCGCCGCTGTTGAGGAACGCCTGCAGGCGCGCCGCCAGCGCAGCATCGACTGGTATGTCATCCGGCAGGATGATCACCTGATAGCGCGAGAAATCCGCGCCGCCGTCGATGACATCAAACGGCAGGTGCATTTCCAGCAGCATCTGTGCTGCCCCGTCATCGGCGGCCACATTGTGATCACCCTGGGCATTGAAATATTCAGACGACAGGATGGCGATCTGCGAGACCTGTTTTGCGCCCACCAGATAGGGCTCCAGCCTGGCAATGCGGGCATAGGCGGGGGCAATTGACGCATAGGTATCGGGATTGATCGCGCCATTGGGGTGCAACTGGTCGCCCACCAGGCATTTGGAGCCCAGCGCCGCCATCTGCGCCGCCTCGTACGCCAGCGCATGCGGATGCTTGAATCCGCCAAATTCTCCCCAGGAGGTGTGGAACTTGCCGGTGTGGGCAACATAGTCGAGCCCGAGCGTCGCCGCATAACGTGCAGACACGGGGAAGTGGTCATATCCCCAGCCGCCGGTCGGCAGGCTTTCCAGTTCGAGGTGGCTATAGGGCGCAAAACGCTCGCGGCCCTGTTTGTGGATATGCCCGCAATTATAGAATATCCGCAGCCCCGGAAACTCGGCATGGAGCGCGGCGCTCATCTCGTTGCGGAACGTCGCATTCACCCGCTCGTCATTGCGCAGCCGGTCCGCGGGCCGCTCCGGATCGAGGCCCGCTCCGGCCATGGACTCAAGACAGGCCTGGCAGACGCAATCGGTGGCCAGAACGATATCGAAGAACAGACCCGGCGGATCATAAGCCCGCACCACTTCGCGCGCCTGCTCGAGCAATTGTGCCCGATAATCCGCATGGTTGAGGCAGAGGGTATGCCAGCCAGCCTTGAGCTGGGACGGATCGAGACGGCTCGGGGTCGCCGCCCGGACGCGCCATTCCGGATGCAGACGCGCATTGCGCTCATCCCACTGCACGGAGATGTAGATGGGACATTCGATATCGGCAGCCGTGAGGGCCTTGACCATGTCGCCAAGCAGATCGGGCCTGACAAGGTTCGGATGCGGCGCGCCCACATTGGTCGGGTAGTAGGACCAGCCATGGTGGCACTTGGCAAAGAGCGTCACGCTGTCCACATGGGCCGCCTTGAAGGTCGACACGAACACATCCGGATCGAAGGCGGAGCCGATGCCCGGAATGTGTTCTGACGTATGAAAGTCCAGGTGTATCTGCCGAAAGCGAAGCGGCCTGTAGCTGGTGGTCATGCATTTCCTCCCTGGCAGACTAGGCACCCAAATCCGCTTTAGCGTCGATACCCTGTCGCCGCTCCCCTGCGGTCTTGTGCGGGCACTCGCAGCACCCATCAACTAAGTTGAAACGTTATCAACTTTGTTGCATTTGGCAAGCGATCGTGACGCCAGCCGAGGAGGCGGCGGTCAGAAAAAGCAGCGCCCGCGGCTGGCGCGGGCGCTTTGGCAAGGCAATCGCCGATCGGGCGCGACGAGGTGCGTCGCCGCTAGAGCCGTAGCCCGGACTGGTCGAAGGCGAGCAGGGCACCCGGCTCGATACCGACCGTGATCGGCGCGCCATCGGCGATACGCGAATGCCCCTTTTGCTGGATGGTCACCTTAGTCTCACCATCCTTGCCCACGGCATAGACGAAGGACACCCCGCCCAATTGCTCGACCACTTGTGCGGTGGCCGTCAGGGTCGGACCGCCAAGGGCAGCATCGGCGAAATGCTCGGGGCGAACACCGACGCTGATTTCATCGCCCACCGCTCCGGTCTGGCTACGCCGCCGCACGACCAGGCCCGGGGCATCGAACGCCTTGAGTGTCACACTCATCTCCGCCCCGTTGATGGCGGTGATTGTGCCATCGAGGAAGTTCATTCGGGGCGAACCGATGAAGCCGGCAACGAAGACATTGTCGGGGTCGTCATAGAGCTCGATGGGGCTCCCCTGCTGCTCGATCCGACCAGCGCGCAGCACCACGATGCGGTCGGCCAGCGTCATCGCCTCGACCTGATCATGGGTCACATAGACCATGGTCGCGCCGAGCTGCTGGTGCAGCTTGGCAATCTCGATCCGCATCTGCACGCGCAATTCGGCATCCAGATTGCTCAGCGGTTCGTCGAAAAGGAAAGCCTTGGGCTGGCGCACAATGGCCCGGCCAATGGCCACGCGCTGCCTTTGCCCACCCGAGAGTTGCCGCGGCTTGCGTTCCAGCAAGTCGGTCAGTTCCAGGATGCGGGCGGCCTCGGCCACGCGTTCGGCGACCAATTGCCTGTCCATGCCGCCCATGCGCAGGCCGAAACCCAGATTCTGCTCCACGCTCATATGCGGATAGAGCGCATAGGACTGGAACACCATCGCCACGCCCCGCTCGGAGGGGTCATAGTCGGTCACATCCTCGCCGCCGATCAGCACCTGCCCCGAACTGGGTTCTTCCAGGCCGGAAATGGTGCGCAGCAAGGTGGACTTGCCGCAGCCCGAGGGGCCCACGAACACCACGAATTCGCCATTGCCGATGTCCAGGTCGATATCGTGGATCACCTTGACGGTGCCGAAGCTCTTGTTGATGCCCCGAAGTTGCAATTCTGCCATCGTCTCCTCCTTGCCGATGGTTGATGTCAGGTCAGCGGGCAGCCCAGAGGGCGCCGCGTTCGAAAATCGTGCGCATCTGCGGCACCTGGAACTCGTCCACCACATGGCCGAGCGTGGAGTGGAATACCCGCCCCTTGCCGAAGCGACGCTTCCACACCACCGGCATCACCACGCCGTCGATCTCGTCGAAATACTCCCCCGAGAACGTGGTGGTCGCCAGCACTTCGATGGTGGGATCGAAATGCATGTAATATTGCTCGGAATGATAGGGAAAATCCCCAATCCCCTGGACGATTAGATCGTCCGGCTTTGAGATATTGACGGTGAAGTCGAGGATATTGCCCGGATGGGCAACCCACTGCCCGCCAATCATGAACTGGTAGTCCGGTTCATTGCGGAAACTGTCGCTCATCAATCCATGAAAGCCCGCCAGTCCCGTGCCGGCGCGCACCGTGGCCAATAGGTTGGTCAGCTCCTCCCGCTCGATGCGCGACATGGTGATGGCCGGCACAATCAGGTCGTAGCGGCCCAGATTATCGTCCGCGAAAGCCTCGGTGGTCGGCTCGATGTCCACCGCGAAATCGTGCTCCTCCAGCATGGAGCCAACCAGGCGCGCGCTTTGCTCGGGCGTATGGCCGTCCCAGCCACCCCACACGATCAGGGCTCGTTTGTTCATGTCTGTTCCTCCTGGTATGCCGATGTCCATGGGGCGCTATAGATGTCGCGCAGCATCAAGGCGGCGGCGCCGCGCGCCCAGAGCTGATCGTCCAGTGTGTGGAAGACCAGTTCGGTCGATGCAAAATGAGCCCTGAAGCTGTTGGCAGCAGCAGCCTCCCGCACTGCTGGCTCCACCAGCTCGCGATAGCGGTGCGAATCCAGCGCAATGATGATTTTCGCGGGGTTGATCAGATTGATGACATGGGAAATGCCGATGCCCAGCTTCTCGCCATGCGCTGCAATGATATCGCGGACACCCGGCATGCCCGCATCGCTGGCTTCGGCCAGCGCTGAAAGCATATGGGTGCGGGCCAGGGGCGTCTCGACGAAATCCTTGCCCAGCACGGCACAGGCACGCTGCCTCAGGGCCGCCTCGCCGGCATGCGCGTTCAGGCAATCGCGTTGCCCGCATTCGCAGGGCACCCCCTCGCTCCCGACCTTGAGATGCCCGAAGGTCGGCCCCAGAGTACTCGCGCCCCGGTGGAGATCGGACCCCAGCCAGAGACCGAGGCTGGCCGTGCGATCGAGAACAATCAGCGCAAAATTGGTCTCGCGCTGGGCATCGCCAAACCAGGCTTCCGCCAGCGCCAGCAGATTGGCGGGCTTTTCCAGCTTCACTGGCAGGCCAGTCCGCTCGCCCAGCAGCGCGCCCAGGGGGACCTCGCGCTCTCCAAAGACCGAGCTGGCATAGCTGCGCCCGGAGCGCGGATCGACCAGGCCCGGCACGCCGATCCCCACGCCGCGTATCCGCTTGCGGTCGACTCCCGCCTTGTTGACGCAGTCGTCCATGGCGTCTTCGATCAGGTCGGCGATCACCTCTGCCGGCTGCCGGGCCAGCCTTATGGGCAACTGCACCGAGGCCACCAGTTCGCCGCGGAAGTCGACCAGCGCGACCGTCGTCATGATTTCCGATATCTTGATGCCCAGCACATAGGCAGCATCCGGCACCAGTCCCAGCAGCACACGCGGACGGCCCCGATGCCCCTCGCCATTGACCTGCGAATGGGTGGCCTGGATCAACCCCTCTTCGATCAGCGCCCCGGTAATGGCCGACACGGTCGTTCCGCTCAGCATAGTCCGCTCAGAGATCTCGACGCGCGAAATCTGCCCATGACACCGGATGGTTTCCAGCACATGAAACTTGTTGATTTCGCGCATGAGCAGCGGATCGGCGATCTTGACGACCAATGGGGTACTCCCAATGAGAATTTCAGCTTGCCTGATTTAGTTCGGCATCTGTATCCAAATCAACCGCCCAAAATTCGAGCGCATGACGCCACCGAGCCAATTTTTGGCACTTTTCTTGGTAATGCCAGTCATTTACACCGCCTCGCACAATCTTCTCACCGGCCAATCACCATTTTGAGGTACGTCACTCTTGCGTCTTTAATAAGGGATGCGTAGAAAGTAGCAAGTGGCGAGTTCAGTGGGGACTGGATTGCCGCAGCGGTCTGGGAGGAATTCCGGAATTGGTCCGGAGGCCGCATTTCACAGGAGGAATTCATGAAGCATCTTGCGCTTGCCGCAATGCTGGGACTGGCGGCAATTGCGCCCGCACAGGCCCAGACGGTCGTCCGGCACCTGCACATCACATCGATCCCCGCGGAAGTGGAATTGATGAACAGCATCGCCGCCGATTTCATGGCGCAGAACCCTGATATCGTTGTTGAACTGCCCTTCCTCGAAAACGAGGCTTTCAAGGCCAAGCTGACGACCCTGCTGCAGTCGGCAGACGCCCCGGACGTGTTCCATTCATGGGGTGGTGGCGTATTCTATGAACAGGCCGCGGCCGGCGTGCTCCGTCCGATCGAGGACGTGCTGTCCGACGAAGCCAAGGCCAATGTCGGCACCGCCGGTATTTCTGCCTTCACCGCGCCCGACGGCCACCTCTATGGCGTGGCCCGCGACGTCAGCGAAGTCGTGCTCTGGTACAACAAGACCCTGTTCGAACAGGCCGGCGTCGATCCGGCCAGCATGGAAACCTGGGATGGCTTCCTGGCTGGTGTCCAGACCTTCAAGGATGCCGGCATTACCCCCATTGCCATTGGCGCCAAGGACAAGTGGCCGGCCCATTTCTGGTGGTCCAAGCTGGTCGTTCGGTTGGCCGGACAGGACGGTTTCGCTGCCGCAGCTCGCGGTGAAGGCGACGGTTTTGCCGGCGAAGATTTCGTCAAGGCTGGCGAATACTTCCTCGAACTGGCCGCGCTTGATCCCTGGCAGGAAGGCTTCCTAGCTGCCGGCTATGGCGACGCGTCGGGCTATTTCGGTGACGGCAACGCGGCCATGCACCTGATGGGTGACTGGGACTACGGCGCCATGAAGGACAATTCGGCTGACAAGAATGGCATTCCCGATGAGGAACTGGGCATCCTGCCCTTCCCGACTATCGAAGGCGGCAAGGGCGACCCGACCGATACTCTCGGCGGCCTGGGCGGTGTGCTCTTCTCCCGCAATGCCTCGGACGCGGCTGTCAAGTGGATTGAGTTCTTCAACAATCAGGAGAACCAGGCCAAATACGCCGCCGATGCCTACTACATCCCGATTGCCAAGGGCGCCGCTGACGTCATGACCAACCCCTTCAAGGTGCAGATCGGTCAGAACATCAGCAATGCTCACTGGCACGCCCTGTTCTTCGATCAGGCTCTGGGCCCCAATGTCGGTGGCGTCGTCAACGACATCTCCGCCGAGCTGGCCGCCAACGCCATGAGCGCTGAGGAAGCCGCTGAGCTGATCAAGGAAGCGGTCGACGACTCCCTATAAGTCCACCGACCCGTCCGGCGGGCATCGTGCCCGCCGGATACCCTTTTGAATTGTCTTGCCGGCCGCAGCGCATCGAGCTGCAGCCATGAGGGGGAAGTATCCATGAGCAGTGTTGCAAGCGGAACCGGCATGGAGGTGGTCGCGGCCACCCGTCCACGCCGCTATGTGGATCGCAAGAGCCTGATACCGCTCCTGTTGTTCCTGCCACCCTCGCTTATTCTGTTCACGCTGTTCGTCGTCCTGCCGATGATCGATGCGGCGACCTTCTCCTTCTTCGACTGGAACGGCTACGGCCCCATCACCGACTTTGTCGGCTTCGAAAACTATGCCGACGTCATCACCCACCGCAATTTCGGCACTGCCGTCCGCAACAGCCTGATCGTGGTGGCCGTTTCGCTGCTGATCCAGCTGCCCCTGGCCATGTGGTGCGCCATCGCACTGGCCGAGCGGGGTGCGCATATCAATCTGATCCGCGTCCTGTTCTTCCTGCCCTATATGCTGGCGGAAGTGGCTGCCGGGCTGATCTGGAAATTCGTCTATGACGGCAATTACGGCCTGCTGCCGGCGATCGGCGGCGCCATTGGCGTCGACATGCCCTTTGTGCTGGGCGACAAGCTCTGGGTAATCCCCGCCATCATGCTGGTCATCACCTGGAAATATTTCGGCTTCCACATGATGATCTTCATTGCTGGCCTGCAGTCGATCCCCAATGAGGTGATCGAGGCCGCCCGGCTCGATGGCGTCAAGAAATGGCAGATCGTCCGCCACATCAAGATCCCGATGATCCGCTCGGCCATCGTCATCTCGGTGTTCTTCGCCATCACCGGGGCACTGCAGCTGTTCGACCTGATCATTCCGCTGAGCAATGGCGGCCCATCCCACTCCAGCCATACCATCGTGACCTTCCTTTACCAGTTCGGCATTCTGCGCATGAAACTGGGCTTTGGCGGCGCGGTCAGTGTGCTGCTGTTCATCGCCTGCGTGATCGTGGCGCTGGCCTATCGTCGCATCCTGTTCAGGGTGGAGCAGAACTGATGACTACCGCATCCAAGAAACGCCGCCCCATCATTTCGTCGGCCCAGTGGATCAGCCTTCTGGTGGTGGCCGCCTTCGTCATCGTGCCGTTCTACACCACCGCCCTTGGCGGCTTTAAGGAAATCGGCGAGCTGCGGGTTAATCCCTTCGGCCTGCCGGCCAGCTGGGACCCGGTGCGGTTCACCGAAATCCTGGGCGGCCCACGTTACTTCTCGTCGCTGTGGAACTCATTCCTCATCGCCGGAGGAACGGTGATCCTCTCGACACTTGTGGCGTCCATGACCGCCTTCGCGCTGGCCCACATCAAGTTTTTCGGTAGCCGTTTCATTCTCGGCTATCTCATGCTCGGCCTGCTCTTCCCGGCCGCCACCGGCATCCTGCCGCTCTTTATCAAGATGCGGGACCTTGGCATGCTCGACAGCCACTGGGGCATCATCACCGTGCAGGTGGCGTTCAGCGTGTCCTTCTCGGTCCTCTTGTTCCATAATTTCTTCAAGGAACTTCCCAAGGAACTGATCGACGCCGCGCGCATGGACAATTGCGGCTATATCCGCATCTATTGGTACATCACCCTCCCACTGTGCCTCCCGATCATCGCGACCGTGGGCGTGTTCAATTTCGTGGGCAGCTGGAACAGCTTCCTCTTGCCGCTGATCGTGCTCAACTCGGAGGCCAAATATACCTGGCCGCTCGGCATCATGCAGTTCCAGGGCCAGTACGGTTCGGATTGGCCGCGTATCCTGGCCTTTCTGACCCTGTCGATCATGCCGGCCATCGCCTTCTTTCTCCTGGCCCAGCGCTACGTGATCTCGGGCCTCACCGGCGGCGCGGTAAAGGGTTGAGGCGTACCGGGCGATGACCACGCCGATCAGAAGCGCGCGCCATCCTCGCAGAACAGGTGCGCGCTCTCTGCCTTGAAGCCGAGCGTGATGGTCTCCCCGGTCTCAATCCGGTCCTGCCCGGGCAGGGCGGCGGTGATTTCGGTGTTGCCGGGGAGCATTACCCGCACAATCGTCTCATTTCCCAGCCGCTCGATCAGGCGCACCTGCCCCTTGAGCGGGCCATCCGGCGCCAAGGCCAGGTCGTGCGGACGGATTCCCAGCGTTAGCTTGGCCTCGGCAGACAAATCATGCTGCAACGCCGGCAAGGGCAACGGCGCCGCCAGGGCCGGTGACACAACGGTTCCGCCCGCTTGCGAGGTCACAGAAATGAGGTTCATCTTGGGCGACCCGATGAACCCGGCCACGAACAGGTTTGCCGGCTTGTTGTAGAGCTCCAGCGGCGAGCCGACCTGCTGCACCACGCCACCATCGAGCACGACGATCTTGTCCGCCAGGGTCATGGCTTCCACCTGATCGTGGGTGACATAGATCATGGTGGCATCCAGGTCGCTGTGCAGCCGCGCCAGCTCCATGCGCATGTCACCCCGCAGGGCGGCATCGAGATTGCTGAGCGGCTCGTCGAACAGGAAGACATCCGGCTCCCGCACGATGGCCCGGCCGATGGCCACGCGCTGGCGCTGGCCGCCGGAAAGCTGGCCCGGCTTGCGATCCAGCAGATGCTCCATCTGCAGCACCTTGGCCGCCGCCCTGATTTTGGCGTCGCGAATTTCCTTCCGCGTCCCGGCCAGTTTGAGGCCGAAGCCGACATTGTCGTAGACGCTCATATGCGGATAAAGCGCATAGGACTGGAACACCATGGCGACGCCCCGGTCGCGCGGCTCGACTTCGTTGACGACGCGGTCGCCGATGCGGATTTCGCCGTCTGTGATGTCCTCGAGCCCGGCGATCATGCGCAGCAATGTTGATTTGCCGCAGCCCGAAGGGCCGACAAAGACCACGAACTGGCCATGCTCGATATCGAGGTCGACGCCCTTGATGACGGGCACGTCGCCATAGGCCTTGTGAACGGAACGAAGCGTGAGGCCAGCCATGAGATGGACTCCTGTTAGCCCTTCACCGCGCCCTGCATCAGGGCGGCGACGAACTGGCGCTGGAAGAGGAGGAACAGCGCCACGGTCGGCGCCAGGATGAGAAGTGAGCCGGCGCAGAGCAGCGGAATATCAGTGCCCCATTGGCCCTGGAAGGCGCCGAGCGCGCCGGCCATGGTGCGCTGCATCGGGTCCTGAACCAGGACCACGGGCAACAGGAACTGGTTCCAGGTCCAGAGGAACAAGAGGATGGTGAGCGACATGATCGCCGGGCGCGCCAAAGGCACCTGGACCAGCCAGAATTCCTTCCAGCGGGTTGCACCGTCCAGTTGCGCCGCCTCGGTCAAATCATGCGGTACATTGAGGAAATGGGCGCGCATCCAATAGACGGAGAAGGGCATATAGAGCCCGATCAGCGGCAGGATGATCGCAAAGCGCGTGTTGAGAAGGCCCAGCGCCCGCACTTCATAGTAAAGCGGGGTGATCACCGCCTCGAAGGGTAGCGTCAGCCCGAAGACAAAGACGAGGTACAGCCACTTGTATTTGTTGGTCGTGAGCTTCGCCAGGCCATAGCCGGCCATGGTGGCGATCAGCACCGAAATCGGCACCACGCCGAGCACGATCAACGTGCTCGAGAGCAGCAATTGATCCATCTTGGCCACTTCGAAGGCCCGGACGAAATTGCCCCATTGCGGGTCGGCCGGCCATTGCAGGCCATTGGGATAGGTGCCCTGCGGCGCCAATGCAGCCGAAAGCATGGAGAGGAACGGCAAGAGCGTCACGATCATCAGCAGGATGATGAGCGAGCGAGCGATCAGCGTGTTGGGAGTGGTGGTAGCGGTAGCTGTCATTTCTTGTCCCGCGTGAACCACTGGACGGGCGCAATAGAAATCAACACCAGAACCATCAGCACGATGGCCAGCGCCGAGGCGAGGCCGACCTGCCGGTGGGCAAAGGCCAGGCGATAGATTTCAAGCCCCGGCACGGTGGTGGTGATCCCCGGCCCGCCTTGGGTGGAGATATAAACAATGTCGAAACTGGCCAGCGCCGCGATCACGGTTACGGTGATGCAGACGCCGATTTCCTGGCGCAGGCCCGGCAGGGTGATGTAGCGGAACTCGTGCCAGGGGCGCGCGCCGTCGAGCCGCGCGGCCTCATAAAGGCTGGGATCGATTTTGGTGATGCCGGTGACCAGCAGCATGGTGCACAGCCCCAGCAAAACCCAGGCACCGATAATGCCCACGGCCGGCAGCGCCCAGACGAAGTCGCCCAGCCAGCCGCGCGCCCAGCTCGATAGCCCAATGGCCTTGAGGGTCTGGTTGACCAGGCCCGTGGAGGCAAACATCCAGCTCCAGGCGATGCCGGCTGCGACCAGCGGGATGACCTGGGGCAGGAACAGCACCGTGCGGGTGATGGTGCCGAAACGCCCGGCCATATGGCTGCGAATGGCCGAGGCCACCGCCAGGCCGAGAACGACCGGGATCAGGGTGAAATAGAGAACCAGCTGGAAGGCATTGCCGATGATCTGCAGCAGGTCCCGGTCGGTGAGCACGGTGATGTAGTTGGTAAGGCCATGGAAACTGGCCTCGCCAATCCCGTCCCAGCGGAGGAAGGAATAATAGAAGCTCATCACCAGCGGCGCGAGCACGAAGGCGGCGTAGGCGATGAAGGCGGGCGCCACGAAAAGCCAAGCCGCGGTTCTGGTCTTGCGGCTCCCGCGCGATGGCGGGAGCCGCTTTGATGTGGGCAGGGCGTCCGGAATGGACGTCGTCTTGTCAGTCATGGTTCATTCCGGCCGCTCTAGGGCAGTTTCGGGCGATAGATTAGCGCGAAAGCTGGGTTTCGTACTCTTCCTGCACGGTTTCGAGCAGGCCCTCGGGGGTCTGCTGTCCACCCACCATCTTTTGCAATTCGGGCGTCCAGCCTGCCGCAAAGATGGCGCCGGTGGCATTGGCGATAAAGTCCATGGCGCCATTGTCCTCCGCCAGGGTCTGGCCGGCGGCCAGCGAGGCTTCGGTCACCGAACCGGGTTCGACCGCCGGCATGGGCAGATCGGTCGGGCCACCGGGGTTGGAACCACCGACAGCGACATTGATCTTGCGGGCCTCTTCATTGGTGGCCACCCAATCGAGGAAGAAGGCAGCGCAATCCGGATTGGCCGCGTTGGCGGCAATGCCAAAAGTCAACGGTGCCGACATGGTGGCGTGACGGCCACCCTCCTCTTCGGTCGGCATGATGAAGAAGCCGAACTTACCCGGTGCATTGGCGTCGAGATTGCCCGACTCCCAGTCGCCATTGAACATGAACAGGCCCTCGCCCCCCATGTACCGGCTCATCATCTGGAAATATTCGATGGCATTGGCATCGGAGGGGAAGTAGCCCGCCTTGATCCATTCATCCAGATGCCGGGCCGCTTCCAGGTTCTCGGGCGTGTCGATGGTCGCGCCTTCCTTCTGGAAGATCCAGTCATTGATCGGCTCGGGCGCGCCATAGGCCCCCATCAGGTTCTGCAGCGGGAAGGCCAGGCCTGCGGTGCCCTTGTTCCACTGCATGATGGGCTGGATACCGGCTTCCTTGGCGGCGGCCATCAGGGCATCAAGCTCGGCCAGCGTTTTGGGAGGCTCTGTCATGCCGAGCTGGGCCGCCAGTTCCTTGTTGTAGAACACGCCGGTCATCGAATAATTGAGGCCCATGGCGTAGAGCGAACCGGTACCGCGCGGACGACCACCCTCTTCGACACGCAACTGCACGAGTTGGCCGGCAGGGAACGCGTCCCAGCCGAATTCGTCGAAATAGCCGTCCAGATTGAGCAGCAGGTCGTTGGCGACCAGGTCGGTCAGCGAGGGCAGACGGATCAGGTCGGGCGCATTGTCCTCGGCCAGGATGCGCGGCGAATTCTCCATCATATTGGCGAACTGGTCTTCCTTGATGTCGAACGTGACATTGGGGAACTGCTTGGTGAACTCCTCTGCCAGACGTGTCGGCAATGGAAAGCCGGTTTCAAAATAGGAATTGAGCACGACCGGATCGGTGCCGCAGCTCGGTGCGGCCAGGGCAGCACCCATCAGGGCGCTGGTGGACAGGCTCAGGGCGGCAATGCGAAGTGCGTGGCGGGATGAATTTCTCACGACTACCTCCTCCAGGGTAAAGTCTGCAGTGGATATTTCCGTCTGCTAAATGGATTTAGCGCATGAGCGCGAGGCGGTGTCAATATGCCGCCCGCGCCTGGCGCGGCGACTAGACGACCTTGCGCAGAGCTGAGATGATCCCAGTTGCGCGCTGGTCTTCCGGCCCCATCATCCAATTGGTGACAAAGCCGAAACCGATCTGGCGCGCGGGATCGGCAAAGCCAACCTGCCCCCCTGCGCCATCATGTCCGAAACAGCCTTCGCCGAGGTAGCGGCGGGCTTCGGAATCAAGCTGGAACCCGTAGCCCCAGCGGGAATAAGGCGGATCGCCGCCGAATACCGAGACACCCTCGCTCTGGGTGCGGGTGGCCGTGGCGATGACCGCGTCATCGATCAGGCGGATGCCCCGGGTCGGTACAACGGTGGCCGACCATATGGTCGCCAGCGCCTTGGCCGTGGCCACGCCCCCGGCGCCGGGAATCTCGGCGGCACGAATGCGCTGGCGGTTGAAGCCGCCATCATCGGTGACCAGATCGGCCGGCAGGGCGTCGCCCAGGGTCATGGCCTTGTAGGGCCAGTTCGGCGCCGGCTTTTTCGCCTCCTCGGCCCAAAGAGCCGACAAGGGGGCACTGACCTGCAAATGTGCGGGGCGGTCTGCCAGGGCATCCGGCAACCCGATCCACGCGTCGGCCTCCAGAGGATCTGCGATCAACTTACGAAAATATGTGCCAGCAGACTTGCCGGTGACCCGGCGGACCAGCTCTCCGGTCAACCAACCATGGGTCAGCGCGTGATAGGCATAGCCTGTGCCGATGGGCCAGAGCGGCTCCTGCGCGACCATGACAGCCGCCATGCGGTTCCAGTCGACAATGTCATCCTCGGTCAGGTTCTCGCGCGGGGCGGAGAGACCGGCTTGATGCGCCAGCGTCTGACCAACAGTGATATTGGCCTTACCGGCCCTGGCGAACTCGGGCCAGTAGCGGGCAACGGGGGCGTCGTAGTCAAGCCGCCCATCCTGCACGAGACGGGCAATCAGGATCGACATCAACCCCTTGGTACAGGAGAAGACGACCGACGGCGTCTCCTGGACCCAAGGCCGCCCGGTGCGCTCATCGGCGATGCCACCCCAGAGATCGATGACGCTCTGCCCGCCGACCCTGACATGCAGCGCCGCCCCCATGGTGGGCCGCTCGGCGAAGGACGCCGCAAAGGCGTCTGCGACAGTCTCGAAACCGGGTTCGACCGAACCATGCACTTCAATGGTCATTGCGCGCAGACCTCAAGATAGCCGTCGGAATTGATGGAGATCGGCAGCGGATCGCAGATGCCGCCTTCGAATATGCCGTTGGCGCTGACATTGTTGAACGCCAGCAGTTGCGGTGCCCCTCGCCTGTCGACGGCGATCCGGCCGGCATAGAGCCGTTCATCCACAAGCAGTCGCGCGGCGCTGAAATCCACCTGGCCGGGAAAATCGCCGACGGGCAGGCTCCAGATGCCGCCGATGCCGCCCGCCCGCGGGCCACACAGCTTGGCGCTGTCGCAGCAGAAAACCAGCTGATTGCCGCCGCTGATCCTGATCAGCTGAAACACTTCCAGATGTGCAAAGCCTGATCCCGTGACGCTCAAGGGCGGCTGCACCTCCCAATTCGAGAGATCGGTGGAAACCGCGTGCCCCATCACCCCCCGATCGGGCTCGGCGCCATCCTTGCCCCGCGCGGTAATGAGCATGTGCCAGTGCTGATCAGCCTGCTGCCAGAAGACCCACGGGTCGCGCCAGGCCTCTTCTGGCCAGCTCGAGGTCCCCAGCGCCTCATAGAACCGGTCATCGGCCACGCAAACGGGGCCCGGCTGCTTGTTCCAACTATGGAGATCGGCAGAGGTCGCCAGCCCCACCGTTTCGACATTGGCATGGCTGTCAGGCGAGAGGAACCGCGAGCCGGTATAGAACATGCGCCAGAGCCCATCGGGTCCGCGCACCACGCTGCCCGTCCAGGTCGCACTGCCGTCAAAACTGCCCGGCGCCCCGGCATCAAAAATCCGGCCATGGTCGGTCCAGTGGACGAGATCGGCAGAAGTTGCGTGACCGATTCGGGCATTGCGGTGCCGCAAATGGGGATCGCCAAGCGCTTTGGGAGCATGGAGATAGTAGAGATGAAAGACCGCACCGTCGTCGGCGAGCCAGAAATCCCACACCCAATGATCCGGCAGATGGAATGCCACTCCTCAAGCCCCTTTCCGAGGTCTGTGCGATGCCGCTCTCAGGAACGGCTTTGCTAAATCCATTTAGCACATGCTATGCTCCGTTCAACTTGTCAAGCGGGGGACGCATGGCTATCCAATCCAAAAGCGGCAACGCGGCCGGGGGGACTGCAGGTCATTGGGAAAAAAGCGTGTAACACTGGCCGATGTGGCGCGTCTGGCCGGGCTGTCGACCACCGCCGCCTCTATGATTCTGACCGGCAGGCCCGATACGCGCCTGTCACCGGAGGCCCACAAGAAGGTGCACGACGCCGCCGCCAGCCTTGGCTACCGGCCCAATGTCGCCGCGCGCGCCCTGCGCACGGACAAATCACGGTCCATTGCCTTCATCTCCGACTATGTCGCCACCACCCGTTTTGCCAGTGGCCTGATCCGGGGCGCCCTGGCCGCCGCCGAAGAAGCCAAGCATGTGATGCTGCTGCTGGAGACTGGGGGCGAGCCGGCCCGCGAAATACAGGCCGTCGAGGCAGCGCTCGACCGGCAGGTGGACGGCCTCATCTTCGCCGCCATGCGTGCCCGCGAAGTCTTCGTGCCCGATATGGCAATCAACGTCCCTGTCGTCATGCTCAATGGCACCAGCGCCCGCTTTTCCTCCTCCGTGCTGCCCGATGAGTATCAAGGGGGTCGAACCGCGGTGGAGTTCCTGGTCCGCGCCGGTATACGGGACGACATCGTCCTGCTCGGCCACAATGCACAGCAGGAAGAGGGTCTGTTCCGCTCCGAAGCGATTTCCAACCGCCTCAGGGGCATTCGCGATGCCATGTCCGACGCCGGAATGGCGTTCCTGGCCGAGGTCAGCTGCTGGAACTGGGAACCCAATTTCGGCTACGAACTGACGCGGAAGGTCCTCAAGACCCATCGCCCCCGCGCCCTGCTCTGCCTCAATGACCGCCTCGCATTTGGCGCTTACCAGGCGCTGGGCGAAGCAGGCCTCCGCATCCCCGAAGATATTGGCCTGGTCTCCTTCGACAATGACGAGATCGCCGGCTATCTGCGGCCCGGCCTCACCACCATAGGCCTGCCCCATGAGGATATGGGACACAGGGCCGTGCAGCGCCTCCTTGAGGGGCCGCTCACGCCCGGGGCCGACCTGCTCGCCATGCCCGCCATCTGGCGCGGTTCGCTGCCCGAAAAGCAGGCCTAGCGCCGCCTACCGCAACCCCAGCTTGCCCAGGCGATAGTCGAGGCTGGCGCGCGTCAGCTTGAGCTCCCGCGCCGCGCGCGAGACATTGCCGCCATTGCGCTCCAGCGCCTCGCGATAGATGGCGCGCTCCATATCCGCAAAGGATTCCGGCTTGGCCCGTGCCCCGCCGGTACTGTCGTCGGTGAAGGGCAACTGGTCGATCCGACCGTCCTGCGACAGGCGCACCGAAAAGGGTGGCAACAGCTCCGAGCCGCTGAACAGGTGCACCACATCGATATGACCGTCATTGTCGGCATAGACGGTGCCGCGCTCGATCAGGTTCTGCAATTCGCGGATATTGCCCGGATAGTCGTATTTGAGCAGTGCCTCCGTGGCCCTGCGGGTAAAACCGAGGATCTTGCGGCCATGGCGCGCCGAATAGAGGCGGAGGAAATGCGCCATCAAGAGGGGGATGTCGTCGCGCCGCTCCCGCAACGGCGGGATCACGATCGGGAAGACGCAGAGGCGGAAATAGAGGTCCTGCCGGAACCGGCCGGCGGCCACTTCCTGCGCCAGATCGACATTGGAGGCGGCCACCACGCGCACATTGACCGAAATGGTACGGCTGCCGCCGACGCGTTCAATCTCCCGCTCCTGCAGGGCGCGGAGCAGCTTGCCCTGGGCTGAATAGGCGAGTGAGGCGACTTCGTCGAGAAACAGCGTGCCGCCGCCGGCCCGCTCGAAATATCCGGCGCGGGAACTGGTGGCGCCCGTAAAGGCCCCCTTGTCGACGCCAAACAGTTCCGATTCCACCAGATTGTCGGGAATGGCCGCGCAATTGATGGCGATGAACGGCCCATCCGCGCGGCTGCTCATTTCGTGCAATTGGCGCGAGAACAGCTCCTTGCCCACACCGGATTCGCCCACGAACAACACCGTGGCGTCGGTGGCGGCCACCTTTTGCAGCAGGTGCCGCGTGCGCACGAAGCTGGCTGAAACCCCCACCGCCACATCGCCGTCATCCGGAGCGGTCGGCGTTGCCTCTGTGGTCTCCGGAGCCTGCCGGGAAACGGCATAGCTCCTGCGGTTCTTCCAGGTCAGGCCGAAATATTCCCGCTCTGGCGCGTCCTTCTCCCAGGCTTCCGCATTCTGCCCGATGACCGTGCAGCTTTTGGCCCCCATGCCAACGCATTCCACCTCGCGGAAGATCACAGGCTTGCCAAAAAGCGTGCTCGTATAGCCAGAAGGATACCCGGTCTGCAGCCAGCACACCGGCTGGGTCGAAATCCCATAGCTCGCCAGATGCTCGGCCGCCTCGGAGGAATCGTCCCAAAGAAACTCGCCGAAATAGGTGCCCTTGTCGCCATCAAACTCGAAATGTTTGGTGGTGACCTTGACGAAGCCTTCAAGCGTATGGACGCGTGGACCGGCCGCCAGCGCATGGGTCAGGTCTTCATTGGGCCAGCGCTTCTGGATCAGCTCGGCATCACGCACGCCCTGCATATAGCCGATGCGCATGAACATGGCGCGGGCCGTGTCGGTCCCGAAGGCGTCGATGATCTCCTCCCGCATGCGGCCCAGCACCGAGGACTGCATCAGCACCACCCGCTGGTCATTGAGCCAGATGCGCCCATCGCCCAGGGCGAAATGCAAAACCTCGGTCAGGTCCTCGAAAGTGGGGGCCGCCCCGGTCTCGAGCTCACTGCTCGCCCCACGTGTCAGGATGCCCTTGGCCTGCCGCGACGCCTCCGCGAGCGATATCAACCGGTCTGCCGTTTTCATTGTCCACCCCTCCACCAGACCAAGAATTCATCATTTCATGAACGCACGCCAGCAATTTTCATGAAA
Source organism: uncultured Devosia sp. (assembly GCF_913055165.1). GTDB lineage: Bacteria > Pseudomonadota > Alphaproteobacteria > Rhizobiales > Devosiaceae > Devosia. The sequence continues at coordinate 47,419 of NZ_CAJXJS010000023.1, forward strand.
TTCGTGAGTTCATCAGCACCAGCTTGATGATTTGGAGTGATCCTCCCATCGCCCACCACTATGCCAAACCCCTGAGATCACCCGAATTTGGCGAGCCGCCACGGCCTTCCCGCGAAGTTTGGCACGGGCTTTGCAATTCTGCCGCCAAGCCCGTTTGAGGAATCGGGTGTGGGAGGACATCGACCGATCCGGTCTGTGTGATGCTGAAACGGCAGGCGAAAAACCGCTTGCGCGTCAACGTTATCGGCTTGCCTGAAAGGCGAGATCGCCACCTTCACCCACCCTCCTTCGCGGCATCCGGCTTTCGCCCGGAACCACAAACACGCCGCTGGCCGGCAACAGGAGGAGCACGACATGAACATTCAGAGCCCCAATTTCATCGCGGTCGAGAAATGGACCGGCAAGGCGCTGTTCAGCGACTGGCAGACCACTGGCGCTGGCGCCATCGAGGTGCGGGACCCGGCCACCGATGCGCTGCTGGCCAGTGTCGGCCTGGGTGGACCCGCCGATATCGCTCGCGCCGCAGCGGAGGCGAAGCAGGCCCAGCGCGCCTGGGCCAAGACGCTGCCCACCGAGCGCGCCGCCATCCTCAACAAGGCGGCTGACCTGCTGGTCGCCAATGGCGAGGAACTGATCGGCTGGATCATGCGCGAAAGCGGCTCCATCCAGCCCAAGGCCAGCATCGAAATCGAGCACGGCGCGCTCTTCATCCGCCATGCCGCCAATCTGGCGACCCTGCCGACCGGCCTCGTGCTGTCCGGCTTCGACAATCGCACCAATTATGCCAAGCGCGTGCCGCATGGCGTGGTCGGGGTCATCTCGCCCTTCAATTTCCCGCTCGTGCTTTCGGTGCGCGCCATTGCGGCTGCATTGGCGCTCGGCAATGCCGTCGTGCACAAGCCCGATCCGCGCACGGCCATCAGCGGCGGCATCATCATTGCTCGCATTTTCGAGGAAGCGGGCCTCCCCAAGGGCGTGTTGCAAATCGTCCCGGGCGGCGCCGATGCCGGCGAGGCCATCTGCACCGATCCCAATATCGCCATGGTGTCCTTCACCGGCTCGGCCCGTGGTGGCTCCAAGGTCGGCGAACTCTGCGGCAAGCATTTGAAGAAAGTGCAGCTCGAACTGGGTGGCAAGAATGCCCTGATCGTGCTCGATGACGCCGATCTCGACGTAGCTGCGTCAAACGCTGCCTGGGGCGCCTTCCTGCACCAGGGCCAGATCTGCATGGCCACCGGCCTGATCCTTGCCCACAATTCAATCGCCGAGGCGCTGACCGAAAAACTGGTTGCCAAGGCAAGCCACCTGCCGGCCGGCGATCCGTCTTCGGGACGCGTTGCCCTCGGCCCCATCATCTCGGACGGGCAGGTCGCCACCATCCAGGCCATTGTCGATGACGCTGTGGCCAAGGGGGCGAAGCTCCTGGCGGGCGGCACACATGACGGCCGCTTCTATGCCGCCACAGTGCTCGATGGGGTCAAGCCCGGCATGCGCGCCTTCGAAGAGGAAATATTCGGGCCGGTCGCCTGCATTGTCCGCTTCGCCTCGGACGAGGAAGCCATCGAGATCGCCAATATGTCCGACTATGGCCTTGCCGCGGGCGTGATCTCGGCCGCCTCCGGCCGCGCGCTGGCGCTGGGCGAACAGCTCAATGTCGGCCAGCTCCACATCAACGACCAGACAGTCAATGGCGGTCCCTTCGCCCCCTTTGGCGGGCGCGGCAAGTCCGGCAATGGCAGCCGCATCGGCGGTCCGGCCGACATCGAGGAATTCACCCAGTGGATGTGGATCTCGGTCAAGGACCAGGCCACAGCCTACCCGTTCTGAGCGCCACACAGGAGAGAATGACCATGAACCTACAAGGCAAGACCATTGTCATCACCGGCGCCTCCTCGGGCATTGGCGGGGAGGTGGCGCGCCTCGCCCGCTTCTCGGGCGCCCGCGTTATCGGCATGGACCGCAACGACCCGCTCATCACGCTCGATGGCTTCGTCAAGGCTGACCTCGGCGATCCCGCCAGCATTGACGCCGCGATTGCGGCCCTGCCGGACAGCTTCGACGGGCTGGTGAACGCTGCCGGCGTGCCGGGCACAGCCGACAAGGACCTGGTCGCGCGGGTCAACTATCTCGGACTGCGCCACTTCACCGAAGGCGTCGTTGCTCGCCTGACCCCCGGCGCTTCAATCGTCAACTTTGCCTCTGTTCTCGGCGGCGAATGGCAGCAGCGGCTGGCCCTGCACAAGGCGCTGGCGAGCACGAACAGCTTCGCCGAAGGCGCGGCATGGCTGGCGGATAACCTGGTGCCGCAGGAGACCTGCTACCAGTACTTCAAGGAAGCGCTGATCGTCTGGACCTTCGCCCGGGCGCAGGAGCTGTTCCTCAAGTCGGACCTGCGCATGAACTGCGTCGCGCCGGGCCCTGTGTTCACGCCCATCCTCGGCGACTTCGTCACCATGCTGGGCGAAGAGCGTGTGGCCAATGACGCCCCACGCATGAAGCGCCCCGGTTTCGGCGACGAGATCGCGCCGCCGGTCACCTTCCTGCTCTCCGACGCTGCCCGCTGGATCAACGGGATCAACCTGCCGATCGACGGCGGGCTGGCCTCCACCTACGTTTGAGGTGGCGCCATGTCCAAGGAACAGCTCGACTTCATCCTCAGGCTCAGCGCAGAAAACCCGCCCCCGGCCAATGCCACACCGCCACAGATGCGGGAATGGTTCGAGGCTATTAATGCCCAGACCCCGATAGCCGAAGGGGCGATGATTGAGACGATCTCGGTGGGCCCCTGTCCAGCCGAACTCGTCCGTCTGCCAGGCAGCGACGAAAACCAGCTGGTGATCTACTACCATGGCGGCGGCTTTCTCTTCGGCTCACCCCGGTCGCACCGCACCATCGCCACCCACCTGGCCAAGGTCAGTGGCGCGACGGTGCTCAGCGTCGACTACCGGCTGGCGCCCGAGCATCCAGCGCCGACAGCCCATGACGACGCCTATGCGGCCTATTTCTGGGCGCTTGAGCATGGCTATGCCCCGGCCTCGATCGTCCTCAGCGGTGACTCGGCCGGCGGCAATCTGGCACTAAGCACGGCCGTGCGGGCGAGGGACAATGGTGTTCCTCTTCCATCCTGCCTGGTGCTGATGTCCCCGGCTTTGGACTTCGCCAGCGAAGGCGAGTCGCACCGCACCTTGGCTGACGCGCCACTGGTCAATCGTGAACTGATGGGGCTTTTCAACGCCGTCTATATCGGCGCCGGCGACCTCCGCTCACCCCAGGTGACACCATTTTACGGCGACGTCTCCGGCCTGCCGCCGGTGCTGGTCCATGTCGGCTCCTGGGAACTGCTCCGCGACGACAGCATCACCATCGCCGATCGCATCAATGCTTCGGGTGGCAGCGCCGAACTCAAGGTCTGGGAGGGCATGTGCCACTCCTGGCAGCTGTTCGCGCCCATGCTGGAAGAGGGCATGGCCTCCATCGAGGAGGCGGGGGGCTTTATGCGCCGCCATACGGCCTGACATCTCGACTGCTGCGGGCCGGTTGGGAGGCCGGGCCGCATGCCGCTCACATCCAAGGGAGGAAACCATGAGCACCTATAGGACCATTAGCAGCCGCAATGTCACGCGGCGCCAGTTCATCAAGTCGGCGACGGCCGCGGCCGGCGGCGCCGCCGCCATGCTGGCCGTTCCCGCCAGTGTCCGCTCTGCCTTTGCGCAGGGTGACGAGGTCATCCGTGTCGGCTTTGTCGGCCCACGCTCGGGTCCCTTGGGCGTGTTCGGCGAAGGCGACGCCTTCCTCGTTGAACAGTTCAACGCTCATATGGCCGATGGCGTACAGGTCGGCGACAAGCGCTATGGCATCCAGCTGGTGCTGGCCGACACCCAGTCCGATCCGGTGCGTGCCAGCCAGGTCGCCAAGGACCTGATCAATGGCGAGGCCATCGACCTGATGCTGGCTTCCTCGACACCCGAAACGGTCAATCCGGTGGCCGATGCCTGCGAGGCGGCCGGCGTACCCTGCCTCAGCACCACCGCGCCCTGGGAGTCGTTCTATTTCGGCCGTGGCGCCAAGCCGGGCGAGCCCTCCCCGTTCAAGTGGACCTACCATTTCTGCTTTGGCGTGGGCAATTTCGCCACCCTTTATGCCGACCAGTGGAGCAAGGTGGAGACCAACAAGACGGTCGGCGTGCTGTTGCCCAATGATGCCGACGGCAATGCCATTCGCGGCCTGCTCCTTCCCGAGCTGGAAAAGGCCGGCTTCACCATCGTCGATCCGGGTCCGTACGAAAACGGCACCGCGGACTTCTCCACTCAGATCAATCTGTTCCGCGATGAAGGCTGCGAGATCTTCAACACCTTCCCCTTCCCGCCCGATTTCCCCGTGTTCTGGCGCCAGGCGGCACAAAAGGGCCTGGCCCAGCAGATCAAGATCTGCCAGCTCGCCAAGGCCGGCCTGTTCCCGGCCGAACTCGAAGCCATGGGATCGCTCGGCTATGGCCTGCACGCTGGCGCCTATTGGCACAAGCTCTTTCCCTTCTCCTCGCCCTCGACCGGCATGAGCAGCCGGGTGATCGCCGAGGGCTACGAGGTGAGCGTGGGCAAGCAGTGGAACCAGCAGGTGGGCGCCAATGCCTCGTTGCTCGACGCTGCCGTGGCTGCCCTGGCCAGTTCCGGCAACCCCAAGGACAAGGCCGCCCTCGCCCAGGCGCTCTCCGTGCTCAAGGCGGAAACCGCCGTCGGTCTGGTCGACTTTACGGCCGGACCGGTGCCCAATTGCGCCACGACCGGCGTCGTGGGCGTGCAATGGGTCAAGGCCAGTGAAGGGGCCTGGGAATACGATCTCAACATCGTCTCCAATGCCGATCATCCCTTCGTCCCGACCACGGCGGACATGACCGCCTACACATTGCAGGGCTGACCATGAGCTCGGGTCCGACGACTGACCAGCCCATGCTCGAGGGCAGCGGCATCGAAAAATACTTTGGTGCCTTCAGGGTGCTGAAGGCCGTCGACTTCGCGGTCGCGCCTGGTGAGGCGGTTGGCATCGTCGGCCCCAATGGCGCCGGCAAAACCACACTGTTTGGAGTTCTGGCGGGGGCGCTCCCCCCCTCCGCCGGGACGGTGCGGTTTGCCGGCACCGATCTGACCGGCACCGGAGCGGCGTCCCGGTGCCGGTCGGGCATTGCCCGCACCCACCAGGTGCCGCGCCCCTTCCTGGGCATGTCCGTATTCGAGAACACCCTGGCCGCCGCCCGCTTCGGCGCCGGGCTGGGCGAGCGCGCCGCCGCCGACTGCGCCGCCGAAGCACTGGAGCGGACCGGCCTGATGCATCACGCCAACCGGCCCGCGGCGGCCCTCGGGCTGCTCGATCGCAAGCGGCTCGAATTGGCACGCGCCCTGGCGACCCGCCCGCGCGTGCTGCTGCTTGATGAAATCGGCGGTGGCTTGACCGAGGCCGAATTGAACCTGCTGGTTGCCCTGATCGGCCAGCTCAAATCCGACGGCCTGACCATCGTCTGGATCGAGCACATCCTGCATGCCCTGGTCCGCGTCATCGACCGGCTGGTGTGCATGAGCGCCGGCGCGGTCATCGCCCAGGGGCGCCCCGAGGTGGTGATGGCCGATGCCGAAGTTCGCCGGGCCTATCTCGGAGGCGGCGTGGCATGACCCTGCTATCTGTCACCAATCTTGTGGCCGGGCATGGCCTTCTGACCGCCGTGCGCGAGGTGAGTTTTTCTCTCGATACCGGCGAGGTGCTGGGGCTGATCGGGGCCAATGGCGCCGGCAAGACCACCCTGTTCCGCACCCTGGCCGGTGTGCACCCCGCCATTTCCGGGACCATTCTGCTCGACGACGTCGAGGTCACGGACAGCTCCGCTTTTCGCCGCGTTGCACGTGGCATTGCCATGGTGCCCGAGGGGCGACGGCTCTTTGCGGAAATGAGCGTGCGCGAAAACCTTCTGGTCGCCGGCGAGAACGGGCGGCGCGGCCCCTGGTCGCTGGACGGTGTCCTGGCCGCCCTGCCGGCCCTCGCGCCTCTGCTCAACGTCCCCGCGGGCGGTCTCTCGGGCGGACAGCGGCAAGCCGTCGCCATCGGCCGGGCCCTGATGAGCAATCCCAAGGTGCTGCTGCTCGATGAAGTGTCTTTGGGGCTCTCCCCCGTGGCCATTGAGGGACTTTACGAACAGCTTGAAGGACTGAAGCGCCAGGCCGACACCGCCATGATCGTAGTGGAGCAGGATCTGGACCGCGCCATGGGCTTTTCCGACCGCGTGCTCTGCATGCTCGAAGGCCGCATCGTTCTCGAGGGCGATCCGCAGGCGCTGGGCAAACAGGCCATCACCGACGCCTATTTCGGCCTTGCACATCTGGAGGTCACCCATGCTTGACGCATTGATCCAGGGCATTCTGCTGGGCGGCTATTACGCCATCCTCGCAGCCGGCCTGTCCCTGATGTTCGGCGTGGTCCGCTTCATTAACTTGGCCCATGGCGATCTTGCCATTCTGGGCGCCTATCTGGTGCTCTTCGCCGTGGAAGTGCTCGGCCTCTCTCCCTGGGTCGCTGTTGCGGCAACCTTGCCCATCATGGCCCTGATCGGCTGGCTGCTGCAGGCGACCTGGTTCGCCCGCACCGTCAAAGGCGGCTTCCTGCTTCCGCTCCTGACCACGTTTGGCCTCGGTGCCGTGCTGCAGAACGGCATGTTTGGCCTGTTTGGTTCGGACACGAAATCCCTGGGTAATCATATCGGCAACCTCTCCTGGGCCAGTTGGCAATTGCCCTTCGGCATCAGCGTCGGCCAATTGCCCGTGATCACCTTCGTGGTGGCCGTCACCGTCCTGGGCACCTTGCAGCTCGTCCTCAGCTTCACCCGGCTTGGTCGCGCAATTCGCGCCACCGCCAGCGACCCCGAGGCCGCCGAACTCAGCGGCATCGATGCGCGCGCCGTCCATCGCGCAGCAGCCGCCATTGCCGTTGCTCTGGCAGGCCTTGCCGGTGCCTTCCTGGCCATGCGGGCGCTGATCAATCCTTATGCTGGGCCGGCCCAGTTGATCTTCGCCTTCGAAGCCGTGGTCATCGGCGGCATCGGCTCGCTCTGGGGCACGCTCATCGGCGGCATCGTCCTGGGCGTCGCCCAGAGTCTTGGCGCCACCGTTTCGGCGCAGGGATTCCAGCTGGCCGGTCATCTGGTGTTTCTGGCCGTGCTGGGTGTCCGCCTCTATCTGGCCCATAGCCGCAACCTGGGTGGCTGGCGCAGCCTGCTGCCCGCGCTCAAGCCAGGAAGAAAGCCCGCGGCCCGGCTTCAACACGCCACCAGCGAGGGTCGGTCATGACACATTACAATGTCGAGCGTTGGACCCGTTCCGGGCGCCTCACCGTCGGGGCTGCTCTTGCCGGCCTTGTCGTCCTGGTCCTGCTGCCTGCCTTCGCCAGCGGCCTTGTCATCGACAAGCTGACCACCCTGTTTATCTATATTCTACTGGCCGTCATGTGGAACCTGCTCGCCGGCTATGCCGGGCTGGTCTCGGTCGGCCAGCAGGCCTTTTTCGGCGTCGGCGGCTATCTGGCGCTGCGGCTGGTCGACGCCGGCCTGCCGCCCTATCTGGCCCTTATTGCAGGGGCTGCGGGTGCCGGCATTGCCGCCATTCCCATCTCCACCTTCGCCTTGCGCCTCAAGGGTGGAGAGTTTGCCATCGCCATGTGGGTCATTGCCGAGGTGCTGCGCATCCTGGTGATGTTTGATCCCCTGGTCCAGGGCGAGACCGGCACATCGCTTCTGGCCCTCAACGCCTATGATCCGGAGCTGCGGCGCAACCTCACCTATTGGCTGGGTCTGGGCGGGCTGGCGCTCATGCTCGCAGGCACCTTCTGGTTGCTGCGCAGCCATATCGGCGCTGCGGCACAAGCCATTCGCGACGATGAGGACGCGGCCGCGTCCATCGGTATCGATGTGATGCGCATCAAGCAGATCATCTTCGTCCTCGCCGCCTTCGGCTGCGCCCTGGCCGGCACCATCTGGCTGGCCAGCGCCATCACCTTCCTGCCGCGCACCAATTTCGGGGTGCAATGGACCGTGTTCATGCTGTTCATGGTTCTTGTGGGCGGCCTCAGAACCTTCGAGGGGCCGATCATCGGCGCCCTCATCTTCTTCCTGCTCCAGGAAGTCTTTGGAAATCTGGGGGTGTGGTACCTGGCTGGCCTCGGCGTGGTCGCCGTCGGGTTCGCCCTTTATCTCCCGGCCGGCCTGTGGGGCAGCTGGCAGCAGCGGAGCGGCCTGCAGCTTCTCTCAGTCAATGTCGTGCTCAGAAAGTCCGGGCAGTCGACCGAAACACCCTGACCACCGCGCGGCAGGGCGGCGATCGACTGGTTAGCTGTCGTCGCCGTCCGCTGCCGGCTCGACCAGCCGCACATCGGTAACATCGGACAGGGCAACCTTGTTCTTGCCCACGGTCAGCATGGGCTCGGAACCTGAGAAGTCCACGCCGGTGACAATGCCCACCGAAGAGGTCGAAACCTTGACCTCATTGCCCGCCAGGTTCGTACCCTTGATTTCGATGGTATAGATGCCGTCAGGCTTGGTATTGCCATCCGAGCCAACGCCATCCCAAAGGAAGCTGCCGGGTCCGGCATTGAGCGAGCCGGTTTCGGTATAGACCACGCTGCCGGCCGAATTCTTGATGGTCACTGTGGCATTGGCCACATTGGCCTCAGCGCTGTAGGCCCAGAAGGCACCGCCGTCCTTGAGTTCGGCCGTTTCGCCCGAAGCAGACACCTGCTTGCCGATATAAGAGACGGCGTCGGCGCGATAGCTCGTCTGGGTGTTGAGCAGCAGGGCCTCAAGGAATTCATTGGTCTTGAGTTGCTGCTCGACCCCGGTGAACTGCACCAATTGCTGCGTGAACTGGTTTGTGTCGAGCGGGTCGAGCGGGTTCTGGTTCTTGAGCTGCGTGGTCAGAATCGACAGGAAAGTGTCGAAATTTTCCGCAATCGTCGACCGTGAGCCCGAAAGGGCACTGGTATTGGACGAACCTGAAACGCCATCGACGGCCATGGCTGCAACTCCTTACGCGATAATGTTGACGCCGCTGGCCTGCAAGGCGCCGCGATAGAGATTGACCATGGGCGCGACGTCCTCAGCCTCGCTTCCGGTCAATCCGTTGTCAGTGGTGGCCGGACCGCCATTGGCCCCGTCCTGCCCCTTGCCCTCACCCATCTGTCCCTGCTGTCCGGCAAAGGGATTTTGCTTGAGGGAGAATTCGAGATTGGTCTTGGCGCCATCCAGCCCGGCCTGCTGCAGGGCACGCTCCAGACCGCGCTGGTCGCGTTGCATCAAGTCCAGGGTTTCCGACTTTTCCACGACCAGCCGGGCATTGACCTGCCCCGCCTCATTGATATCGAGCCGGACATCGATGCGGCCCAACTCGGGCGGATCGAGCCGGATCTGGAACCGCGTATTGCCGTCCTGCACCTGACGGGCCAGTTCGAAGGCAATCTGCGGCAGGTTGAGCTGCTGCTGGCTGGTCTGATAGCCCGCCTGGATGATGCGCGGATTGGCTGAAGCGTCCACCCGCATGCCCGCGGGCTGCTGTGCGGAGGCATCCGCCGATGGCGCCGCGGTATTGGAGGCATCCGTCGGTGCCGAGGCCGCAAAGGCCGGCGCGGCGCGGGTCTCCCGGGTCGTCGGCTCATTGCGGTCGCGACCACGCTCGGCAGTGGATTGCCCGCTGGCATCGCTTCGTTCGTCCTGTGCCTCCGCCCGCGCGGCCGCCGCATTGGTCTGCGTGACCTCTGTCGTCTCAGCCGTTTCGGCAGCCTTGCCGGCCAGCACCGGCTCGGTAAGCTTGAGCGCGGGCATTGCCAGCGCCGGCTCTTCGGGCACTGCAGCGGCCTGCAGGCTGAGGCCGGCAGCAAAGCGGCTGAGGGCCGCCTCGATTTCAGCGTCGAGCGGCTGGCCCGGTGTCATGCCCAGCGAGGCGAGCTTGTCGGAAGGTACCTCGCCCTCGGCCAAAGCGGCGAGCAGCGCACCCAGCCTGTCCCCCAGGGCCTTTAACAATCCCTCGGCCGTGCGCGCCTGTTCGTCGGCCACGCCATCCGCCGCAGACTGCGCCGTGGCCAGGGAGTCCGCCAGCGGGGCCAGCAATTGTGTCAACGCGCCAGCCAGGCCAGTTTCGTCGGCCCCTGTAGTTTCCAGCAGGGCGGCAAAGTCGTCGGGTATGGCGAGGTCATCGAGAGTGAGACCGAGGGCATCCGCCAGCCCGGTCAGCGCCGTCTCCACCTGTGCCAGCAATTCCGGATCGAGCGGCTCACCCTGGTCGAGGCTGGCCTTGAGGGCGCCGAGCGCCTCTACAAAATCGACCATGGGCTTGGGATCGGCGGTGACCGCAGGGAGAACCGGGCCGTCAAGAACAGCGGCAAGGGCGTCCGGATTGTCGGAATTCTCACTGGCACCATCGCCCGGCTCGCCGTCAATGGCGTTCTGGAGCGTCAGCCGGAACAGGCCAGCAAGGCCACTATCGCCGCCTTGGCCGGACGTGGCAGAGGCGAGGCCGGCCGGTGCGTTGGCGGCAATGGTCTGCGCGTCCCCGCCCGCCAAAAGCGCGGCAAACAGCCCGAGCAAGCCCTTGGGCTCGCTGGTCGCGTCCTGCGCACCCGCCTGCTGGCCGGCAAAGGCCCGCGCCGATGCGCTGGGGCCGCTGATAATCGTCAGATGTGAAGCCACGTGGGCGCCCCTGAACAAACACTCATCCGGCCTATGCGATGCAAGAGCCTTGCCAATCCGTATTGTCAGAAGAAATTGTTTTATATCATTGGATTAGTTGGTCGGGTCTCATCCGGGCCGCAGCGCCTCGGGGCCAGTCCTGCCGGGCAGGCGGCAAAAGCTGCCGGGTGCCGCGATGGACAGGCGGGGCACTTTTGCGTATGGAAGCGCCACACAGTAGCCGCTGGCCCTTGACCCCAACCGGATACGAGAAAAGATGTTGAACTCGCTTGATATTGCCAAGCGCCCGGAGGACACGCGCGTCGTCGTCGCCATGTCCGGGGGCGTGGATTCCTCCGTCGTTGCCGGATTGCTCGCCCGCGAGGGCTATGAAGTGGTGGGCGTGACGCTCCAGCTTTACGACCATGGCGAAGCCATTCACCGCAAGGGCGCCTGCTGTGCCGGGCAGGATATCCACGATGCGCGCCGCGTCGCGGCCAAGCTGGGCATTCCGCATTACGTGCTCGACTATGAAGAGCGCTTCAAGAATGCGGTGATCGAGCCCTTCGCCAATGCCTATCAGCAGGGCGAAACGCCGGTGCCCTGCATCGCCTGCAACCAGAGTGTGAAGTTCGTCGACCTGATGACCGTGGCGCAGGATCTCGGCGCCGACGTGCTGGCCACCGGCCACTATGTGCAGACGCGCTTGGGGGAGGATGGCAGGCGCCACCTGTTCCGTCCGGTCGACAATGACCGGGACCAGTCCTATTTCCTTTTCGCTACCACCCAGGACCAGCTCGATTTCCTGCGCTTCCCGCTCGGCGGCATGGGCAAGGCCGAAGTGCGCCAGCATGCGCGCGACATGGGTCTGGAAATCGCGGAAAAGCACGACAGCCAGGACATCTGCTTCGTGCCGCAGGGCAAATATGCCGACATCATCGCCAGGATGCATCCCGAAGCCCTCAGCAAGGGCGAGATCGTGCATCTTGATGGCCGTGTGCTGGGCGAGCACGAGGGCATCGTTCATTACACCATCGGCCAGCGCAAGGGTCTGGGGATCGCCGCGGGCGAGCCGCTCTACGTGGTCAAGCTCGATCACCGGACCGGTCGCGTCATCGTCGGCCCGCGCGAGGCCTTGAAGACGCATACGGTGCGCCTGCGCGACGTCAACTGGCTGGGCAGCCTGCCGCTTGCCGAGGCCAGCGCCGGCAATGGCGCCCCGGTCGAGGTCAAGGTGCGTTCCACCCGCGGCCCGCAGCCGGCGGTGATCCAGATGCGGGACGGCGATGTCTATGTAACGCTCGTTTCGGGCGAATACGGCATTTCCCCCGGCCAGGCCTGCGTCTTTTATGCCGATGACAGCGAAACCAGCGAAGTGCTGGGCGGTGGCTTCATTGCCGAAGCGGTGCCGCAGGCGCTGGTAGCTTAGAGCCGTCCCGCAGGGCAAATCGCTCCTGTCTAGCGGTGGGATGCTAGAAAGGCGTAGCGGACGGCATCCCGCAACGCTCCCGGGGCTTACCCCGTCCATTGG
>NZ_CAJXJS010000024.1 GCF_913055165.1 uncultured Devosia sp.
ATCGAGGCGGGCCTGAAATGCGTGCAGGGCAAGGCGCTGGTCAATTCCATCTCGCTCAAGGAAGGCGAAGAGGCGTTCATCCATCACGCGCGGCTGGTGAAGGCTTATGGCGCAGCCGTCGTCGTTATGGCGTTTGATGAAACCGGACAGGCGGACACCAAGGCGCGCAAGGTCGAAATTTGTGCGCGGGCGTACAAAATCCTGACCGAGGTGGTCGGCCTGCCGCCCGAAGACATCATCTTCGACCCCAATGTGTTCGCTGTCGCAACCGGCATCGAGGAGCACAATAATTACGGCGTCGACTTCATCGAGGCGACCAGGGAAATCACCGACACCCTGCCGCATGTGCATATTTCGGGCGGTATCTCGAACCTGTCGTTCTCGTTCCGCGGCAATGAGCCGGTACGCGAGGCGATGCACGCCGTATTCCTCTACTATGCCATCCAGAACGGCATGGACATGGGTATCGTCAATGCCGGCCAGTTGGCGGTCTATGAAACCATCGACAAGGAATTGCGCGACGCCTGCGAGGACGTGATCCTTAACCGGCGCGCGGACTCCACGGACCGCATGCTGGAGCTTGCCGAGCGGTACAAGGGACAAGGCGGCGGAGCCGGCAAGGCCAAGGACTTGAGCTGGCGCGAACTGCCTGTGGCCGACCGCATTACCCATGCGCTGGTCAACGGGATTACCGAATATGTCGAGGCTGATACCGAGGAAGCCCGGCAAAGTTTCGAGCGGCCGCTGCACGTGATAGAAGGCCCGCTGATGGCCGGCATGAATGTGGTGGGCGATCTGTTTGGCTCGGGCAAGATGTTCCTGCCGCAGGTGGTGAAATCGGCCCGCGTGATGAAGCAGGCCGTGGCCTATCTCATGCCGTTCATGGAAGCTGAAAAGGACGCCAATGGCGATGCTGCCGGGCGCAAGAGCGCGGGCAAGGTGCTGATGGCGACCGTAAAAGGCGACGTGCACGATATCGGCAAGAACATCGTCGGCGTGGTCCTGTCCTGCAACAATTACGAGATCATTGACCTGGGCGTCATGGTGCCCAGCCAGAAGATCCTGGAGACGGCGCGAGCGGAAAAGGTCGATATCATCGGCCTGTCCGGCCTAATCACCCCGTCGCTTGATGAAATGGTGCATGTGGCGGCCGAAATGGAGCGGGAGGGCTTCGACATCCCGTTGCTGATCGGCGGGGCAACGACCAGCCGCGTGCACACGGCGGTCAAAATTCATCCGCGCTATGCGCGGGGCCAAGCCGTGCATGTGAACGACGCCAGCCGCGCGGTGGGCGTGGTTTCGAACCTGCTCTCTGACGAAACCAAGGTTTCGTTCATCGAACAGGTCCGGGCCGAATATGCCAAGGCCGCAGCGGCGCATGAGCGGGCCGAGTCCGAAAAGCGGCGCTTGCCGCTGGAAGCGGCTCGCGGCAACGCGTTCACGCCCGACTGGGCGGGGTACACGCCCCCTGCCCCCAGCTTCCTGGGCACACGCAGCTTCACCGATTTCGACCTGGCGGAAATCGCCCGATATATCGATTGGACGCCCTTCTTCCAGACTTGGGAATTGAAAGGTCGCTATCCGGCCATTCTCGAAGACGAAAAGCAGGGCGAGGCCGCCCGCGCGCTGTGGGCCGATGCCCAGAAGATGCTGGGGCAGATCATCGAAGAGCAGTGGTTCAAGCCCAAGGCCGTCATCGGCTTCTGGCCAGCCAATGCGGTGGGCGATGATATTCGTCTGTTCGTCGACGAGGGGCGCCAGGAGGAACTCGCCACATTCTTCACCTTGCGCCAGCAGCTTTCCAAGCGCGATGGCAAGCCCAATATGGCGCTTTCCGACTTCGTGGCGCCTTTGGCGACCGGCAAGCCGGATTACCTCGGTGGTTTCGTGGTCACGGCCGGCCTTGAAGAGGTAGCGATTGCCGAGCGCTATGAGCGCGCCAATGACGACTATTCCTCCATTCTCGTGAAGGCCCTGGCCGACCGGTTTGCCGAGGCCATGGCCGAATATATGCATGAGCGGGTGCGCAAGGAATATTGGGGCTATGCGCCCGATGAAGCGCTGTCACCCGACGAACTGGTCGGCGAGCCCTATCAGGGCATCCGCCCGGCGCCCGGCTATCCGGCCCAGCCCGATCACACGGAAAAGACCACCCTGTTCCGCCTGCTCGACGCAGAGAACAGCGTCGGTGTATCGCTGACCGAGAGCTATGCCATGTGGCCCGGCTCATCGGTATCAGGCATCTACATTGCCCATCCGGAAGCCTACTATTTCGGCGTGGCGAAAGTGGAGCGCGATCAGGTGATCGACTATGCGCAGCGCAAGGACATGGATGTCGAAGAGGTTGAGCGCTGGCTGGCGCCAATATTGAACTATATGCCTGGCAAGGTGGCGGCGGAGTAATTGGTAACGGGCATGTCACGGATTGACCCCATACCTGTCACGTTGATCTCGGATCCACGAACGCTGGTGCCGCTCGATGGCGACACTGTGCTGATCCGGCTGCCGGCAAATTCTGGGCATGGACATGCGGACGGCGATGTCTGCGTCGCCTGCTCCGGCATTACCGATGTGCGGGCGCTGCTCTACAACCTGCTCGAAGAGTACCGGCGCAATATGCGCCCCGCGTTTTCGCGGGTGGTGGTGGATGCCAGCGCGGTGGCGGACAAGGGACAGGTTGTTGCGGCACTCACCGGCAAATTGCCGGCGCAGGCGCTGCGGGACCATACAGTGGCACGGATGTTCGTGCTGGTGGGGTGAGCCATCTTCCCCCTTGCCAGCGGAGAGGGAGTAAGGTGCAGCCCAAGCCCCCTCACCCGGCGCTGCGCGCCGACCTCCCCCTAAAGGAGAGGTGAGAAGGGCACGAGCGGCGTGTCTGCCCGGAGATAGAGCGGATGCTTGGGCGAGCCGTCGGCATTGGTGCCGAAACACCAGAGTTCAACGCCGTCGCTGATCAGAGCCGCCACAATCTCCCGTCCGGCTGGGGCCAGTGCCCTATTGAGCTTGCCATGGCAGAGGACGACGCGCCCGGCACCGCCGGCAGCTTCCCGGATGATGGGCAGATTTGCTGGTGAGACCGCTTCGACGCCTGGCTGCACCAGCATTTTGGGATCGGTCGCGCGATAGTCGCCGATATTGCATTTGACCATGCCGGAAAAGCCTTCGCGGCGGGCAAAGTTCCACTCGCGGGCGCAGGTGGGGTCGTCCACGGTCGCATCCGCCGTGGACGGGTTCATGCCGATAAAGACGATGTAGGTCTCGGGGAATGTCTCCCCCAGCCAACGGCGCATGCGCTGGCGATAGCGGCCGTCCGCGCTCATCAGGGCGTCGCCGCGCACGCCTTCGCCCAGGCGAAGGCGCACCTTGCCGCCGGGATCATGCGCCAGATCATTCATGCCGTGAGATCGCTCGGCGGGGTGAGGCCATTCATCAGCGAAGCAGTGGTGATGGTGTTGGCCAACAGGCAGGCAATAGTCATGGGGCCGACGCCACCCGGTACCGGGGTGATGGCGGAAGCGACCTGAGCGGCTGCATCTGTGTCCACGTCGCCGACGAGGCGGGTCTTGCCCTCGCCCTTTTCCGGGGCGGGCACCCGATTGATGCCGACATCGATGACCACCGCACCCGGCTTGATCCAGTCGCCCTTGATCATCTGGGGGCGGCCGACAGCGGCCACGACGATGTCGGCCTGGCGTACCACATCGGCCAGGTCCTTTGTGCGCGAGTGCGCCACCGTAACGGTGCAATTGTCGCGCAGCAGCAACTGCGCCATGGGCTTGCCGACGAGATTGGAGCGGCCAATGATGACGGCACTCTTGCCTTCAAGCGAACCAAGCTCGTCGCGCAGCAGCATGAGGCAGCCCAGTGGCGTGCAGGATACCGGGCCGGGCAGGCCAATCTGCACCTTGCCGACATTGGCGGGGGTGAAGCAGTCGACATCCTTGGCCGGATCGATGGCTTCGATGACCTTGTTGGGGTCGATGTGCTTGGACACCGGCATCTGCACCAGGATGCCGTGAACGGCGGGGTCGGCATTGAGTTGTTGGATCAGGGCGAGCAGGTCTGCTTCAGGGGTATCGGCGGGCAATTCGTGCTTGAACGAATTCATGCCCACTTCAGCGGTCTGCTTGGCCTTGGAGGAGACATAGACCTGGCTGGCCGGGTCCTCGCCAACGATCACCACTGCCAGACCCGGGGTGATGCCGTGTTCGGCCTTGAGGCGGGCGACATGGCCGGCAATGCGGCCACGCAGATCTTCGGCAAAGCGTTTTCCGTCGATGATTTTTGCGGTCATTTCGGCCTCGATCTGCTTTAGTGCCAAGGGCGGGTGGAGGACCCGCTTTTGCGCTTCGACATAAGGGATGAGGAATGATCCGTCCATTGCTTTGGCTGCCAATTCTGGCGCTTTCGGCCACCGCTGCACTTGCACAGGACGCCTCGCTGGAGAAGCAGGCCAGGAAGCTGCATAAGCTGGCGGGGGGCGATGCCTGCGAGGGGAGCGGATATGTGCCTGAGAACGACTATGAGAGCTGGACGTTCAGCTATCTACCCAGTTGGAGTTCGGGCGAGGAAAGCGATCGTGCCGAGGTCACGCTAGTGCGGCTGTTCTGCTATTCCGGCGCTTACAACGAGAGCCACGCCTATTACCTGCTCAGGGAGTATGACGGGTTGCAGCCGCTGGGCTTTGCCGAGCCGGCCTTCGACGTGAAATATGAGAATGACGACTATAACGGGGCCGTCGAAGCCATCACGGTGGTTGGGATGACGTCCCGGAACCTGCTGGTGAACTCCTATTTTGATCCGGACACCCTGACCATCGAGTCGTTTTCGAAGTGGCGCGGGCTGGGCGATGCCAGTTCCGCGGGGACATGGGTGTTCCGCGATGGAGCGTTCTCGCTGGTCCATTTCACCGTCGATGCCAGCTATGACGGCGAAATGGACGGCGAGGTACTGGTCAATTACCAGACGGAGCAGTGAAGCGGTCATGGCCGAACAGAAGACCAAGCCACACACCGGTGATGTCGGAGAATTTCTCGCCCAGGTGGAAGATGACCGAAAGCGCGCTGACTCGCACGTGCTGGTGGAGTTGATGAGCGAAGCGACCGGGGAACCACCAGTGTTGTGGGGGACCATGGTGGGTTTCGGGCAATATCACTACCGCTATCCCACCGGGCATGAGGGCGATGCGTTTCTCGTGGGCTTTGCGCCTCGCAAGGCCGAGTTCAGCATCTATCTGATGGGCACATACTTTCCCGAAGAGAATGAAAGGCGCGAGGCGCTGCTGGCCAGGCTCGGCAAGCACCGCATGGGCAAGGCCTGTCTTTACGTCAAGCGCCTGGGCGACATCGATCTCGACGTGCTGCGCGAGCTGGTCGATATCTCGGTGCACAAGCTGCGGACCACCTATCCGAACAAGTGAAGGCCGCCACGGCATCTCTGCCGGGCGGCCTCTAGGGGATGCGACCCACCGCGCTGTTGAGGGCTTGGGGGACAAGCGGCAAATCGCTCCCGCTCATCGGTTGCATGGGTCGTTTGCTGTGCCGATGAACTACAGCGCAAGATGGTGCGCAATTGCGGCGAGAAAAGAGCCGGTCACCGAAGTGTGAAAGATGCGATGCAAACGGCACCCGCGTTGAGAAGCCGTCATGCGGCCTCTATATTGAGCGGTCAACGCAGTACGATTCCAGTTTCGCCGCCCGATCCGCGGGCCGCCCCAAAGGACAGACATGACCACACTCAGCCCGCCACGCCTTGCCACACAGTCCTTTACCGATCCGGAGGCGGCCTGGGCGCATATCGCGCATATCTATCATCGCAACTGTGCCTTCATTCGCGACCACCTCGCAGGCCTGACAAAGGGCGAGGTACCTGCCGGGCGTGTGCGTGCCTGTTATCCGCAGGTGGAAGTGCGTTCCACCAGCTATTCCAAGCATGAAAGCACCCTGCCCTATGGATATCTCCATACGCCGGGCATCTATCGCACAACGGTGACAGCGCCGGACCTGTTCAAGGGTTATCTGCAGGAGCAGTTCGCCGTCATTCTCAAGAACCATGGCGGGGCCATTGAAGTTGGCGAGTCCGATACGCCGATCCCGCTGCATTTTGCGCTGGGCCCGCGCGATCATCTCGACGGCAAGGTACTCAACGCCATGGACGTACCGTTGCGCGATCTGTTCGACGCGCCGGATTTGGGCAATACCGACGACGAGATTGCCAATGGCACCTATGTGCCGCCGCGGGGCGGGCCCTACCCGCTCTCAGCCTTTACCGCGCCGCGAGTGGATTATTCGCTGTTCCGGCTGGCGCATTACACTGGCACCGATGCCGAGCATTTCCAGAACTTCGTGATCTTCACCAATTACCAGTTCTATATCGACGAATTCTGCCGTTTGGCAAAGGGCTGGATGGCGGAAAAACATCCGCATTACCAGCGCTTTATCGAGCCGGGCAATGTCGCGACCGACAATATGCTGACCGGTGGCGGGGTGACGGGCAATCCTCCGCCGCGCACCCCACAGATGCCGGCTTATCACCTGGTGGGCGACCGCGGCCGCGGCATCACCATGATCAATATCGGTGTGGGGCCGTCCAACGCCAAAACCATCACCGACCATATCGCCGTTCTGCGTCCGCATGCCTGGATCATGCTGGGACATTGCGCGGGCCTTCGAAACAGCCAGGAACTGGGCGACTATGTGTTGGCGCACGCCTATGTGCGAGAGGACCATGTGCTCGATGCCGATCTGCCGCTTTCGGTGCCCATTCCGGCGCTGGCCGAGGTGCAGGTGGCGCTGGAACGGGCAGTGGAGGAAATCACCCAGACCGAGGGGCTGGAAACCAAGAAGATCATGCGCACCGGCACGGTGGCGACCTTCGACAACCGCAATTGGGAGCTTCGCGACCAAGTGGAAATCACGCGGCGGCTCAGCCAGTCGCGCGCCGTGGCGCTGGACATGGAATCTGCCACCATTGCGGCCAATGGTTTCCGCTTCCGCGTGCCCTATGGCACGCTATTGTGCGTGTCGGATAAGCCGCTTCATGGCGAATTGAAGCTGCCCGGCATGGCCTCGGATTTTTACCGCACGCAGGTCAACCGGCATCTGCAGATCGGGCTTCGGGCCATGGAGATTTTGCGGGACCAGCCAGCGGAACGGCTGCATTCGCGGAAACTACGCAGTTTTGCGGAGACGGCGTTTCAGTAGGCCTCTGGGTGACAGAATGCGAGCGGTTCTACTTTCTATCTTCTTCGTTCTGATCGCGATATCCGTCTGCTTGTTTTCCTATGGCCTGCTGCGTATCGCGCTGCAGTCACGGAAAGACAGATCAATTGACCGACCCTCGCGGGCACATGACTATATGGCAGGGATCGGGACACCCGCATATTTGCCCTACTACAAGATTTGCGCGGTGGGATGGCTGACCGGCATGATCGCTGTAGGGCTCGTGGGTATTGGCCATTGGGCAGGGATTCCCGAATAGAAAAAGCCCGGGATCGCTCCCGGGCATTTGCGTAACTTTTGGCGAACCGATCAGCGGCCCTTGACCACCGAATAGCCGGCATATTTGGCCGACGACCCGAGCTGCTCCTCGATGCGGATCAGCTGGTTGTACTTGGCCAGGCGATCCGAACGGCTGAGCGAGCCGGTCTTGATCTGACCGCAGTTCAGGGCCACGGCGAGGTCGGCAATGGTCGAATCCTCGGTTTCGCCCGAGCGGTGCGACATGACCGAGGTGTAGCCGGCGCGGTGCGCGGTATCGACGGCGTTCAGGGTTTCCGACAGTGAGCCGATCTGGTTGACCTTGACCAGGATCGAATTGGCGACACCCATCTTGATGCCCGATACGAGGCGCTGGGTGTTGGTGACGAAGAGATCGTCGCCGACGAGCTGGACCTTCTTGCCAATGGCGTCGGTCAGAGCCTTCCAGCCATCCCAATCGTCCTCGGCCATGCCGTCTTCGATGGTAATGATCGGATAGCGATTGGCAAGGTCCTCGAGGAAGCGGACATTTTCGTCAGAGGAGAGCGACTTGCCCTCGCCCACCATCTCATACTTGCCGTTCTTGTAGTATTCGGTGGCGGCGCAATCTAGACCGAGGAAGACGTCCTCGCCCGGCTTGTAACCGGCCTTTTCGATCGAGCGCATGATGAAGCCCAAGGCATCGTCGGCGCTTTTGAGGTTCGGGGCAAAGCCGCCTTCGTCACCCACGGAGGTGTTATGGCCCTCGGCCGAGAGACCTTTCTTGAGGGTGTGGAAGATTTCGGCGCCGATGCGCACGGCGTCGGCCAGCGACTTGGCGCCTGCGGGCAGGATCATGAATTCCTGCATGTCGATGGGATTGTCGGCATGCTCGCCGCCATTGATGATGTTCATCATCGGGACGGGCAGGACGTGGGCGTTCGGGCCGCCGATATAGCGATAGAAGGGCAGCTCGCTCGATTCGGCGGCGGCCTTGGCAACGGCGAGGGAGACGCCGAGAATGGCGTTGGCGCCGAGCTTGCCCTTGTTGGCGGTGCCATCGAGCTCGATCATGGCCTGGTCGATGGCGAGCTGATCAAGCGCGTCCATGCCCTGGATCTCGTCGGCAATGACGGTGTTGACGTTCTCGACTGCCTGGGTCACGCCCTTGCCCATATAGAGAGCGCCGCCGTCGCGCAGTTCCACGGCCTCATGGGCGCCGGTCGAGGCGCCTGACGGCACGGCCGCGCGGCCAAAGCTGCCATCGTCCAGCACCACATCGACCTCGACGGTCGGGTTGCCGCGGCTGTCGAAAATCTGGCGGCCATTGACGTGGATAATTGAAGACATGCGAGCCCTTCCCGGAAAGCTTTTTGGGTGTGAGTGCCTGTCTAGACGGGCCGTGTGACAGTGAAAAGAGGGGATGCGCAAAAAACGCGCATAGAAAGCCTGCTAGACGGCCAGTTTGCCTTTGGTGATGAGCCAGGACACCGATTCCTGCACCGCTTCGAGTGAACTATAGCGCGGAGCGTATCCGAGCAGCCGGCGCCCCTTGGCGATGCTGGCATTGGGGCTACGGGCAATATGCTCCCAGGTCGCCTGAGCATTCTCGGGCGTCTGCATCGCCTTCCATTCCTCCCAGGGGTGGAAGCTCAGCGATGGCTGCTTGCCAAACCAGCGATACATGGCTTCGGCATAGTGGCGGAGGGTGATGGCGCCGGGCGAGACAGCATGGAAGGCTTCCCCTACGGACACGCTCCAATTCTCCATGGCCAGCATCAGCAGGACGGCGATGTCATCCGCGTGGATATGATGCACTGTCTCCATGCCGAAATTGGGCAAGGCCAATGTTCCGCCGCGCGCGATCGTTTCGAACGCGATATTGTCGAAGTGACCAGCGGGATTGAGTGGCGACCACCCCTGCCCCACGATGTGGCCGGGATGCAGAATGGTGACCGGGAAGCCGTCACGCCGCGCCAGACCGAGCAGATAGTCTTCTATGGCGGCCTTCTGCAGGCCGTATTCGCCGAAGGGCCTCTTGGTGACGTCCTCGGGCGCCGGCACGACCTCGGAAAAGCCATGCGTCCAGATTGTGCCGATATGGAGGAAGTGGCGGACCTTGCCGATCAGGGCCTCTGCCAGTTGGCGGGCGCTGTCGAGGGTGAAGCAGATATTGTCGATGACAATGTCGGGATTGAGATCGGCGATCGCCCGGCCGAAGTCTCCGCTGGCCTCGGCGGCCGCGCGGTCGATCCGCACGCGCGTTACATGCTCCCAGGCCGTGTTCGGAAGATAGGGCTCGGAGGTGCCACGTGTCACTGCGACGACATCATGGCCAGCCCGGACGAGGCGCGGAACGAGATAGGTGCCGATATGACCCGTGGCCCCGATAACGACAATGCGTGCCATGATTGATCCCCTCCCGTCTGGTCCGAATGCCTTCCATGTCCTAACATGTCAGGGCATGCTGTCCAGCTTGCAGATTCCGGAGGAGACCGACGTGACAAGCCCGCTCATCAAGCAGGTGGCCCATACCTGCATTTTCGCCCGCGACCTCGACGCCGTGGAAGCCTTCTATCGCGACGTGCTGGGAGTGGCGCCAAAATTCGATTTCAAGCGCGGAGAGGACCGCATCGGCTTCTATCTCGATTTCGGCAACCGCACCTTCGTCGAAGTGTTCCGCAAAGGCGAGAGCCGCTTCGAAGACACCAACCAGATCAATCACATCTGCTTCGAGACCGACGATATCGACGGCTTCATGGCCAATGCGAAGGCCAAGGGTGTGTCGGTGACAGACAAGAAACTGGGTGTCGACCACACCTGGCAATGCTGGCTGGCCGACCCGAGCGGGGTCAAGATTGAGATCTTTCAGTATACGCCCGAGAGCATGCAATTCGGGCCCGACGGCGTGGTCTGCCAGGTGGATTGGTGAGCCGGTCTTCGTCGGCACTCGCTACCCAGCGGCCGGCAATGACCCATCGATAAGGCGATAGAAGACCTCCAAGGCTTCCCGTGAGCGCATTTGCGCCTGCAACTCTGACAGCGCAGACGCGTCGTTGATGACGCGCCTGATCTGCAGATCGCCGATCAGCAAACCGAGGAACCACTGTGTCGCCTGTTTCGCGGTGACTGCTTTCCCCTGGCAGAGGCGTTCCATGACGCCTTCGAACAGTGGCATGATCTCGTTCCTGCCACCCGCGGATATGGCCGCACCCAATGCGCCGTTTGGATCCGCTGCCGCAGCCCGATTGAGCAGAATGGCGCGTTCGCCAAGGAGCATGGTGAGAAAGATCGGGGCCACCCTCTCCAGCGTCTGTCTGGGGTCAGCCTGCGCCTGAATGGCGTCGGAGAGTATCATCCGCGTTTCGGCGGCATTGTCCCGTACCATGGCCCTGAACAGACCATCCTTGTCGCCATACCAGCGATAGAGGGTTTCGTTGGATGCCTTGGCCGCGCGGGCAATGTAGAGCATCGAGGTCCCCCCATAGCCGTGCGTGGCCAGGAGCTCATAGGCTGCGCGACAAATCTGCTCGTGACGCTCTTTTCGCCTGTCTTCTTTCACCCGCTCCCCCGCTTTACAAATAATCGTACACATGTATACGGTTATGTATGTCCGTACATATTTGTACGGAAAATGGCGCATTAGCAAGGGAGCCGGCAATGCGTATTCTGTCCGTCGTCGTGATCACGGTGTCGCTTGTGTTGAGCGCAGCCATTTTCGGCTTCTTCTATGCCTGGGTCTGCTCGACCATGTGGGGGCTTGATGCGGCCGACCCCAGGATAGCCATCGCGGCCATGCAGGCGATGAATGCTTCGGTGCGCAATGCGGTCTTTGCGCCCGCCTTCTTCGGTACACCGATTGCACTGGGACTGACTGCCGCCCTGCTCCTCGCGCAGAAGCACCGATTGAGTGCGGCTGCGTTCGCGCTGGCTGCCGCTCTCTATGCCGGGTTTTGCCTCATGGTGACCTTGGGGGTGAATGTCCCCATGAACGAAGCTCTGGCGACAGTCGCCATACCTCAGGACGTCGCGTCGGCCAAAACTATCTGGCAGGACTACTCGCAACCATGGCAATTCTGGAACCAGCTCCGCACCATAGCCTCGGGCCTCGCCTTCCTGGCAGCCCTGTCGGGGCTCTTCCTATACAAGGATGCATCCCGCGCGGCCTCTACAGCCGCCTGATCAGTCTTCCCGCTTGTGCCCGTCGATATGTTTATCGGCCTTCGCCTTTTCGGCCGCATCCTTGAGCTTTTCGGCCTTGGTGCGGCCGAACTTCAAGCGGTTCGCCTCGGCCGCCGCTTCCTTTTCGGTGCGGGCCTTGGCCTTGCGGGCTTTGGAGAGGGAGAGAATTTCAGCCATGTGGTGTCTCCAGACAATGGGAGCTTAGCATGGCGCCCTGCCCTCGCCCAACACAGTGCCGTCCACGGGCTTGACCCGAGGACCAGTTCCAACGCGTATAGAGTGGACAGAGGCCCTTGGGCAAAGCCCGAGGGCGGAACCGTATTGGGAATAGCCTTCTATGCCTAGACCAACCGGCTCTGGTCCATCGCAGCAGCAATGAAGCTGGTGAAGAGCGGGTGTGGCTCGAACGGCTTGGATTTCAGTTCGGGGTGGAACTGCACGCCGATGAACCAGGGGTGATCAGTGCGCTCGACAATTTCGGGCAGCTTGCCGTCGGGCGAGACACCGGAGAACAGCAGGCCGTTCTTTTCCAGCAGCTTGCGATACTCCATGTTCACCTCATAGCGGTGACGATGGCGCTCCGAAATGCGGGTGGAACCATAAATGTCGGCGACGCGGGAGCCGCGCGTCAGCTGGGCCGGATAGGCGCCCAAGCGCAATGTGCCGCCCATGTCACCCTCAGCCCCGCGGGTTTCTTTCTCGTTGCCCTTCACCCATTCGGTCATCATGCCCACGATCGGTTCCTTGGTCGGGCCGAATTCGGTGGATGAGGCATTCTTGATGCCCGCGGTGTTGCGGGCGGCCTCGATACAAGCCATCTGCATGCCGAAACAGATGCCGAAATAGGGCACGTCCTTGATGCGGGCGAAGCGCGCCGCTTCGATCTTGCCGGCCGAGCCGCGCTCGCCGAAGCCGCCGGGCACTAGAATGCCGTGTACGTGCTCAAGATAGGGCGCGGGGTCGTCGCGTTCGAAGACTTCGGAGTCGATCCATTGCAGGTTGACCTTCACCTTGTTGGCGATCCCGCCATGGGTGAGCGCTTCAGAGAGCGACTTATAGGCGTCCTTAAGGCCAGTATATTTGCCGACGATGGCGATATTCACCTCGCCTTCGGGATTGTGGTAGCGGCGCGATACCTCGTCCCAGGCAGACAAATCGGGTTCGGGTGCGTCGGTAATGCCGAAGGCCGCGAGGATTTCGCGGTCCAGCCCTTCCTTGTGATAGGCGACCGGCACGTCATAGATCGAGGCAACGTCCAAGCCCTGGATGACGGCGGTTTCGCGGACGTTGCAGAAGAGACTGAGCTTCTTCTTTTCGCCTTCGGGTATGGGCCGGTCGCAGCGGACCAGCAGTACGTCCGGCGCAATGCCGATCGAGCGCAATTCCTTGACGGAGTGCTGCGTCGGCTTGGTCTTGAGCTCCCCGGCAGAGGGGATGTAGGGCATCAGGGTCAGATGGAGATAGGCCGCGTGGTTGCGCGGCAACTCGTTGCCAAGCTGGCGAATGGCTTCAAAGAAAGGCAGACCCTCGATGTCGCCCACGGTGCCGCCGATCTCGACCAGCACGAAATCGTAGTCCTCATTACCATCGAGAACGAAACTCTTGATGGCATCGGTCACGTGGGGAATGACCTGTACGGTCGCGCCCAGGAACTCGCCCTTGCGCTCCTTGGCCAAGAGGTCCGAATAGATCCGGCCGGAGGTGACGTTGTCCTGCTTGTTGGCGGCGCGCCCGGTGAAGCGCTCGTAGTGGCCCAGGTCAAGGTCGGTCTCGGCACCGTCATCGGTGACGAAGACCTCGCCATGCTGGGTCGGCGACATCGTGCCGGGATCCACATTGAGATAGGGGTCGAGCTTGCGCAGGCGGACCTTATAGCCGCGTGCCTGCAGGACAGCGCCAAGCGCCGCCGAAGCCAGACCTTTGCCAAGGGAGGAAACCACGCCTCCGGTGATGAATACGTACCGAGCCATGGGCGATCACCATAAGCACATCATTGTCGATTCGCAGAGCGGGAAAGCCGCTCTACACAAAAAGAAGAAGGGGATGTCGCCATCCCCTTTTTCACGGACGCCTTGCGGCGGATCAGTTGCCCGTCGGCGCCGCGGGCGTTTCAGTAGCGGTGCCACCCGAAGCGTCGTCGGGCGTTGCAGCAGCATCAGCGCCGGCAGCAGGCGCCTCGGGAACCGGCAGGTCACCCTGAGTCGGCTGAGTCGTCGTTGCGTCGACGGCCGGTGTCGCCGTATCGGTCGGCAGGGGCAGGTCGGAGGTGTCGTCGCCCTGCAATGCATTGAGCGCATCGAGCACGGTGGACGGCTGCGTGCCATCTTCCAACGTCGTGGCATTATCCAGGATGCTGGAGGTCCCGCGATCAAGCTCGTTCAGAATGGTCAGACCGATCGCGGAGGCAAAGAACAGCACCGCAAGGATGGCCGTGGTCCGGGTCAAAAGATTGGCCGAGCCGCGGGCGGTCATCAGGCCGCCGCCACCACCGCCACCAATGCCGAGAGCGCCCCCTTCGGAACGCTGGATCAGGATGACGACAATCAGCGCCAGCACGATCAGCAAATAGGCGACGAGCAGTACGTTGGCCATGAATCTCTTGTCTTTGCGTCGGTCCGGACATGCCAAAAGGCCCGCCCGGGTTGGAAAGGATGCGGGGTCATACACCCCCCGAACGGCAAATACCAGCCGCCCGCAGCGCTTTTTCGCCGCAAGCGGATGACCGCCCGGTTGCTCTAGACGGCGGAGATAATCGTATAGAAGTCCTTTGCCAAGAGGCTTGCGCCGCCAACAAGACCGCCATTGACGTTGCCGACGCGCAGGATTTCATGTGCATTCTGCGGCTTGAGCGAACCGCCGTAGAGAATGCGGATGCTCTCCCCCTTGGAAAGGCCGAAGCGATCGACAAGGCGCGCGCGAATGGCATTGTGCATCTGGTCAATCTCATCGATCGTGGGCGTCCGCCCGGTGCCGATGGCCCATACCGGTTCGTAAGCGACAATCACTTCGTGGAGTTCGGCCGCATCGGGAATCGAGGCCGCCAGCTGGGCCGAGACCACCGCTTCGGCCTCGTTGGCGTCCCGTTGAGCCTCGGTCTCGCCAATACAGATGATTGGCTTGAGGCCGGCGCCGATGGCCGCCTCTGCCTTCGCGCGGACGGTCTCGTCGGTTTCCCCGTGATTTGTGCGGCGCTCTGAGTGGCCAACAATGACATATTGCGCGCCGGCATCGGCCAGCATGCTGGCGGAGATGTCGCCGGTATGGGCGCCGTGAGATTCCTGGTGACAATCCTGCCCACCGGCGATGATGCCGCTCGATGCGCCCTGGGCAGCCACAGCGGCGAGCAGGGTGGCGGGTGGACAGACCACGACGAGGGCCCGCGGCGACTCGCCTGTGGTCAGCAGACGCGCAAGTTCGGTCAGCTCATCCAGCGAGTGGGTGAGCCCGTTCATCTTCCAATTTCCGGCGATCAGCGGTGATACGGTCGACAATCTTGGTACTCCTGCCTCTTGCGCCGGACGGGGCTTTGCCCTAACCCCGGCTGTCGTATTTGTCTTAGTAGTCCGTCCCTGGCCATAGGGTAAAGGGTCGGACCCGAAACTGGAACGCTTCAGATGCTCGATGGTTTGCGTGATTTTGCAAAATCCTGGCCGGGAAAGATCCTGGGGGCGTTCCTGCTTGTCGGTGTAGCGGGCTTCGGCATCAACAATGTGATTGTCGACCTGGGCAGCAATACGGTGGCGCGCGTCGGCGATGAGGAGATCACCTCGCAGGAATTCCTGCGGGCCTATCAGAACCAGGTCAACGCCTTCGCGCAGCAGATGGGATCGGTGCCAACGGCCAGCCAGGCCGAGGCGATGGGCATTCCCACTTCCGTCATTCTCGGGCTTTCGCAGGGCGCGGCATTGGACACTTTGGCCAGCCAGTTCGCGCTAGGCGTATCCGACGCCAAGCTGGCGCAGCTTTTGCGTCAAGATCCGTCTTTCCACGGAACGCTCGGCAATTTTGATCCCGCCCTGTTCTCCCAGGTGTTGCAGAGCGCCGGTTGGACGGAGGCCGAGTATTTCGAGGCGCGGGCGGACGAGGCCCGCCGGGAGCAGCTGACCACCGCGCTATTTGCCGATGTCGACATGCCGGAAGTCGCCGCCGGGCTTATCAATGATTATGCCACCGCGACCCGGACCATCGATTATCTGATCTTGAGCGAAACAGGCATCGAGACCCCAGCCTCACCCACTGAGGAGGAACTGGCGGCCTATCTCAGCGAGCACCAGGCGGAATACCGGACTGTCGAAAGCCGGTCAGTCAAACTGCTCGATCTGTCGCTGGCTTCGCTGGCGGCAACCAAGGACATTTCGGAGGACGCCATCGCGGCCGAGTACGAGGCCACAAAGGCATCGCTCACCACGCCGGAGCGGCGGACCATCGAGCAGGTCTCGCTGGCCACGCCCGAACTGCAGGCGCAGTTTGAGGCCGGTCTTGCTGCCGGCACCGATTTCGACACCCTCGTTGCCGAAGCCGGGTTGACACCGTCGAACCTGGGAACGCTGACCGAAGGCGAGATCACCGATAGTCGCCTGGCCACTGCGGCCTTCGGGCTTCCGGAGGGCGGGTTCGCCATCATCGAGGGCATTGGCGGCCAGCGTGCGGTGCATGTCGATGCGATCGAGGAAGCGCGCGAGCCGACTTTGGCGGAAGCCCGCGACGAGATCGTCCAGCGCCTCACCCTTGCCGAAGCGCGGACAGAAATCAGCGACATTCTCGACCAGATTGAAGAACTGCGCGCGGCCTTCCAGCCGATCGAACAGATCGCCGAACGCTTTGGGCTGCCGGTCTATGAGGCGGAAGTGACCGCTGGCGGGTCTGAGCTCTCCGTGCTGCCCAACCTTGGGCCGGAGGACTACCAGCGTGTATCGCAAGCAATATTCGCGGCCGAGCAGGACCGGTTGATCCCCTCCATCCCCCTGTCGGGCAACGCTCATCTGTGGTTCGATCTCGAGCAGGTGGAGCCGGCCCGCGACCAAACGCTGGATGAAGTGCGCGCGGAGGTCGAGGCTGCCATTATGGAAGAGCGCGTGAACGAGGCGCTGGCCGCAAGGGGCGAAGACATCGTTGCGCGTCTTGAAGCAGGCGAAGCCCTCTCCGATATCGGGTTGGAGATGAGCGTTTTCCCCCAGCTCAGCGCGCCGTTCACGCGATTCGGCTCGGAGGACGGGCTGATCGACGGCACCGTGGCTTCGGCAGCCTTCGCCGGTGGTCCGGGGCATGCCGGGGCCGTTCTGAGCGAGAGCGGCGAACATGTGGTGTTCCAGGTTGTGGACACGACCGAGGCAGGCGAGCCGCTTGATGATGCGACCCTTGCGAGCCTCGATGCCGAAACCCGAGCCGGCCTGACCGCCGAGTTCGTGGCTGCCGTGCGGGACGATGCCGGCCTTCGTATCAACCAGCAGGCGCTGAACCAGCTGCTTGTCCAGAACTACGGCCAATAACGGCCTTCTCACCAACGGAACCAGACCAAAATGGGCGACGACTACTCCAAGACCTTTGCCGCGCAATACGATGCCGGAAAGTCTGGACTCGTCTGGCGTCGCGTCGTAGCGGATCTGGAAACGCCCATTGGCACCTATCTCAAGCTTGCCGCGGGCCGTTCTCACACGTTCCTGCTGGAGAGCGTTCAAGACGGCACCACACGCGGCCGCTATTCCATGATCGGCCTTCTGCCGGATCTGATCCTCAAGGTCGAGGACGGCAAGGCCTCGATCAATCGCAGTGCCCAGACCACACCCGATATTTTCGAACCACTGGACGACATGCCGCTCGACGCGCTGCGTAATCTGGTCGCCGAGAGCCAAATCGACATGCCACAGGGTTTGCCACCCCAATCGGCGGGCATTTACGGCTATCTGGGCTATGAAATGGTGCGGTACATGGAAGTGTTGCCGAACGCCAATCCCGACGATCTGCAGACGCCTGAGGCGCTGCTGATGCGTCCCTCACTGCTGGCCATCTTCGACACGGTCAAGGATGAACTCTATCTGACCGCGCCCGTCTATGTCCGCGACGGCGTGACGGCTGCGCAGGCCTTGGCGGCAGCCGAGGACCGGATCAGCGACGCGATCGCGCGACTGACCCGAGCAACACCGGCTGCCCCTGCCCTGGCCGATCTTGAATCCATTGCGGTCACCAGCAACACCACGCGCGATGAATATTTCGAGATGGTGGCGCGGGCGAAGGACTACATCACCGCCGGCGACATCTTCCAGGTCGTGCTGAGCCAGCGCTTTTCGGCTGATTTCACCCTGCCCCCGACCGCGCTTTATCGAGCGCTGCGGCGTACCAATCCCAGCCCATATATGTATTTCTTTGATTTCGGGAGTTTCGCCTTTGCGGGTTCCAGTCCCGAAATCCTGGTGCGGGTGCAGGATGGCGAGGTGACGATCCGTCCGATCGCCGGTACGCGCAAGCGGGGTGCAACGCCCACGCGGGACAAGGAACTGGCCGCGGAATTGCTGTCGGATCCCAAGGAGCTGTCAGAGCATCTGATGCTGCTCGATCTGGGGCGCAACGATGTGGGCCGTGTCGCAAAGATCGGTTCGGTCAAGGTTACCGACAAGTTCTTCCTCGAATACTATTCCCACGTCATGCATATCGTCTCCAACGTCGTTGGCGAGCTTGACCCCCAATATGACTTTGTCGATGCGCTCTCTGCCGGTTTTCCCGCCGGCACCGTGTCGGGCGCGCCCAAAGTCCGGGCGATGGAAATCATCGACGAGCTCGAAAAGTCACGACGCGGCATCTATGGCGGTTGCGTGGGCTATTTTGGGGCCGATGGCACGATGGACACTTGCATTGTGCTGCGCACCGGGATCGTCAAGGACGGCAAGCTCTATGTTCAATCCGGTGCCGGCATTGTCGCGGATAGCCGTCCGGAGCTCGAACAGCTCGAGTGCGAGAACAAGGCACGCGCCCTTTTCAGCGCCGCCGAGGAAGCGCTACGCTATGCGGGCGAGGCAGGAGTGGGCCAGTGATGGGCGTGATGGGAACGAATAGGCGATGGCGGGGCTGGTTCTGAAACCTTCCCTAAAGAACCACCCATGAGGACAGGCCAATGACCAAGACCCTCGTCATCGACAACTATGACAGCTTCACCTACAACCTCGTCCACTTTCTCGGGGAACTGGGCGCCGACATCACCGTCAGGCGTAACGACAAGATTACGCTCGAAGAAATCGCCGCCATGGCGCCCCAGGCCATTGTGCTTTCCCCCGGCCCCTGCACACCCAATGAGGCCGGCATCTGCCTGGCGGTCATCGATCGGTTCAAGTCGACCATCCCCATGTTGGGCGTGTGCCTGGGGCACCAGGCCATGGGCCAGGCGCTGGGTGGCGACGTGGTGCGCGCGCCCAGCCTGTTCCACGGCAAGACCAGCAATATCCACCATACCGGCAAGGGCATTTTCCGCGGCCTCAACAACGACTTCGAGGCCACCCGGTACCACTCCCTGATCGTCAAGGCAGACACCCTGCCGGACGAGCTGGAAGTCACGGCCACCACCGATGACGGGCTCATCATGGGCATGCAGCACAAGAGCCTGCCGCTGCATGGCGTGCAGTTCCACCCTGAAAGCATCGCCTCGGAAAACGGGCATGCGCTCCTTCAGAATTTCCTCAACATTGCCCGCGACTTCAACGGAAAGAAGGTTGCGTGATGGATATCAAGCAAGCTCTGAACAAGATCGCCGTCGGCAAGGACCTCACCGGCGAAGAGATGCGCGACGTCATGCGCATCATCATGAATGGCGACGCCACCCCGGCCCAGATTGGCGCGTTCCTGATGGGCATGCGCATCAAGGGCGAGACTGTGGGCGAAATCGCGGCTGCCGTGTCCATCCTGCGCGAGCAGATGGTGCCCGTCACCGCGCCCGGGGACGCTATCGACATTGTGGGCACTGGCGGCGACGGGGTGGGCAGCCTCAATATCTCGACGGCCACCGCGCTGGTTGTGGCAGCCGCCGGTGTGCCCGTCGCCAAGCACGGCAACAAGGCGCTGTCATCGCGCTCCGGTTCCTCGCAGGCGCTTGAGGCACTGGGCGTCAAGCTGGATCTGACGCCCGAACAGATCGGCAAGACCATTGCCGAGGCCAATATCGGCTTCATGTTCGCGCCCAACCATCATCCGGCAATGCGCCATGTGGGGCCGGCGCGGGCAGAAATGGGCGTGCGCACGTTGTTCAACCTCCTGGGTCCACAATCCAATCCGGCCGGAGTGCGGCGCTACCTGCTTGGCGTCTATGCGCAGGAATGGGTGGAACCGGTCGCGGCAGCGCTGCTCGCCAACCGCGCCATCAAGGCCTGGGTTGTCCATTCCAGTGAGGGGTTGGATGAACTCTCCACGTCCGGCCCCAATTTCGTGGCCCAGATTGCCGATGGCGATCTGCGCAGTTTTGAACTTCATCCCGAGCGGGTGGGCCTGAGGCTCACCGATCCCAAGGATCTGTTGGGTGGTGAGCCGGCGGAGAATGCCGCCGCCATTGTCGCCCTGTTCGAGGGCGCAGCGGGCGCCTATCGTGATACGGTGCTGCTCAATGCAGGGGCTGCCCTGCTGGTGGCGGACAAGGTGGGGTCGATTGAAGACGGCATTGCCATGGCGCGGGACACCATAGACAGCGGCAAGGCAAGGGCGACCCTCGCCCGACTTGTGGCGGTATCGAACGGACAAGCCTGATGAGCGATATTCTCAAGCAAATCGAAGCCTATAAGCGCGAAGAAATTGCAGCCGCCAAAAGCATGCGGCCCTGGGCGGAGGTTGTGGCAGAGGCCCATGACCAGCCGGCGCCGCGCGGCTTTGTGAAGGCCATCAAGGACAAGCGCGCCAGGGGCGACTATGCGCTGATCGCCGAAGTGAAAAAGGCCAGCCCCTCCAAAGGGTTGATCCGTGCGGATTTCAATCCGGCGGAAATCGCCCGCGCTTATGAGACGGCGGGGGCGGCGTGCCTTTCGGTTCTGACCGATCGGCCCAGCTTCCAGGGCTCGCCCAGCTACCTCATAGAGGCGCGGGCAGCCACCAAGCTTCCCGTCCTGCGCAAGGACTTTCTGTTTGAAACCTATCAGGTGGCAGAGGCGCGCTCCTGGGGCGCAGACTGCATCCTGATCATCCTGGCTGCAGTCGGCGACGATGTGGCACGTTACCTGCTCGACGCGGCCGAGGAATGGGGCATGGACGCGCTGGTGGAAGTGCATGATCAGCTTGAACTTGATCGCGCCCTGGCACTCGATGCGAAATTCATCGGCGTCAACAATCGCAATCTGCGCACCTTCGAGACTACGCTGGAGACGACTGTCAATCTGGCTGCGGGGGTTCCGGACGATGTGCTGCTGGTCAGCGAAAGCGGCATCATGACCCACGAGCACGTCACGATGCTGGACGAGCGCTGCAATGTCGGCACCTTCCTGGTCGGTGAAAGCCTGATGCGGCAGGACGACGTGGTTGCCGCCACCCGCGCCCTCCTCATGGGCGCGCCGGAAACGGTGCGCTGATGGCACAAGGGCTCACCCATCTCAACGGAAAGGGCGAAGCCCATATCGTTGATATAGGTGACAAAGCGGTTACGCGACGTCGAGCCGTTGCCCAGGCTGTGTTGAGCGGCCGAGCAGAAACCATTGCCACTATTCTGGGTGGCGGGCTCAAGAAGGGCGATGCCCTGGCGGTCGCCCGTATTGCCGGGATCATGGCGGCCAAGAAGACATCAGACCTCATCCCGCTCTGTCACCCCATCCCGCTGACCAAGGTCAGCGTCGATATTGCGGGCGATACCGAGACCAGCATCTGCGTTCTGGCCAGTGCCGAAACCACCGGCCAGACCGGTGTGGAGATGGAAGCGCTGATCGCCGCGTCAACGGCGGCGCTGACGCTTTACGACATGGCCAAGGCCATTGACCGTGCCATGGTCATTTCCGATCTCTGCCTTGTCGAAAAGTCCGGGGGCAAATCCGGCGATTTCCGGCGCGACATATGAGCCTGCTCCCTGTCGATGAAGCCTTGCAGGCCATCCTGGCGCGTGTGCCCGATGTGACCAGGGAAGAGGTCCGTTTGTCCGATGCGGTGGGCCGAGTGCTCGCTGCACCGGTCATTGCCGGGCATAACCAACCGCCCTTTAACGCCAGCGCGATGGATGGCTTTGCCATGCGTGCGGCCGATGTCTCGGAGGGCGCGCGGTTGCGCGTGATCGGAACGTCTCAGGCCGGCGCTGGCTATGGCGGCAGCGTGCAGCCGGGAGAGGCTGTGCGCATCTTCACCGGCGCGCCGGTGCCACCAGGGGCTGACACCGTCATCATGCAGGAAGAGGCGGTGCGGGAAGGCGACTTCGTCCGTTTCACCGTGCCGGCCCGTCCCGGACATAGTGTTCGGCCCAAGGGCAATGATTTTTCGACCGGTCAGGTGCTGATTACGTCAGGTACACGCCTCACACCAATGCAGATCGCTGTTGCGGCGGCAGCCAACCAGGCACGGCTGACCGTGGCGCGCCGTCCCAGCATAGCGCTGGTTGCCACAGGCGATGAACTGGTTCTCCCCGGCACCGCCCTCGGCCCCGACCAGATCTTAGCCTCCAACAGCTTTGGTCTCGCGGCCATGCTGGCGCCCTATGCCCGCATCGTCACCGACCATGGCATTTTCGCCGACGATCCCGGGCAATTGCGCGAACGCCTTGGCGGGATCCTGAGCGCCGAGCCGGACTTCTTGATCACGACAGGCGGCGCCTCGGTTGGCGAACATGACCTTGTCCAGGGCGTCCTCAACGACCTTGCCGTGTCGCTCGACTTCTGGCGCATCAATATGCGGCCGGGAAAGCCGCTGATGTTCGGCACCCGGGGCAGGACGCTGGTCTTCGGGCTGCCGGGCAATCCCGTTTCCGCCATGGTCACCGCCCTGGTGTTCATCAAGCCGGCTCTGCGTGCCTTTCTGGGCCACGCTGGTCCCCTGCCCTTGCGGCTGCCTCTTGCAGCCCCGACACCGGCCAACAGCGCGCGCCGACACTTCATGCGGGCACAGCTCGTCCATGGCCCGGACGGAACGATGGCCGCCGATCCCATCAGCCAGATCGACAGCGGCCATACCTCATCACTGGCCGCGGCCGATCTACTGATTGTGCAACCGGAACACGATCCCGGAAGGCCGGCCGGCAGTATCGTCGAGGCCTTGCGCATAGACGCCTTCTGAGGCATTCGCCCGCCGCTTGATTTGCGTTTCCCATTAGCTTCCCACAAGGCATTGCAGAACATAACTGGAACATGTATGGTCGTTCCGTCTATGTTCCGATTCTGGGGTTGTGGGGCCAATGCTGACACGCAAACAACACGAGCTGCTGATGTTCATCCATGAAAGGATGAAGGAGAGCGGTATTCCCCCGAGCTTCGACGAGATGAAGGATGCCCTTGATCTGGCGTCCAAATCCGGCATCCACCGGCTGATAACGGCCCTTGAGGAGCGCGGCTTCATCCGGCGGCTGCCCAACCGGGCGCGCGCGCTCGAGGTGGTCAAGCTCCCCGATTCGATGAACCCCTCGCTGGGCGGCCGCAAGGCACGGTTCGAGCCGGCTGTCATCGAAGGCAATCTGGGCAAGGTCGCCAGCCCCCCGGCCCGATCCGGCAGCCCGGGCGAAGACTATGTCCGTCCGGTCTCCATTCCGGTCATGGGGCGGATCGCTGCGGGCACGCCCATTGAAGCGATCCAGACCCATTCCCATACTATCGCAGTGCCCCCGGAAATGCTTGGGGCGGGCGAGCACTATGCCCTTGAGGTTCGGGGCGACTCCATGATCGAGGCCGGGATTTTCGACGGCGATACGGTGCTGATCAAGAAGCAGGAGCATGCATCGACCGGCGAAATCATCGTGGCGCTGGTCGATGATGAGGAAGCTACGCTCAAGCGCCTGCGCCGCAAGGGTGACACGGTAGCGCTTGAAGCAGCCAACCCCGCATATGAGACCCGCATCTTCCCGCCGGATCGTGTCAAGGTACAAGGCCGGCTCGTCGGGCTG
Organism: uncultured Devosia sp.; assembly: GCF_913055165.1. GTDB lineage: Bacteria > Pseudomonadota > Alphaproteobacteria > Rhizobiales > Devosiaceae > Devosia. The sequence goes on from NZ_CAJXJS010000024.1 coordinate 23,677, forward strand.
CTGCGCAAGTACTGAGATGGGATTTCCTTCGCCTCAGGAGGCGATGGGCTTTTACGGCGAAACGATCAATCAAGGCCGCTTTGATGCGTTGCTGCCGGTGTTGTCCGAAGATGTCGTTTTCTGGTTCAATTCAGGTTCGCACAAGGGGATAGCCGCCGCCCGTCAGGCCTTTGAAGCGACATGGGCGGGGATCAACGATGAGCATTATTGGCTGGAGGACCTGGTTTGGCTCTCCGGGGATGAGGCCTGTGCCTGCTGCATCTACCGATTTCGATGGCGTGGCATGGTCGATGGAAAGTGGATCGAGGGAGGCGGTCGCGGGACAACGGTACTGCGCCGAGAACCGCGCGGCTGGGTGATTGTACACGAGCACCTCAGTGCAGAGCCCAAATGAAAAGGCCCGCCAGACTGGCGGGCCTTCTTTGTTGCGTGTCGGGCAATGCCTCAGTGATTGTCGCGGGGCAGGCCCTCGGTCTGGGCGATGCGCTGGTATTTTTCGGCGGGTTTGAGAATGGCGCCCTCGCCGAGTTGTCCGACCAAGCCGCGCTGGATTTCCTGCCATGGCGTCTGGTGCTTGGGGAACTTGTAGCCGCCTTCCGCTTCCAGAGCTGCACGCCTGTTGGCGATTTCCTCATCGGAGATGAGGATATCGGCTTCACCCTTATTGAGATCGATGCGGACGCGATCACCAGTCTTGAGAATGGCGAGATTGCCGCCTGCTGCCGCTTCGGGCGACGCGTTGAGGATAGAGGGCGAGCCGGAGGTACCCGATTGCCGGCCATCACCAATGCAGGCCAGCGATGAGATACCCTTCTTGATCAGGTAGGCCGGGGGACGCATGTTGACCACCTCGGCAGCACCGGGATAGCCGATCGGGCCGGCCCCACGCATGAACAGCAGCGTATTCTCGTCGATTTCGAGCGCCGGATCGTCGATGCGGTGGTGGTAATCCTCTGGTCCGTCAAAGACCACGGCCTTGCCTTCGAACATGCCCGGATGGGCGGGGTCGGAGAGATAGCGCTCCTTGAATTCCTGGCTGATAACGCTGGTCTTCATGATCGCGTTGTCGAAGAGGTTGCCGCGCAGGACGAGGAAACCGGCCTCGGCCTTGAGCGGATTGTCGAAATGGCGGATGACCTTGTCGTCCTCAATGGGCGTGTTGGCGCAGTTCTCGCCAATGGTCTTGCCGTTGACGGTCGGGGCGTTCTCGTGGATGAGGCCCTGCTTCATCAACTCGTTGACCACTGCCGGTACGCCACCGGCGTGGTAGTAGTCCTCACCCAGATATTCGCCGGCAGGCTGCAGGTTTACCAGTAGCGGCACCTTGTGGCCGTGCTGCTGCCACTCGTCGATATTGAGGTCGACGCCAATATGCTTGGCGATGGCGTTGATATGGATCGGCGCGTTGGTGGAGCCACCGATGGCGGAGTTGACGACGATGGCGTTGAGGAAGTTTTCCTTGGTCAGAATGTCCGAGGGTTTCAGATCCTCATGCACCATTTCCACGGCGCGCTTGCCGGTGCGCCAGGCCATTTCCTGGCGGTCGCGATAGGGCGCGGGAATGGCCGCCGACCCGGGCAGCTGCATGCCCAGCGCCTCGGCCAGCGAGTTCATGGTCGAGGCCGTGCCCATGGTGTTGCAATAGCCGGTGGATGGCGCGGATGACGCGACCAGTTCGATGAACTTTGGATAGTCGATCTCACCGGCGGCCAGCATCTGCCGGGCCTTCCAAACGATGGTGCCCGAGCCGGTGCGCTCGCCCTTGTGCCAGCCGTTCAGCATCGGGCCGACCGAGAGGGCGATCGCCGGAATATTGACGGTGGCCGCACCCATCAGCATGGCAGGCGTAGTCTTGTCGCAGCCAATGGTGAGCACCACACCATCCAGCGGATAGCCGTAGAGCACTTCGACAAGACCGAGATAGGCCAGGTTGCGATCCAGGCCGGCGGTCGGACGCTTGCCGGTTTCCTGAATTGGATGCACCGGAAATTCGATGGCGATGCCGCCGGCCTCGCGGATACCTTCGCGGACGCGTTCGGCAAGCACCATGTGGTGGCGATTACAGGGGCTCAAGTCCGAGCCGGTCTGGGCAATGCCGATGATCGGCTTGCCCGACTGCAACTCCTCGCGCGACACACCGAAGTTCATGTACCGCTCCAGATAGAGCGCGGTCATGTCCGGATTATCAGGATTGTCGAACCATGCGCGCGAGCGAAGCTTGCGGCCGCCGGTGGCGCCATTGTCTGCAGTCATCTTGCCTGTTCCTTGCTAGTCCGCCAGGACGCGGATTGAGGGCCTTGGTGAGAACCGTTCTATCACGCGAAAATTGCCTGTGAATGGGTCTGATGCAAAAAATCATACAAATCAGTCGTGACTATGCATCCCTGACGGGATATCTGCCCATTCAAGGGGTGGAACTTACTGGGCGAGATGCGGAAGGGCCCGCTCCCCGCTATTGATGCGGCGGTGGAGACTGGGCTGTTCAAGGGTGACAGCACATTCTAGGGTCGCGCCGCTGCGATGAACGAAGGGAACTGCTTTGGCTGAGACGATCGCATGGGTTGCGGTGGATTGGGGCACATCCAATCTGCGCGCCTGGGCCATAGGTGAGAGCGGCGTGGAAATCGCCTCGGCGACCTCCGACAAGGGGATGGGCAAGCTGGCGCGCGAACAGTTCCCGGATGCGCTCGATGAGGTTCTCGGCAAGCTTGGTGTCGCCGAGCGCGCACTGGATATCGTCATTTGCGGCATGGCGGGTGCCAGGCAGGGTTGGATGGAAGCGCCCTATCTCGAAGCGCCCACCGACCTTGGTGGGCTGGGCCAGGGCGCCGTACATCCAGCCGCCAATGACCAGCGGCTCCGGGTTTCCATTCTGCCCGGCGTCTGCCAGCGACAGGGCGGCGAAAACGTCATGCGCGGCGAGGAAACCCAGCTCCTTGGCCTGGCAACTGTGTCCCCGGGCTATTCGGGACTGGTCTGTATGCCAGGTACGCATTCAAAGTGGGCCCGGCTGGACGGCACGAGCATCATGGACTTCGCCACCGCCATGACCGGCGAAATGTTCGACCTCCTCAGGACCCATTCGGTCTTGCGCCATTCCCTGGTTGAACCGCTCGCCGGTGAAGACGGCGACGCGGGATTCGCCGAAGGTGCGGAGACCGGCCTGACCAATCCCGCCGATTTGCTGGGCCAGTTGTTCCGCGTGCGCGCGGCATCGCTGCTCTCGGGTAAAAGCTCTGCTTGGTGCGCGGGCTACCTTTCCGGCCTCCTCATCGGCACTGAAATTGCGTCGCGCCGCGACCAGATTGCCAGTGAGCCAGTGCCCCTGATCGGCTCGGAAAAGCTGTGTGCCCTATATGCACAGGTCCTGAACATGGCCGGTGCTGCCGGTCGCCTCGTCAACTCAACCGAAGTCATGCTGGCTGGACTCAAGGCCGCCCGCACTTCGCTATCCTGAGGATTGCTCGTGACTCATCGCCATATCATCGCCATTCTGCGCGGCATTACGCCCGATGAGGCCGTACCTGTCTGCACCGCGCTGGTGGAAGCAGGTATCACGCTGATCGAAGTGCCACTCAATTCGCCCAACGCTGTCGACAGCATCGGCCAGGCGGCAGATGCCCTGTCGGACCGCGCTGAAATTGGCGCAGGCACGGTCCTTACCTCAGAAGATGTGCGCGCGGTTGCGGCCGCTGGCGGGACATTCATCGTATCACCAGACACCAATCCCGAAGTGATAGCGGAAACCGTGCGCCTTGGGCTCAAGTCCTATCCCGGTGTCTTTTCGCCGACCGATGCTTTCTCGGCCATTCGCGCCGGGGCCACTGGCCTCAAGTTTTTCCCGGCCGAAGTCCTTGGCGCCAAGGGGATCAAGGCGATCAAAGCGGTGCTGCCGCCTGACCTGCCACTCTATGCCGTGGGCGGAGCCAATCCCGACAATTTCGACGAGTTCTTTGCTGTCGGTTGCACGGGATTTGGGCTTGGCACCTATCTCTTCAAACCGGGAATGAGCGTGGCCGATGTAGGCGAGAGGGCGCGGTTAGCCGTGGCCGCATATGACAAGGGAGCCTCGAAGTGACGGAAACCGCAAAGCTGCTGGTCGACAGTCAATGTGCACTGGGCGAAGGGCCCTTCTGGCATGCCGGCCGGCAGGCACTGTTCTGGTTCGATATCAATAATCGCACCCTGTTCGCCGCCAATGCGGATGGAGCGCCAGTGGGTGAGTGGCACTTCGACGAGATCGTCGCGGCGGCAGCGATTGTCGACAACGACACGCTGGCGCTGGCCGCCGAGACCGGATTGAAGCGCTTCAACCTTGTTACCGGTAAGATCGAACATCTGGTGGACATCGAGCGGGATGTGACGACGAATCGCACGAATGACAGCCGCGTTCACCCATCGGGCGCGTTCTGGATCGGGACGATGGTGAAGGATGAGGGCCCCAAGGACGGGGCCGTCTATCACTATCGTGCCGGCCAGCTGACCAAGATCATTTCCAATGCGGCGATTCCCAATGCCACCTGTTTTTCGCCCGATGGGAAGACCGCGTACTGGACGGATACGCCGGACCAGAAGATCCTGAAATGTGCTACCGACCCTGAGACCGGATTGCCGGTGGGGGAATGGGAACTGTTCGCCGACGTTTCCGAACATCGCGGCTATCCCGATGGGGCGGTGGTCGACAGCGAAGGGTTTCTCTGGAACGCCCGCTGGGGCGGATCCTGCGTGATCCGCTACACGCCGGACGGGCGCATAGACAGGATCATCGAGGTGCCTGTCAGCCAGGTCACCTGCCCGGCCTTTGGCGGCAAGGACCTGAAACGTTTGTTCCTGACGACCGCCAACAAGGCAATGTCGGCCGAGCAATTGGCCGCCGAGAAAGTAGCGGGCGGCGTCTTCTACATCGATCTCGATGTCGCTGGTCAGCCGGAATACCCAATCAAGCTCTGAGCGGCCGCCCCACTATCTTTGCGGGACGCGCCATGGTCGATCCAGCGTCTGGATGGCAGGGCGAATATCAAAGCGCCCTGCCCCGCCGTTCCAGGCGAGCCAGTGGACGCCGCCAGCCAGAAGCTGATGAGGCCCAATCACCTGCCCGCCGGAGAAACAGTGCTGCGGTGGATAGATACGGGCGATGAGCAGGTCGTGGCGGCCGCAGTCTTCGGCGAAGGCTGCCGCATTGCGCACCACAGCCACGGAATAGTCCGGCGTTGTGACAATGCAGCCCAGGCTGTCGCACCGTGCTGCCGGATGCGTGCCGGCAATCTCGGTTTGGAAATGGTCGCTCCAGACGTCCACGGCAAAACTGCCGGTGCGCCCACTCACCAGCGCCATGCCATTGGCGTCTCGAACTGCGATCGCCTGGGTGGTATCGGCAATCAGGATGTCAGGCCGCGGCTCCAGCCCAAACAGGAGCACTAGCGGCACGACCGAAGCTGGAGCCAGCAGCCGCCAGCGGCTTTCCAAGAAGGCGAACCACGCCAGGGCGAACAGACCAAGGCCCAACGTCCAACCAGCAAGCAATGGGTTACCGGTCCAGCCCTGGCTCCAGGCCGCCACCATCTCGGCGACGTCCACCATGCGGTCGATCCCCCAACCCATGATGTGCAGGCATGGCGCGTCCAGGCCGAATGGCATGGCCAGCACGGACAAGACGCCAAAGGGCATGATGACGAGCCCAACGAAGGGAAGGGCCAGAACATTGCCGATCACGCCCAATGGAGCGGTCTGCTGGAAGTGATAGGCCGAGAACAGCAGCGTCGCCAGTCCGGCTATCAGGCTGGTCCAGGCGGTTGCCGCGACGACACCACCGATATGGGCCACACGCCCCCGGGGACCGGCCGGATATGGGCGCGGCATTTCGTAAATACCGATCAGGCCGACCACCGCTGCAAAGGACAATTGGAAGCTGGGCCGAAATATGCTGGCGGGATCGATGAGGATGATAACGATCGCCGCAATAGCCACGTTGCGCATTGTCAGCGCCTGGCGCCCGGCCAGCACGGCGCCAAAGATCAGTGCGAGCATGAGCGTGGAGCGAAAGGCGGGAACATTGTCGGGGCCGCCAGCGAGAAGCAGATAGAGGAACGCCGCCAGGATACCGACCAGCGCCGCGATCTGCTTGACGGGCCAGGCCACCAGAGCCGGCACCGAGGCCAGCGCCAAGCGCAAGAGCCAGAAAATGCCACCGGCGACGATGGACAGATGCAGGCCGGAGATCGAATAGATATGGGCCAGCCCAGAAGCCGCCATCACATCACGGGTCTGGTCGCTGATGGCGCTCTGGTCGCCAATGACCATGGCTTTGGCAATGGCCGCGGTCTGGTCAATCAAAATGGCATCAATGCGCTTACCGATCGACGTGCGAAGGTCTTGAACCAGGCGCGCGAGGCTGACAGCGTCCGCTCCGGACAGGCGGGTGATGGCGCCGGTTGCTGATCCATAGGCCCCCACCCCCGCGAAATAGGCGTGAAATTGCCCGTCATGGGCACCCGGCAGGACTGGTCCTGGAATGGGCGCCAGCCGCAGCGCGGCGCGTATGCGGTCGCCGGGTGACAGCTGAAGGTCGGTTGCCAGCAACAGCCGGGCCCGTCGGATCGGAACCTCCCGGGCGTCTTCCAGAGGAACTATTTCGGAGACGATGACGCGGCTTCGCCCCTGGTCGGCCGACAGTACCTCGTCGATGACCGCCTCATAGGTGCCGTATGCCGGATAAGCCAGCATTTGCGTGCCGAAGACATGGCCATGCAGCGGCAGCAGGCAGAAACCCAGCCATACCGCGAACAATTGCGTGACAATCCTGAAGGTCGACAGCGATCGCTGTCCCAGCGACAGAGCGATCGCCAGCAGCGCGGCGATGAAACCTGCAGCGTAATACAAAATGTGGGGTTCGCTGGGGAGTACAGCGTAGAGGATCAGCCCCAGGATCATGGAAAACGGCAGGAGCACGAAGAGCCGTCGCTGCCCCATCGCGGCGTCTGCCGCCTTGGCAAGATCCTGGTACCATGGGTGAGCACCGCGTCCGGGCCAGGCAGGTTCGTCGCCTGGCGCTTGCAGCCGCAGCGTCAGTCCAGAACCGACTGCCGAATTTCTTTGCCCAGCCCCCATGCGCCCCCGCCCTTGCGCTCAAGCCCGCCTATGCTACACACGGCCCGCAATTCCTCAAATCCTTCCGGTTACCAATGTCCCAGGTCGTCACCCGTTTTGCTCCTTCTCCCACAGGCTACCTGCATATTGGCGGGGCGCGTACGGCGCTGTTCAGCTGGGCCTATGCGAAGAACCAGGGCGGCAAGATGCTGCTGCGCATTGAAGATACCGACCGCGAGCGCTCGACAGAGGCCGCCGTCACGGCCCTGATCGATGGGCTGAAGTGGTTGGGCCTGGACTGGGAGGGTGAACCGATCAGCCAGTTCGCGCGCGCCGCCCGTCACGCCGAAGTTGCGCATGAGCTGGTTCGCATGGGGCACGCTTATTATTGCTATTGCTCGCCCCAGGAGCTGGAACAGATGCGCGAGGAGGCCCGCGCCGCCGGCAAGCCGCCACGCTATAACGGCTATTGGCGCGACCGTGATCCGTCGGAGGCGCCTTCGGACATCAAGCCCGTCATTCGCATCAAGGCGCCACTGACCGGTGAGATCGTGGTGCGCGACCATGTCCAAGGCGAGGTTGTGTTCAAGACGGAGAACCTGGACGATTTCATCATCCTGCGTTCGGACGGCACACCCACCTATATGCACGCGGTGGTGGTGGACGACCACGACATGGGGGTCACCCATATCATCCGCGGCGACGACCACCTGACCAATGCGGCGCGTCAGATCATTATCTACAACGCCATGGGCTGGACTGTTCCTGAGATGGCGCATATCCCGCTGATCCATGGACCGGATGGTGCCAAGCTCTCGAAGCGGCACGGGGCGCTTGGTGTCGAGGCCTATCGGCAGATGGGATATCTGCCTGAGGCGCTGCGGAATTATCTGGCGCGTCTGGGCTGGAGCCATGGTGACGACGAGATATTCACCACCGATCAGATGGTGGAATGGTTCAGCCTTGAGGCCCTCAACAAGGGCGCGGCGCGCTTCGACTTCGTCAAACTCGAGAACATCAACGGCCACTACATCCGGGAGGCGGACCCCGCCTATCTCTATTCGGTGATGATCGAGACGGCCAAGGAGATCGGCCGCGACGCTGACGCCAAGGGGCTGACGGACAACCACAATACCGTTCTGGCCGCCCTGCCCGAATTGCAGCCGCGTGCCAAGACAGTGCTGGAGCTGATCGATCTGGCGCAATTCATCTATGCCCTGCGCCCCATCACGCCCGATGCCGCGGCCGCCGCCCTTCTGACCGAAGACTCCCGTCAGGTGCTCCGGAGTGTTGCCGATACGTTAGGGGGTCTTGCCGATTGGTCAGTGCCGGCCATCGATGCGGCGATGCGTGCCCTCGCCGAAGAGAAGGGTCTCAAATTGGGCAAGCTGGCCCAGCCTTTGCGCGCAGCGCTCACCGGACGCACTGTTTCTCCGGGGATTTTTGAGGTCATGGTACTGATCGGGCGCGAAGAGAGCCTCGCGCGACTCGGCGACCAGATCGAGCGGTAATCGCCGGCAAGCGAAGCTGTCGCGAGTCTGTCCGATAGATAAGTCATACTCACCTATCAGTTGCTTGCGATAGGCAAGACCTGATACCTCTGCACCGGAAAATCGGCGCTTCCATGGCGCCGGCCCCGGGCCCGCATCGTCTGTCCTTTCCTGCGGGTGAAGGGGTGTAGCGAGGAGAGCTCAATGACCGAAAAAGTCGCCAAACTCGTCATCGGTGATCAGACCCACGAATTTCCCATTCTGAGTGGTTCGGTTGGTCCCGATGTGATGGATATCCGTTCGCTTTACGCCAAGACGGGCCTGTTCACCTACGATCCAGGTTTCACCTCGACGGCCGCATGCGACAGCGCCATCACCTATATCGACGGCGACAAGGGCGAACTACTTTATCGCGGCTACCCCATTGAGCAGCTGGCCGAAAGCTCCAACTATCTCGAAGTCTGCTATCTGCTGCTCTACGGCGAGTTGCCGACGCAGACCCAGTACAAGGAATTCGAGCAGCTGGTGACGCGCCACACCATGGTGCACGAGCAGATGCACTATTTCTATCGCGGCTTCCGCCGCGACGCGCACCCCATGGCCATCATGACCGGCGTGGTGGGTGCGATGGCTGCGTTCTACCATGACTCGACCGACATCAACGACCCGCAACAGCGGGAGATCGCCTCGATCCGCATGATCGCCAAGATGCCGACGATTGCGGCCATGGCCTACAAATATTCGGTGGGTCAGCCCTTCGTCTATCCGCGCAACGATCTCGATTACGCCGCGAATTTCCTGCACATGTGCTTCTCGGTCCCGGCCGAGGAATACAAGGTCGATCCCAAGATCGCCCGCGCGATGGATCTGATCTTCACGCTCCATGCCGATCACGAGCAGAACGCGTCTACCTCGACGGTGCGTCTGTCCGGTTCGTCCGACGCCAACCCCTTTGCCTGTATCGCGGCCGGCGTGGCCTGTCTCTGGGGCCCTGCCCATGGCGGCGCCAATGAGGCCTGCCTCAACATGTTGCGCGAAATCGGCACGGTGGACCGCATTCCGGAGTTCATCGAGCGCGCCAAGGACAAGAACGATCCGTTCCGCCTGATGGGCTTCGGCCACCGGGTCTACAAGAACTTCGATCCGCGCGCCAAGGTGATGCAGCAGACCGCCAAGGAAGTGCTCGAAATCCTGGGTGTGCACAACAATCCGACACTACAGGTGGCGCAGGAACTCGAGCGCATCGCGCTTGAGGACCAGTACTTCATCGACCGCAAGCTCTACCCGAATGTCGACTTCTACTCGGGCGTGATCCTGGACGCGATCGGCTTCCCGACCTCCATGTTCACCGTGCTGTTCGCCGTTGCCCGTACCGTTGGCTGGATCAGCCAGTGGAAGGAAATGATCGGCGATCCGCAAAAGAAGATCGGTCGTCCGCGCCAGCTCTATAATGGCGCCACCGCTCGCGACTATCAGCCGATCAGCAGCCGCTGATCGCGCCAGATGGACAGGACCTGCTCTGCCGGGTCCTGCCGTCCATAGGGAGGCGTCCCGTCCTCCATCAACTTGAAGAGCTCGCCAAAGGCCGACATCTGGTCCTGGCGGGCTTTCTTGTTTTCCAACAGCGCCTGGACGGCGTCCCCCACCTTCTCCAGCGGCAGCGTCGCCTCCACGAATTCGGGCGCGACTGTGCGCTGGAGGATGATATTGGGCAGCGACACCGACGGGCGTCCAAGCCTCGCGTAAATACGTGCCTGATGTCCGTCGAGCGCGTAAACGACGACCATGGGCACCCGCGCCAGAGCCAGCTCCAGAGTGACGGTGCCGGACACACAGACCGCCGCAATCGCTTCGGCATAGAGCTGGCGGCGCGCTGCCCTGGTGTCTTCAATTCGCACCGGTACCGGCCAGGTCGCCGTCACTTCGGCCAAGCGCTGTCTCAACCTGGGCAGAGTTGGCATGACCAGTTCGGTCACTTCTGGCCGTCCGGCCAATTCTGCCGCCAGCGTGGCGAACATGGGAAGATGCCGCCGCAATTCACCGCCGCGGCTACCAGGCAGAAGGATGAGCGGGCCTTTCTCCGGGACCTCAGGCGCCGGCAGCGCCTCAGCAAGCGCCGGATGGCCGACATAGGATGTGGGCGGGCCTCCGAGCCGGTTCATGGCCTCTGGCTCGAACGGCAGCACGGCCAGCACAGCATCGAATAATGGCGTCAACCGCGCTGCCCGCTCCGGATTGCGCGCCCAGACCGAGGGCGCGACATAAAGGATCAATTGCCCGCGGAAGCCGCGCTTGCGCAAGCGCGCTGCGAGGAGCCGCGAGAAGTCCTGCGCGTCGACCAGAACCACCACATCGGGGTTCGCAGCCAGGATCGCCCGTGCCGCCTGCTCGAGCCGCCACAGAATCCGCGGCAGGTTCAGAATGACATCCGTGACGCCCATAACCGCCAGGTCGGACATGGGAAAGAGCGAGTGCAGCCCCTGTGCCGCCAGCTCGTCTCCGCCAACGCCGGACAGGTTCAGGTCAACGCGGGCGCGCAGACGCGCAATCAGGTCGGCCGCAATACGGTCACCCGATGGCTCGCCGGCAAGAATGAACAGGCTCAGGGTGTCACTCATGAGGCCCCCGACCGGATGGCTATTCGGTTTCGTGACCGTTACGGGGCAGCAGGATTGGCCGATCCTCGGCATCGGCAATGAATCGGACGACGTCCTGCACAAGCGCATCGTCGCGGAAGATTTCCGCTGCGTCTTCGACCCGCTCGCGCAGCGTGCCTTCGCTGGCAAAGATCTGCCGATAGGCCGCACGCAGGCGATGGATAGCCTCACGATCAAAGCCACGGCGCTTGAGGCCAATCAGATTGAGACCGGTCAGAACTGCACGGTTTCCAACGGCCATGCCGTAGGGAATGACATCGCCATCGACCATGGACTGCGCGCCGATGAAGGCATGCGCACCGATGCGCGTGAACTGGTGGATCACGCAGGTGCCGCCGAAGATGACATTGTCGCCGACATGTACATGGCCAGCGATGCCGACATAATTGGCCATGACGACATTGTTGCCCACGATGGCGTCATGGGCAACATGGGCGTTGGCCATCACCAGGCAGTTATTCCCGATCTTGGTGAGCATGCCGCCATTTTCGGTGCCCGGGTTGATGGTGACCGATTCTCGGATGGTGCAATTGTCGCCGATTTCGAGCCGTGACTGCTCGCCGTGAAACTTGAGGTCCTGTGGCTCGTGGCCGACCGAGGCAAACGGAAAGATCCGCGTGCCTGCGCCGATGGTGGTGTTGCCTTCAACCACCGCATGCGACACCAGTTCCACATTGTCGCCGAGCACAACGTTGGGCCCGACGATGCTGTATGGTCCGATACACACGCCTTCGCCCAGCCTCGCCCCTTCGGCGACAATCGCCGTCGGGTGAACTGCCGGACTTGTCACGCTTCCGCCCCGACGATCATCGCGGTGATTTCGGCCTCGGCAATAACAGTGCCGTTGACCTTGGCCTTGGCTTCATAGCGACCGACATTGCGTCGGCGGTGCATCTTGGAAATATGAAACTCGATGGTATCGCCCGGCCCTGCCGGTTTGCGGAATCTGGCATTGTCCACGCCCAGCATGAGGACGATGTTCTTCCGGCCGCCAGTCGAGTCATGCTTGATAACGATGGCGCCGGCGGTTTGCGCCATGCCCTCGATGATCAGCACACCCGGAAAGATTGGGTTGTTGGGAAAATGCCCGAGAAAGATGGGCTCGTTAAACGTGACGTTCTTCACGCCAATGGCGGATTCGTCACCATTAATCTCGACGATCTTGTCGATCATCAGGAACGGATAGCGATGGGGCAGCGCCTCGAGGATCTCGGCGATGTTCATGGCATTGAGTTCGGTGACGGCGGCGGTTTCGTTCATCCCCGCTTCTCCCCCTTCGACAGTTTCCGCACAACGGCGAGTTCACGCCAAAAATCTCTTATATCCTGCGCCGGAGCGCCAGCAAGTTTTGAACCGGCAGGCCAATCCTTGGTCACCGCAGCCCGGCCATGAATGACTGAGCCGTCGCCTATGGTCAGGTGACCCGATGTGCCGACGCCGCCGCCCATGAGTACGCCATCACCAACAATGGTGGAGCCAGACAGGCCGCTCATGGCCGCGATCAGGCAATTGCGCCCGATACGGCAATTGTGGCCGATCTGAACGAGGTTATCGATTTTGGTCCCCTCGCCCAGGACCGTATCTCCCAGGGCACCACGATCGATGGTGCTGTTCGCACCGATCTCAACGCGGTCCTGAACGATGACCCGGCCCAGTTGAGGTATCTTGCGGTTGGTCTGGCCAAAATCGAGCCAGCCAAAGCCTTCCGTGCCTATGCGGACGCCAGAGTGCAAGACGACCTCATTGCCCAAATGAGCGCAATCAATGGTGCAATTGGCAGCGATCACGCAGTTCCGACCGATAGTTACCCCGGCACCAATCACGGTGTTGGCGCCAATTACGGTGCCACGCCCGATCTCGACGCCCGCACCAACGACGACATTGGTACCCAGCGTGACGTCGCGCTCGAATACCGGTGCACCCAGGTCTTCGCGGCCGGCGGCAATGATCGACCGCGTGCTCGAGGGATATAGCGCATCCAGAATGTCGGCGAAGATGTTGTGCGGACGATCGATGGCGACGGGAATGCTACCGGCAGGCACTGCGTCTCGCAGTGCCGGCGCAACCAGTACCGCACCAGCGGCCGTACGGCGCAGTTCTTCGACATAGCTTGGCTGTGCGGCGAGGGCCAGATCGCCGGCCTCGGCGAGGTCCAGTTCGGCCACGCCAGTGACGAGATGATCCGGATCGGAGATGGTCGTGACCAGACCCGATTGGCCGATCTGGGTTAGCAAGGCACCCAAAGTCAGCGGACCGGCGAAGCGATGAAATCGGGTATCGACCATGATGCCACTTAAACAGAAGGAGCCGCGGCGCTACCGCCCCGCGGCTCCAAACAACACTTCCACGCCGACCAGACTAGAGCAAGGTCGAAATGGTGAACTGGAACACCTGCGTCCGATCGTCGGTCGACTTGTTCAGCACGTGAGCCACGTCGCCACGCAGAGGGCCAAACGGCGAATCCCAGATCAGGGATGCACCAACCGAGGTCCGCCAAGGCTGGTCGTTGCTGGTTGCGGCAATCGTGCTGGTGCCGGTGCCGATGCTCGAACCGTCGCCGATCCAGGCAGCATCGGCCCAGACCGCGCCGCTCAAGCCGTAGCTCTCAGGAAGCCCAGGGATGGGGAACTCGATCTCGCCCGAAATACCGGCAAACATCGTGGTACCAAGATATTCACCATTGGCCAGACGCGGACCGAAGCCACGCCCCTGGAAGCCGCGGATCAGCTGCGAACCGGGCGTGAAAGCCTCGACAGCATGAACATTGGCGCCATTGAGGCTGTTGATCACACCAGCCTGGCCGCGAACGCTGGCAACAACACCGCTGTCCGGAATGAGCGGCACGAAGTAGCGGGCGCGCGCTTCGGTGCGCAGCAGGTTGTGATCCCAACCGATATATTGCTGCGTGAACGTCGCGAACAGACCTTCGGTCGGGTTCTTGACGTCGTCGACACCGTTCCAGGTCAACGAATAGCCGACAAAGGCCTTGTTGAATTCCTGCCCATCCGTGACCACTGCGGACTGATAGACCGGGTTGTCCTTGACGTCGGAAATGACCTTGCGTTCGTAGCCACCGAAGAACTGCGCATTGAGGGCGCTGGTCAGCGGCACGCCCACGCGCAACTGGCCGCCGGTCACCTGCGAGCCATAGAAGCTCACCGTGGATTCGTCGTAGATGCGGTGATAGGCGTCCACGCCGGCAGAGACCTTGAGGCCCATGAAGCGCGGCTCGGTGAACGAGAAGTCAAAGGTGCGGCCGGACTGCGATGCACCAATGGCAGCACGCAGATACTGACCGCGACCCAGGAAGTTGCGCTCGGTCAGCGACAGTTCGCCCAGAATACCGTCCGTGGTGGAGTAACCGGCAGTGGCGCCGTATTCACCGGTGGACTGTTCCACAACATTGATGTTGAGGACGATCTTGTCCGGGGCTGAACCGGGCGCCGTCGAAATGTCGATGCGCGAGAAATAGCCCAAGGCATCGATGCTGTCGCGCCCGCGGATGACCATGGAACGGTTGAACGGGTCGCCTTCGGCAAAATCCAGCTCGCGACGGATGACGAAGTCGCGGGTCTTGATATTGCCGGTGATGTTGATGCGTTCGACATAGATACGGGCACCTTCATCAACCAGATAGGTCACATCGAAGGTGTTGGTGGCTACGTCGCGATCCAGGCGAGCCCGGACGTCAGCGAAGGAATAACCCTGGGCCGTAGCCTCATAGGCCATGTCTTCGATGGTCTTCTGCAGGTCCAGAGCCGAATAAGTACCGCCCTGGCCGGTGCGGACGGTGCCGCGCAACACGTCGGTATTCAGACCGTCGATGCTGGTTTCGATGCCAACGTCACCGAATTCGTACTTCTGACCTTCATTGATGGTCACGTTGACGAAGTAGGCATTGCGGGCGGCATCATACTCGGCAACCGAGTTCACCTGCGCATCGGGAAATCCGCGATTGGCGTAGTACAGCCGGATGCGCTCGCGATCCACGGCCATCTTCTGCTCGTCATAGGTGTCGTCCCGGAGCAGCCAGCTCAGGATGCCCGACTCCTTGGTGAGCATAGTGCCCTTGAGGTTGCCGGCCCCGATGGAGTTGTTGCCGGTGAAGTTGATCGCCGCGATGCCCGCGCGCTCGCCTTCATTGATCTCGAAGATCACCCGGACGCGACCATCTGCGGTCTGCTCCGTGCGCGCCGACACCGAAACCGAGTTGAACCCATCCCGGTCATAGGCCAGGCGGATGCTTTCGATGTCCGCATTCAGTCGCTGCTGACTGAAGATGCCCGAGGTCGAGATGTCGACCATGGACAGGAGCTGGCTATCCGGAAAGCGGCGATTGCCCTCGAACAGCACGGAAGCAACCAGTTGCTCCTGCGCCTGTGCCGTCACGACGCCAAGGACAGGCACACCAGCGGCCATTGGGGCAGCCCCCAAAATGGCGATCGCCGAAACTGCGCCACGCATCAACTTGGTGGGGTGAATCATATTGTTATTGCCTTCTGCGACCCGCCCGGAGAATCGCCATGCACAGCGCTCCCCCAAGCTAACTCCATTGAAGTGTTTTACTGTTTTTTTAACCAGGAACAAGGCGCGACTGATCACGCGGTTAGCAATTCATTGGTGCCCTTGTATTCGTGCAACACCTTGCGAACCAAAGTTAACAAGGCGTTAGCGCAAAATGCCGAAGTGGTCGAACACCGTGTCGTTGAACACCGTAAACACCATGAGCGCCAGCACAAGAGCGAATCCGAACCGGAAACCAATTTCCTGAATGCGCATGCTGAGCGGACGTCCACGAACCGCCTCGATGAGGTAATAGAGCAGATGTCCTCCATCCAGCATCGGCACAGGCAGCAGGTTGAAGATGCCGATGTTGAGGGACAGAAGCGCCATGAGGTTGATGAGCGCGACAAAGCCAAGTGTCGCCACCTCTCCGGACACTTTTGCCACCTTCACCGGCCCACCAAGCTGCTCGACATCGCCTCGACCGACGAAGAAATCGCCCAAGAACGCAGCGGTGCGCTGAACGATAAACCTGATCTCCTCAAGGGTCATGCCGACAGCTTCGACAGGCCCGGGGCGGTAAAGTGTCACATCGGTGTTTTCGACATCGCGAGACACGCCGATCCGGCCGATACGCTGCTCATTGCCGAATCGATCTTCGATCTGGACGGCTTCGGGCACCAGGGTCAGCGTCCGATCCGCCCCACCCCGCGACAGGTCGACCACCACAGGCCGCTCGGGACTGGTGGCCACATAGCGTTGAAAATCCTCAAATCCGCGCACGGCGTAGCCATCGACGGCCAGAATCTCGTCGCCCGGCAGGAACCCGGCCGCTTCTGCTACCGATCCCGGCAGAACCTCGCTGATCACCGCAGGAATGGTGTAGCGGCCATATCCGAGCAACAGTGCGTAGAGAATGAGGAAGGTCAGCAGCACGTTGGCAATCGGCCCGGCTGCCACGATAGCGATTCGTTGCCAGACGTTCTTGTTGACGAACAGGCGCGGCGCCAGGGCAGGATCGACCGTCTCTACCGCCTTGGGATCGGGAAGACTGGCCGCATTCATGTCGCCGACGAAGCGGACATAACCGCCCAATGGGATGGCCGAAATACGCCAGCGGGTGCCATGCCGGTCATACCAACCCACGATCTCACGCCCGAAGCCAATCGAAAAGGTGTGGATGGCCACGCCGTTCCAGCGGGCAACCAGATAGTGCCCCATCTCGTGCACGAACACGATGAAGGCGATGATCCAGATGGCGTTGAGCCACAAGAAGGCTTCAGGCATGAGGCTCTGCTTCGCCCTTTTCTACCAATTGAGCAAACCTTCGGCCACTGAACCGAAGCCAGCGTGAAGGCCGCCCACAAGAACTACGAGAAACACGCCGAATGTGAGGCTGTCGAGGCGATCCATCAACCCACCATGGCCGGGAATGATGTCACCACTGTCCTTGATGCGAAAAAAGCGCTTGATCGCGCTTTCGGCCAGATCACCCGCCTGCCCCAGGATGCTGATCGACGCCGACAGCAGAACGCCGATCCAGATCGGGGATTCGGTCAGCCAAAGCCAGACCAGCACACCGGCGCCCGTTCCAAGTGCCAGGCCTCCCAAGGCTCCGGACCAGGTCTTGGAGGGCGAGATATCCGGCGCCAGCTTTTCGCCGCCGATCTGCCGGCCCGTGAAGAAGGCCGCCGAGTCCGTCATCCACACCACGGTACCCAGATAGACGCCAGCCCAGATGCCGGTTGCTTCGGCCCCGCGCATGACAAGTATCGACGTGATGAGCGCAACGAACAGTGCAACGCCGACCATGCGCCAGACGGCATGTTCCCTTTCCATAGCCTGGATCAGGCCAATGGAAACAAGGAGTGTGACCAAAGGTCCCCAGAAACCGAATGGCAGGTAAAGCAGGCCCGAAATCCCGGTCAGCACAATCAGGACAACGCCCTGCCCCGTCAGCGGCGCGCGCGTGACCATGGTCTCCCACTCGCGATAAGCCAGGGCGTAAACCGCGCCGACAACGATGGCAAACAGATAGCTGCCCACAGTGAGGGCCGTGGCGGTCAGGGCGATCAGCACCGCCGCCGAAGCCAGTCTCGGCCCGACATCGGTCCAAGAACGCCGGACCTGGGCCGGCGGATTCGCTTCGGGATCGCCCTGCCCCGTCAAAGCGCCGCTGTCCCTATGCCACCGAAGCGCCGGTCGCGATTGGTGAAGGTTTCGAGGACCCGGACGAAGCTGGCCTCGTTAAAGTCGGGCCAATGCTCATCCACGAACACGAACTCAGAATACGCCGCCTGCCAGAGCAGGAAATTGGAGAGGCGCTGTTCGCCACTCGTGCGGATAATGACATCCGGATCCGGCAGGCCAGCAGTGTAGAGGGCGTTGCCCAGACGTTGTTCATCGATTTCGTCCGGATCGAGGCGGCCCGCCGCCACCTCGCGCGCAAGGTGCCGGGCTGCTGCGACAATCTCTGCCTTCGCCCCGTAGTTGAAGGCGACGACCAGAGTGAGACCGGTATTGCCCTCTGTCTTGGCCTCGACGTCTTCGATGAGCTTGACGAGCGAATGATCCAGTCCTTCGCGGGCACCGATGATGCGGACGCGGACATTGTTGCGGATCAGTCTTTGAAGATCTGATGCAACAAACCGGCGCAGTAGATTGAATATGAAAGAGACCTCGTCCGGAGGCCGCGACCAGTTTTCGGATGAGAAGCTGAAGACCGTGAGGTATGGCACGCCATAGGTGATGCAGTGCTCCACCAGGCCGCGCAGGGCCTTCACCCCTTCCACGTGACCTTCGGTGCGCCGCTTGCCGCGCTGCTTGGCCCATCGGCCATTGCCGTCCATGATGACGCCGATATGGCGCGGGATCTTAAGTCCCGCTCCCGGCGCAACATTCACACTGGCGGCCGGTTCCCCTGCCATCAACGCCCTCCCGGCGCAAGATCAGCCGGTCCACTAGACCTGCATGATCTCCTGTTCCTTGGTCGCCACGATGGAGTCGATCTCGGCCACGGCGTCATCAGTCGCCTTCTGGACCAGGTCCGACTGCTTCTTGGCGTCGTCCTGGCTCATGTCGCCGTCTTTCTCCGCCTTTTTCAAGGCATCCATGCCATCGCGACGAATATGCCGAACGGCAACGCGGGCCTGTTCGGCGTAATTGTGGGCAACCTTGGCCAGCTCCTTGCGGCGCTGCTCATTGAGTTCGGGCAAAGGCACGCGAATGACCTGGCCTTCGCTCATTGGATTGAGGCCAAGGCCGCTGTCACGGATTGCCTTTTCCACGGCGTTGGCGTTGGACCGGTCCCAGACCTGGACCGACAGCATGCGCGGCTCCGGAACGGTGACCGTAGCGACCTGGTTGAGCGGCATGCGCGAACCATAGACTTCCACGGTGACCGGCTCGAGCAGGCTGGCACTGGCACGACCGGTCCTCAGCCCACCCAGTTCGTCCTTGAGGGACGCCACCGACTTCTGCATGCGCGTCTTGAGGTCGTTCAGATTGTAACTTGCAGCCATTGCCGTTTCCTTCCAGTCTTGTCGCCGGCATGGGTCTGCGCCCATTGCCAACGTGTTCCGGGGCGCCGCGAGCTAAACAGGCATGGCGCCGGTAAAATCTGGCTCTAGAGCGGGTTGCCCACGCGCGTGGACCGCCCCCTGCCCTCAAGCACCCCAGCCAGGCCCGCCTCGTCATCCAGAGCATATACGATTATCGGCATGGCGTTGTCGCGGGCAAGGGCGAATGCGGCCGTATCCATGACCTTGAGGTTCTGGCCAATAACGTCGTCATAGCTGATCTGGCTGTAGCGGGTGGCCGAGGGATCCTTCATCGGATCAGCCGAATAGACGCCGTCGACCTTGGTGCCCTTGAGCACCATGTCGCACTCAAGTTCAATGGCGCGCAGTGTCGCCGCGGTGTCGGTAGTGAAGAAGGGATTGCCGGTGCCGCCTCCGAGCACGACAACGAAACCCTCCTCAAGGGCGAGCTTGGCGTCCCGCGCCGTGAATGTGTCGGCAACCGAAGGCATGGTCGCGGCGCTGAAGGGCTTGGATTTGACACCCTGGCGGGTAATGGCGTTGCTCAGGGCCAGGGCATTGATCATGGTGCCCAGCATGCCCATAAGGTCGGCCGTCACCCGGTCTGTACCATCGGCCGCTCCGGCCATGCCGCGGAAGATATTGCCGCCACCAACCACGATCGCAACTTCGACCCCGGTGCGCGCAACATCGGCGATCTGGCCGGCAATGCGCTGCAGGTAAGGCGGTTCGATCCCGAAAGAATTGTCGCCAGCAAGCGCTTCACCCGAGACCTTGAGCAGGATGCGCTTGTGGGCGGATGACATCGGCGGGGACCCCTTGATCTGAACATGCGGGCCACCGAATCCGGCGGACCGGGCAGACCCTATGGCAAAATGCCCGGCAATAGAAGCCGCGGCACTGCAAGACTTGAATGAGAAATCAGTGGCTCGATCCGACGCAAATGCATCGAAGAGCAGGAAGTGGGCATAGTCGCCCACTTCCATAATTGTCAGGCTTACCTGGTGCCGGCGGTTGCCGCCACTTCAGCCGCAAAGTCGCTTTCGACCTTCTCGATGCCTTCACCAAGGGCAAAGCGCACGAACTTGGTCAGCTTGATCGGAGCGCCGGCATCCTTTTCGGCGTTCTTGATCGCATCGCCAACCTTGGTTTCGCCATCGATGACGAAGACCTGGCTGAGCAGGGTCACTTCTTCGAAGTACTTGCGCATGCGGCCTTCGACCATCTTCTCGGCGATGTCAGCAGGCTTGCCGCTTTCCTTGACCTGCTCGAGGATGATGGCGCGCTCACGGGCGACCACTTCCTGATCCAGCTCGTCGGGCGAAATGGCCTGGGGCTGGGCAGCGGCGATATGCATGGCAAGCTGCTTGCCCAGAGCCGACAGAGCGGCCTTGTCACCGGTGGATTCCAGCGCAACCAGAATGCCAATCTTGCCCATGCCAGGCTTGACTGCATTGTGGACATAGCTTTCGACCACGCCGTCGGTGACCGAGACGGTCTGGGTGCGACGCAGGTTCATGTTTTCGCCGATCTTGGCGATGGCTTCGGTCAGTTCGGCCGAAACCGAATGCCCAGTGCCGGGGAACGGCATTTCACCGAGCTTGACGACATCGCCATCAGCATCAAGAGCGAGTTTGGTGACGGACTCGACGATGTTCTGGAACTGCTCGTTGCGGGCAACGAAGTCGGTTTCCGAGTTGACTTCAACAGCGGCGGCCTTGGTGCCGGCTGTGATGACGCCGACCAGGCCTTCAGCAGCGACGCGGTCGGCCTTCTTGGCGGCCTTGGCAAGGCCACGGGTGCGCAGCCAATCGACAGCGGCTTCCATGTCGCCATTGGTTTCGGCCAGGGCCTTCTTGCAGTCCATCATCCCGACGCCGGTCGAGTCGCGGAGCTGCTTGACCATTGCAGCAGTGATTTCCATGGGTTCACCTCTTGGCGGCCCCTCGCGGGGCGGCTTCTTGAGTAGGGATCAATCTATATGACGCCCGGAATCGGGCGGGGCGTGTCCACGCGAGGTAGACACGCCTGCACGAAGATTAGTTGACGGTCTCTTCGCCTTCGGACGGAAGGTCTTCGGCGGGTGCCTCGGCCGAGGAACCGAGATCGGCGCCGAGGGCGCTCGAAGAGCGACCGATGCCGTCAATGGCAGCGCGCGAGATCAGCGAGACGTAGAGCTCGAGAGCGCGGCTGGCGTCGTCATTGCCCGGAATGGCGTAGTCGACAATGTCGGGATCGCAATTGGTATCAACAATGGCGACAACCGGGATGCCGAGACGACGGGCTTCCTTGATGGCGTTCTCTTCCTTGTTGGTGTCGATCACGAACAGCAGGTTGGGCAGGTTGCCCATGTCCTTGATGCCGCCCAGGTCGCGCTCGAGGCGCTCCTGCTCGCGGGACATCATCAGGCGCTCCTTCTTGGTGCGCAGAGCCAGATCGGCTTCGCTCATCGACTCGAGCTCGCGCAAGCGGGCGATCGAGTTGGAGATGGTCTGCCAGTTGGTCAGCGTACCGCCGAGCCAGCGGGAGTTGACGTAGTACTGTGCCGACTGCTTGGCTGCATCGGCCACCAGCGGGGCAGCCTGGCGCTTGGTGCCGACGAAGAGCACGCGGCCGCCATCAGCGACGGTGTCGGACACGAGCTGCAGGGCGCGGCTGAGGGCCGGCACGGTCTGGCTGAGGTCGAGAATGTGGATGTCGTTGCGAACGCCAAAGATGTAGCGTTCCATCTTCGGGTTCCAACGGTGCTTCTGGTGGCCGAAGTGAACGCCAGCTTCGAGAAGCTGACGCATGGAAAATTCTGGCAGTGCCATGATGGGCTGCTCCTTTACCGGTTGATGCCTCCACGAAGCCTTGCAGCGCCAGGCGCCACCGGATGGATTTCCAGCCAAGGAAAGCCTGCTTCGTGTGTGAAATCACGTCCGGCCCATGCCGAACGCGTGGCTGCTATAAGCGAACATCCTGATTGACGCAAGCATTGTTGCGGCGGGCGTTGGGTGCGCCTGACCCATTCACAACTATTTCAAGCAACGCATTGCCCTGTCATGCTATTGTTCGGTCATAGACCCGTGCCCAGACACGGGGTCAAGGGTGAGAGCCCCTGAGCGAGGGAGGAAGGGCCCCCAAAGGCTCGCCTCCCCCGCGTTCTTGTGAGCCCCAGTCACGTCAACTCAACGTCTGTAATACCAATCAGCGCCTTAATACCTGCAGCAACCTCTGGGTTCACGTTGTATTTCCCAGGGAGTTCAACTTGGTAAGTCTTCGCCCCCGAATCCCTGGTCACGATCAAATTTACGGTGCAATTTCCACCTCGTTTTAGCTGCGCGCTAGTGGGACCAAGAACGCTGGGATCTTCAACATATATCGTAAGTTCCCTGTCGATCCGTTGCGCCAACCCCTCAATGGCCTCAGCCTTGTGTAGCCTGACACTTACGCCTTCGGGTCTTTCTTCGCCTACCACGTGCAGTACGACTGACTGTCCCGGCTGAAGAATTGCCCCGTAGTCAGCGATCTGTTCCGAGAACGCTATGCATTCAAAAGTACCACTTTGATCGGACAGACTCAGGATCATCATGGGTGACCCCTTTCTCGTCCTGCGGTCGTTGCGAGACGAAATAGTGCCCGCGAGGAATCCCGCAGCATTGCCTTCCGCTTTGACTGCTCGCTCGAAGTCCCCCCACCGTTGAACCTTCTTCTTGTCAAAGAGATCTGAGTACGCGTCCAAAGGATGCGCGGAAAGGTGAAACCCGATGGCCGCGAGTTCACGGTCAGCGCGTTCGGTCGAGCTCCAGACTGGGACATCAAGAGACAATCTGAAAGGCTCCGGTTCGGCGGCATCAAACATGTTCCACTGACCCTCGCTTCTTTCGCTCGTAAGGGCCTGAGCAGTGCCGATAATGGTTTCGACGGCCGCAAAGGCCACCTCGCGCCGCGGGGCCAAGCCATCGAAGGCGCCGGCGTTGACCAGCGTCTCCAGCGTTCGCTTGTTGAGGACGCGCGGATCGACGCGACGGGCGAAGTCGCCAAGGTCCTTGAATGGCGTGTCGCCCCGAACCTCGACAATATGCTCCGCCATGGCCCGGCCCACGCCTTTGACTGCCGACAGTCCATAATGGATGCGGTCATCCTTCACCGAGAAGACGACTTCGGACTGGTTGACGCAGGGCGGAACGACCTCAATGCCCTTCCTGCTGGCTTCCCGGCGGAAGTCGGAAAGCTTGTCAGTCTGGGCCATGTCGAGCGTCATGGACGCCGCATAGAATTCGTGCGGAAAGTGTTCCTTGAGATAGGCCGTCTGGTAGCTGACCCAGGCATAGGCCGCCGCGTGACTCTTGTTGAAGCCGTAATTGGCGAACTTGGCCAGAAGGTCGAAGATTTCGTCGGCCAGCGCCTCGCTCACCCCATTTGGACCGGCGCCCTCGCGGAAGCGAATGCGCTGATTATCCATCTCCGCCTTGATCTTCTTGCCCATGGCGCGGCGCAACATATCAGCTTCGCCGAGCGAGTAGCCCGAAAGGAGCTGGGCGATCTGCATCACCTGCTCCTGATAGACAATGATGCCATAGGTTTCGTCGAGCACTTCGGACAGCGCCGGGTGCGGATAGACGACATCCTCGGTGCCGTGCTTGCGGTTGATGAAGCTCGGGATATTGTCCATCGGACCGGGCCGATAGAGCGCGTTCATGGCGATCAGGTCTTCGATGCGGTCGGGCTTCAGTTCCATCAGGGCGCGGCGCATGCCGGCACTTTCAAACTGGAAGATGCCGTAGGTATCGCCGCGGGCGTAAAGCTTGTAGGTGGCCGCATCCTCAATATCGATGGCGTCGATATCGAGCTCGATCCCTCGCTTCTTCACCATGTCGACCGCGTAGCGGATGGTGGTCAGGGTCTTGAGACCAAGGAAGTCGAACTTCACGAGGCCCGCCGGCTCAACCCATTTGAGATTGTACTGGGTAACCGGCATGTCGGAGCGCGGATCGCGATAAAGCGGCAGCAATTCCTGCAGAGGCCTATCACCAATCACGATTCCGGCGGCGTGGGTCGAGGCGTGCCGGAACAAGCCTTCGAGGGCCTTGGCGATCTCCACCAACTGGCCGACCGTCTCGTCTTCTTCAGCCATCTGCTTGAATTGCGGCACCTCGTTCATGGTGCGCTCGATGGACCAGGGGTCGGCCGGGTTGGCGGGCACGAGCTTGCAGATACGATCCACCTGGCCATAGGGCATCTGCAGGACGCGGCCGACATCGCGCAGCACAGCGCGCGCCTGAAGCGTTCCGAAGGTGATGATCTGGGCGACCTGGCTGGCGCCGTATTTGTCCTGCACGTAGTCAATGACTTCTTCGCGCCGGTCCTGGCAGAAGTCGATATCGAAGTCGGGCATCGAGACGCGTTCGGGATTGAGGAAGCGCTCGAACAGCAGATTGTAGCGAAGGGGGTCGAGGTCGGTGATGGTGGTGGCATAGGCCACCAGCGAGCCGGCGCCCGAACCACGACCTGGTCCGACCGGGATATTGTGGGCCTTGGCCCATTGGATGAAGTCGGCCACGATCAGGAAGTAGCCGGGAAACTTCATCTTTTCGATGATGCCAAGCTCGAAATCGAGCCGCTCGCGATATTCCTTCTCGTCCTTGCCCGGGGCCAGGCCGACAACTTCCAGGCGCTTGTCGAGACCCTCGACCGCGATCTTGCGCAGGGCCGCGGCCTCGGCGGCAACGACCTCGTCCTCGGTGGCGTGCGAGCCAGCGGCAAATTTGGGCAGGATGGGCCCACGGGTGCGCGGGCGATAGGCGACGCGCCGGGCGATCTCAATGGTCGAATCGAGCGCCTCGGGCAGATCGGAGAACAGCTCAACCATCTCCGCGCGGGTCTTGAAATAATACTGGTCATTGAGCTTACGCCGCTCGGTCTGGGCGAGCACCGAGCCACCGGCAATGGCCAGAAGCGCGTCATGCGCCTCATATTCCTTCTCGGTCTTGAAGTAGGGTTCGTTGGTGGCGACCAGCGGTATGCCCTTGCGATAGGCATAGTCGACCAGGCGCGGTTCGACGCTGGCCTCCATGGGCCGGCCATGACGCTGCAGCTCGATATAGAAGCGATCGCCGAACAGATCGGCCAACCGGTCCAGCCGGCGCGCAGCATTGGCGTCCTGGCCATTGGCGAAGGCCATATCGATGGCCCCTTCCGGACCACCAGACAGGCAGATCAGCCCCGATAGACTTTCCCGCGTCATCCAATCCAGGCTTGCACGGGCCAAACCGTCCTCACCCTCGAGATAGGCGCGCGAGACCAGTCGCGAGAGATTGGAGAAGCCGTCTTCGGACTGGGCCATCAGAACGATGGATGACTTGCCAGTCCAGGCAGTATGGCCCCTTTCGCTGACTCGCTCCTCGGCGGCGGCGAAATCAACAGCCAGTTCCACGCCGATCAGGGGCTGGATACCCTTCTTGGTAGCCTTCTCGGAGAATTCGAGTGCACCGAACAGATTGTTGGTGTCGGCAATGCCGAGCGCTGGCTGTTCGTCTTCGGCGGCGAGCTTGAGAATGGTCTCAAGCTGCAGTGCGCCTTCAAGAAGCGAGAAGGCAGAGTGAACATGAAGGTGAATGAAGCCTGGGCCGCGCATTTGCATCTCCTAGTCTGACCCTGCGGCACAGGTCGCGCGGGGTCAAACCGCCGTTGCGTCAATCCACAGCCATCAGGCGATGTGGGTGATGATATCCATCCAGGTGAGCGAGCCGATGGTGAAGGCGCCCAGGGTAACGAAAGCGGCGAGGTCTTTGACGAAGTTGAGCATCTTGGTCTCCCGTGTTTCTGTAATGTTCTTATATATTCCCTGTTTGTTCTCGTCCAGCTAGGAACAGCGGTGAAACCGGGGACAGGGGTTAATTGGTTAGGATTTCGTTAGGAGAGATTGGGCCGGTGTTAAGATTCGGGACGTGCCGAAGGTCCGCCCGGCCATGTGGCCTCGCGGTTCCGAAAATAAGAGCGGAGTCCCGAGACGGCCATCGTCCCTGAAACTAAAAAACTGAGACGAAAGCCGTCTCGGGAACGCCGGGATTTCTCGATAGGGGATTATTTTATGCGTGCTGTGCTTGCACCGGCTTTGTCTGGTGCAAGGATAGCCCGGCGCAGAGCCCCACAGCT
>NZ_CAJXJS010000025.1 GCF_913055165.1 uncultured Devosia sp.
GCCGCTTCCGGTCGAGCAGGGGGAGCGAGCCTGCTGGCTTGTCGGCACGTGCGGCCAGCCCGGTCCGGACCAGCACTTCGCGGGCTCGCGACTCCGCTTCGCTGCCAGCCCTGCCGCCAAAAGTGGCAGCCGCAAGCACGTTTTCATAAGCTGTCAGGCCGCCAAAGGGCTGCGGTACCTGGTATGTGCGTCCCAGCCCTGCGAGCGTTCGGTCATGCGCCGAGGTGGCCGTAACATCTCTGTCTTCGAAGGTGATCGTCCCGGCCTGCGGCTTCACGCTGCCGGTCAGCATATTGAAGACCGATGTCTTGCCGGCCCCATTGGGGCCGATAATGCCGAGGCATTCAGACATCGACACGTCGAACGACAGGTCGTTCGCCACGGTGATGGCGCCGAAGCGGCGCGTCAAATTCCTGACGCTGAGAACGGACACGTCTCACCCCACAATCAAAGAAATGGCCCGAACGCCTGGCAGTGCGCTCGGGCCCTCTATATCCAATTCGCTCAGGCGAATTCGGACAGTTTCATGAACGTCTTTTGCACCGGCACGTGCGGGGCAGTGACGTTGTTGGTCACGTAAAGCTCATAGGGGAACTTGGACCCTTCGGGGTTCTTGTGCCACTGGCCCATCGTCACCCAGGTTGAGGCCACCGACTTCATGGGCGAATTGCGGAAGTCGACCTTGCCGATAATCGTATCGATGTCGAGGTCGGCGATGGCATCGCGGACCGCGTCGCGATCCTTGGGATTGCCGGAATTCTTGAGAGCAGCCAAAGCCACTTCCCAGATCGCATGATGATAGCCCATGGGCTGGGCCCATTGCTTACCGGTCGACTCTTCGTAGGCCGTGCAGAATTCATCCGCGGATTGGCCGGTCAAAGTCGATGTATAAGGCAGTTGGCGGTTGAACCAGATTTCCGTCGACATGCCCGCACCACGGTCGCCCAGCACTTCAACGCCCGCAGGGAACACGAAGGCAGCCGCAATCGAGACAGCATCGAGCTCGAGGCCCATCTGCTGAGCCTGGCCGTAGAACGTCGCGAAGTGGTCGGGGAAGACGAGACCGGTGACGATCTTTGCACCCCCCTCCCGGAACGCGGCAACCTGATTGGAAAAATCGTCGACCTGCTCTTTGAAGATGCCTCCGGGGACCTCTGCGAAACCGTTGCCTGCAAGGGCGCCAGCCATACCTTCAGAGAAACCGCGACCGAAATCATTGTCTTCGTAGAAGGTGCCAACGACCGGCTCGATGCCGCTCTCTTTCCACATGCCGACATAATTCTGGATGATGTCAGCACCCGACCAGAAGAACAGGAAGCTGTAGGGGTAGCCGGTTTCCGGCGTGCCGCCGCGGGCAGCATAGAAGGGTTCCCACTGCAGGATGGTAGAGATGGCAGGCGTGCCGTTTTGATCGCAGATCTCAAGCGCCGGCGCGGCCAGACCGTCCGCTACCAGCAGCAGGTCTACATTCTCGCGCAGCACGAGTTCGTTGCCCAGGCTGCCCATGCGGTTCGGATCGGACTGGCTGTCGCGCACCAGGATTTCCACATCCCAGAATTTGCCGTCGATCTCGACGCCACCCTTGAGCACTTCCTGGACCTGCTCAACCACCCACGGGGCGGTTTCACCGAAATTGGACCTGATGCCGGTGAGCTGGTCGATATAGCCGATCCGGATCGTGCCTTCACTCTGCGCATAGGCGCCCGACGGCAAACCGATTGCGGCAGCCCCGGCACCAGCTGCCAGCCCCTTGAGCACGTCACGACGGCTCCTCAGCGTAAATTCTTTTTCCATTGCAACTCCTCCCTATGAGTTACTGTCAGATTGTATGATAATAGACCATCTGTCAATTCAGCTCTGCGACGGAGGTCGTCCTTGCCCTGCGCGATTGACGACCGGCCCTAAGAGACTGAACCGAAAGAAGACTTGAAGCGCCCCGCGAGCGGCGTCGTACGCCGCTATTCGACTTGTCCCATTTCCTTGAGCACTTCGTTCGCCGCCTTGAAGGCATCCAGCCCGGCGGGAATGCCGCAGTAGATCGTGGCATGCAGCAGGGTTTCGCGGATTTCCTCGACACTGACCCCGTTGTTGATCGCGCCACGCACATGCAGCTTGATTTCCGCCGAGCGATTGAGAGCGGTCAACATGGCCAGGTTGAGCATGGAGCGGGTCTTGAGGTCGAGCGTGTCGCGCCCCCAGGCATAGCCCCAGCACCACTCGGTCGTTATGTGCTGGAAGGTCATCATGAAGTCATTGGCGCGCTCGATCGAGCCATCGACATATTCTGACCCGAGCACCCGGCGTCGCAGGTTGAGCCCTTCTTCGAAAAGCTTGCCGACGGTCGTTTCCTGGTTAGCCATGATTTCTGACCCTTGTATTTTGCCATACAAATAGACAATATTGAGAAAGATGTCCGGTGTTCGGCCGGCCTGCCCTTTTCAGTCCCAACCGGGATGAACTGATTTCCGTCCTACTCTTGCAAGGAACAGCTCGATGTCTGATGCCCAAGAAGCTCACGAAATGAACCTTCGGGTAGAGACGCTTCCCGGATTGCGGGAGCAGGTGGCTGAGCGCTTGCGAATGGCCATCGTGACTGGCCACTTCAAGCCGGGAGAAAGGCTGATCGAACGCGAGCTCTGCGACATGATGGGCGTGTCGCGCACATCGCTGCGCGAGGCGCTGCGCGAATTGCAGGCCGACGGCCTGATCACCCTCAAGCCCAACAAGGGCATGACCGTCGCCGTGCTCACCGAGGAGACGGCGCGATCCATCTACGAAGTGCGCCGCATGCTTGAAGGCCTGGCGGCCCGACTGTTTGCCAAGCACGCGACGAGTAAGCAGATGCAGGACCTGAGGGCCAGTGTCGAGGAGTTGGCTCAAGTCTATGACGACTTTTCCGCTGAGGCCTTTATCAGGGTGAAGGGGCGCTTCTACGACATTCTCCTGGAGGGCGGTGGGAACAAGGTCGCGGCGGATATGTTGCGCCGCATCCATACGCGCGCCTCGCAATTGCGGGTGCTGTCGCTCTCGAGCGCCGAACGCGCCCAGCAGTCCATCGGCGAACTGCGCGCCTTCTGTGACGCGCTCGAAGCGCGGGACGAAGACCTGGCCTGGCAGCTTTGCCTCGATCACGTCGAAAACGCGGCCAATGCGGCGCTCAAATCCATCGCCAAGGGCCAGATGCGCGAGTAGCTCTGCTCTGCATCCTTTGCGAGCATTGGGAGAATAGCGCGCCATGGTTACACCGATTTCACGGTGATGCCGCCATCGGCGCGCAGGATAGTGCCGGTGACAAAACTGGCGTCATCGGAGAGGAGAAAGGCAATCGCGGCTGCGATTTCTACCTCGGTTCCCAACCGTCCAAGCGGCGTCTGCGCCTTGCGCTTCTTGTAACCTTCCTCGTCGACAATCGCCCGCGCCCCCGGTGTCGGCACGGCGCCGGGCGTCACCGCATTGACGCGGATGCCCTGGGGACCCAGCTCCACGGCCAGTTGCCGGGTCAGCGCGGCAATGGCGCCTTTGATCGCGGTGTAGGACGAGGTGCCGGCCGAGCCGACCTCGGCCACGGGCGAGGTGATGTTGACTACAGCGGCCGGCGCGTCGCCGCGATGGGCCAGCAGGGCCTGCACCCCCCAGAAAGGTCCCTTGACGCCCACATCCAGCATGCGGCCAAGAATCTCGTCCGTGACCCCCTCGACGGGCCCGTAACGGATCCAGATCGCGTCGTTGACGATGCCGGTCAGTGGTCCGAATGCGTCAGAAAGATGCTTCGCCGCCGAGAAAACCGACCCCCGATCCGACGTATCTGCAATCAGCGCCAAGGCTTTCCCGCCCACAGCGACAATGGACGCCGCGGTGGCTTCCGCGAGGCCTTGGTCAATGTCCAGCACGCCGACGGCCGCGCCACGGCCCGCGAGCAGTGCCGCCGTGGCTGCTCCAATTCCACGCCCTGCGCCGGTGACCAGCACAACCTGTCCCTCGTGGCTACGCATTGCAGTACCTCCCGCTGCCATGTTCAGTCCGCCCCGTTGTCGGGCACGCCGCCATAAAGTGACCACAGCCCGGTCGCCAAGGTTCCGCTGTCCACCGGCAGCTCGATGCCGGTGATGGCACCCGCCTCATCGGACAACAGGAAATAGATCGCGTTCGCCACTTGCTCCGGCATGACCAGGCGACCCAAGGCCGTCTGCCGGATCATCACATCGGGATTGCGTTCGCCGCGCGCATAGCTTGCTTCCACCGCCGGTGTCCGGGTCGGGCCGGGGTGCACGCAGTTGACCCGCACGCCCTCCCGCCCCCAGGCCACGGCAAAGTTTCGCGTCATGTTGATGATGGCGGCCTTGGTTGGCCCATAGGCCATCAGCGGGCTGGAATTGAGCGAAGTGATCGAGCCAACCGTGACGATCGCCCCTTTGCCGCGTAGCCGCATCGGATTGCCGAAGGCGGTCATGGTCTTGAATGTGCCGGTCAGGTTGACCTTGAGGATGGCCTCCCATTCTTCTGCATCCTGGTCCTGTGGGCGATGTGGGTTTTCCAGGTGAGCGGCCACACAGGCCAAGGCGTCCACGGGCCCCATCTTGGTTTCGACCCAATTGGCCGCAGCTGCGATACTGGCGCCATCGGCCAAGTCGATTTCGTGTGCTGTCCCCCCGGTCTCTTGGGCGACCTGCCGCGCCAGATCCATGTTGCGATCGAGGATGGCGACCTGCCAGCCGGCCTTTCGCAAACGCGCCACCGTGGCGGCGCCTATGCCGCCTGCACCACCCGTCACCACCGCAACGCGATTCTCTACGACCCTGGACATGTCAGAGACTCGCGTAGAGAGATTCGATGATGCGTCGCGCGCGCGGGCCGTTGTCACCACGGGCATGCATCTTGTTGCAGGCGTAGGCAAAGCCGATCCTGGCGTCGGGGTCTCCGAAACCGATGGAGCCGCCGAAACCGTGATGACCAAAGGAGCGCGGGTTCGGGCCCATCCACACGGCCTCTTCGGTGTTGAGGAGAATGCCGCGTCCCTGGTGATAGTGGCGCTGCTGCATCTGCTCGTATTGATGATGCTGCTCGGTGATCATGTCCTCGAGCGTTTCGGGCGTCATGATCGTGACCCCATCCAGCGAACCGCCGCGCGATACCGCCCCATAGACTTTTGCAACGGTCCGCGCCGTGCCATGGCCATTGGCACTGGCGATCTCGGCGGTGCGCCAGCCATGCGAATTGAGCGTAATGTCGATGGGCTCATCCGGATGCTGGGCAAAGCCCTTCGCCAGCAGCGTATCGGGCTCCTTGTCCTTGCGTTCGAGCAGCGTGCCGGCCAGCGTCGGCACCAGCGTGGCGACCCGGTTTTCAATGTCCTGGTCCGTGAGGCCGCCGATACGATAATCACCGCCCAACGGACCGACGACCCGTTCCTGGATCAGGTCGCGAAAGCGTTTGCCGGTGACGCGACGTGCAATCTCACCGAGCAGATTGCCCTGCGTATGAATGTGGTAGGCCGCGACGGTACCCGGCTCCCAGAGCGGAGCCTGTTTTTCCAGCGCCGAAACGATCAGGTCGCAGTCATAAATGGCGCCCTTGTAGAGCGGGTCGGTCACCACCGGGAGGGCGCAGGTGTGGTCCAGCACCATGGAGACGGTGATGCCCTGCTTGCCGTTCTGCGCGAATTCCGGCCAGTAGGTCGCGACCTTCTCCGCCGGATCGATGAGGCCCTCGGAAATGAGTCCGTTGAAGGTGATCCCGGAAATGCCCTTAGCGACCGACATCATGCAGACAATGGTGTCTTCATTCCAGGTCTTGGAAAACTCGGCATCGCGATAGCCGCCCCAAAGGTCGGCCACCTGCTCGCCATCGACATAGGCAGCCGCTGCGGCCCCGATTTCTTCCTCGACGGCGAAGTTCTCCGCGAATGCCTCAGCGACACGCTCATATCCAGGGGTGACCCAGCCGGTCAGAACAAACTCGTGCCCCCGTGCCTTTACGGTCCTGTCAAACTGCATTGCGGCTCCTCCGTATACCCGAATACGGCTAGCAGTTTGTATGACAATCTGTCAACCGACCATATGATAATTTATCGAAGCGGTGCGAGATCAAGCCGGAGAATGTCCGGTTCGTCGGGACTGACAGCAGGCCAGCGGCGGCGCACCTCCGGGTCGTGGCCCGGGATCAGCAGATCGGCATCTCCGTCGGCCAGTTCTTCACAGCGTCGAAAGCCTTCGAGCATTTCGCCGACATTGTAGACCAGCGGGAAGGGCGCCCGTCGCACGCGGTTTTCGGTGAAGTGAAAGGCGTCCGACGCCAGCACGAGCGGGCCACGCTCGGTCATCACCCGAACCACCTGCAATCCGCCGGTATGACCGCCGATCCGGTGTAGGGTGATGCCGGGCGCCAACGTGCTATCGCCGTTATGGAATGTTACCCGTCCGGCATAGACAAGGCGCACTGCATCGACCACGTCCTCGACATGGAACGGTGCCGACAGGCATCCATGCCCCATGGGACGGCCCGTCGCGTAGCTCATCTCTGCATCCTGCAAGTGGAAATGGGCTGTCGGGAATTCCCCAAGCGTCCCGGCATGGTCATAGTGCAGATGGGTCAGGACGACCGTCTGGACAGTCGCGGCGTCTATCCCGATGCGTGCGAGCATGGCCTTTGGCGAAGCGAGCAATTGCCGTCCGCGTTTTTGTGCCTGCTCGGGGCCAAAGCCGGTATCGACGACGACCTCCATCCCGTTTCCGCGAATGACCCAGACATAATAGTCCAAGGGCATGGCGCCTTCATGGATGTCCATGCCTGGCAGGAAGTTCTCGCGCCTGGGCCGATCAGGAGCCGTGGTGGCGTATCGCAGGCCGAACACCTCATACATAGGTCTCATAGTCGCCTCGCAGCATTTTACTTGAATCATCAGACCGTCATGTTGTATGACAAACTGCCAATGTGGCAAAACGGAATTCGCAGGGAGCCCTGCGGATGGGAGGTACCATGAAACTCACAACGCTCTTCGCGGGCGCGCTGACTGCCCTGTCCTTCGGGGCTGTCGCATTCGCCCAAGATTATCCGGAAATGACCCTCCGGTACTCATCCAATATTCCCGAAGTGGTCAACACGTCGGCCATTGACACCTATTTCTCCTCCGAGATCGAGAAGCGATCGGGCGGCAAGATCAAGATCGAGCATTTCTGGGCCAATACCTTGGGTGGCGAGGCCGAAATCGTCGATCTGGTCGGCTCCGGCGCGGTTGACCTCGGCCTGATCGTCATGGGTAACCAAACGGCGCGCCTGCCCTTCGCCGCCGTGACAAACGCCCTGCCTATGACCTATGCGGATGGCCCGAAGGTGAATGCCCTGACCCGCGAAATCATGACCAACAATCCCACGGTCGTGGCGGAGCTGGACCGGGCCAACCTCCACCCGATCCTCTTCCGCTACCTGCCCGACTATCGCATCTACTGTACCAAGCCGATCCGCACCATGCAGGATTTCCAGGGCACCAAGATCCGCTCCTACGGTTCCTACGTTCCTGTCCTGTTCGAAAGCCTCGGCGCCACCCCCGTGAATATTCCGCCGGTGGACATGATCCAGGCGATGCAATCGGGGGCGATGGACTGCACCTATATGTTCAATTCGGGCGTACAGGCATTCAAGATCGACCAGGTTGCCGACTATGCAACTGACCTGTCCTTCGGTGTCATCTCTGCCCACACCTTGTTCATCGCCAAGGACAAATGGCTTAGCTGGCCGGATAATGTGCGCGCGCTGTTCGAAGAAGTTGCAGCCGATGCGGAAGCCTATGGCAACGAGTTGATTGCGCGTGACGAAGGCGCCGCCAAGGACGCCATCGTGGCAGCGGGCATGGAGATCGTGCCCTTCGAGGATGCCGATGGCTTTGCCGCCGCTGTCCCAGACATGCTCGAGCTATGGGTCGGAAGCATGGGTGACAAGTCGGCCGAGGCCCAGGAACTGGCCGACTTTATCCGCGCCAACCGCTGAGCGGCGACCGTACCGATGCGAGAGGACGGGGTGGCCCGTCCTCCTCTTGCCCCGAGGGTGCCATGTCCATCTTACTGCACGTCAACCGGTTGCTCCGACGACTCTCTCTGGTCGGGTTCCTGGCTGCCTCGCTTCTGTTGCTCTTCATCGGTTTGATGGGCACAGCTGACATTGTTCTCACCAATCTGTTCAACCGGCCGATACCCGGCGTCGTTGAACTATCCGGAGCCCTTCTGGCGGTGACGGTCTTTCTGGGTCTGGCCGAGGCGCAGGCGCGCGGCTCTCACATCGTCATTGACGTGGCCACGGCCGCCATGCGCCCCCGCATGCACAAGCTTGCCGCCATGTTCTCCTTGTCCATGGGGCTCGTTTTCATGGGCTTTGTCGCCTGGCAGACCACCGGCCTAGCCATCAAGGCCTATGGTTACGGTGAGCTGGCCCTGGGCGCCCTGCCATTCCCGCTGACGCCATTCAAGGCGCTCGCAGCCTTTGGCGCCTGGCTATCAGCCGCCGAGTTTGCCCGGCAATTGGCCATACGTGTCGTCACACCGCCCGACACGCCGGTCTCCTCCGGTCCGGAAGGATCTGACAATGCTTGATCCACTGTCCATCGGCGGCCTGGCAATCGGTGCCATGTTGCTGCTCTGTCTGTTGGGGGTGCCGGTGGGCATCGCCATGGGGAGCGTGGCCACAGTCGGCCTCTGGTTTACCGGCGGTCCGAACTTCGTCTTCTCGGTTCTGACCAACCTCCCGTTCGCCAGTGCATCGGACTATGCCTTCGTCGTCATCCCCATGTTCGTATTGATGGGCGCGATCGCCTCCTCATCGGGCATTACCACCGAACTGTTCCGCTTCTCCAACCTGTTGCTGCGCTCCAGTCGCGGAGCGCTCTATCAGGCGACCATTCTGTCCTCGGCCGGCTTTGCCGCCATTTCCGGTTCGACGCTGGTCAATGCCGCCCTATTCACCCGTATCGCTCTGAGCGAAATGCTGTCGCTGGGCTATGACAAGGCGCTTTCGGCCGGGGCCATCGCGGCGGCCGGCACCCTGGCCGCACTCATACCCCCGTCCATCAGCTTTGTGATTTACGGCCTCCTGACCGGGGAATCGGTCGCCGAACTGCTTATTGCCGGCATTCTTCCTGGTATCCTCACAGCCGCGGCCTATATGGTTGGCGTTTACATCTTCGTCCGAGTGCGGCCCGAGCTTGCTCCCGAGCCCCAGCCCAGGGCATCGCTGAAAGAAATCGGACAAAGCGTCCTCAAGCTCTGGGCCACGTTCCTGCTGGCGGCTGTCGTGATCGGTGGCATCTATTTGGGGTTCACCACGCCATCGGGCGCCGGGGCACTTGGGGCAATGGGCGCCCTGCTGATCGCTCTCTTCCGGCGCAAGCTCACCTGGGCCTCGCTGTCTGAAAATCTGCGATCGACTGCAGCCATTACCGCCGCGCTGTTCATCGTCATCATCGGCGGCATGATCTTCACCCGCTTTTTCCTGGTGGCCGGCACTGTGACCGAGGCGACCGGGCTTATGCAATCGCTCGACATCCATCCGCTTGCGTTTATGGCTCTGCTGATCCTGGTCTTCGCTGTCTTGGGCATGTTCATGGATCCGCTTGCCATGCAGGTTATGACGTTGCCCTTCATCTACCCGATCGTGACGGCAATGGGTTTTGACGGGATCTGGTTCGGCGTCATCATGGTCAAGCTGGTCGAATTGGCGGTGCTCTCGCCGCCTGTGGGCATGAATCTGTTTGCCGTCATCGGCGCTTCAGAAGGCCGCGTGAGGCTCCCTGAAATCTATCGCGGCATCCTGCCGTTCATCGTCATCGAGCTCATTGTTCTGGCGCTGCTTATCGCCTTTCCGCAAATTGCCCTCTGGCTGCCAAGCCAGATGATGTGACCAGACTTCAAGGATTGAACATGACCAAGCTGACTGTCGGCTTCATTGGTTTGGGCGCCATGGGGGATCCCATGGCCCGCCGCGTTGCCCAGGCGGGGTTCGATCTCGTCGTGATGGATGCCGATCTCGACAAGGCCAGAGAGATCGCCGCGGCAACCTCCGGCAGGGTCGCCAACACGGGCAAGGCGCTGGCCGAGGCTTCGGACGTGATCGTCACCATGCTGCCCTCCTCGGCTGTCGTTCGTGCCGTGCTGGAAGGCGAAACCGGCGTCGCGGCCGGGCTGAAGCCCGGCACCGTGCTGCTGGAAATGTCTTCTGGTGTGCCCGATGAGACAAGGCGCATCGCCGAGGAACTGGCCGACAAGGGCATTCACCTTGTCGACGCACCTGTCTCCGGCGGCGTCTCACGTGCGACGACTGGCGAGCTGGCGATCATGGCTGGTGGTAGTGATGAAGGATTTGCCCTGGGCGAGGCGGTGCTGGCCGCCATGGGTTCATCCATCATCCGCACTGGCCCCGTCGGTTCGGCGCATGCGATGAAGGCCCTCAACAATCTGGTCTCGGCCGGCGGCTTCCTCATCGGCATCGAGGCGCTGCTGATCGGCAGCCGCTTCGGTCTCGATCCGGAGCTTATGGTCGACGTCCTCAATGTCTCGACCGGCATGAACAACTCCACCCAGAAGAAGTTCAAGCAGTTCGTATTGTCCCGCTCCTTCAATGCCGGCTTCGGACTCGACCTCATGGTCAAGGACCTCGGCATTGCCATGGGCGTGGCCGAGGCCACCGGCACCACGGCACCCTTTGCCAGTCTGTGCCGTGATATGTGGCGCGACGCGCAACAGGCCCTCGGCACCGGGCTCGACCATACCGACGTCGCGCGTTTCTCCGAACTGTTGGCCGGCAGCGAACTGCATCCGGGCAAGAAGTGACCCTGGCTGGCACGCGCATCGCGCTGTTCGGCGGCTCCTCCGGTATCGGGCTGGCGACGGCGCAACTCGTCCGCAGAGAAGGGGCACACGTAACCTTGGTGTCGCGCAGTCCGGAAAGGCTGACGCGCGCTGCACGAACGCTGGACGATAGCGCGATTGCTGCGATCGACATCCGCGACCCGGACGCGGTTGGTGCCTTCTTCCGGGTGCAAGAACCCTTCGACCACGTCGTCGTCTCGGCGGCGGCAGTCGACCCCGGACCACTCAGGTCGCAGGATTTGACCACAGCCCGCGCCGCCATGGATAGCAAGTTCTGGGGCGCGGTCCACGTTGCGCACGCGGCCAGGATAAACGAGCGCGGTAGCCTGACGCTGGTGTCCGGCATGCTCGGCAGTCGTCCCGCGGGCAACGCCACACTGCTCTCGGCCATCAATGCCGCCCTCGATACGCTCGCCCAGGCTCTGGCGCTCGAAATGGCCCCGACCCGGGTAAACTGTGTGTCGCCCGGCCGGGTCGACAGCCCCTGGTGGGACCACTTGCCGGAGCAGGAGCGCCAGGCGGTGTTCGCGGCGACCGCGGCGCGCCTGCCGGTGCGGCGCATCGGCAACGCCACCGATATCGCCGCCGCAATTCTGGCGACCATGACGAATTCGTTCATGACCGGTGCGGTCATCAACGTGGACGGCGGCGGCCAGATCGCCTGACCAAGGAGTTATCATGTCAACTTTGCCCCTGCGCGATCCGACGCTTCTGGAGACCCGCGCCCTGATCAACGGAGAATGGGTCGGGTCCGCTGGCACCTATGTCGTCAGCAACCCGGCAACCGGGCAGGTCATTGCCCAGGTCGCTGCAATGGATATTGACCACGCCAAAGGGGCCATCGACGCGGCCCATGCCGCCCAGCCGAACTGGGCCGCCATGACTGGCAAGGAGCGCGCCGCCATCCTGCGTCGGCTCCATGACCTGATGGTCGCCAATGCCGATGATCTCGCCATGATCCTGACGGCGGAGATGGGCAAGCCGCTTGCAGAAGCCAAGGGAGAGGTCCTCTACGGTGCTGCCTATGTGGAATGGTTCGCCGAAGAGGCCAAGCGGATCTATGGGGATGTGATCCCCGGCCATGCGCGCAACAGTCGCATTATGGTCCTCAAGCAACCGGTGGGCGTGGTCGGGGCCATAACGCCCTGGAACTTCCCCAATGCCATGCTGGCCCGCAAGCTGGCACCCGCCCTGGCCGCAGGCTGCACAATGGTCGCCCGCCCGTCCGAGCAGACACCGCTCTCGGCCCTGGCGATCGGCGTGCTGGCCTGCCGTGCCGGTGTGCCGGCCGGCGTGCTGAACATCCTACCCAATCGTCGGGCGTCCGAATTCGGTCAGCTGCTCTGCAGCCACCCGAAGGTGGCGAAAATCACCTTCACTGGGTCTACACGCGTGGGCGCCATCCTGATGGAGCAGGGGGCAAGGACGATCAAAAAGTTCTCGCTCGAACTGGGTGGCAATGCCCCATTCCTGGTCTTTGACGATGCTGATCCGGAAGCGGCCGCCGAGGGCGCTCTGCTGGCCAAGTTCCGCAACAACGGTCAGACATGCGTCTGCGCCAACCGGTTCTATGTCCAATCCGGCATCCACGATGCATTTGTCGCCGCGCTGGCGCGGCACATGTCCAATTTGAAGGTCGGCGATGGCCTGAGGGAGGGTGTGACTACAGGACCACTGATCAATCAGGCCGCCGTGGAAAAGGTCGAGACCCATGTATCCGATGCCCTGGCCAAGGGCGCGAGGCTGACCATCGGCGGTGCGCGTCACCCCCTGGGCGGGACCTTCTATGAGCCGACGCTGATGACGGGCGTAACCCAGGATATGCAGGTGGCCCGAGACGAAACCTTCGGGCCGCTGGCTGCGGTAATCCGCTTCGACACTGAGCAGGAGGCCATCGCCATGGCCAACGATACCGAGTTCGGCCTCGCCGGCTATTTTTACGCCAGCGACCTTTCGCGCGTCTGGCGGGTCGCCGAGGCGCTGGAAGTCGGCATTGTCGGGGTCAACACCGGCCTGGTTTCGACCGAGGTCGCCCCATTCGGCGGCGTCAAACAATCCGGAATGGGGCGGGAGGGATCGCGCTACGGCATCGACGACTACCTTGAGATCAAGAATGTCGTCATTGGTCTGGCCGCTCGATAGTCAGAAGCATTGTCACCGATATACGGCAGACGCCGAAGCGCTGACTCGCCAACAATGCGAAAACTCTACGAGTGTCTCCCTTCTTGTCAGTCCCGGCCGGAAGCCGCCAGTCCGCAGATGGCCCAGGTGTCGCCATCGGGTCCGTCCCGCCACTGCACCGAGTCAAGATTTTGGATCGACAGTGAGTTGAGTTCTTCGAGCATCAGCGTGTGCTATGTCAGGCGCGGCGCCCAAAACGTTCCTTGCACAGCTCTACCAGTACCCTCACTGGCTCCCAATCGAGCATTTCCTTGCGGAAGATCATGCCGATTTCCACCGTGTTTGCCTCCAGCCGCAGTGGCAGCGGCATGAGACGGGGGGCGCTGACCGCCTGCACGGCAAGCTCCGGCAAGAGGCTGAGTGCGTTGCTTTGTTGCAGTATGGTCAGAACAGACAGAAGGTTCTGGCAAACGAAGCGGATTTCCGGACGGGCGCCTATGTGCTCGGCAACAGCATGCTCGGTGATGACCCGATAGACAGGCAGTTCGGAGTAAACAATCCACGGATAGTCGACATAGCGTTTGGGATCGATGTGGCCATCGGCGTCGCGGAGTGCAAAGACCGGGTGATCCTCCCTTGCGAACACCCGGTTGGTGACTTCGGTCAGCCCGACGCGTTCAAGGGCGTAGCTGGCGCCAATATCCAGTTCCACGCCAGAGAAGGCGACATCCAGGTGGCCGTCGCGCAAATGCTGAGTGGCCTTGCCATAGGTCAGCGTCGTCAACTCGATGACGAGGTCGGGAAAGCGTTGCTGCAGCTGGCTAAGCACACCGGAGAGGATGCCTGAGCGCCAGACCGGTCCGCCACCGATGCGGATCAAGGTTTTCTTTTGCGCCACTTCCGAGCGCAGCTCAAGCTCGGCAATTTCCCAGTACCGCTCGATCCGGTTGGAGATGGACAGGACCCGCTCGCCGAAGGCAGTGGCTTTCACGCCGCGCGCGTGGCGTTCCACCAGTTTCTGGCCGAAATAGGTCTCCAGTTGCGCCAACGAGCGCGACAGGGCCGGCTGGGTGACATTGAGCT
The DNA here is from genome assembly GCF_913055165.1 of uncultured Devosia sp. GTDB lineage: Bacteria > Pseudomonadota > Alphaproteobacteria > Rhizobiales > Devosiaceae > Devosia. Next base: position 14,058 of record NZ_CAJXJS010000025.1, read on the forward strand.
TTTCCGAAGCCCGGCGGAGGCTACCTTCCTCCAGAATGGTTCGCAGACGAAACAGATGTGTGATCTGGTCGAGCATGTGCGCCTCCCCTCCGCTTTTTTTCAAAGTGTTCGCACTACAATGCCAATCGGGCAAGCTCCAGTGATAACTTGAGCGCATCGCTGAGGGGGTTAATTGCATTTTTCAACTGCACCTCTCCACTGCTAGGCAAGGGGCAGGCAGCACATGAAACGCTGTATTTGCGTCGATCGAGAACCGATCAGCGCGGGAGGAGAGAGATGAAGATGAAATCCGTTCTGGCGTCCATGCTGGCTGGCGTCATGATGTTGAGCGCGTCGCCGTCGGTGATGGCCCAGGTGGCCAATGATGCCGACACTCTGGCGCTGGGGGCACTGCTGGACAATAACAGCTTTGATCGCGCCCAACTCCTGATCGGCCACCAGATGCAGTACTGGTCACCGGTCTTGGACACCCTGCTGGTGCGCGAAGCCGATGGCAGCCTATCGCCGAACATGGCCTCGGAATGGGCCTATAATGGCGACAACAGCGTTCTGACCTTGACCCTGCGCGAAGGCATTACCTTCACCGACGGCGCGCCCTTCGATGCCGAGGCGGTCAAGGCGAACCTCGAATACCTCAAGAACGGCGCCGGACAGAACAGCTTCATGGTTGCCGCTGTCTCCGAGATCGAGGTGGTATCGCCTACCGAGGTGAAGCTGCATCTGGGAGAGCCTGATCCGAGCCTGCTGGAAAACCTCGCCGTTGTTGGCGGCGCCATGGCCTCACCGGCAACGCTGGGTGTCGAGGGCGCCGCGAGCAATCCGATCGGGTCCGGTCCTTATATCTACGACGCGGACAATTCCCGCCTTGGCCAGCAATATGTCTATAACCGCAATCCGGACTACTGGAACGCGGAAGCCTTTGACTTTGACCGGGTGACCATCACCCCCATTAATGATCAGGTCGCACGTTTGAATGCGCTTAAGTCCGGGCAGATCGATGCCGGCCTCAGCGAAGCCCGCGCGGTTGCCGACGCCGAGGCCAATGGACTCGTCGTCAACCGGATCGACGTGGATTGGTTCGGCCTCATCATGGCCGATCGCGAAGGCAAGATCGTTCCGGCCCTGGCCGATCCCAAGGTGCGCCAGGCGCTCAACATGACCTTCGATGGCAAGTCGATCCTGGAATTCGTCGAACTCGGTTATGGTCGCCTTACGGACCAGATCTTCCCGACTTCGAGCGAAGCTTATGTCGCCGAGCTCGACGACGTCTATCCCTATGATCCCGAGGCTGCCAAGGCGCTTCTGGCCGAGGCCGGCTATCCGGATGGCTTCGAAATCCTGATGCCCGAGCTTGCCAACTTTGCTTCGTTCAACCCGATCATCCAGAAATACCTCAACGATGTCGGCATCACGGTGAAGTGGGAGAAGATTGCGCCCAACGCGACTATTCCCGAGCTCCGCTCGGGCAGGTTCCCGGCCTATATCTTCCAGTTCGGCTATCAGGGCACCTGGTCCGAACTTCGCAAGTTTGGCTATCCCGAGTCGCCCTGGAACACGTCCAAAGTCGCCGATCAGGGCCTGCTTGAGCTGATTGACCAGGCGCAATACGCCACCGGTGACAGGCAGATCGAACTGTACAAGGACGCCAATCGCTACATGGTCGAGAACGCTTTCTTCGCCCCCATGTATCGTCGTGACACCATCTACCTGACCAATCAGGAAACCGTTGTGGAGATGCAAAGCACCAATGTGATGCCGCCGATCCGCAACTATTCGAAGGCCGAATAGTCCTCCCTCGACGTCGCGCATGGGGCGACCGGAAACGGTCGCCCTTTTTCGTCACGAGGCCGGCGTTCGGCTCTCGTCTCGCGTGGCTTCGACGACTTTGTCGAGCAGGGCAGTGAATTGCGCGCGTTCCAGGTCGGACAGTCCGGCCAGGATGTTGTCCTGCACCCGATTGACCACCGGTTCGCATTGGTTGAGCACATCCCGTCCCTTGTCGGTGAGGCTGAGAATACGGGCGCGGCGGTTGGCGGGATTAACGGTACGGGCGATGAGGCCCTTGCCGACAAGCCGGTCCACCACGCCGCCCATAGTCGCCTTGTCGAGAGCGGCCTGGCCTGCGTGCCCCGCCTGGTCGAGGCCAGGATGCACTGCGATGCTGGACAGGACCGCATATTGCACGGGGGTAAGGTCATGACCGGCCTGGGCCATCTCGCGCAGAAAGATCGCCACCGCCGATTGCTGCAGGCGGCGAATTTGAAATCCGGGCTTTTGCTGTTGGGTCATGGATGTGCCTCTCGGTTGTTCCTAACCCCTAGCTCGGCCATCGCCAAGCTTGCCACATATAGTAAGTGTACATACTATAATTCCGTATCTTGAGAGGAGGCTGTGAGATGAACGAAAACTCTGCCCCGCATGGCGGTCAACCCGACGACACCCCGGAGTTGCGGGGCCTTTACGCCGGCTTCGAGCAGCTTTCGGTCATGCCGCTCTGGACACAAATCGGCGATCTCATGCCGCACCATCCCAAGCCGCGTGCCGTGCCCCATGTCTGGCGCTGGTCTGAGCTTTATCCGCTGGCTCAGAAGGCTGGCGAACTGGTGCCTGTTGGCCGGGGCGGCGAACGGCGCGCACTGGGCCTCGGGAATCCGGGGCTGGGCGGCAATGCCCATATCTCGCCGACACTTTGGGCCGCGATCCAGTATCTGGGGCCGCGCGAGACGGCACCGGAACACCGCCACTCCCAAAATGCCTTCCGCTTCGTCGTGGAAGGTGAGGGGGTCTGGACCGTGGTCAATGGTGATCCTGTGCGCATGAGCCGCGGCGATTTTCTGCTGACGCCCGGTTGGAATTTTCACGGTCACCACAATGCTAGCGACCACCCCATGGCCTGGATCGACGGCCTCGATATTCCCTTTTCCTTCCAGAACGATGTCGGCTTTTTTGAGTTCGGCGCTGATCGCGTCACCGACTACGCCACGCCCGATCTATCGCGTAGTGAACGCCTGTGGTGCCACCCGGGCTTGCGACCTTTGTCCGGCCTGTCCAATACCGTTTCCTCTCCTATCGGCGCCTATCGCTGGGTGCATACCGACCGCGCACTCAATGATCAGCTGCTGCTTGAAGAAGAGGGGCATCCGGCAACGCTTGCCGAAGGGCATGCGGCCATCCGCTACGTCAATCCCACCACCGGCGGCGATGTCATGCCCACCATTCGCGCTGAATTCCATCGCCTGCGCATCGGAACGAAAACGCAGAAGCGCCGAGAGGTTGGCTCCAGCGTATTCCAGGTGTTTGAGGGCAGGGGAGAGGCGACGCTTGGCGATGCCACCCACAGGCTGGAAAAAGGCGACCTCTTCGTCATCCCGTCCTGGGTACCATGGTCCATTGGTGCCGAGACGCAGCTAGACCTTTTCCGCTTCTCGGATGCGCCGATCATGGAACGGCTGCATTTCGCGCGCACGGCCATCGGCGCCGACGCGGAATGAGCAGTGAGACTCTTGCACAGGCGCGGCATCGGCTCGAGCAACAGCTTGGCGCCGGTGCGCGCTTCGACTCGCCTGCGGCGCCCAAGACGGAGTTGCGGGCCATGCGCCTGGCCCGTGCGGCCTGCCAGCGGCAGGTGACGCTTCTGCCCGACACCAGGCTTGAAAGCCCCGCCATAGCCCAGCGCATTGCCGAAATTGGCTGTACCGCCCGGCTCGTCGCCGAGCGTTTCGAAGGCCTATCCGGCCATCGGGGCATCGAGGGCGATAGCGCCGGACGCAGCGCAGATCTTCAGACCGAAATCATCCTGGCGCGCACCTTGCCCGGTCGGGCGCTGCGCGCGCTCTATCATCACGCGCTACAGCATCTGGACGTGGCCTGCCGTGATCTCGACGCCGATGGTTGGCGGGCGCATCTCGGCCTGCCTCAAGCCGATACCCCCACCGCCGCCATCATCCTCATGGCCGGCCTGCTGCGGGCCAGCGCTCGCGACTTTGCCCCCATTTCCGGAGTATCCCCGTGACTGCAACCCTGTTTCCCTCACCCGTCTGGCCCAATGTCCCCGTCGAAGGGCGCGCCGGCCGCTACCCTGTTCACCGCATCTTTTGCGTCGGCCGCAATTATGCCGACCATGCCAAGGAAATGGGCGTCGAGGTGGATCGCGAAGCGCCGTTCTATTTCCTCAAGGACGCGCAGGCCATCGTGCCGACCGGCGCGACCGTCGCCTATCCACCCGGCACCGCCAATTACCACTATGAGATGGAACTGGTCATTGCCGTCGGTGCCCCGGTCTTCCGCGCCACGCCCGAAGAGGCGCAGGCGGCAATTTTCGGCTATGCGAGCGGCCTCGATATGACCCGTCGCGACCTCCAGCTTGATGCGCGGGCCAAGCAGCGTCCCTGGGACCTCGGCAAGAATTTCGAGCGCTCCGCCGTCATTGCGCCGCTTGTCGAGGCGGCCGCTGTGCCAGATCTGGGAGCCCGCCGCATCGCCCTCAGCGTCAATGGCGACATACGCCAAGACGCGCATCTGTCCGATCTCGTCTGGTCGCCGGTCGAGCTGATCACCCACCTTTCGGGCTTCTACCATTTGGCGCCTGGCGATCTCATCTACACCGGCACCCCGGCAGGCGTGGGCGCCGTGGTCCCCGGTGACAGCATCGTCGGCACCATCGATGGGCTGCCTGACGTGACGCTGACCGTGGGGGAGGCGGAATGATCTTCCACGGCTATTTCCGCTCTTCGGCGGCGTGGCGCTGCCGCATCGCCTTCAATCTCAAGGGCATCGCGCCCGACGAAACCCGCTTCGTGCATCTGCGGCGCAATGGCGGCGAGCAAAAATCTGCCGCCTATCTTGCGCTCAACCCGCAGGGGCTCGTCCCGGCGCTCGAGACCGACGGAGTTGTTCTCACCCAGTCGCTGGCGATCATCGAGTGGCTCGACGAGACCCAACCTGGGCCGCGCCTGCTGCCCGAAGACCCCTTCTTGCGTGCCCGCGTCCGCGCCTTTGCGCAAGTGATCGCAGCCGATATCCACCCGCTGCAGAACCTGCGTGTTCTCGCCTATCTCGGTGACCAGTTCGGACAGGATCAGGCCGGCAAGGATGCCTGGTGCCGCCATTGGATTGAAGCTGGGCTCTCCGCCTGCGAGGCACTGGCACTTCCCGATACACCCTTCGCCTTTGGCGATGCGCCGAGTCTCGCCGATGTTTGCCTTGTCCCGCAGATGGCGTCCGCCGATCGCTTCGGCCTCGACACGACGCGTTTTGCTCGCCTCAGCGCCATCACTGTACGCTGCAACGCCCTGCCTGCCTTCGCTTCAGCTGCAGCAAACTGCCAGCCCGATTCCGAGTCCTGATCCATGTCCCGACCGCTTCCTGATGCTGATTTCCTGAAACTCGCCCCGTTCCACCTTGATGATGCGGCGCTCACCTGGGTTACTAACACCGCTTCGAGCCTTGAGGGCGATGCAAGGCTCATGCAGCTTTTCGTCATCGGCATGCATGGCCCCGTCGACGCCTGGGCCGGCGACGCCATCGGTCGCCTGCAGCCCGGCGGTGTCATGCGCTTCTTCTCGCCCGATGGTGAAGCCGAAGCCGCGCTGCTCGCCCGCCTGCAGCACGACGCCGATATTCCGCTGCTTGTTTCGGCTGATCTCGAAGGCTCGCGGATGAGCCTGGCCTTCGGCACGACAGTGCCCAATCCGCTGGCGCTGGCCGCCGTCGACGACGTGGAACTGACAGGCAGGATTTCGACACTCATGGCCGAAGAGGCCCGCGCCATCGGCGTCAACTGGTCCTATACGCCGGTCCTCGATATCAACGCGGCCTTTCGTTCGGCCATTGTCGCCACTCGCGGCTATGGTTCCGATGTCGCCCGCATCGCCCGCCATGCCCTGGCCCAGGCGCGCAATTTCCAGCAGGCTGGCATTGCTGCCTGCGTCAAGCACTGGCCGGGTGAAGGGTTCGATGATCGCGACCAGCACCTGCTGACGACCATCAACCCACTGACGATGGACGAGTGGGAGGCCAATTTCGGCCGGCTCTATCGCGCCGCCATTGCCGATGACGTCCTTTCGGTCATGTCCGCCCATATTGCGCTGCCGAGCTTCGTCCTGGGCGAGAATCCCGATGCCGGTCTTGACGCCTACCGCCCGGCTTCGCTCTCCCATGATCTGACCACGAAGCTGCTGCGAGAGCGGCTCGGCTTCAATGGGCTCATCGTCTCCGACGCATCGGAAATGGCCGGAGCCATCTCCTTCATGCCGGAAGGCCAGGCCAAGGCGGAAATGTTGCGTGCCGGCTGCGACATGATCCTTTTTTCCAACGATCTCGACCGTGACCTCGCGGCCATCAAGGCTGCATTGGCCGATGGCTCGCTCACCCAAGCCCGGATAGATGAGGCGCTGCTGCGCGTCCTCGGACTCAAGGCGGCGCTCGGCCTACACAAGCCGTCAAAGCAGCGCTCAGTCACAAGCCGGAGCGCGGCGCAAGCCGCGGCCACCGAGGCGTTCCAGCGCGCGCCTACTCTGGTCAAGGACGTCCAAAACCTTTTCCCGCTCTCTCCCGAGCGGCACCGCAGGGTGCTGTTCGTTTCAAGCGGCATCATCTCGCCCATCCATGGAAGGCCGCTGGACTTTGCCCTGCCTCAGATGATGCGTGAGCGCGGCTTCGAGGTCGACCTTCACAATCCGGCCAATCGCGATTTCGCGGGGGGCCATGATCTGGTGCTCTATGCCCTCGGGGAAGAGACCCTCCTGACACGCGGCCGCATTTTTCTCGACTGGTTGGGCCTCATGGGCGATTTCCGCATGGCGATGCGGCGGACCTGGCATGATGTGCCGACGGCGCTGATCTCTTTCGGCTACCCCTACTACCTCTACGATGCGCCGCGCATGCCCGCCTATGTCAACGCCTATGCGACCTCCGACGAGATGCAGGCTGCCGTCCTTGACTGCATGATGGGCATACGGCCCTTCGCCGGCACCTCGCCGGTCGATCCGTTCTGCGGCCTGCCCGACGCCCAATACTGAAACCTGGAGACAAGTCATGTCCGATGCAGCCCGCGCCGCAGCGCGCCAAGAACTCGATGTTTGCCTGACCCGTGTTGACAGCCTGCCGGGCGGAGGCCGGGTATGGCGAGAACTTTTTTATGCCCAGCCTTTCGGCTTCCGGCCGCTGACGCTGTCACTGGCCGTTCCGTCCGGCCCGGGCCCGCGCCCGGTCGTCATCTATATCCATGGTGGCGGCTGGATGCAGGGGCACCCTCACTCCATGCATCCCAACCTGGCCGCCATGGGCTTTGTCGACAAACTTCTGGCTGCCGGCTATGCGGTGGCGAGGATTTCCTATCGTCTTAGCGGCGAAGGCAAGTTTCCAACCCAAATCCAGGATTGCAAGGCGGCGCTGCGCTATCTCACGCACCATGCGGGTCTGTTCGGCATCGACCCCACCCGCATGGCGGCGCTGGGCGAAAGCGCTGGCGGCCATCTGGCCATCCTCCTCGGGCTTGAAACGCCAGCGGAGTTCGACGGCGAGGAGGGGCTGCCCGGTCCCACGCCGACGCTCCGCGCCGTTGTGGACTGGTATGGCGTCACCGACCTGCTCGTGCTCGACGCCCAGTCCCTGCCCAATGCCCGGTTCAAGCACGACACCGCCGAATCTGCCGCGGGCCGGCTGATCGGCGGCCAGCCCTCCGCCAATGTCGACGCGGCGCGACATGCTTCGCCCGTCACCTGGGTCAATGCCAATGCCGTGCCGATGTTGATCCAGCATGGCGTCAACGATTCCGTCGTTCCCCCAGGGCAGGGCGAAAGCCTCCATGCGGCGCTTGTGGCAGCGGGCGTGGATGCGGAATGGCACCCCATTGAAAATGCGGATCATTGCTTCATCGGCGCCGATACGACCCCGATCATGCCGCGCGTGCTGACCTTCCTCGCAAAGCATATGGCCTAGCAGGAACGCCTCTGCACAACGCGCCGGAGCCATGGCTCCGGCCGGGCCGGCACTATCGCGCCTATAGACGCCCAAGCGCCTCCCGCGATGCGTCTGGCTTATCGCTGAGGTCACTCTTTGCATTATCTGTGCATCGCAAAGCTTGCTATCTCAACTGAACAACAGCCGGGAAACCGAATGGTGCCGGGCGATGGAGGATCAGTTGATGAGCATGTCAGGTTGGGGCGGGCAAACCGCCCGCGTCGCAACGCCGCGCTGTGGCGGATGGGTAGGCAGTGATGCTTAACTACGTCGCCAAACGCCTGGCTTCCAGCCTTGTTCTCCTCGCCCTCGTCACGACGCTGACCTTCGTCATGGTCTTTGGTGGCGCGGACAACGTGGCACAGAATATTCTGGGCGAAAACGCCACCAGCGAGCAGATTGCGGCCCTAGAGCAGAAACTCGGCATCGATCGTCCGCTCTACGAGCAGTATTTGTCATGGGTGTCCGGCGCGTTGCATGGCGATCTGGGCCAGTCCTGGACGCTGGGCGAAAGCGTAGCCCGCATCCTTTCGGGCCGCCTGCCCGTCACCCTGTCCATGGTCATTCTCGCCACGGCCATTATCGGTGTCGTGTCGGCGTTGCTCGGTATCATGGCGGCGGTCCGGGGCGGCTGGGCCGACCGCGCCATACAGGTCATCAGCGTTGTCGGTTTTTCGCTGCCCAATTTCTGGCTGGGCCTGATCCTGGTCGTTGTCTTTGCGCTGAACCTGCGCTGGTTGCCAGCTACGGGCTATACCGATTTCACGACGTCGCCCACCGGCTGGCTGGCCTCCCTGACCTTGCCAGTGGCAGCCTTGGTGCTTTCGGGCATTGCCTCGGCTTCCCAACAGGTGCGTGGCGCCATGATCGACGCACTGCGTCAGGATTACGTGCGCACGCTGAGGGCAGGGGGCATAAAGCCCTCCTCCGTGCTCTTCCGCCACGCCTTGCGCAATGCCATGCCGGCAGCGTTGACCGTGCTGTCTCTGCAGTTCATCGGCCTGTTGGGCGGCGCGGCCATCATCGAGCGCGTCTTTGCCATTCCCGGGCTCGGCTCCATCACCGTTCAGGCCGCGCTTTCGGGTGACATTCCGATCCTCATGGGTGTCGTCGTCACCATGATCATCCTCGTGGTCATCGTAAATATTGCCATCGACCTGACCAATGCGTGGGTCAATCCCAAGGTACGCCTCTGATGTCCGCCGCTACTCCCGCTCCGGCGCCCGCCACTTCCGGCCGCGAAAGCCTCGTGCTTTCCGTCCTCACCAATCCGCTCGGGCTCATTGCCGCGATCCTTCTGGTTCTGGTGATCACAACGGCTGTGTTCGCTCCGCTGATCGCGCCGTTCGCGCCTGGCGATTTGCAGATCTTCAAGATCAATGCCCCTCCGGGCGATGGCTATCTCCTCGGTGGCGATGGCTCGGGCCGCGACATCTTCAGCCGTCTCGTCTTTGGCGCCCGTAACACCCTGATCGGTGCTCTGATCGCGCTCAGCGTTGCTGCGGCAATCGGCGTTACTGCCGGTCTCTTCGCCGGCTATTTCGGTGGCCGCCGCGAGATCGTCATGAGCTGGATTGCCGATGGCCTCATGGCCCTGCCGGCCCTCATCGTGCTCCTGGCCTTCTACCAGTCGCTCGGTTCGTCCATCCAGGTGTCGATGGTCATCTTCGGCATCATGCTTTCGCCGGGCTTCTATCGGCTCACCCGCAATCTGGTGAATGGGGTCAAGCACGAACTCTATGTCGATGCAGCCCGTGTCTCCGGCCTTTCGGATATGCGCATCATCGCCCGCCATATCCTGCTTGTCATCCGCGCTCCGGTGATCATCCAGACCTCGATCGTGGCCGGCATCTCGATCGTAATCCAGGCGGGCCTCGAATTCCTCGGCCTGGGCGATCCGTCCGTCCCGACCTGGGGCGGCATGCTGCAGGACGCCTTTGCCAATATGTTCGTGGTCCCGACCGCGATCCTCTGGCCGGGCCTCGCCATCTCCATCACAGTTGCCTCCTTCGTGCTTCTGGCCAATGCCATTCGCGACCGGCTGCAGCAGGGCAACCGGACGGCGTCGGTCTCCAAGATGCCCAAGGTGGAAGCCAAGCCGGTCGGCGCGGCACCCACCGAGAGCGACCTGCTGCTCGATATCCGCGACCTCGTTGTCGGCTATCCCGGCAAGGCCGGCTGGGCCGAAGTGGTCAAGGGTGTGTCGCTGCAACTGCGGCGGGGCGAAGTGCTGGGCCTTGTTGGTGAGAGCGGTTCGGGCAAGACCCAGACGGCCTTCTCCGTCCTAGGCCTGCTCTCGACCGGTGGTCGCATCCTGTCCGGTTCGATCTGGTTCGATGGTCGTGACATCGCCAACCTCCCCGAGGACGAGATGCAGAAGCTGCGCGGCAAGCGCATCGCCTATGTGCCTCAGGAGCCGATGAGCAATCTCGACCCGGCCTTCCGCATCGGCTTCCAGCTCACCGAACCGATGATGACTGTTCTCGGCATTTCGAGGTCTGAAGCCAAGGCGCGGGCGCTTGAACTGCTTGCCAAGGTCGGTATGCCGGATCCCATGCGCACCTTTAAGGCCTATCCGCACCAGGTATCGGGTGGCATGGCGCAGCGTGTGCTCATCGCCCGTGCGATCTCCTGCAATCCCGACCTGCTCATTGCCGACGAACCGACCACCGCGCTCGATGTCACGGTCCAGGCCGAAGTGCTCGAACTTCTGCGAGACCTTCAGGCCGAGATGGGTATGTCGGTGATCCTGGTCACTCACAATTTCGGCGTCGTCGCCGACATCTGCCACCGCGTTTCGGTGATGAAGGACGGTCAGGTGGTCGAGACCGCCGATGTGCGCACGCTCTTTGCCAATCCCCAGCATGACTACACCAAGATGCTGCTCGGCGCCGTACTCGATGACGTAACGCCCCGCACCTATGCCCCCCGCACGCTCAAGGAAATTTCAGCATGAGCGACGATGTGATTGTTCAATGCATTGATGTGAACACCAAGTTCGGTGCCCACCACGTCCTCAAAAACGTCAACCTGACTGTGCGCCCAGGTGAAACCGTGGGCCTGGTGGGCGAGAGTGGCTCGGGCAAGACGACGCTCGGGCGCGCCATCCTGGGCATCGGTCCGGTCAGCTCCGGCCGTATCCTGTTCGAAGGCAACGATATCGCCGGCGTCGCTCCGCGTGACCGCAAGGGCAATGCGGCTTCCATCCAGGCTGTGTTCCAGGACCCGTACACATCCCTCAATCCGTCGATGACCATCGAAGATATTCTGGTCGAGCCGATCGTTGCCCGACGCCAGGCGAGCCTAGAAGAGGCGAGGGCCCGCGTCCGCACGCTTCTCGATCAGGTGAACCTGCCCAGCGACGCTGCCTATCGATATCCCCGTGAGTTCTCGGGCGGCCAGCGGCAGCGCGTCGCCATCGCCCGGGCCCTGGCCCTGTCGCCGCACCTGATCGTCTGCGACGAACCGGTCTCTGCCCTCGATCTTTCGACCCAGCAGCGCGTGCTCGATCTCTTCGTCGAAATCCAGGACCGTACCGGCGTCGCCTATCTCTTCGTCAGCCATGACCTGTCGGTGGTTCGCCATATCAGCCACCGCGTTGCCGTCATGCGCGGGGGCGAGATTGTCGAATTCGGCGGATGCGATCAGGTCACTGCCGATCCCCGACACGACTACACCAAGCGTTTGCTGCTGGCTGCGCCTGTCGCTGATCCCGTGCGTCAGGCCGATCGTCGTGCGGCCCTGCGTGCCCTGAATACCGGAGCCTGATGCCATGCGCGCCATCATTGTCATGTTCGATAGCCTCAACCGGCGCATGCTGCCGCCCTATGGCTATGAACACGCCCATGCCCCCAACTTTTCGAGGCTGGCCTCCCGCACCGCCACATTCGACCGCTGCTATGCCGGCTCCATGCCCTGCATGCCGGCGCGCCGCGAGATGCATACCGGCCGCTACAACTTCCTGCATCGATCCTGGGGCCCGATTGAGCCCTTCGACGACTCCATGCCGGAAATCCTCAGCCGCAACGGCGTCTATACTCATCTCATCACCGACCATCAGCACTATTGGGAAGATGGCGGTGCGACCTATCACAACCGCTATTCAAGCTACGAGTTCTTCCGTGGCCAGGAGGGCGACCTCTGGAAAGGTGTTGTCGACAGGAATGACAGCACCCGTCTCAAGGATGTGCTGTACCGGATGCAGAACCAGGACGGCATCAACCGCACCTATCTCGAGGACGAAACCGATCACCCCCAGACGCTGACGTTCGATGCCGGCCTCGAATTCATCGACACCAATGCCGGTGCCGACAACTGGATGCTGCAGCTCGAAACCTTCGACCCGCACGAGCCCTTTTTCAGCTACGACCAGTATCACCGGCTCTATCCCGAAAGCCCGCTCGGCAATGGCGAGGACTTCGATTGGCCGCCCTATGCGCGTGTCACCGAGTCCGGGAGCACAGTCGAAAACGCCAAGCTGCGCTATCTGGCGCTGCTCTCGATGTGCGACGCCAACCTGGGCCGCGTGCTCGACCTCATGGACGAAAAGAACATGTGGGACGATACCATGCTCATCGTGTGCACCGACCATGGCTATATGCTGGGCGAGCGTGGCTGGTGGGGCAAGTCGGTCATGCCCTGGTATGACGAAACCATTCACACGCCATTCTTCGTCTGGGATCCGCGCTCCGGCGTCGCCGGGGAGCGGCGCGAAGCTCTGATCCAGACCATCGACATCGCACCGACCCTGCTCGACTTCTTCGGACTGGCGCCAACCAAGGATATGAAGGGTCAGCCGCTCAAGGATGCCGTTGCCCGCGATGTCCCCGTGCGCGAAGCCGGTCTGTTCGGCAATTTTGGCGGCCATGTCAGCGTCACCGATGGCCGTTATGTCTATATGCGCGCCTCGGCTGACCAGACCAACCGGCCGCTGTTCGAGCACACGCTGATGCCCACACACATGCGTGCCCGCTTTGAACCAAAGGAGTTCGCCGAGGCTGAGTTGATGCCGGGCTTCTCTTTCACCAAGGGCGCACCCGTCATGCGTATGCCTGGCTGGACCATGCGTGGGCCGAGTGAGTTCGGCACGCTGCTTTATGACCTCGAAAACGATCCGGGCCAGACCACACCACTCCGTGATACGGCGCTCGAATTGCGCATGGCAAAACTGCTTGTCGACGTGATGCGCGACAATGATGCGCCGCCAAGTCAGTACCAGCGATTGGGATTGCCTGCCGAGGGTGACGTCACCGAAGCTCACCTGTTGGTCGAAAAACAATGGGAGCAAATCGAGAAGGGCCAGCGGCGCGGCCCCACGGTGCATGACTTTGCTCGCGACGCAGTCATTGCAACTGTCGATGTCAACAGTCTGCTGACCAATTCGGACACGCGGTCGATCATTGTTGACGCGCTGCCAGCGCTCGGTGGTCCGTCCGTTCCGAGCATCTTTAACGACAAGACGCTGCTCGAAATCGCCGGCATGGTTCCGCATTTGGACAAGAGCCGCCTCGACCAGATCGAAGCCTCGCTCCAGTCTGTCGTTCCCGCTGAATAACTCTTGGTTTCAGGGCCTTATCGTGCGACCCAATATCATATTCATCATGAGCGACGACCATGCCTCCCGGGCCATATCGGCCTATGGGTCCGGGCTGAACTCGACGCCCAATCTCGACCGGCTCGCCAATGAGGGCATGCGTCACGACGCAACCTATGTCACCAATTCCATCTGTACGCCAAGTCGCGCCGCGATCCTCACCGGCACCTATAATCACGTTAATTGCGTCACCACGCTCTACACCGAGATCGACAATCGTTTGCCCAATGTTGCCAAGCACTTGCGGGCTGGCGACTATCGCACCGGGATGTTCGGCAAATGGCATATGGGCGAGGGGCTGGCGCACAATCCGACCGGGTTCGACGACTGGGCCGTGGTGCCGGGGCAGGGGGATTACTGGGACCCCAAGTTTATCTTTCCGGACAATTCGCGTCGCCGTATTCCGGGCTACGCCACCGACATCATCACCGACATGAGCATTGATTTCATTGAGAAATCCGGCGGAAAGCCGTTCTTTCTGATGTGTCATCACAAGGCCCCCCACCGCAATTTCGAGCCGGACCCAAAATACAACCATCTCTGGGCCGATGAGGACATTCCGCTCCCCGAAACCTTCAATGATGACTATTCCAGCCGGGCTGCCGCCGCTGCCGCGGCCAAGATGCGCATCCGTTCGGACATGAATTATGAGGACCTGGGCCTCGTAACGCCCTCTGGACCTGCCGAACAGGTCGGGTCGCTGATGCTCGATTTCATCCCGTGGATGCGCAAGGTACCCGAGTTGCATGAGGGGGAAAGCATCACGGTCATCTGCGCTGAGACGGGCGAGAACTTCACCTTCACCGATCCGCAGAAGTTCGCCGAGTTCAAATATCAGCGTTATATGAAGCGCTATTTGCGTACCGTACAGTCCATCGACGACAATGTCGGTCGCCTGCTTGACTATCTCGACGAAAATGGCCTGACTGAGAACACGTTGGTTATCTATACGTCCGATCAGGGCTTTTTCCTCGGAGAGCACGGCTGGTTCGACAAGCGTTTCATGTACGAGGAAAGCCTGCAGATGCCGTTCCTCGTCCGCTATCCGGCCGCCATTAAACCAGGGTCCGTCAGCGCCGACATTGCCTGCAATGTCGATTTTGCGCCCACCTTCCTCGACTATGCGGGCCTACCAATCCCCAGCTATATGCAGGGGCGCTCCATGCGTCCGGTGCTGGAAAACCAAACCCCGACTGACTGGGATCAACTGACCTATCACCGCTATTGGATGCACAATGACGAAATTCATGAGTGCTGGGCCCACTATGGCGTACGGGACACCCGCTACAAGTTGATCTACTGGTATAACGATGACCTTGGCCAGCTCGGTGCGCGTCCCAATGGTGCACCGCCGGAATGGGAATTGTTCGACTGTGTCCAGGACCCGCACGAACTGATCAATGTGGCAAAAGACCCAGCATATGCCGAAGTGTTCCGCACCATGTTGTCCAAACTTGATGCCAAGATGGCAAAGATTGGCGATGTGCCTGAACATGATAGCGCAGAGGTGCTGGCCGCCCTTGCCGTGTGACAGACGAGAACCAGATGACTATTGACGAGTTGATTTCCGCAATGACCCTGGAAGAGCAGGTTTCCCTGCTCTCAGGGGAGGATTTTTGGTCGCTGCCTGCCGTTGAGCGTTTGGGCATCTCCAAATTCCGCGTATCGGACGGACCCAATGGTGCGCGCGGTGGGGGAGGTTTGCTCGGCGGCGTCAAGGCTGCCGCCTTTCCTGTCGGGATCAGCCTGGGCTCGACCTGGAATGTCGACCTTCTATACGAGGTCGGCGTCGCTCTCGCGGCCGAAACAAAGTCCAAGGGCGCCCATATGCTCTTGGCGCCAACCGTCAATATCCAGCGATCAGTCACCAATGGTCGCAACTTCGAGTGCTATTCCGAGGATCCAATCCTCACCGGCGAACTCGGCGCGGCCTATATTCAAGGTCTGCAAAGTCAGGGCATCGCCGCAACGGTAAAGCACTTTGCGGGCAATGAATCGGAGATTGAGCGGACCACAATGAGTTCGGTCATCGACGAGCGCAGCTTGCGAGAAGTCTACCTCATCCCGTTCGAACTGGCCGTGAAGAAGGGTGGGACCAAGGGCGTGATGACCGCCTACAACAAGGTCAATGGCACCTATGCCTCCGAGCACAATTGGCTGATCACTGACGTCCTCAGGGGCGAATGGGGCTTTGAAGGACTGGTCATGTCCGATTGGTTCGGTTCTCACACGACCGAGCCAACGGTCAATGCTGGGTTGGACCTGGAAATGCCAGGACCGCCGCGCGATCGTGGTGCCAAGTTGGTTGCCGCCGTCGAGGCTGGACACGTGTCCCGTCAAACCATTGCTGAGCGCGTCCGTGCAGTGCTCAAGGTTATGGAATGGACCGGCGCTTTACATAACACCCGAGAGTATTCGGAGACGGCTGACGATCGACCGGAGACGCGGGCGCTGATCCGCAGGGCCGGCGCTGAGGGCACAGTATTGCTCAAGAATGCCGGGGTACTGCCGCTGGAGCCGGGCCAGAAGCTGGCTGTCATTGGCCCCAACGCCAAGATTGCCCAGATCATGGGTGGCGGTTCCTCACAGATCAATCCACACTATCGCGTCAGCCCTTGGGACGGTCTCGTTGAGGCTGTCGGGGTCGAAAAGCTCTCCTATGCGCCGGGTTGCAGCAACGACCGCTTCCAGCCGCTGCTGCGGACCAAGCTCAAGGTCGAGTTCTTTGGAAGTCGCGATCTATCCGGCTCGGTGGAAGGGGAAGAGACACTGGAGTCCGCCGAGACCTTCTGGATCGGAAGGGTGGCGAGCGGCAAGCTTTCTGCTCTTGATTTCTCTGCCCGCGTGACCGGCACCTACGTCCCGGAAAAGTCCGGTGCCTACCAGGTTGGTATAGCCTCGGCCGGCAAGGCAAGGGTGCTGGTCGATGGAAGGCTTGTGGTCGATGCCTGGACCAACTGGACCAAGGGGCGCACCTTTTTTGAAGAGGGGTGTGACGAGGTCGTTGGCGAGGTTGCGCTCGAAGCCGGCTCGCCCGTCGAAATCACCATTGAGTTTGCCACCAAGGACGAAGCATTGCTCGGCCTTGCCGCCTTTCGTATGGGCATTGGCCTGCCCATGGGCGACGCCGAGATAGCCGAGGCCGCCGCCGCCGCGAAAGGTGCCGATGTGGCGCTGGTCTTTGTCGGTCGTAACGGTGAATGGGATACAGAAGGCAGCGATCTTGAGAGCATCCAATTGCCGGGCCGGCAGGATGAGCTCGTCAGTGCAGTGGCCCGTGTCAACCCAAGAACGATTGTGGTGCTGCAGACCGGTGGACCGGTTGAAATGCCCTGGCTCGATGACGTCGCTGGTGTGATGCAGTCCTGGTATGCCGGGCAGGAAACCGGCAATGCAATCGCCGATGTCCTCCTTGGCAAGGCAGAGCCCGGCGGCAGGCTGGCGCAGAGCTTCCCGGTCCAATGGTCCGACAATCCTGCCTACAGCCAGGACCCGCGCGTCTATCCTGGCCTCGATGGTCAGGTAGAATATCGCGAGGGCGTGTTTGTCGGCTATCGACACTACGATCAGCACGGCATCAAGCCGCTCTTTCCCTTCGGTTTCGGGCTGAGCTACACCAAGTTCGACTATGGCCCACTCGCGCTGGACCTCTCCGGCGTTGCCGATGGGCGGGTCAAGGCGTGGGTTGAGATAACCAATGTGGGCGAACGCGACGGTTCAACTGTCGCCCAGCTCTACGTGGCTCCGCAATCCGCTTCAATCAGCCGGCCGAAGCAGGAACTGAAGGCGTTTGCCAAGGTGTCCCTTGCGGCCGGCGAAAGGCGCCTTGTCGAGCTTGATCTGGACGCGCGGGCATTTGCCTATTTCGATGTCGCTTCACGCAAATGGATTGCCGAGCCAGGTGCTTACCAGTTGCGACTTGGCACCGATACAGAGACGATTTGCGATATGCAGACTGTGGAATTGCCGAGGCGGCTGGAGATGCAGCCTTGAGTTCCTGCTGCGGTCCATCCCGGGCTCTCGATACCGCCATCGCGCCCAGTGCTGCTGCGCCGGTGGAGCGGTCAGGAGCGCCCCACGGAATGATCCGTGTGCCGGGTGGCCGCAGCTTCGTGGGAACCGACCGGCCCGAAATTCCACTGGACGGGGAGGGGCCGGAACGCATCGTCATGCTGAAGGACTTCGGGCTTGAAGCCACAACAGTCACTGTTGGGCGCTTCGCCGAGTTTGTGGCCGCCACCGGCTACATCACGGAAGCAGAACGGTTCGGTTGGGCCGCTGTGTTCTTTGGCGACCAGGAGCACTTGGCCTCCGCGACCGCCGTGGGCTCAGGCCTTCCCTGGTGGCATAGTGTTGATGGTGCCAATTGGCGTCGACCAGAGGGGCCGGGCAGCAGCATCGAAAACCGTATGGACCATCCGGTGACACAAGTCTCCTGGACCGATGCAGGGGCCTTTGCAGACTGGGTTGGGGGACGTCTCCCGACGGAAGCGGAGTGGGAACATGCTGCCCGCGGCGGCGGCGAGAAGCGGCGCTTCCCCTGGGGTGATGCTGAGCCCAACGACCACACCATCTATGCCAATATCTGGCAGGGCCAGTTTCCGCATAGCAACACGCTTGCCGATGGTCATGAACGCACCGCACCCGCCCAAAGCTTCGAACCAAATCCGCTCGGCTTTTACAACATGGCCGGCAATGTGTGGGAATGGACCGCCGACCCGTTCAAGGTGCGTTCCCTGTCGAAGCCGGCCCGCTTGCGCAACGCCCAGGCCCTCGAGCACTCGGAAAAGGTGCTCAAGGGTGGCTCATTTCTTTGTCACATTTCCTATTGCTATCGCTACCGCATTGCGGCGCGCATGGCTCTCTCGCCTGACAGTGCCGCCAGCAATGCCGGCTTCCGTGTCGCCTACGATCTCTGATCTTGAGGGGTGAGCCCCTCGAAATTGTTGTCTGGTCCCTGTCTACGTTCCGAAATCGGGACGTGGTCGTAACGCTATTTGCACTGGCAGAAGCATGCCGATCTACCTGCCCATTGCCGAACTCTCCGTCGACCTCTTCTTTCTGCTCGGGATCGGTGCGGCTATAGGCTTTATTTCGGGACTGTTTGGCGTGGGTGGCGGCTTCCTGCTGACGCCTATGCTGCTCTTTGCCGGGGTACCCGCGCCGGTGGCCGTTGCGTCGGTGACAGCGCAAGTGGTGGCCTCATCCACTTCAGGCGCCTTGTCCTATTTCCGGCGCGGCGCCATGGACATCAAGATGGGCGGTTATCTCGTTCTTGGTGGTGTCTTTGGTTCTACCCTGGGTGTCTGGATTTTCGGTGTGCTGAGTGCCCTTGGGCAACTCGATCTGTTCTTGTCGCTCGGCTATCTGCTCCTCCTGGGCTCGGTTGGGTCGTTGATGTTCGTCGAGTCCCTGCGCGCCCTGATCAGAAGCAAAAACCAAATGACCGCGGTGCGCAGGCGGCAGCCGGGGCAAGCCCCTTGGGTGCAGCGACTTCCAATGCGCACGCGCTTCCGCAAGTCCCAACTCTACATTTCGATCATCCCCGTGGTCCTGATTGGTTTCGCCATTGGCGTTATCGGGGCGTTGCTGGGAATTGGCGGCGGCTTCGTGCTGGTACCGGCGCTCGTCTACCTTCTGCGGGTGCCTGGCAAGGTGGTCGTTGGGACCTCGCTTCTGCATCTGCTCGCTGTGATGGCGGTGACATGCTTCCTACATGCGCTGCAGACACAGTCCGTCGATACCTTACTTGCTTTCTGCCTGATGGTGGGCAGTGTGGCCGGTGCCCAGTTCGGCGCCTCGGCCGGGCAGCACTTGCCCGGAGAACGGCTGCGGGTTCTGCTGGCTGTCTTGATCCTCGCGATTGCTATTCGCTTCGGCCTTGGGCTGCTTCTTGAACCGGCTCAGCCTTTTACACTCAGTCAACTTGGCTTTGGTGAGGGGTGATGAACAGGCTGGCGGGTTTTGCAGGCTTAATCCTCACGCTACTCACTTGTGGCTTCGCCTGGGCTCAGGCTGAGGTGACAATGACCAATTCCGACCCGGTTGTTGCTGTCCATTCAAATTTCCGCGGTCAGGCCGTGACGCTTTTTGGAACGATTGATCCGCCGCCCGGCGAAGCCGAAAACTATGGGGTGGTCGTGGTCGTCCAGGGCCCCTCAACCGATTGGGTCGTTCGCGAAAAACAACGTCAGTTCGGCTTCGTGCTGAACGCAGCGTCTGCTCGCTACGACCGGGTTCCAGGCTATTATGGTGTCTTTTCGTCGCGTCCGCTGGCACAGCTTGGCCTGGAAGCATTGCCCCAGTTTGATCTTGAGGCCTTGGCTGCGAGACAGCGGATCGAGTCCGGCGACCAGACCTTTGATTCGAAGTTCGTCCAGCTCATGAGGGCGGCAGATCGCTTCTCCATGGCCGAAAGGGGCGTGGTCATGCTGACGCCGAGTGCATTCTCGGTGCGCGTGCCTATTGCTTCGAACGCCACGAACGGCCTTTACCTTGCCCGCGCCTTTGTCGTGGCAGATGGGGAAATCGTAGGGGAAGGCACGACCCGCTATACCGTCCGCACCCAGGGGTTTGAACGCTACGTTGCCGATCTCGCGCGCTCAAACCCAGCCCTTTACGGCTTTGCCACTATCCTTGTGGCATTGCTGACCGGGTGGGTTGGTGGTGTTCTATTCCGGCGGTAGCCCCGGTTCCGGTGCCTCACTTCAGTATTGGGCAGTGTTGTTGGCTGCGTGAACGCTGCCTAGCGGTCCTGCCAGCGCTCTGTCATCAGCGCATAGAAGCGCTCCGCCGATGGGGGGAGCGTTGCACCAATTCTGCGAACCAGTCCCACCGTTCGGGTCACCACGGGATCGACGAGCGGTATGATGGCAATCGTGGGGTGTTCCTCGGAGGGCAGGGACATGCGCGGCAGCGCGGCAATGCCGAGTCCTGCTTCAACAAGGCCCAATGACGTGGAGAGGTGCTGAACTTCATAGAACCATTTCGGCCGTATGCCGGCTTGGCCCAATCCCAAATCGATGATGAGCCGGTTGCCGCTTGAACGCCCGACCGTGATGAAGCGATGCCCTGCCAGATCAGTCCACGTCACAGAGTCGCGCGATGCGAGCTCGTGATCCTTGCGGCACGCCAGCACAAAAGGCTCCTCCACCAGCGGCGCAAAGATAACGTCGGGATCGTCAGCACCGAGCAGCGTAATGCCGAAATCCACTTCCCGGTTGAGCACACTTTGCAGCACCTCGTTGGCGCCATCGTCGACGATGCGGATGCGAATGGACGGATAGACCTGGTTGAAGGCCCGAACGACGTCAGGGAGGAAATAATACGCCGCCGTAGGGATACAGGCGACGCTGACCAGACCCGACCGACGCTCGGCGATCTCGCGCATCGACAGGATCGAGGATTCGAAGTCGTCCAGCAGCCGTCGGGCGCGGACCAGGAAGTCGCGACCGACAGCTGTCAGTTCGACACGGCGGGTGGTTCGCTCCAAAAGCGTGACCCCCAAAGCGGATTCCAGCTTCTGGATGCGCCGGGTCAGCGCGGGCTGGGACAGGTGGATGCTTTCGGCTGCCGCCCCGAAGTTACGCATCTCGGCGGTGGCGACGAAGGCGCTAAGGTCTTCCAGATCAATGTTCATGTGTCACATGCATAAATGAGTGCGAAAAATGCATTTCACACAATAGAACGCTGGTGGCAAGGCTTGTTCGACGGTCGGAGGGCGACCGATTGAAGGAGTGCCACCATGACAAAGATCCCCTGCGTCCTGATGCGTGGCGGCACGTCGCGTGGTCCGTTCTTCCTGGCCTCGGACCTTCCGGCCGATCCCAAAGCACGCGACGCCATTCTGGTCGCCGCGCTTGGATCTGGTCATCCACTGCAAATTGATGGCATTGGCGGCGGCAATTCTCTGACCAGCAAAGTCGCGATTGTGGGGCCCTCGTCGGTTCCGGGCGCAGATGTCGACTATCTGTTTGCGCAGGTGAATGTGGAGCGCGCGCTCGTCGATACCGCCCCCAATTGCGGAAACATGCTGGCCGCGGTCGGTCCTTTTGCGATCGAAAGTGGTTTGATTCCCGCTGGTGACCCGCTGACCCGGCTGGTCATCCACAATGTCAACACGGGGAAGCTGGTCGAAGCCATAGTCGAGACTCCTGCGGGACAGGTGCATTACGAGGGGAGCATGTCGATTGCCGGTGTTCCAGGCACGGCCGCCCCAATCAGGCTGGCCTTCCTCGATGCCGCCGGCTCCAAGACTGGCCGCTTTCTCCCCACGGGCAAGCCCCGAGACACCATTGACGGTCTTGAGTTTAGCCTTGTCGACATGGCCGTCGCTGCAATGCTGTCTGACGCGCGCAGCTTCGGCAAAACCGGGGGGGAAGCACCCGCAGAACTGGATGGCGATCTCGCATTCATGTCCCGCCTGGAGCGGGTGCGGCGCATGGCTGGTGAGGCCATGGGCCTAGGCGATGTATCAGCACTGGTCATACCCAAGCCAATCCTGGTTTCGTCTCCCGAACACGGTGGGACTATCCGGGCTCGTTACTTTGTACCCCATGCGTGCCACTCGGCGGTTGCCGTCACCGGTGCCGTGTGCATAGCCGCTGCCTGCTGCACGGCCGGAACAGTGGCCCATGATGTGGCCGAATTGCCGGCGCCCGACGCAGACGGGCGGCGACTGCTGATGATCGAACATCCATCCGGATCCACTCCGGTGGAGATCGAACAGGATCTTGAGACTGGCGAAGTCGTCCGGGTGTCGCTGATCCGAACCGCCAGACGCATTTTCGAGGGTTTCGTGCATGTGCGCGACGCCGCTGCCTGATCTATGCTTACAAGGAGGAGAAAACCGTGAGCAGATTCAAAACCATTAGCCTTCGTGTTGCGCTCGTCTGCGCAACCACGCTTTCCGCATTTGCCGGGACCGCCGGAGCGCAGGATTTCAGTGGCAAAACTGTTGAATGGACCATTCCGTTTGGCGTTGGTGGCGGCACTGATGTGTGGGCGCGCTTCTTTGCTCCGCAATTCGCCGAGGCCCTGCCCGGTAATCCCAATGTGGTGGTGCTGAACGTACCCGGCGGCGGCTCGATTACCGGCGCCAACCAGTTCGCCACTCGTGCCGGTTCAGACGGGCTCGAAATCCTGGGTACTTCCGCTTCGACGCAGTTCCCGGCCATTCTTGGCGATCCGCGCGTCCGGTATGACTACGCAGACTGGACCGCCGTGCTGGCGTCTCCTACCGGCGGCGTGGTCTATGTCTCGCCTGAATATGGCGCCACCAGCCCGGCTGACATTGAAGCACTTCGCGGTACGGAAATCCGCTTTGCGGCCCAAAGCGCCACCGGTCTGGAAATGCCGGTACTGCTGGCCTTCGAGATGCTCGGCCTGAACATCCGGCCCGTCTTCGGCATGGAAAGCCGCGGCGCCGGCCGACTGGCATTTGAGCGCGGCGAGGCCGGCATCGACTTCCAGACCACTCCGGCCTATTTGAGCAGCGTTGTGCCGCTGGTCGAGGCAGGCAAGGCCGTGCCGCTGTTTTCGCTCGGAGTGGTCAATGCCGATGGCTCTGTGTCCCGCGATCCGTCCTTCCCGGACCTGCCCACTTTTGTGGAATTCTTCGAAGAAGCCACCGGTGCAGCACCCGAGGGGCAAGCATATGAGGCCTGGCAGTCGCTGATGCTGGCCGGTTTTTCGCTCCAAAAGATGATGGTCGTCCCAGGTGATGCGCCCAGCGAGATCATCGCCGCATATGGCGCTGCCGCGCAATCTATTGTGGACGCTCCCGATTTCCGGGCGCGTGCCGGTGAAGAGCTGGGAGCCTATGTGCAGCTTGTGGGACCGGAGGCCGATGCCGCCTTGACCGAGGCGCTGCAGATCGATCCGTCGGTCAAGGACTTCCTGATCACCTGGCTCAAGGAAGAGTTCAACGTCAGTCTGTGACGGTCTGCCGGCAAGCCCCGGAGGAGGCTTGCCGGCATCAATCCTACGGGAGGAATGAGCATGTTGGATGCAGCACTAATTGCGCTAAGCCAGGTCCTGGCTGTGGAGCACATCGCCTTTCTGGTCGTTGGTGTCCTGATCGGCCTGATTGTCGGCATCCTGCCGGGACTTGGCGGCATCGCCGGCATGTCCATTCTGCTCCCCTTTCTATACGGCATGGACCCTGCCTCAGCGCTCGGCATGCTTATAGGCATGGTCGCGGTCATCCCGACCGGTGATACCTTCACATCGGTGATGATGGGTATTCCGGGGTCAAGCGCCAGCCAGGCCACGGTCCTGGACGGGTTTCCGCTGGCCAAGAAAGGCGAGGCGGCGCGGGCGCTTTCTGCAGCTTTCGCGAGTTCCCTCTTCGGTGGCGTGATCGGGGCGCTCGTCCTGTCATTGGCCATCGTGGCCGCGCGACCGCTGGTCCTGTCTTTCTCCTCCGCCGAACTCTTCATGTTGACGCTGTTCGGGCTCTCCATGGTGGCGGTATTGTCCGGTCGCAGTCTTGCCAAGGGGATAGCGGCGGCGGGCCTTGGCCTGATCATCGGCACCATTGGCACAGCGCCAGCGACGGCAGAGCCGCGCATGACCTTCGGCATCGACTATCTCTACGACGGGATCCCGCTCGTCGTCGTGGCCATGGGGCTGTTCGCCATTCCCGAGATCATCGACCTGCTCAAGCGCGGTACTGCCATTTCCGAGACGACCGGGCTGGGTGGTGGCTGGCTCAAGGGCCTGCGCGACGTCCTGCGTCATCCCTGGCTGGTCAGCCGCTGCGCTGCGCTGGGCTGTGTTATCGGCGCGCTGCCAGGGCTGGGCGGTGCCGTGGTAGACTGGATCGCCTATAGCCACGCCGTGCAGACCAGCCGCGACAAATCCCAATTCGGTAAGGGCGACATTCGCGGGGTAATTGCCCCTGAGTCTGCAAACAATGCCTGCCAGGGCGGAGCACTCGTGCCGACACTTTTGTTCGGCGTGCCAGGTTCGGGCTCCATGGCCGTGTTTCTGGGCGGCATGGTGCTGTTGGGCATCCAGCCGGGCATCACGCTGGTCGAAACCCGACTGGACCTGACCTACACCATCATCTGGTCGCTGGCCCTTGCCAATATTGTGGGCGCAGGTCTGTGCGTTTTCCTGGCCCGCTATGTGGCCAAGCTCACCCAAATCCCATTCGTCTATCTCGCCCCGTTCATGATCATGATCACCATGTTCGCCGCCTTCCAGGCGACAAGGTCGATGGAGGATCTGGTGGCTCTAGTCGTCATGGGTGCCGTGGGGCTCTATATGCGGCGCTTTGGCTGGCCGCGCCCGGCGCTGCTGATCGGCTTTGTCCTGGCACCCGGCGCGGAAGGCTATCTCTACCAGGCCGTCCAATTCTACGATTGGGGCTGGGTGACTCGGCCAGGTGTCCTGATCATCGCCGCGATCACGGTTGTCTCGGTCATCCTGGGACTGCGGAAGGGCTCCGAGATATCGAGCGAAGGGGAAACCGATCCGGCCGCTGTGCAAACCCGGCCTCGCCAGTTTGCCCTGGCTGCGCTGTTCCTGGGCGTGGCCGCCGTTTGCATCATCAATGCGATGGGGCTGAGTTTCTTGGGACAGGTGTTCCCTCTGACTGTGGGGTTGCTGGCGGCAGGCGGAGCGCTCTGGGTGCTGACGCATCTATTCGGTTCGCATCCGACGGCGCTGCATGATGACGATGCCGCTCTGGCCTTGTCGGGTCGCTGGTCTGGACGGGAACTGTATCTCGGCATGTTTGCAGTCGTTGTATTCGGAATCTGGGTGCTGGGCTTTCTGGGGGCAATGCTGGTCTTCATGCCCGCCTTCCTGATCCTGGCCGGCAAGGCCCCGGTGCTGCGGGCGGCAGTGCTGACCGCCATTGCCCTGGCCTTCATCTACGGCATTACCACGGCGATGTCGCTGCGACTGCCGGCAGGGTTGATCGCCGGCACGATAGCCTAGGGAACGGGTGCGCTTTGGACGCTGTGTCGCATGACCGCTGAGCAAGCTCAGAGCGTGAGAGTATGGGTCCGTCGGTCCTATCCCACCCCTATTTCGAGGCACCAACGAGGTCGGGCCGCGCCCCGGCCTCATACTTGTCCAGAAAGGCCTCAATGCCAAGGGAACGGAAGTCGGGCAGCGCTTGGTGCAATCGCTCATGACTCCAGTCCCACCATTTGAGCGCATCGAGACGGCTTGCCACCGGATCTGAGAAGCGCTGGCGGATGGTCCGCGCCGGCACACCCACAGCAATGGCAAAATCGGCGACGTCCTTGGTCACCACGGCGTTGGAGCCGATGATGGCGCCATTGCCGATCTTCACCCCAGGCATGATGACGGCGCCATGGCCGATCCAGGTGTCGTGGCCGATCTGGATGTCGTTGCCGGCGCGCCAGTCGAAGAACGCCTGATCGTCCTCTTCGCCGTCGAAATACTGGGCTGAGCGATAGGTAAAATGGTGCAGAGAGGCGCGTTCCATCGGGTGCATGGAGGCATAGATGCGCACATTGGCGGCGATATTGGAGAACTTGCCAATGGTCGCATAGGCAATCTGGGTGCCGCCGACGCAATAGGAATAATCGCCCAGGCTCGACCAGGCCACGTGGCAGCGCGCGCCCACTTCGGTATACCGCCCGAGTGTGGATTGATTGACCCGGGCCGTGTCGTGAACGAAGGGCGTTTCGCTGAGCTTTTTCATTGTCTGGTCCTCAAGCCGATTGGCGTAGCAGGTCGCGCAACAAGGCGGTGAAACGGGTCCCGGCCACGGCCAGGTCTCCGGAATTGTCGATACGGATGGAACTGGGCGGTAGAGGGTGATCGACGGAACGGTTCATGCGACGGCGAATCTCTTCTTCCGCTTCGCGACCGCGGCTGGTCAGGCGCTGCGCGATGATCTCGGGTACGGCAGTGACTTCCACAACTAGGGCAGTGGGGTAGCGTGCAAGCAGGCGGGGCAGGGCGGCGCGCGACAGATTGGCGATAACGAGGCGCCCTGCCGCCAGGTCAGCCTCAAGCGTGATCGGCAAACCATATTGGAGGCCGTGCGCCTGCCAGCTCAATGCGAAATGGCCAGCCTGGTCTGCTGCAGCGAAAGCGTCGGGGGTGAGACTGACGTGATCTTCGCTATCGCCATCAGGCGGGCGCGTCACGACCCTGCGGACCACGGAAACGTCGTCGACCAGCCGCTCTCGGGCGAAGCCGATGAGGCTGTCCTTCCCCACCCCGCTGGCACCGACCACGGCGACGAAAATGCCGCTCATACCGGGTCTCCGTTGCCTTGGGTCACACCACTGACGGAGGTCGGATCAAACCGGAAATAGGTCGGCATGGCGTCGGTCCCGGTGACGTTAGGAAGGTCGATCCCCCGTCTCCTACCCAGCCTGCGTGACAGGGCGACGACAAAAGCCATCTCATTCGAATGTGTCGACGCAGGACTGTCGCAGCGCAGTGATACCGTCATTTCACTGTCACTTCGGCTCGCTAGAACAAACTCATTCGAATGAGTGGACGAAATGCGAAGTCAAGGACATTCCTGGGAAGAGACCCGGGACCGGATCAGCGAAGAAATAGCGTCTGGGCGGCTGGCGGCCGACACCCGGCTGCCGTCCGAGCCGGAACTCTGCGTGCTCTACGGCGCGCGCCGCCATTCCCTGCGCAAGGCTCTGGCGGCGTTGGTCGCCGAGGGCAAGCTCCGGGTCGAACATGGTCGCGGCACCTTTGTCGAGCGCGCGCCGCTGCTCAACTATGTCATCGGCACCCGGACCCGCTGGCATGAGAACCTCATGAGTCAGGGTCTGACCGCCTCGGGCGAGACGCTGGCGGAAATGACGTTGCCGGCCAGCGCGCGCGTTGCCGCCGCGCTCCGGCTCGAAATCGACGCCCCTGTCCATGCCCGTTCCTGGCGCGGTTTTGCCAATGATTTGCCGATCAGCATGGGCTGGGCCTATCACGACGCCGCGCGCTTCGCCGACCTGCCGGAACGCCGCCGCGAGAGTGGCTCGATCACCGAAGTCTATCGCTCCTACGGCATCACCGATTACCGCCGGCAGCGCACGACCGTTTTCACTCGCATCGCTTCGGAAAATGAGGCTGCCATGTTGATGCTGCGTCCCGGCCAGTCGGTGCTGGTAGTGCAGAAGATCGATGCAAATCTCGACGGCCAGCCTATCGGTTTTTCCGAAGCCGTGTGGGCGGGTGACCGCGTGCAATTTACCTTCGAAACCGACCAGCCCACCATATCGACCACCGAGAGACCCGACGATGTTCAATGAAACCCCACCCGGAGGGGCTGACCACGCCCAGATGCTGGGCATACTGGCCCGCGCCCGGTCTGAAACCCTCAAGCGTCATGCGGAGACACTCCTGGCCGACATGGGTGAGATCACCGTCGTTGCCAACCGTACGGGTCTTGTCATGGTCCCGATGCGCGACACGGTCGGACAGGTCGATTTTCACCTCGGTGAAGTGCTGGTGAGCGAAGCCCAGATCGCTGATCGGGCCGGCCATATCGGCTATGGCATGGTCACCGGCCGCGACCTTGAACGCGCCATGGCTATGGCCGTGATCGATCTTAGCGTCACTGTCCGTGGCACCGATGCCGCTACCGCCCGGTTTCTTGCCGAAGAGAAGGCGTACACGGCGCAGGCTGACGAGACGCGTATGCGGCAGGTTGAGGCCACGCGCGTTGAAATGGAGACCTTCTGATGCTGACAGTCGCGCCTCCCGACAGGCTGGAATCGCGTTCCAACCTCACCTTCGAAGCCCTGATGTGGGCGCTGTCGCGGCCCGGTGATGTGCGTTCCCTGCCCGAAGCCGGGTTTGAATCCATTCTCGAGACTTTGGTGGATATTGAGTGCACTGCCTTTGCCGATACACCGGCCCTGCGCGCACGGATCGTGGCCAGCGGGGCGACGCTGGCAGACCGGATCGCCACGGCAGACCATGTGTTCGTAAGTACAATCGAGAGTGCAGAAATCGCCGAGATCAATTGCGGCAGTGCACTCTATCCGGATGACGGCGCGACTCTGGTCGCCGCGGTTCCCCATGAAGGCCAGCGCCTGCGCCTCACCGGTCCCGGAATTAATGGATTGATAGAGGTTCGTCTGGCGCTGCCGCCCGGATTCTGGGCAATGCGCGAGCTGCTCTGCTCTTACCCTGAAGGCTTTGACTGCTTTTTCGTCGATGGCGCATCCGTCATTGGCATTCCGCGCTCGACCAAGGTGGAGGTGCTCTGATGGCATATGTTGCAACCCGCGGTGGCGAGAAGGCCATCGAACAGGCAGAGCGGCTGTTCCGCCAGGATCTGGGCACGATTGATGCTGCCCGCGTCGAGACCATCCGCGCCACCATGCCCTATCTCATCGACCGGGTAATGGGCGAGGCTTCGCTCTATGACGAGGAGCTGGCCGCCCTGGCGCTGGCCCAGACCGGTGGCGAGCTCTCCGAAGCCGTGCTGGTGTTGCGGGCCTGGCGCACCACCCAGCCACGCCTCGCCATTGCACGTCCGGTTCAGCAGCACGAGCTGCTGACCCAGCGCCGCATCTCGGCGGCCTTCAAGGACATTCCCGGTGGACAGATCCTTGGGCCAACGCTCGATTATTCGCACCGTGTGCTGGCCACCGACGTGCTCGAAGGCAAACCCTTCACCGCGCCTGCCGTGGACCTGGCCGACCAGCCTGCCCCTGCAAGGCAGCCGTCTTTGGCGGACTGGCAGCGGCAGCAGGGGCTCGTCGCCCCGAGTGAAGCGTCCAATGTGGCACCCCAAGACATCCCGGACCTTACGCGCGAACCACTTCTATTTCCCGCCTCACGGGCACACCGGTTGCAGAGCCTGGCGCGCGCCGAAACCGGTGGTGTGCTGGCGCTCGGCTATGCGGCCCAGCGTGGCTATGGCAATGCCCACCCGACGGTCAACGAATTGCGGTTGGCCGAGGCAGAGGTGGTGGTTCGCCATCCGCGCGGCACGGAATTTTCCGCCGGGCGCGTACGCGTCAGCCAGGCCGAGGTCACGTCCAAGGAAAAGGGCGGCTATCTCGAACTGGGTTTTGCCGCCACCTTCGGCTGGAACGAGGTCAAGGTGATTGCCGCGGCAACGCTGGACCTCAATTCTGCGGAAGCACCGGTTGGTTCGGCCGTGCATGAGGAATTTTACCTCTACCACACCGAAAGCGTCGAGGCCTCCGGCTTCTGCATTCACTTCAAATTGCCCCACTACGTCACCTTCCAGTCGATCCTGGACGCCATGCGCGACGCCAAGGCCAAGAAGGCCGCGGCGGAAGCGGCCGGTGACGTCTATGTCGCCGAGCCCGAAGAGGAGCCCGTCATATGAGCCTTGCAACCCTGACCAAAGACTGGGCGGCGACCAGCTACGGTTTCCTCGACGCTTCGGCAAAGCGCGAATTGCGCCGCAAGATGCTCAAGGCCATCGCCGTGCCCGGCTGCCAGATGCCCTATGCCAGTCGCGAGGTGCCGATGGCGCGTGGCTGGGGTACCGGCGGGCTGCAGGTAACGCTGACGCTGGTGAACCCAAATTCGGTAGTGAAGGTCATCGACCAGGGCGCCGATGATGGGGTCAATGCCGCCTCGATCCGCCGTTTCATCTCCCGCGTCTCCGGCGCCTCGGAGACCTGGGACACGCTCGAAGCCACCATCGTGCAGTCGCGCCACCGCGTTCCCGAAGAGATCATGCGCGAAAACCAGGTGCTGGTGCTGCAGGTGCCCAATCCCGAGCCGCTGCGTGGCGTGGAGCCGAACATTTCCATCGCCCGGCAGATGCATGCCGACGCTGATTACGGCAAGCTTTGGCTGACGCTCTATGAGCAGATCGTGCGCAAGGGCCGCATCATGCAGGGCGCGGCCTACCCCTCCATGGTCAATGGTCGCCACGTCATGACGCCGTCGCCCATCCCCCGCTGGGATGTGCCCAAACTCAATATGTCGAAACACTTGACCATTCTCTCGGCGGGCCGGGAAAAGCGTCTCTATGCCGTGCCGCCCTATACGCGGGTGGAACCGCTGGTCTTCTCCGATCGCCCCTATCTGGTGGAAGACCATGCCGCGCTTACCTGCCGCCGCTCGGGCGTCTCCGGCTTCTTCATGAATGAATTGCCGCAGGATGGCGGCGGATCGGTGTTCGAGGTCTCGGACAGCAATCTGGGCATCAAGGCCATCGATTGCGCTGATGGCGCACCGGACGCAATCGGCGATACCTGGTACCGCAACGGGGAGTTTTCGGCATGAACCTCATCTCCGAACCCGCCGCGCTGGAGCGTGCCGCTCCTCGCCTCATGCGGGCAGAACCGCTGTTGCGGATGACCGACATTTCCAAGCGCTATGGCGACGTACGGGCTCTGCGCGGTGTGGATGCCGTGGTCTATCCCGGCGAAGTCATGGGTATTGTGGGTGAAAGCGGCTCGGGCAAGTCGACCCTGCTGCGCATGATGAACCTCGAAGACACTCCCGATAGCGGCGACTACACGCTGCGCCTGCCTGGTCGCGAAAACGAGAACTTGTTCGACCTCACCCGCTACGAGCGTCGCATGCTGTGCGCGCGTCATATCGGCATCGTCTATCAGAACCCGCATCTGGGCCTTCTGATGAAGCATTCCTCGAGCGGCAATGTCGCCGAACGCCTGCTGATCGCTGGCGAGCGCAGCTTCGAAATCTTGCGTTCCAAGGCGCGGGAGGCGCTCGACGCCTCCGAATTTCCGCTCGATCGCATGGACGCCCGCCCCATCGAATTGTCGGGCGGCATGCAGCAGCGCGTGCAACTGGCCAAGGCCATCGCGCTCGAACCGGCTCTGCTGCTGCTGGACGAGCCGACCACCGGCCTCGACGTTTCGGTGCAGGCTCTGGTGCTCGATACGCTCAAACGCCTGCAGCGCGATCGCCGGATTACCATGGTGCTGGTCAGCCACGACCTCGGCGTTATCCGCACCATGGCCGACCGGGTCATGGTCATGCGCCATGGCGAAGTGGTGGAGCAGGGGCTGGCGGACCAGGTCTTCCAGGACCCCCAGCACCCCTATACCCAGCAACTCGTCCACGCCAAGCTCTGAGGCCCACCCCATGACAACCACGCCCCTCCTGCGCGTCCAGGGTCTCACCAAGACCTTCCGCATGTATCATTTGGACAGCATGCTGCACGCCTTTGAAGGCGTCAGTTTCGAGCTCCATGAAGGCGAGTTCCTGCTGTTGCGCGGACACAATGGCGCCGGCAAGTCGACGCTGCTGCGTACCATCTGGCGCAGCTATCTGCCGGTGGGTGGGCACGTATTCTATCGCTCGCAGCATGGTGAAATTGACCTCGCCAACGCGGCCGATGTCGATATCGCCCTGCTGCGCCGCGAAGAGATCGGCTTCGTTACCCAGTTCCTCAATGCCCGACCGCGTGTCGCGGCACAGGACATCGTCGCCGAACCACTCTTGCTTGCCGGCCACAGCCAGACCGAAGCGTTGGATCAGGCCCGGCACTGGCTCGACCAGTTCGGCGTCCGGCCCGAACTCTGGCGCGCTTATCCATCGACCTTTTCAGGTGGCGAACAGCAAAAGGTGAACCTGGCGCGCGCGCTGATCCTGCCGCAGCGCCTGCTGCTGCTCGATGAACCGACTGCCTCGCTCGACGTCGGCGCGCGCGCCGCGCTGGTCCGCCGCCTGGCCGATCTCAAGGCTCAGGGCGTGGCCATCATCGGGGTGTTCCACCATCCTGGTGATGTGTCCGACCTCATCGACCGCGAAATCAATCTCAACACCAGGGTTGTTGCCGACCATAGCCGGGAGGACGAACATGTGGCTGTCTGATTTCCGCGTTGTCCTTGCTGACCGCGTCATCGAGCGGGGTGCGCTGCGTATCGAGGACGGGTTGATCGCTGAGATCAGCGAAGCGCCGGTCTCCCATGCCGATATCGAGGGTGGTGGCCTCTTGCTGCTTGCCGGCATGATTGACATGCATGGCGACATGATCGAGCGCGAAATGGAACCGCGCCCCGGCGTCCGCATGCCGATGGATATGGGGCTGCGTGATCTCGACATGAAACTGGCCACAGCCGGGATCACTACGGCCTATGCCTCGCTGTCCTTCGCGCCCGGTTCAACCTACGGGCATATGCGCTCCTATGAATATACCAGCGAACTGATCCGTGCCGTCGTCGCGGCCCGGCCCAACCTGCTCATCGACCATCGCGTGCATGCGCGTTTCGAGGTGACCTTTCCTGCCGCGCTGTCAGTGGTCAAGGAACTGGTCAGTGAAGGCTCGGTGGATCTCGTCTCCCTTTGCGATCACACGCCCGGTCAAGGCCAGTATCGTGATCTCGATCTTCAGGCAGCCTCCCTGTCCAAGAACAAGGGCATTTCGCCCGAAGCGGCCATGGAGCAGCTGCAGCAGCGCATCCGCGACCGGCGGGAGACTGCCGGGGACATGCGCGCCACGTTGAGCGCCATCACTCAATATTGCGCCATGCATGGCGTGCCGGTCGCCAGCCACGACGACGATACGGTCGAGAAGGTCACGCTCATGGATCAGCTCGGCGCCAATATCAGCGAATTTCCGGTGACGCTCGCGGCAGCGGTGGAGGCGCGCCGTCGTGGCATGCTCACGGCCATGGGCGCGCCCAATGCGCTGCGGGGCCAATCCTACTCGGGCAATCTGTCGGCCCGCGATGCTCACGCTGCCGGTGTGCTCGATCTGCTCGCCGCCGACTACCATCCCTCGGCCATGCTGCCGGCTGTGCTGGTGCTGGCCCAGACTGATCCGGCAGGGCTTGCCGGCGCCGCCCGCCTCACCTCGAGCAATCCGGCCCGGGCGTTGGGCCTTGAGGATCGTGGCGAAATTCGCGTCGGGCTGCGTGCCGACCTCTTGATCGCATCGGAGACGGGCGTCGGTCAGGTGCATGCGACCCTGTCGCGGGGCCGCTTCGTGCATGCCGATGGTCGGCTCGATCTGTCAGGCGCGGAACAGCGTCACGCGCATGTCATTCGAATGAGTTAACGCTGTCATCTAGGCGGACTAGGCTCAATTCATAGCAACGCCACGGGGTGGACCATGCTGGAACTGAAGAACGTCACTAAGCGCTTCGGCGACACGGTTGCGGTTAACAATGTGTCAACGCAATTCGCCCCCGGGCAGATGGTCGGTGTTATTGGCCGTTCCGGCGCCGGCAAGTCGACCCTGCTGCGGCTGATCAACCGGTTGGCCACTGCTGATGAGGGGCAGATCATTTCGGGTGATGTCAATGTGGGCGGTCTCAGCGGCAATGCCCTGCGCGCCTGGCGCGCCCGCTGCGCCATGATCTTCCAGCAGTTTAACCTCGTGAACCGCCTGGACGTTCTGACAAATGTGCTGATCGGCCGGATCGGCAGCGCGGCGACGATGCCGGTGATGTTCAAGCATTTTTCGGCAACCGACCGTGCCAATGCGGCCATGGCGCTCGACCGGCTCGATCTGCTCTCCCAAGCCCTTCAGCGGGCAGACACCTTATCGGGCGGTCAGCAGCAGCGTGTCGCCATCGCCCGGGCGCTGATGCAGAAACCCACCCTGATCCTGGCCGACGAGCCCATTGCATCGCTCGATCCGCGCAACGCAAGGCTGGTGATGGAGGCGCTGCGCACCATCAACCAGCAGGACAAGATTACCGTCATCACCAATCTGCACACGCTGGATGCTGCCCGCGCCTATTGCGACCGCATCATCGGCATGGCGCATGGGCATGTCGTCTTCGATGGCAAGCCTGCGCAACTGACCGGCGCGATGATCCAGCAGATCTATGGTGACGATTCAGAAACAGTTGTGGACGAGAGCCTGACCTCGACCATCGCTGCCACCGGCCCGTCAGATCGGGCCGGCAAACGACAACTGGAGATGGCGCACTAACCGCCACGCCTCACCCCAAGAATCGGAGCAACATCCATGCTTACCCTGACGCGTCGTGGCCTTGTGGCCGCGCTGGTTTCGCTCGCCCTCATTTCCCCGGCCCTGGGCCAGGACTGGCGCGAGCAGTATCCGGAACTGACGATCGGCATTTCGTCCGGCGAAAACGAGACCGATGCCATCGCCCGCAACCAGCCCTATGCGGATTATCTCAGCCGCGAGCTGGGCGTGCCGGTCAACATCGTGCGGGGTACTGACTATGCAGCGGTGATCGAAGCCATGCGCTCGGGCCATGTGCAGATCGCCTCGGTCGGTCCCGCCGCCTATGCCCTGGCCCGCAAGATCATGGGCGAAGACATCGCTCCGGTCGCGGTCACGCTCGATGGTGACGGCAATCTGGGCTACTACTCTGTCATCGCCGTGCGCGCCGACAGCCCTTATCAGACCCTGGAAGACGTCAAGGGCAAGTCCTTCGCCTTTGCCGATCCCAACTCGACCTCCGGCTATGCCGTTCCTTCCTA
>NZ_CAJXJS010000026.1 GCF_913055165.1 uncultured Devosia sp.
CTCGCCCCGCAGCTCAATTCGGGCAGCTGGCTCGCCGCACACCGGGCTTAAGCACCGGCAAATAATCCATGTTGCCATTTTGTTCCGGGACGCTATCATGCGTCCCGGTTTCGTTTTGCGCCGACTAAGCTGTGGACGGGTGCCGGGCCGGCACGAGTTCCGGGGGCAGAGGTGGTAGAAGCGGGCCATTGGTGTTCAGCCACGGGAACAAATGCGCATGCTCAACGCGCTGTCAGTCCGAAATATCGTCCTTATCGATCAACTTGACCTGGCGCTCGACGCGGGGATGACGGTGCTCACCGGTGAAACAGGCGCCGGCAAGTCAATCCTGCTCGACGCCTTGACCCTGGCCCTGGGCGGTCGGGGCGACGCCTCGCTGGTGCGGCAGGGGCAGGAGAGCGGGCAGGTGGTGGCGGTGCTGGAACTGTCGGCCGACCATCCGGCGCGGGCGCTGCTGCGCGAGAACGCCATTCCGGACGATGAAGACGTGATCCTGCGCCGGGTGCAGTTCGCCGACGGGCGCACACGGGCCTTCATCAATGATCAGCCGGTCTCTGCCTCACTGCTCCAGAAAGTGGGCAGCCAGGTGGTGGAGATCCACGGGCAGCATGACGACCGCGCTCTGGTGGACGTGGCGACGCACCGGGCGGCGCTCGACGCCTTTGGCGAGCTTGGGGGCGAGGCCAGTGCGGTGCGCGACTGCTGGGCGGCGCTGGTAGAGGCGCAGCAGGCGGTGGAGGAGCAGCGGGCGCTGGTCGCCGAAGCGCTGGCGGCGGAGGACTATGCCCGCCATACGGTGGAGGAACTGAGCAAGCTCAAGCCCGTTTCCGGTGAGGAAGCGGAGCTGGCCGAGCGGCGCCAGCAATTGCAGCAGGCTGAAAAGGCCGCCGCTGATGTGGTCGAGATCGACGAGCTTCTCAACGGGCCGAACGCGCCGACCCCCGCGTTGGCCTCGCTGATGCGCCGGCTGATGCGCAAGATCGACGGCGGGGCGGAGCTGTTCCAGCCCATTGTTGACGCGCTGGACGGTTCATTGGCTGCGCTCGACCGCACCACCGATGCGCTTGACGAGCTGAAGCGCGAAATGGCCTTCGATCCGGGCGAGTTGGAAGCGGTGGAGGAGCGACTGTTCGCCTTGCGGGCCGCAGCGCGCAAGCACCAGACCGATTGTGACGGGTTGATCGCCATACTCGCCAAATATGAAGGTGATCTGGATACGCTGCAGAGCGGGGAGAGCCGGCTCAAGGCATTGGAGGCCGAAGAGGCAACGGCTCGCGCCCGTTACAGGGAGGCTGCTGACATTCTCAGTGCGGGACGCAAGCAGGCCGCCAAGGCGCTGAGCGCTGCGGTGGAGGCAGAACTGCCGGACCTCAAGCTTGGGGCGGCCCGGTTTATCGTCGATCACCAGGTCGATGCCGATCGCGTTTCGGCCACCGGTTATGATCAG
Organism: uncultured Devosia sp.; assembly: GCF_913055165.1. GTDB lineage: Bacteria > Pseudomonadota > Alphaproteobacteria > Rhizobiales > Devosiaceae > Devosia. The sequence goes on from NZ_CAJXJS010000026.1 coordinate 1,448, forward strand.
ATCGCCTTCCACGTGCAGACCAATCCGGGGACGGCGGCCGGCCCGCTGCTCAAGGTGGCCTCGGGCGGCGAATTGAGCCGGTTCCTGCTGGCGCTCAAGGTGGTGCTGGCCGATCGCGGATCGGCGCCGGTGCTGATCTTCGACGAAATCGACACCGGCGTGGGTGGGGCGGTGGCCGATGCCATTGGGCGCCGGCTGGCGCGGCTGGCCAGCAATGTGCAGGTGCTCACCGTTACCCATGCGCCGCAGGTGGCTGCGGGCGCCAATCGGCACCTGCTGATCGAAAAGCAGATGGTGGAGGAGGGCGCCTTCATGCGCACTCATGTTCGGCCATTGGACAAGGCGGCGCGGCAGGAGGAAGTGGCGCGCATGCTGGCCGGGGCCGAAATCACCAAGGAAGCGCGCGCTGCTGCCAAGAAATTGCTTGGGGCGGTGGGATAAGACCGGCCCGGCCGAAGCCAAATTGACCTCATCCCGCGCTTGTCGAAGGGCGCAGTCGCGGCCACAGTGTTGCTGCCTCGTGGTTGGACAGACACACCATGAGGTTCACGATGATATTCGAGTATCCCCATGTCCGAATTGCCCCAAAAAGACGTTGTCGACCTTTCCGAAGACGAGGCCCGCGCCGAACTGGAGCGGCTGGCTGCGGCGATTGCGGCGGCGGATGTTGCCTATCATCAGCAGGACAGGCCAGAAATTTCGGATGCGGCGTATGACGCCCTGAAGCGGCGGAATGATGCAATCGAACAGGCCTTTCCCGAACTGGTGCGCATCGACAGCCCATCGGGCCGGGTCGGTGCTGCGCCGGCAGAGGGCTTTGCCAAGGTGCGCCATGGCGTGCCCATGCTCAGCCTCGCCAATGCCTTTGAAGATGACGACGTCACCGATTTTGTGGCGCGGGCGCGAAAGTTCTTCATGCAGGATATTCTGCGCGATCCCGATTTCGCGCTGGCCTTCACCGCCGAACCCAAGATCGACGGCCTGTCGGCCTCGTTGCGCTACGAGGATGGTGTCTTTGTGCGCGGAGCGACACGCGGCGATGGCACCGAAGGCGAGGATATTACCGAGAACCTCAAGACCATTGGCGACATTCCGCACCGGCTCAAGGGCTCGGGTTGGCCGGCGGTGATCGAGATCCGCGGCGAGGTCTATATGACTCATGCCGAATTCAGGCGATTGAAGGAGCATTCGGCCAAGTACGGCGGGCAGGATTATGTCAATCCGCGCAACACTGCCGCCGGTTCGCTGCGCCAGAAGGACCCGAGGATCACGGCCAGCCGCAATCTCAATTTCTTCGCCTATGCCTGGGGCATAGCCGAGGATGCGGACGGCAATTCGACCCCGCCGGCGGAGACGCAGACCGAGGTGGTTCAGAAGTTCAAGGAATGGGGCTTTGTCACCAATCCGCTGATGATCAAGACGCAGTCGGCAGAGGAATTGCTGGCGCACTACCGCCAGATCGAGGCGCAGCGCGCGACGCTGGGCTATGACATCGACGGCGTTGTCTACAAGCTCGACCGGCTGGACCTGCAGCAACGTTGGGGCTTTGTGGCGCGGGCGCCGCGCTGGGCCATTGCGCACAAGTTCCCGGCCGAACAGGCGACGACAATCCTGACCGGCATCGACATTCAGGTGGGCCGCACGGGTGCCCTGACGCCAGTGGCGCGCCTGCAGCCGGTGACGGTGGGTGGCGTGGTGGTCGAGAACGCGACGCTGCACAATGAGGATTACATCAAGGGCATCGGCAATAATGGCGAGCCGATCCGCAATGGTGTCGACCTGCGGGTGGGCGACACGGTGATCGTGCAGCGCGCCGGAGACGTCATCCCGCAGATCGTGGATGTGGTGCTCGACAAGCGGCCCGAGGATGCACAGCCCTTTGTTTTTCCGCATATCTGCCCGGCGTGTGGCTCGGAGGCGGTGCGCGAGCTCAACGAAAAAACCGGCAAGCTCGACAGCGTGCGGCGCTGCACCGGGGAAATGATCTGTCCGGCGCAGGCCGTGGAGAACCTCAAGCATTTCGTGGCGCGCGATGCGCTCGATATCGACGGGCTCGGCGACAAGCAGGTTGCCCAGTTCTATGCCGAAGGGCGCATTGCCCGTCCCGCCGATATCTTCACCCTCAAGGCGCGCGACGAGCGGGCCATCAAGAAATTGAAGGATGCCGATGGCTTCGGGCCGGTGTCGGTCAAGAAGCTGTTCGATGCCATCGATGCGCGGCGCGAGCCGGAACTGGATCGGTTCATCTACGCCCTGGGCATCCGCCATGTGGGCGAGACCACGGCGGCCGTGCTGGCCAAGGAGTTCGGCACCATCGAAAACTTCCGGGACACGGCCATTGCTGCGGCGCATCACGAGGATGGGCATTCGGTGTTTCCCGAAATCGGTGGCATCGGCGAGACGGTGCGCTCCTCTGTCATGGCGTTTTTTGCCAATGAGCGTAACGTGCAGGCGCTGGACGACCTGCTGGCCGAGGTGAAACCGCAGCCCTATGTCGTGACGATCTCCGCGGACAGCGTGGTTGCCGGCAAGACTGTGGTGTTTACCGGTAGCCTGGAACGCATGACCCGGACGGAGGCCAAGGCCATGGCCGAGCGGCTGGGGGCGAAGGTCGCCGGTTCTGTGTCGGGCGCGACCGACATATTGGTGGCTGGACCGGGCGCGGGTTCGAAGCTGAAGAAGGCTGAGGAACTGGGCGTCGAAGTGATCAGCGAGGACGAATGGTTCGAGCGAGTCAGCAAGTAAATTGAGGCGAGAGGGTGCGATGCGCAGATTGATCGGTGCGGCTCTGGCCGTGATGATGGTGCCGGGGGCCGCATTGGCCAGTCCGGCTGGCGAGCAATTGGCGCAGCACCTTTATGCGGGCACTGCCGATCATGGCTATTACGAGGAAGAGTGCGCCAAGTTCCACATGGATGCTTGCTTCGGTCAAGGGCTCATCGATCTGATCGGTGCGGTCGAAGGACTGTCGCAAGCGCTCTACCGCCACGGCGCGGTGACGCCGCGCATGCCGGCCGCTGCCATCCTCTTGGGGATCGACTCGGATCTGCCGGCGGGTCCTGCTAATCCTGACCCGGAAGCGCTCGACTACGACCAGTTGCGGAGCATCCTGAACGATTTTGTTGTCCGACTGGACGCTGCCAAATGGGCCTTCGAGACGGCTGGATCAGGTGGTGATTTCACTGTCTCCATCGATCCGCTGCGCGTACGCCTCGACATCGATGGCGATGGCACGGTGGGCGAGGGCGAGACCCTAGGCAGTCTGCTCGGCGACGTGATGGCACCGCCACAAACCAAGACCAAAGGCGACAAGAGCCTTGTGCCCGACATGACGATCGGGTTCGACCAGGCCGACGCCTTCTGGTTCGCAGGGTATACGCAGGTAGCGGCGGCGCCGTTCGATTTCATGCTGGCGCATGACTTTTCCGAGCTGTTCCAAGCCATCGGGCATCGGCTGTTCCCCAAGGCGGGATTGCCCATGCAGGACTATTCCCGCGGCGGCACGCTGATGATGGACCCGGAAACCGATACCTTCATTGCCGATCTGATCGCGGCCCTGCACACCAGCCGCTTTCCCGTTACTGACCGCGAGCGTTTCGCCGGGGTGCTGGCGCGCCTGCAGTCGGTGACTGCATTCTCCCGCCAGAACTGGGAGGCCATTCTGGCCGAAACAGACGACAATCGCGAGCTGGTGCCTTCGCCGCGCCAGACGTCACTTGTGCCGGACCAACCGGTGACGCAAGAGATAGTCGATGCCTGGATGGCCACGCTGGACACGGTAGACGAGATTCTCACCGGCGAATTGCTGATCCCGCATTGGCGGTTCCGGCAGGGGTTTGATCTCAAGCTCTTTTTCGAGACAGCTGAGGAAACCGACTTTGTCATGCTGCTGGCAGGGCAGGGGGCGCTGCCGTTCCTGAGCCGGGGCCCAGTTGCCGATGCCGACAGCTTCGCCGCCGGCAATCGGGTGTTCGGGGACAATTGGCCCAATTTCGCGCTATGGTTCAATTGAGCCGATAGCTCAGATCGGAGCGGTCGCGTCCTTGAGCCAGCTCTTGGCCGCGCCACCCACCAGGGGACCGATCTCGGACCAGACGCGGGCGTGATAGGAGTTCAGCCAGTCGCGTTCGGCGGGCGTCATGAGAGACATGTCGATCAGGCGGGTATCGATGGGTGCCAGGGTCAGGGTTTCAAACTCGAGAAAACCCGGATGGTCGCTGGCGTCGCGCACCGTGATCAGGTTTTCGATGCGGATGCCGTATTCGCCGGCCTTGTAGTAGCCGGGTTCATTGGAGAGGATATTGCCCGCCTCAAGCGGCGTGGTATAGCGCGAGGAAATGCCCACCGGCCCTTCATGGACACCGAGAAAGGCGCCGACGCCGTGGCCCGTGCCATGATTGTAGGTGACCCCGGCCTGCCAGAGGAACTGGCGGGCCAGAACGTCGATCTGGGCGCCACTGGTGCCCGCGGGAAAGCGTGCCAATGAAATGGCGATCATGCCCTTGAGCACCCGGGTGTAGCGGTCTTTCTGCTCGGCGGTGGCGGGGCCGGTCGACAGGGTACGGGTGATGTCGGTGGTACCCGAGAGATATTGCGCGCCGCTGTCGACCAGCATGAGCTCGCCGGCGCGCAGGCGGCGATCGGTTTTCTTCGTCACGCGATAGTGGACAATGGCACCGTTCGGACCAGCGCCCGAGATGGTGTCGAAGCTGGCATCGACACAGCTGTCTTCCTCCCGGCGGAAGCTTTCCAGTGCGGTGACAATGCCGATTTCGGTCAGTTCGCCCTTGGGGGCCTCGGCATCGAACCAGGCGAGGAATTTCGCCAGCGCGACACCGTCGAGCTTATGGGCTTCGCGCATGCCGGCCAGCTCGGCCTCGTTCTTGCGCGATTTGGGGCCCAGCACCGGGTCGCGCTTTTCGATCACCTTCGCGCCGCTGCCGCGCAAGGTTTCAGCCACGGCAGCTGGGGCGGTCTGCGGATCGACGATGACGGATTTGCCGGCGCTGCCCAGCTTCTCCAGGGCCTTGGCGAAGGTGCTTGCCTTGGCAATTCGCGCCACGCCTTCCAGCGACTTGCTGAGGTCCGGCGTGATCTTGGCGGCATCGAGATAGAGCGTGGGCAGGCCGGCCTTGGGCACAATGGCGAAGCCGAGCACGAAGGGCGTGTTAGGCACGTCGCGGCCACGCATATTGAGCAGCCAGCAGATGGATTCGGGCAGGGTCAGCGCCACAGCGTCGGCCTTTTCGGCGGCGAGCACCTGCCGCAGATAGGCGATCTTGTCGCTCGCCGTCTTGCCGGCGCGGTTGTGGCCGAGAAACTCGATGGGGCTGACGGGTGGTGCCGGGCGGTCGATCCAGATGGCATCGACCAGATTGGCATGCGGAACAACCTCGGCGTGACCGGCCAGCTTCTCGCTGATGTCGCGCACTTCGCCGGGGGTATGCAGCCAAGGGTCATAGGCCAGCCGGCCGCCCTTGGGCACATAGGACTTGATCTCGGGGCTGACACCGCCCTGGGTCACCTCATGCACCGTCACCTTGCTGGTGTCGGTCTGGGCGGGCGCCTGCAGCGTATAACGGCTGTCGACAAAAAGAGCGGCTTTCTTCGGGCCGATGACGGCCATGCCAGCGGAGCCGGTGAAGCCGGTAACATAGGCCAGGCGTGCCTCGCTGGCTGGAACCGACTCGCCCCGATGGGCGTCGGCGCGGGGAATGAGCACGACGTCGATGCCCGCTTTTTGCATGGCTGCTCTCAGCGCAGCGATGCGGGGAGCCACCTGAGAAGGGTCGGATTTTTCTTCAAAGCTTTGAAATACAGCGGGTTCGAATGATTGATTGGTCATTATTGGTCCTAGTGACGGCCCAAGGAGGAATGCATCCTTGGCATGGCTGTCCTGATGTCTTGTCTCTGGTTTTGCGGTGGGCAAAGCCTATCTTGTGGGCAAGAGAACAGGAGCCCATGAAATGAGCAAGCAGAACAATCTCTTCCAGCGTGCCGTCAACGCCATCGTCGAAGGCCGTACCCGCCAGGCCGAGCGTTTCATCGCCCGTTTCGAGCGTGAGCACGACCTGGGCCGCAAGGTAAACGGCCGTTAAGCCTGCCTTGCGAATTCGGCATGGCTGACTTGCCGGCAGAGCCCTTATCAGGGCGGTGCGAACAGCCTATCTGGACGATGTCGGGCGGCAACAGATCGCCCGTCGCATGGAGTGACGAAATGACTGAGAGCAAGAACGGTTTCCGCAACGCATTGGGTGGTCTTATCGACGCTCGTGGTCGCGAAGCCTCCCGCCAGGTCAGCTATCGCATGCAGCACCAGTTGATCGGCGCGGTAACCAAGCGCCCGTAAGGCTGCTGATTCCAAATAGCTGACGATCAATGCCGAGTCCCCGGAGCCTGCTTCGGGGATTTTTGTTTTTGGGGCACGCTCGACGTTGCCGCGATTTCTCCCCCCAATGGGGAGAAGGATCAGTTCTTCTCCAGCACCAGCGTGGTCCAGTCCTTGCGCTTCAAATGATCCTTGAGTGCAAAGTCGGCCGCTTTGTAGGCGGCGATGACGCCATCGGCCTGGGTGTTGAGAATGCCTGAGAGGATGGCCGTGCCGCCCGGCTGGGTGATCTGGCCGACGCCCGGCGCCAGCTCGACCAGCGGACCGGCGAGGATATTGGCCACCACCAGATCATAGGGCGCGCGGGCAGTGATCTCCTCGTGGTCGAGGCCGGTGGCTTCGATGGCGTTGATCTGGTCGCCAACACCATTCTCGACAGCGTTGTCGACAGTGGTGCTGACCGCAATCGGGTCGATATCGGTGGCCAGGATCACCGCTTCGAGGCGCTTGGCCAGCGCGATGGCGAGAACGCCCGTGCCGGTGCCGATGTCGATCATGCGGGTGGGCGTGCGGTCTACCAGCAGGGCTTCGATGGCTTCCAGACACCCCGTGGTGGTTTCGTGGTGGCCCGTGCCGAAGGCCTGGGCGGCGTCGATCTTCATCGGCGTCAGGCCATCGGGGATGGGGCCGGTCTCGTGACTGCCATAGACGTAGAAGCCGCCGGCGATGACCGGGGCCAGGCCTTCGAGCGACTTGGCGACCCAATTGACCTCCGGATCGATCGGCTCGACCGAGAAGATGACATCGCCGCCCAGTATCTCACGTGCGAGCGCGGAGAAGGCGGCAATGTCCGGCGGGCTGTCGCAGGTGGCTTCAAAGATCCACTCACCAGTGTTCTCGTTCTCGTGCGCCGAGGCGGTCAGGGCCAGGTCGTCGCGCTCGGAGACGGCATCGACCAAAGCATAGGCCTGCTCCTTGGTCAGGGAGACGGAAAGCTGATCGACGGACATGGAAAAAGCCTTGCGCTGATAGGGTGGCTTTCCTTGCGTCAGGGGCAGGGCTGAAGTCAAGGATGGGGCTTGACGGGTTTGCCTATGACGTTCATCATTTGTTCCGAACTGAGGGGCGCAGAATGTATGGACTGATCGGGCGGATGTTGGCCGTGGAGGGGCGGCGCGAGGAATTACTGGCGGTGTTGCTGGAGGGGAACGCGGCCATGCCGGGTTGCCGCTCCTATGTGATCGCGTGCGATCCGGGCAGCGGCGATGGCATCTGGATCAGCGAAGTCTGGGATAGCCGGGAGCAGCACCAGGCCTCGCTGCACCTGCCGCATGTGCAGGCGACGATTGCCAAGGCAAAGCCGATGATCGCGGGTTTTGCGGAGCGCTTTGAAACCGAGCCAAAGGGTGGGATCGGAGTTTAGGCGTTCGGGGCAAATGGCTCCCCGGGGCATAAAGCCGTCCCCGAACTTGATCCGAGGACCGGTCGCAACGCGGGCCGGGCCGACAATGGCCCTCGGGTCAGGCCCGAGGGTGGGGCGGTTTTCTGGTCAGGCTTCTAGAGCTTCACCGCAGTGCCCGAAACCGAGACCATCAGCATCGAGCCACCCTGACCGACCACTTCATAGTCGATATCGACGCCGACCACGGCATCGGCGCCCATGCGGCGGGCCTCTTCTTCCAGTTCGCGGAAGGCCTCGTGGCGGGCGTCGCGCAGGGCACCCTCATAGGCGCCGGCGCGACCGCCGACGATGTCGCGGATGCCGGCGAACAGGTCCTTAAAGATATTGGCGCCCACGATCACCTCGCCGGTGGCAATGCCGAGATAGTCCCGGATGGGGCGGCCTTCGAGATTGGGGGTGGTGGAGATGATCATGGGTTTGGCTCCTATGCGAAGAACACAAATAGGCCGGTTCAGCTGACTGTGAAAGGGCAGGCGTTCGACGAAGCAGCCAATGTCTCACGCCATCGTTCGCGAGAAGCAAGCGTTATGCTTGCGCTGCAGACGCCTCGAAACCCAAGTCCTGCGCCAAGACTTGGAATTTGGCATACCCCCCTGCAACCTCGGGGAAAGCCACGGCAGAAGGGTCATCCTCAAATGTCAGCGCGGGAACGCGTGCCTCAGTCCGGGTGCCCCTACCACATGCCACCACGTGCATAAACGGACTGACGCCCGGCACCGGATTTTCCTTGACTTGATCGCTCAATGACTGGGCAAGAACTGACGCTATTGATCCTCCCCAATTGGAGAAATTAACAATAAAATTTGGAGTGTTGAAGTATTGCTCCGCCCAGCTTCGATAGATTTCATGTTGTTGGCCACTTCCAATCTGCATCGAACCGAACCGAGGCAGAATGCGCGGTTTGAATGTCGGCGAGCTCATTCTGATTAGGGTCGTGAACGGAAATGGGCCGTTGTTTCGGGGAGCCACGGCGGCGATTAGGATCGAACAGCGAGCAGCGCGTTCTCTCTCATCAAAACCAGAAAAAATCTGTGCAGCGTCGCGTGACCAGCGCTTGGCCACTGCTTCGGGTTTCCAGATGACTTCGGGCTGGTTGTCCGACCGAAGTTTCATCGCCAAATCTGTCAAAAGATGAAACCCAATTCGCACAGATCCGGAAAAGCCGGCGACCATGTCCCGTCCAACCCAGTGCACTTTGCGAACCAAATCGGCCTCGCGCTTATCGCCGAATGTCACTCGTGTATCGCCAATGATGAACGCTTGGCCGACCGGAGTGACCCCTCCGACTATCCAGGTCATCTCACCCCTTCTTGATAAAGCTTTCCAGCACCTTCTTGGTCCCGGCCTTTTCGAAGTCGATGGTCAGCTTGTTGCCTTCGATCTGGATGACTTCGCCATAGCCGAATTTGAGGTGGAACACGCGTTCCCCCAGAGCATAGCCGCTCGACTGGCCGCCGAGGTCGACGGAGCGGGCGACGAGGTCGCCCTCGATGGTCAGTGGACCACCGCCCTTGCGGCTGGCCTGGTTGGCGCGGGCGCGCTGCCAGCCGGGGGTTTCATAGACGCTTTCGAAGGGGTCGGCCTTGTTGAAGCGGCTGGAGGCACCGCCGCCATAGCCATAGCCGCCATAGGCCGAGCCACGATCGGTGACTTCCACCGCGTCGGGCGGTAGTTCGTCGATAAAGCGGGAGGGAATGGCCGATTGCCAGAGCCCGTGGATGCGCCGGTTCTGCGCGGCCGAGATGCGCACGCGCTTGCGGCCGCGGGTAATGCCGACATAGCCCAGGCGCCGCTCTTCCTCGAGCCCCGCGCGGCCAGACTCGTCCATCGAGCGCTGGCTGGGGAAGGTGCCGTCTTCCCAGCCGGGCAGGAAGACGGTGTCGAATTCGAGCCCCTTGGCAGAGTGCAGGGTCATGATGGTGACGGCATCGCTGGAATCGGCGCTGTCGCGATCCATGACCAGCGAGATGTGTTCGAGGAAACCGCCCAGGGACTCGAATTCCTCCATGGAGCGGCTGAGTTCCTTGAGGTTTTCCTTGCGGCCCTGGCTCTCGACCGACTTGTCGGCGCTCAGCATGTCCATATAGCCGCTTTCCTCGAGGATCTGCTCGACGAGCTGATAGGGCGGCAGGGTCTCGGCGCGATAGGCCCAGTCATCGAACTGGCCGACAAGAGAGCGCAGCGTCGTGCGCTGCTTGGGCTTCAAATCCTCGGTCTCCACCATCATGCGCACGGCCTGAAGCAGCGGCACCTGCATGTGCCGCGCGGTCTCCATCAGCATCTTGACGGTGGTGTCGCCCAGTCCGCGCTTGGGGACGTTGACGATGCGCTCGAAGGCGAGATCGTCCGCCGGCTGAGCGACCAGGCGCAGATAGGCCAGCGCGTCGCGGATTTCCTTGCGTTCGTAAAAGCGCGGGCCGCCGACGACGCGATAATTGAGCCCGAGCGTGATGAAGCGTTCTTCGAATTCGCGCATCTGGAAGGAAGCGCGCACAAGGATGGCCATGGAATTGAGCGCCTCGCCCTGGCGCTGATATTGCTCGATTTCCTCGCCGATGGTGCGGGCCTCTTCCTCGCTGTCGTAGACCTGCGTGAACGAGATCGGCTCGCCACCCTCGGCAATGTCGGTGAAGAGCGTCTTGCCCAGGCGCCCTTCATTATAGGCGATCAGGGTCGAGGCGGCCTTGAGGATATTGGCGGTGGAGCGGTAATTGCGCTCGAGCTTGATGACCTTGGCCCCGGGAAAATCGGTCTCGAAGCGCAGGATATTGTCCACCTCGGCGCCGCGCCAGCCATAGATGGATTGATCGTCGTCGCCCACCACGCAGATATTGGCTTCCGAGGCGGGCTTGCCTTGGGCCAGCAGACGCAGCCAGAGATATTGGGCGGTGTTGCTGTCCTGATATTCGTCGACGAGGATGTATTTGAAGCGGCGATGATATTCCGCCAGCACTTCCGGGTTCTCTCGGAACAGGCGAATGCATTCGAGCAGCAGGTCGCCGAAATCGGCGGCGTTGAGAGTCTTCAGGCGCGCCTGATAATCGTAATAGAGCTTGCCACCCTTGCCGTTGGCGAAATAGCCGCTGTCCGACGCGGGCACGTCCTTGGGCAGCAGGCCGCGGTTCTTCCAGGCGTCGAGCATGCCGGCGAACTGGCGGGCGGGCCAGCGCTTCTCATCGATGTCTTCAGCCGCCAGCAATTGCTTGATCAGGCGGATCTGGTCGTCGGTATCGAGAATGGTGAATTGTGGCTTGAGGTCCACCAGTTCGGCATGGCGCCGCAGGATGCGCGCCGAGATAGAGTGAAAGGTGCCGAGCCAAGGCATGCCCTCAAGCGCGTTGCCGACGAGATAGGCAATGCGGTCCTTCATCTCGCGGGCGGCCTTGTTGGTGAAGGTCACCGACAGAATTTCTGACGGCCAGGCCTTCTTCTCGCGCAGGATATGCGCGATGCGCGTGGTCAGCACCCGTGTCTTGCCGGTGCCAGCACCCGCTAGAACCAGCAATGGTCCTTCGGTTGAAAGCACGGCGTCGCGCTGCTCCGGATTAAGCCCGGACAGATAGTCCGGCCCTGCATTCTGCCGGAGCTGACTGGTGATCGGGCCGCCCTGGGGGCGGGGCAGGGGTGCGGTGTCGGGCATGCGCGCTTCTTTTTCCGAGGTCCGCGCTTTCCGGGGCAGATGCGCAGCCAGCCTTGACGAATCTCATTTTGTTCTTGCCCGCCAATATAGGGAGGACGGCCGGGTCTGTATAGAAGTCCGGCCTGTCACGGCATCGTCATGCTAGCGTCATCGGTCTGTTTTCCACCGCGCCTAAGCGGGGTCCGCATCATTCTGGGGGACCCGCATCATGATTGCCCAAAAGCGTCTCGCTGCCCTGAGCGCAGCCCTGCTTCTTTCCACGGCCGGCGTGCAGGCCGCCGATTATTTCAACCGCATTGCCAGCTTTCCGGTGGCGCTCAACACGCCCGAAGCCGACGAAACCTCGTCGGAAATCATCACCGTCTCTGAAGACGGCATGACCCTTATCTATTCCGACAGCCCGGCAGGTGGCGTCGGCTTCATCGACATCACCGACCCGAAAATGCCGAAGGCCGCCGGTTTCGTGGCGCTGGATGGCGAGCCGACCACTGTGGTGGTCGATGGTGGCAAGGTGTTTGTCGGCGTCAACACCTCCGAGAGCTATACCGAACCCTCGGGCAATCTCTCGACCATTGATCTCGCCACTCAGGCCGTTGAAGCCTCGTGCGATCTGGGCGGCCAGCCCGACTCCGTGGCCCGCAATGGAGACGGTTCGCTGATCGCCGTTGCCATCGAGAATGAGCGCGACGAAGATTTCAATGACGGCGAAATCCCGCAGATGCCGGCCGGTGCGCTGGCGCTGGTCAATGTCGTGGATGGCGCTGTTGCCTGCGACACGCTCAAGATTGTCGACCTGACCGGCCTGGCAGACGTGGCCGGAGATGATCCGGAACCGGAATATGTGTCGATCAACGGCCTCAATGAGGTTGTCGTTTCCCTCCAGGAAAACAACCACTTCGTGATCGTTGATGGCAATTCGGGTGAAGTGACCGCCAATTTCTCGGCTGGTTCGGTGAACCTCGAAAACATCGACGCCCAAGACAATGGCTCGCTCGACTTCACGGACATGCAGGCCGAACGCCTGCGCGAGCCCGATGCGGTCAAGTGGATCGACGATGAGCGCTTCGTGGTCGCCAATGAAGGCGACTATAATGGTGGCTCGCGCAGCTTCTCGATCTTCAACAAGGCCGGCGACATGCTGTTCGACAGCGGCGCCTCGCTCGACCACCTGGCGGCCCAGCTTGGGCACTATCCGGACAAGCGTTCCGACGCCAAGGGCGTGGAGCCGGAAGGCGTGGATGTCGCCAAGTTCGGTGACGACACCTATCTGCTGATCGGCCTCGAACGCGCTTCGCTGGTCGCCATCTACAAGGACACCGGCGCCGAGCCGGAATTCGTCCAGGCCATTCCGTCGGGCGTTGGCCCGGAAGGCGCCGTGGCGATCCCGGAACGCAACCTGCTGATCACGGCCAATGAGACCGATCTGGGTGCTGATGGCCTGGCCCGCAGCCATGTGATGATCTTCGAACTGGCCGAGGGCGAAGCGCCCGTTTATCCGCATATCATTTCGGATCTCGATGCCAATGGCCGTCCGCTGGGCTGGGTTGCCCTGTCGGGCCTGGTCGCTGACGCGGACGTGCCGGGCATGCTTTATGGTGTGTCCGACAGCTTCCTGGGCAATCAGCCCTCGATCTACACCATCGATGCCACTGCCCATCCCGCCCGCATCACCGCCAAGACCGTGGTGACCCGCAATGGCCACCCAGCCCAGAAGCTGGACCTGGAAGGCATTGCGCTGGACGGTGAAGGCGGCTTCTGGCTAGCTTCGGAAGGCCGCACCGACCGGCTGATCCCGCATGCACTTTACCGCGTTGATGCGGACGGCGAGATTGCCAAAGAAGTGCCATTCCCGGCCGAACTGCTGGCCGAGGAAATCCGCTTTGGTTCGGAAGGCATCACCATGATCGGTGAAGGTGACGACGCCACGCTCTGGATCGCCATCCAGCGCGAATGGAAGAACGACGCCAAGGGCACCGTGAAGCTGGTCTCCTACAATATCGCCAGCGGCGAATGGGGTGCGGTCAACTATCCGCTCGAAGCCCCGGCCGAAGGTGCCTGGGTCGGCCTTTCCGAAATCACCGCCCATGGCGACCTCGTCTATGTCGTGGAACGTGATAACCAGATTGGCGAGAAGGCCCAGCTCAAGGCGCTCTACAGCGTGCCGGTCAGCGAACTGGTGCCGGGCGAACTGGGCGGCGAATTGCCGACCGTGACCAAGACTTTGGTGCGCGATTTCATCCCCGACCTGACGTCGACCGGCGGCTATGTGCTGGACAAGGTCGAAGGCTTTGCCATCGACGCCAGCGGTGAGGGCTTTGTGGTGACCGATAATGACGGGGTCGACGACAGTTCGGGTGAAACCATGTTCTGGTCCATCGGTTCTCTTTAAGGTCTAGCCACTCGAGCATAGCTCTCATGGCCTTCTCACTAAATTCGCTCCGCCGGAGCGAATTTGCCGATGGCACGCTTTGAAGTCCCTTGACCTTGCGGACGGCCGGGCAAATGCCCGGCCGTTTTCGTATGCTCAAAAAGGGGTCAGGCGACTTGCTTGTGCGCGGCAAGTGCCTACACTCACGCCTGTTTCAGCCGGGGCAGAACAGGCACAGTGCTCAATCGCATCTATATCGTGGTCGGCATCTTCGCCATCGTGGTGCTGGCCGGCGCCTTCATTCTGCCGCGCTTCATCCAGTGGGGCGATTATCGCGACCGCATGGAGGTGCTGGCGAGCGGCGTGCTGGGGGCCGACGTATCGATCCGCGGCGATATTGCCTTTTCGCTCTTACCCAGCCCGCGCCTGGCCTTTTCCGATGTCGTGGTGGGCGATTCCGAAGCACCCGCAGCCACGGTTGGCGCGGTCGAGGCCGAATTCGTCCTGATGGATTTTCTCAGGGACATCTACAATGTCACCGCGCTCACCCTGGAAGCGCCTGTCGTCTACCTGACGGTGGATGAGAACGGCCTGTTCGGCAGCGGCGTCGAACTGAGCGGCGCCGGCAATGGTGTGGCGCTGGGGCATGCGCGCATCACCAATGGCAGCATCCGTCTGGAAGACTTGCGCTCGGCCGAAACATTTGTGGCCGAGCGGATCGATGGGGATCTGCGGCTTTCGAGCTTTGCCGGCCCGTTCCAGTTTCAGGGCCGGGCAGACTACGGCGATACCCGGTACGATGTGCGGTTCAATTCAGGCACGGCGGATACAGATGGAAATGCCCGGGTGTCGAGTTTCGTCGGCGAAACGCTGGGGGACTTTTCGGTAGCTCTCGATGGTGTTCTCACGACCGGCATGGCGCCGCGCTTTGAGGGAACGATGGCCTATCGGCAGGCGCCACCTGAGGCCGAGCGGGCCGACGATATTCGCGGCGACCTGCTGCTGGAAAGCGCGGTGACGGCGTCCACCGACCGCGTGGTGCTCTCCGGTTATACCCTGCATCCGGATGAAAACCGGGCCGGCATGCGCCTGACCGGAGCGGCCAGTATTCAACTGGGCGATCGGCGCAGCTTTGATGCCGTGGTTTCAGGTGGCGTGTTTTCGCTGCCACCGCGCGACGCCACCGAGGTGGCGAACGAATTGCCATATGAGTTCGTGCGGCTCCTGTCCGAGCTGCCGGCGCCGCCCATCCCACCCATGCCTGGGCGGCTGGGCGTGGATCTGGCGGAAGTGGGCCTGAGGGGTTTCGCCTTGCGCGAATTGCGGGTGGACGCGACCAGTGATGGGGCGAACTGGACGATCGAGCAGGCCGTCGGGCGCCTGCCCGGGGAAACCGAAATGCGGCTTTCAGGCGTCGCAACCAATGATGATGGCGTATTGGGCTTTCAGGGGGATGTCAGCGTCCAGGCCGCACGCCTGGAAGCGCTGTCGCAGCTGTGGAAGCGACCCAGCGAAGACAGTCCATTGTTCAACACGCCGGGAGGCATCGAGGGGCGCCTGATGCTGGCCGGTGACGCCTTCGGTTTGAGCCATGGGCGACTGGCGTTGGACGGCGAAGCACATGGGCTCGAGATCCGCCTGGGGTTCGGCGCTGAGCCGCGACTTGATGCCGTGCTGGAGCTGGGTGATCTGGATGCCGGTGAGACTGCGGCTTTGCTGGCATTGCTGCCTGACGTGACGGGCGAGCCCAGTTTCGGCATCAGTTTTCCCGATGGCAGCCTTTCGGTCTCGGCCGACAGCGTGGATGTACTCGGACTGGCGGCCGATGCGTTGGTTGCTGAAGCGCAATGGACGCCTGAAACGGTGCAGTTCTCACGCCTTTCCACAGGTGATTGGGACGGGGTGTCCCTGAGCGCCGCGTTGCAGTTTTCCGGCAATCTCAGCGATCCGCAGGTGACCGGTTCGGGGCAATTGGGCATTGGCGCTACGGATTCAGCGGGGCTGGCCGCCCTTTACGACATGGCGGGGGTTCCGTTCGGCTGGCAGGAAGCGCTCGCCGATACCTGGCCAGCCGATCTGCAATTCTTGCTTGTGGATGCGGAGCAGGGGCCCGGACAGGTCTTGACCCTGGGCGGACAGCTGGCAGGCGCGGCGTTGGATTTGCGAGCGGAGATGGCCGGTGGACTGCCGGCATTGTCGCGGGAGGAGCTGCGCCTGGTGGCGTCGCTTGAAGCAGAGGATGGCGACGCGACCCTGGCGCGGTTCGGTCTGATCGAGACGCCGATCTTTGCTGCCAATGACAGCCTGCTTGCCAGTCTGTTCTTCGAAGGCAGTGGGCCCGACGGTTTTGATGGTCGAATGGGGTTGAGCCAGGGTGGTCAGTCCATGAGCTATTCCGGCCGGATCAAGGTGGCGCAAAGCGGCGAAGTGAGCGGGTCGGGTACATTGGAGGTAATCCTCGACGACGCCAGTGGCCTGGCGGCCTTGATCGGAGCCCGCGGGGCCAGCCTGCCGGGGATCGAGGCGACCGGAGCACTCACTTTCGAGGGGGTCAGAAACCTCACTCTGGAAAACGTGGCTGGCACTGTGGGGGCGGATGGCTTTGACGGTTACCTTCAGATGCAAAGGCTCGGGCAATTGCCCAGTTTCAGTGGACAGCTGTCGACGGACACAATGGAGCTTCGCGGTCTGGCTGCTGCGCTGCTCGGCACCGATGCGCTTATTGGAAGTGGTGCGGGCGTGTGGCCTGAAGGGCCGCTGGCAGCCAATGATCAGCCCAGGCCGTCGCGTGGCGAGATTGCCGTTTCGTCTGGCAGCCTGGCCCATGAAGGCCGGACGCTCCTGGGCGAGACCAGGTTCAGTTACAGCTGGAGCCCGGAATCGGTCGCCATCGCCCGGATGATTGGCGAAGTTGGTGGCGGCACGTTGCGGCTCTCGCTAGAACAGTGCTGTGCCGGATCGCTCGCAGCGCGGACTCTGTCAGGTCAGGTCACCATTGATGGTGTCGAGCTGGAAAGCATTGCGCCCGATGAAGTCTCCCGGAGACTATCCGGCGTCTTGTTCGCTGGCCTCCAGTTCGAGGGTACTGGGTCAAGCCTGGGCGAAACCGTGCGCAGCATGACCGGCGAAGGCAATTTCGCGGTGACCGACTTTGTCGCGCAAGGACTTTGGCCGGGGGTCTTTCCGGCTATCGCCGGCTTCGAAGATGTGCTGAACACCGAGGCCGACGCCCTCGAAACACTGATCGGCCTGGCGCTCTCGCAAGGGGACTTCACGGCTGACGAGGCGCGTGGCGCGTTCACCATAGCAGGGGGAACGGTACGCCTTGCCAATCTGATCATCAAGGGCGTTGGCGGGCGCCTGGCGGGAAGCCTCAATCTGGTACTCAATACGCTGGGGCTGGACGGCACTTTCGTACTGACACCGCTGGACTATGTTGATCCGGGCGGGTTGGTCGAAGCGGACACCGCACGCATCATCGCGCGGATTGCCGGCACGCTGTTGTCGCCCCAAATCACGATCGATCTCAGCGAAATGGTCGCGGCCATTCAGGTACGCGCCAATGAGCTGGAAGTGGAGCGGCTGGAAACTCTCCGGCTAGAGGATGAAGCTCGCCAGCGCGCCGCCGCAGAGGAGCGCAACCGGTTGATCGAGGCTCAGCGCCAGCGCGCGGCCGAGGAGGCGGCCCGGCTGGCGGCGGAGGAAGAGGCGCGGCGCCTGGAGGAAGAGCAGTTGCTCGACGAACAGGACGATGTGATCGATCCGGAGGCTGATGCCGATTTGCCAGCGAGCGGTCCGCTCAATCTTGGCTTCCAGCCGGGGGTCAATCAGCCGATCGGCAACAGTCTCAACGCGCCCATTCAGCTCATTCCTGGCCAGTAGCGGGTCGATCCCGGTACCAGGCCAGCACAGCGAGCCGGACCGCAGATGACAGATTTGTCGTCTTACGGCCCTCGTCTATTTCCCGGACCAGTCCTGCCAAGCTGAGCTGACGAGATGTGGCAATGGCCTCAAGCCCCTGCCAGAATTCCGGCTCGAGCGCGATCGAGGTGCGGTGGCCGGCAATGGAGAAGGACCGCTTTTCCACGCCATGCCTGTCGATCAGGGTTTCTTGCGGAAGGCGTCGAGGCTGACCACCTTTTCGCCGCTGGCCTCACCACCAGAGCCCTCGGAAGCAGCCTCAGTCGCGGCGTCGGCGTCATCTTCTTCGGCTTCGCGTTCGTCCGGTGCAGCGGCAGGATCGAATTGCAGGGCAAACTGCACGGAGGGATCAAAGAAGCTTTTGATGGCCGTGAAAGGGATATGGAGCATTTCGGGCTGGCCGTTGAAGCTGAGCCCGACTTCAAAGGCGGCTTCGGTGACCTTAAGATCCCAATATTGGTTCTGCAGCACGATGGTCATTTCCTTGTCGTACTGCTTGAGCAGTTCTTCGCTGATGCGAGTGCCCGGGGCGCGGGTGGCAAAGGAAATGAAGAAATGGTGGTCGCCGGGCAGGCCGGTCCGCGACACTTCGGCCAAAACCTTGCGCACGACGCCGCGCAGGGCTTCCTGGGCGAGAATGTCGTATCGCATGTGGTCTTCGGCCATGGTGCCCCTGTCTCCTCGTGATGTCGGATCGATTCCCGAACGGCCCATATCAGCCCTACGTTCCGAACAAATTCAAGAACAAAGGGGGCTGGAACTGCAGGCAAGCGAGAATTGAGTGCAGGCTTCTGTTGCCAGGTGCCTGCGAACCCCGCCTGCCGCCCGGCTAGGAGCGGAGGACTTCAATTCCCAGTGCTAGCACCGCTTACGCGGCGAGAGCGACCGGAGCCTTATGGTTGTCATTGGCAACTATAAGTTTTAGCCCGATAACGGCGGTACAATGCCGAGCGAAAGCACACTCTTTACGCCCTCGTCGATCCTGTTTCGTCCCCATTGGCTCCCCCGGAAGGGGAGATGGTGGAGACGCCGGGTACTGCCCCCGGGTCCGATGGGTTTATTACAATGACTGTTTATCGCCATAGCCCTTGCGGGCAACCCCAATATAGGGGAGCGCATTTGCAGATGCAAACCCGCACCGGTCGATTCAGCGCCGGTTAACAAGTCGTGATCATGTTGGTGGCCCGATCGGGGGACCAGCATGAATTTTGGCAGGTATAGCGGCTATGGCCGCAATGGCCGCTTCGGCTTACGTGTGCGGCTGTTTGACCTCGCCCTGCTTCTGCCGGTGGCTCTCGTTGTCGTCGCCTTAGGCGGCGGCATCGGCGCAATCCCCGATGTGCGCGGCCTGACGTCATGGCTGCTTGGGGCGCGGTCGGACGGACCGGCAATCGCGACTGCGACCTATTCCAGAAACTTTGGTGGCTGTGCGCATGGCGTGCGCATCACCTGCGTGGTGGACGGGGATACGTTCTGGCTGGATGGGATCAAGTATCGCATCGCCGACATCAATACGCCGGAGATCGGTTCGCCGCAGTGCCTGGAAGAAGCGCGGATGGGGCGCCTCGCCAGCCAGAGGCTGCAAGAGCTTCTGAGCGCTGCGCCGTTCACCCTTGTCAATGCTGGTCGCGATGAGGACAGGTATGGGCGCAAGTTGCGCGTGGTCGAGCGCGACGGCCATTCCATCGGCGCGCAATTGGTGGCGGAGGGCCTCGCCGAGGAATGGCGCGGTACTCGCGGAAGTTGGTGCTGATCGCGTGCCCGCGTCGCTGGACAAGCGCGCGGTGATCGGTTCTGCTGACCCGGACGAGGAGTGGTCCATGGCGCTGGTGCCGATCAAGGGCAGAGACTGTGCGGGCTGCACTGCGTGCTGCACCTTTCCACCCATTCATACCGAGAAGCTGCAGAAACCGGCCAATACGCTTTGCCCGCATTGTGCGGAAGGGCAGGGATGCACGGTCTATTCCGCCCGCCCCGGAGTGTGCCGTGGATTTTTCTGCGGCTGGTTCTTCCTGGCCGAGTTGGGGCCCGAATGGCACCCAAACCATAGCGGTGTTGTCATCCGCTCTGAGACCATCGAGGACGACACGATCACCCTGCTCGTCATGCACCTGTCGCCGTTCCTGGTATCAGAGCAGTTTGCCGGCATGGTCGGCGCCTGGATAGAGCAGGGCGTGGGCGTGGAGTTCGAACGCCTCGGTCCCCCGGGTCACCTGCCGGCCAAGATGCGCATCAATGAATTGCTGGAGGAAGCGGTCGCGGCGCGGGACCTGCGCGAGATGCAGAAGATGTTCGCCTGGGCGCTGGCGCATATTGACCGGAACCACACCTGGGAACCGGACCCGACGCCTGTGCGCAGCGCACTGAGGTGACCTCGCTCCGCCGTTCCGAATCGCGCTAGATGTGCGCCATGCAGCCCTATTTGACGCTTCTCTCAGACATTCTCGAAAGCGGCACCGACAAGTCGGACCGCACCGGCACCGGCACGCGTTCGATCTTCGGCTATCAGATGCGCTTCGACCTCTCGAAGGGGTTTCCGCTGGTCACCACCAAGAAGCTGCACCTGAAGTCGATCATCTATGAACTCTTGTGGTTCATCCGCGGCGAGACCAATGTGCGATGGCTGCAGGAGCGGGGCGTCACCATCTGGGATGAGTGGGCCGATGAGAACGGCGATCTGGGGCCGGTCTACGGGTCGCAGTGGCGCAGCTGGCCCGCACCCGACGGGCGCAAAATTGACCAGCTCGCCAATGTGATCGAGAGCATTCGCAACAAGCCCGATTCACGCCGGCATATCGTCTCCGCCTGGAACCCGGCCGAGGTGGACAACATGGCCTTGCCCCCTTGCCATGCTCTGTTCCAGTTTTACGTCGCCAATGGCAGGCTGAGCTGCCAGCTCTACCAGCGCTCCGCCGACACCTTCCTCGGCGTGCCATTCAACATCGCCTCATACGCCTTGCTGACTCATATGGTGGCGCAGGTGTGTGACCTCGACGTCGGCGACTTCGTTCATACGCTGGGCGATGCGCATCTTTACAGCAACCACTTCGAGCAGGCTCAAGAGCAACTGACGCGCGAACCGAGGCCCTTGCCCAAGCTGATCATGAATCCTGAGCGCAAGCGGCTTGAGGATTTTGTGTTCGAGGACTTCGCATTCGAGGGCTACGACCCGCATCCGCGCATTGCGGCGCCCATCGCGGTATGAGCCGGTCGCTGCCTGAGCTCACCGAGCTTGTTGGCCAGGTTGGCGACATCTATGCCTCACGCAATGCTATTGTGCCCAGCGGCGACTGGTACCTGCTGAAGCTGCAGGAAGAACTGGGCGAGCTGGTCGCTGAATATCTCAAGACCACCGCGCGGGCGCGCCAGAAGGGCGCCGACGCGGCCGGCCTTCTGGCGCGCCCTGGAAGACGAGAGTGCCGATGTGTTGGGCATACTGCTGCTCTTTGCCCGTGCCAATCAGATCGATCTCGATGCTGCCCTCGAGCGCAAATGGTTTCAATATCTGGGTCGCTCACCCACAGTTTGACCGTTTCCGGGGCGTGCCGGCGTGCTAGACAAATCTGGCAGATGGCCGGGAGGGTGAGATGAGGGCTTTTGTTGCAACTTTTCTGGCGTTGGCCGCCGCGCCGGCCTTGGCCAACGACACCGCTGCGGTGCTGACCACGGGCGGACTGGAATTCGTGTCGCATGGCGAGATCGCCATGGAGCGTGAGGAGTTGTTCATCTCAAAGGATGAAATCCGGGTGACCTACACGTTCCGGAACGACAGCGACCAGGATCACCATTTGCTGGTGGCCTTTCCCATGCCCGATATCGTGCCCAATCACTGGTCGCCCGTTGCTTTTCCCGAGGGGCCGGCGGACAATCTCTTCGCATTCGAAACCACCTTCAACGGCGAGCCCCTGCAGTCCACGCTGCATGAATATGCCTTTGCGGCTGGGGTGGACCGCACCAAGGTGCTGCAGAAGCTGGGCATTCCCATCGTCCCCATCCGCCAGGAGTCCATCGACGCGGTCGACGCACTGGATGAAGAGACAACGGCGGACCTCCTGCACCTGGGCATGGTCGTGCCGGATGAGTTTGACGCCGGCGAGGGTTGGGAAACGCATCACTGGCCGTTCTGGACCTATCGCGCCACCTATACCTGGGAAGCGACTTTTCCGGCGCGCGAAAAGGTGGTGGTCGAACATCGCTACAAGCCCAGCGTTGGCGGAACCACGGGCGTTGTCTTTCTGTCCGAGCCCTATGAAGGATACGATTCGGCCGCCGAATACCGGCAGAAATACTGCACCGATGACAGCTTCATTGCCGCGGTCCGCAAGACCCTCAGCAATCCGGACGAGCCCTGGAGCGCGCCTTTTTTTGAAAGCTGGATTTCCTACATCCTGACCACGGGCGGCAATTGGGCCGGCGGCGGTATCGAGACATTCCGCCTGGTGGTGGACAAGGGTGATCCAGACAATCTGGTTTCTTTCTGCGGCGAAGGGGTGAAGAAAATCGGCCCGACCACCTTCGAGATGGTCAAGGAGAACTACTGGCCGCAGGAGGAGCTGGACATCCTGATCCTGGAGCGACAGAACTGGATGTGAGGGCGGTCTTGCTTTTTCTGCCTGTCCGCGCTCGGGCTTGACCCGAGAGCCACTGTCAGCGAGTGGGATGGTGTTGTTGTCGCGGTGCCTGCCGCGGCCACCACCAGACGAAGGAAAGCCCGTGACGCAACCCCTCACCATCCGCCCCGCCATACCCGCCGATGCGTCGCTCATCGTCGCGTTCATCCGCAAGCTGGCGGTTTATGAGAAGCTGGAGCATGAAGCGAAGGCGAGTGCGGGCGACATTGCGCGCGACCTGTTCGGCCACGAACCGAAAGTCTTCTGCGAAATTGCCGAATGGGAAGGAGTGCCAGTGGGTTTCGCGCTCTGGTTCTATACCTATTCAACTTTTCAGGGGCGGCACGGCATCTGGCTGGAAGATCTCTATGTCGACCCGGAAATGCGCGGCAACGGGATCGGCAAGGCGCTGCTGGTCCATCTGGCGCGCCGCTGCGTAGAGGAGGGGCTGGGGCGGTTCGAGTGGTGGGTGCTCGACTGGAACGAACCCAGCATCGAGTTTTACAAGAGCCAGGGAGGCGTGATGCAGGACGAGTGGACCAAGGTGCGGGTCGATGGGGAGGCGTTGGTCGCGCTGGGCAGTCAATGACGGCTGTCATCTCGCTGATTGCCGCTGTCGCCCGCAACAATGTGATTGGTGCCAAACAGTCCATTCCCTGGCGCATTCCGTCCGATTTCGCCTGGTTCAAGCAGACCACAATGGGCAAGCCGATGGTCATGGGCCGCAAGCAGTTCGAGACCTTTGCCAAACCACTGCCGGGGCGGCCGCATATCGTGGTGACGCGGCAGCATGATTATGCGCCTGAGGGCGTCTTGGTGCGTCACAGCCTGCCCGAGGCCCTGGCGGCGGCGCGGCGGCTCACTGAAGCCAGCGAACTCAATGAAATCATGGTCATCGGCGGCGGCGACATTTACGCGCAGGCCATGCCGCTGGCCGACCGTCTCTATATCAGCCATGTCGAGCTGGAGCCGGACGGCGACGTTCGCTTTCCGCCCATCGATCCGGCAGAATGGCGGGTGATCGGGAAACCGGACGTACCCCGGTCCGACAAGGACGGGGCCCGCTACAGCGTCAAGATCTACGAACGCATTCACGGGACCGCGCATTGATCGTCCGCGCCCCTTGCCTATATATGGCAGCAAAGATTTCTCTTAGACACCGAAAGGATTGCGATGCCTTGGGAGAATAATGGTGGCGGAGGCGGCCGCAACAATGGCGGTCCCTGGGGCCAGGCGCCGGGTGGAGGCGGCGGCGGTCCACGCCGTCCGGGCGGGAACACGCCAAATCTCGAGGATATCCTCAATCGTGGGCGGGCGCAGTTTGGCGGCGGTCTGCCGGGTGGGCGCTGGCTGCTGATTGGCGGCGTGCTGGTGCTGGGTGCCTTCTGGCTGCTCAACTCGGTCTATACCGTTGAGGAAGCCGAAGTGGGGGTCGAGTTCCGTCTGGGTGCACCCAAGCAGGAGCTGTCCACCGCGGGCCTGCATTTCCATCTGTGGCCAGTTGAAACGGTCGAGAAGGTCAACACCTCGCAGAACCAGACAACGATCGGTACGGCATCGGGCTCCGGCTCGCGCGCCAATGCTGATGACGGGCTGATGCTGTCGGGTGACCAGAACATCGTGGATGTGCGCTTTGCCGTCCTCTGGTCGGTCAGCAATCCGATCAACTATCTCATCAATGTGCGCGATCCCGAAGAGATGGTGCGCAATGCGGCGGAAAGCGCCATGCGCGAAATCGTCGGGCGCCGTCCTGCCCAGGATATTTTCCGCGATGACCGCGCCGGTATCGCCATCGAGGTGCAGCAGATCACCCAGTCCATCCTGGATAGCTATGGTATGGGCGTGACCGTCAGCCAGATCTCGATCGAGAATGCCGCGCCGCCGGCCGAAGTGGCTGACGCCTTCAACGAGGTGCAGCGCGCCGAGCAGGACGAGGATCGTCTTCAGGAAGAGGCGCGTTCCTACGCCAACACCCTTTTGGGTGACGCCCGCGGTCAGGCCGCGGCGCTGCGCGAAGAGGCAGCGGCCTATTCCAACCGCGTGGTGCAGGAAGCAACCGGTGAGGCCGAGCGCTTCAATGCGGTCTATGCCGAATATGTCAACGCGCCTGAGGTCACCCGCAAGCGCCTGTTCTTGGAAACCATGGAAGAGGTTCTGGCGGCGTCCGAAAAGGTGCTCGTCGAGAACGGCGCCGGCGGTTCGGGTGTCGTGCCCTACCTGCCGCTGCCGGAACTGCGTTCCCGCACCAATGTAACGACCGGGTCGGGAGAATAAGCCATGAGCAATCGCCTCTTTATCATCGGCGCGGTCATTGTTGCCGCCCTCTATGTGCTGTTCTCCTCGATCTATGTGGTCAATGAACGCGAGCAGGCCATCGTGCTGCGCTTCGGGCAGATCACGGATGTCCGCACGGAGCCGGGTCTCTACTTCAAGATCCCCACCGATATCGTGGATAGCGTTCAGATCATCGAAGATCGTCTGCTGCGCCAGGATATTGCCGATATGACCGTGCAGGTTTCGGGCGGTGCCTTCTACGAGGTGGACGCGTTCCTGACCTACAAGATCGTTGACCCCGTGCTGTTCCGTCAGCGCGCCCTGGGCCAGCTTTCGGTTGCGCAGGACCGTATCGCGACCCGTTTCGACGCTGCCCTGCGTCAGGTCTATGGTCTGCGGGAGTTCAACGCGGCTCTTTCCGAGCAACGCCCGCAGATGATGACTGAAGCCCGCGACCTGATCCGTCCGGAAATGGCCCAGCTCGGCATCGAGATCGTCGATGTGCGCATTCTGCGTACGGATCTGGCCAGCGAAGTCTCCGAGCGGACCTATGAGCGCATGCGCGCCGAACGTTTGGCCGAAGCGGCCCTGCTGCGTGCACGTGGTCAGGAACAGGCGCAGAGCCTGCGCGCCATTGCGGAACGTCAGGCGGTGGAAATCGTGGCTGCGGCCACGCGTGATGCGGAAATCATCCGTGGTACGGGTGACGCTGAGCGCAACCGCATCTATGCGGCGGCCTATGGCCAGGACGCGGAATTCTTCGAGTTCTATCGCTCGATGGAGTCCTACCGGACGGCCCTGACCAATAGCGGCACCACCATGGTGCTTTCGCCCGACAGCGCCTTCTTCCGCTATTTTGGTTCGGACGGCGACATCCCGGCGGCCAGCGCCAATCTTGCGACGCCGATCACTCCGGCCGCAGCGCCGGAAGTCAGCACAGGCTCTGACGAACCGGCCTTGGACGGCCTTGGCATCGAAGATGCCGTGGCACCGACCATGACGCTGGAGGATGGCTCGGAACTGCAGCCAACGGTGGGCACCGAGACGCCCGCACCGGCTGAGGAAACGGCGCCCTCTACCGCGCAATAGTTGGGGGCGGCAAACTATGAAGGCCGGCACGGGGAACCGTGCCGGCCTTTGCTATTTGGGGGAAGCTAGCGGACGAAGTCGTCCTCGGCGTAGCCCTGAAGATAAAGCAGGGCTGTCAGGTCGCCATGATCGATGCGAATGCCGGCGGCTTCCGCTACCGCGGGCTTGGCATGGAGCGCCACGCCAAAGCCGGCAACACCGATCATGTCGAGATCGTTGGCGCCGTCACCCACGGCCAAGGTGCGATCAAGGTCAAGGCCGTGTTCGGTGGCCAGCGCCAGCAGGCGCTCACGCTTGGTATTCTTGTCGACGATTGGTTTCGTCACGGTGCCGGTAAGAGTGTCGCCTTCGAATTCGAGCACATTGGCGATGGCCTCATCAAAGCCGATGCGCTTGGCAAAATAGTCGGCGAAAAAGGTGAAGCCACCGGAGACCAGCGAGGTATAGGCCCCATAGGCCTTCATGGTTTGGACGAGCGCGCGGCCGCCCGGGGCCAGGGTAATGGCTTCGCGTCGGACCTCCTCGATCGCTTTGCGTTCGAGCCCCTTGAGCAATGCCACACGCGTGTCCAAAGCCTGCGCGAAGTCCAACTCGCCACGCATGGCTCGCTCTGTGATTTCCGCCACTTGCGGCTTCAACCCGAGGGCGGCGGCCAGTTCATCAATGCATTCCTGCTCGATCATGGTGGAATCCATGTCGGCGACCAGCAGCAGCTTGCGGCGACCTTCTGTCGGTACCAGATTGGCATCAACCGCCTTGCTGCCGATGATATCACGCGCCAATTCAAGGGCTTGCGGTGCGCTGGGCTCAAGGATATCGCAGGCTACGCCGTGGCTGAGCCAATTCAGCTCGCCGCCGGTCTGGGCGAGGACGGCCTGGGCCAGCGCCGCATCCAGTTCGGGATCGGCGGGATTGGCGATAAGCGAGAGAACCGGCATGGTGGTGGCAACTTTCGGGAGCAACAGGTGACGAACCAGAGGCGCGCTGTGCTGATAGCGGGTCCGACTGCCAGCGGCAAGTCGGCCCTGGCGCTCGAGCGTGCACGGGCCACCGGCGGAATCATCATCAATGCCGACGCCATGCAGGTCTATGACACGCTGCGGATCGTCACAGCCCGCCCAAGTGCCGAGGATGAAGCGCTGGCAGAGCATCGCCTCTATGGGACAGTGCCAGCCTCGGAGCGCTTTTCGACGGGTCAGTGGGTGCGGGCAGTTCAGGGGTTGCTGGAGGAGTTTGATCCGGATCGGGAGCTGATTTTTGTCGGCGGTACGGGGCTTTACTTCGACGCGCTGACAAATGGATTCGCGGATGTGCCGGAAATTTCTCCCGAGCTGACGCTTCAAGTTCAGCAAGAGATTCAAGCGCTTGAAGAGCCGCAACGGATGGCTCTGCTTGAGGCGGAAGATCCGATAACTGCCCAGGGGCTCAAAGTGGCTGATCCGCAGCGGGTAACGCGGGCCATTGCAGTGAAACGCGCGACGGGGCGGGCACTGTCGAGCTTCCAGGACGATCAGCAGCCGGGGGTCCTGGAGGGTTGGTCTGTGGAGCGGATGGTGTTGTCGCCTGACCGCGCTGTGCTGCGCGAACGGATCGCTCGTCGGTTCGAGGTCATGTTTGCCACTGGCGCCGTGGCGGAGGTTGAGGCTTTGCGGGCGCTCGATCTCGATCCATCGCTGCCAGTGATGAAGGCGATCGGTGTGCGAGAGATTTCAGATTGGCTGGACGGAGTTTGCAGCCGCGAAGAGGCGATTGCCCTGGCGACCATTGCCACGCAACAATATGCCAAGCGCCAACGGACGTGGTTCCGCAATCGTATGGCAGACTGGCCGCGCCTGGGGCTTGGAGGCGCTTCGACCTAGGCCGTCAGTCGCAGCAGGCCAAGCCGCTCGCGCAGGGCGAAGCGGCCGACCAGAAGCACGGCGACGAAGGCAAGGCCGGCAGCGAGCCCGAACCAGATGCCGACGCCGCGGAGGTCCAGCACAAAGCCGAACAGCCACGCGACGGGCAGGCCAACGAACCAGTAGCCGAAGATCGCCATGACCATTGGCACCTTGGTGTCGCTCAATCCGCGCAGAGCATGAGCGGCTACCACCTGGGCGCCGTCGACGAGCTGAAACAAGCCCGCGATGGCGAGATAGGTAGCCGCAAGAGCAAGGGCGGCCTGGTTCTCTGGGAGTTTGGGATCGAGAAACAGGGTAACTATAGCAGGCCCGAAAAAGACAAAGGTCAGAGCCGAAATAGCCATGAAGCCGGTGCCGAGCAGAAAGCTGGCCCAGCCGGCCTTGCGGATGCCCTCGGCGTCCCGGCGACCATAGGCAACTCCGACGCGCACGGTTGAGGCTATGCCCAGCCCAAGGGGTACCATGAAGGCCAGCGAGGCACATTGCAGGGCGACGGCATGTGCTGCCAGCTCATCCGTGCCCAGGCGTCCGATGAGAATGGCGGCGGCGGCGAAGAGACCCACTTCGGCCAAGACAGTCAGGCCGATGGGCGTACCGATGCGGAATATCTCGCGGAACCGGGGCCAATCCGGTTTCCAGAATCGAATGAGGATGTTGAAGCGCTTGAAACGCCGATGCCGCAAGACATAGCCGAGCATGACTGCGAGCATGAAAAGGTTCGTCATTACCGTAGCGATGGCAGCGCCACGCAATTCGAGCCGGGGCAGGCCGAAATTGCCGAACATAAGCAGATAATTGGTGACGGCGTTGACGATGACGCCTCCGATGGTGATCACCAGGATTACCCGTGTGGCGTCGAAGGTCGACAATAGCGACCGCAACACGATCACCCCCATGGCAGGTGCGAGCATCAGCACGGCTATCTGGATATATTCTTCGGCGCGGGAGGCCAGCGCAGGGTCCTGGCCGAGCCAGCCATAGACAGTTCGAATCTGCAGCATCAGCGGGGCGAGCACAAGCGCAAGGAGGATGGCCGCCCAGAAACCCTGACGCACAACGCGGCGGATGGCCTTGATGTCACGGCGGCCACGGGCCTGTGCAGTCAGTGGCGCGACGGCGCCAACCACGCCCACGCCAAACAGGAAGAGTGGCATTAGGAAGCTGTTGGCCAAAGTACCGGCGGCCAAGGCTTCCGGGCCAAGCCAGCCCATCATGACGACGTCGGTGGCCTGAAGGGCATTTTGTGCAATCTGGGCAATGACCAGAGGCCAAGCCAGGGCAAAGGTGGCACGGAATTCCGCACCCCAGCCGCTGACCAAACGGGGGCCTGACGGCACAGTCGGCGCCGCCGCGACGTTGTCGCTCATTGTTTTTTCTCTCACTCGCACATCATGCTGTAGTCCAATCCGACCCGGCGCGGAAGCCGCGTCCTTGTCTGGAGAGCCAATGATGCAGTGGATGCCGCGCCTGTTGATGATGACTGCTGGTTTGATGGGCGCCGCTGGGGTAGCCGCTGCAGCGGCTGCGTCGCATGGCGAAAGCCGCAATATGTCCGCGATTGCGACAATCTTTCTGGCCCACGCGCCGGTTCTGCTTGCCCTGGGGCTGGCAGGTCGCACGCGTCCAATGTTGGCAATGGGCTTGGTGATGATTGCCGGTACGCTGATCTTTGGCGTTGATCTGGCCCTGCGGGAGGTCGTGGGCCAGGCGCTGTTCCCCGGCGCTGCGCCGCTTGGGGGCGGCCTGATGATCCTGGCGTGGCTGGGTGTGACGGCGGCCGGCTTTGGCTGGAAGGCCAACGGTTGAATTAATAAAGTTTAAAACTGCCGCGGAACCATTCACGGACCCGTGCATTCCTTCGTGCGAGCTTTTCGTTGGAGGAATTCATGCACAAGATCCTGATCATCATCGCTACTGCGCTATCCCTTGCGGCCTGCACCACTACCCAACAAGGCGCGACCGTAGGTGCGATTGGCGGCGGTATTGTCGGCGCGACCGCGACGGGCGGAAATGTCGTTGGTACGGCCGTGGGTGCGGGTATCGGCGCAGTGGCCGGCGCTGCGGCCGGTGAACTCCTTGGCTACTACGGGACCAGCCGCGATCGCTGCGTGTATGAGCGCCCGGATGGTACCCGCTACATCGATACCTGCCCGCGCGGATAAGCGCTGCAGAGCCAAGCCGCAGCGCCCCCTGCGGCCACGCGCCCCCAGGCGCCAGACACCCGGTTGGCCCCCTGACCGGGTGTTCTTTTGTGTCCGGCGCATGTATCGCACGGTGTTGCGACAACAGTCTTGAAAAAGTCGCAGCAGGCAGAGATAATTAGCCCATACGTGCCACTTGTCTTGCGCTATCTGAACGACCGGCCCTGCCGGAAACTTGGCTACCTCCTGATCTCGTGAACCGTAAGTCCGGGAATAGCACGTCCTGGATAAACCCTTCCGCCGCATCAGCGGCTTAACAGACCAAGAGGACCATACAGATGGCCGCAATCACCGGTACCGTGAAGTTTTTCAACACCACCAAGGGCTATGGCTTCATTTCGCCTGACAATGGCGAAAAGGACGCGTTCGTCCATATCTCCGCTGTCCAGCGTTCGGGCCTGCAGGGCCTTTACGAAGGCGACAAGGTCAGCTTCGAGCTGCAGACCGGTCGTGACGGCAAGGTCTCGGCGACCGAGCTGACCCTGCTGAGCTAAGCGCTAACGCAGATTAGCCGGAGGAATTTGCCGTTCCGCGATGGAAACGGTGAAAAACCCGGAGTGAGAGGGCCCTGCGGGGCCCTTTTGCTTGCAATCTCCGGGCCGATCTGTGCGGCTAGGTGAACAATCCGACTCGAGTATGATTTACGACGGTATGCGCGACTTTCTCAAACACTGGAACCCGCGGGTTGAAACCGCATCAACCCTGCAGCAATCGGGCGCCTTGCCCTATTCGATTGTCGAAGGGCGGATGGCTTTCCTCCTGATCACGTCGCGCCGCAGCGGAAAGTGGATCTTTCCGAAAGGGGCGATTGAGCCGGATATGACCCCGTGGGAAAGCGCGGCACAGGAAGCCCGAGATGAGGCCGGGGTTCTCGGAGAAATCTCTCCAGATCCGATCGGCTCGTATCGGACAGGCGCCGGCGGCGACAATGTCGGCCTTGTGGATGTGGATCTCTACCCGCTGCGCGTGACGCAGCAGCTGGAGGACTACAAGGAAAAGAACCAGCGGATGCGGCACTGGGCCACGTTGTCAGAGGCCCGCAGGTTACTGGCTGACCCGACGCTTGGTCGCCTAGCCCTCACCCTTCATAATCGGCTGATTTCCGGTTAGTTGATCAACACATTCAGGCCTAGATAGAGGATCGCCGAGACCAGGGCCGAGGCCGGCACGGTGATAACCCATGCGGCAGCGATGGAATAGACATGCTGGCGGCGGACCAGCATTCGCGTCTCCACGCGCCGGGCATTGGCCAGGGCTTCCTCTGGCGTCGCGTTGAGCTGGCTGGGGTCCACGAAGCGGGCGTTGATCGGCACCACGGCACCTTCCATCTCGCGCCGAGAAATGTATTCGCGCAGGAAGCCTACGCCGAACACAGCCCCCACGGCGATATGGGTGGACGAAACCGGCATGCCCAGGGCCGAGGCAATGAGGACAGTTACCGCGGCTGACAATGCGGCGCAAAACGCGCGGATTTCATTGAGCTTGGTGATCTGCTCGCCCACGGTGCGGATCAGGCGCGGTCCGAACAGCGCCAGGCCCAGCGAGATGCCGATGGCGCCGATGGCCAGTACCCAGAAGGGCAGGGCTATGCCAGCAACCTCACCTTCGCCCGTTTGAATGGCAGTGACGATGGCAGCAAATGGACCGATGGCGTTGGCAACGTCATTGGCGCCGTGGGCGAAGGACAGCAGCGCTGCCGAGACGATCAGTGGCAGTCGGAAGAGGTTGGCCACATGCTTCTTGCGGTTTTCCATGTGCCTGGACTGATGGCGTACCCAGGGCATGGCGGCGACCCAGCCCAGAAGGCCAAAGATCAGCCCGAGCAGGAAGGTGATCCCCCAGCCCGGCTTCCATATCCGGCTGAGGCCCTTGGTTGACAGATACATGGCGAAGATACCCGTCATGACTGCCACGAAGATCGGTACCCAAACCCGGGCCGAGGTAATCTTGTCGAGCCGCGTGGTGATCGTCATGCGAATGATGACCAGGAACAGGGCGGCGATGATGCCGCCCATGACCGGGGAGATCACCCAGCTGGCGGCAACCGCCCCGATGGTTGGCCAGTTCACGACGGCCAGGCCGGCAGAGGCAATGCCGGAGCCCACCACGCCGCCAACGACGGCATGGGTGGTGGAGACGGGGGCCCCAACATAGGTGGCAAGATTGACCCAGAGGGCGGAGGCGAGCAAAGCCGCCATCATCACCACAATGAAGGTGTGGTTGTCCATCTGGGGAGAAATCAGCAGGTCGCGCGCGACCGTATTGACCACATCGCCGCCCGCCAGCAGGGCGCCTGCCGCCTCGAAGATGGCTGCGATGACCAGCGCCCCCACCATGGTGAGGGCCCGCGAGCCCACGGCGGGGCCCATATTGTTGGCAACGTCGTTGGCGCCGACATTGAGCGCCATGTAGCCGGCAATAAGGGCCGCGAGAACGACGACGTAGGTTCCTGGGCCCTGACCCATGACAAAGGCTGCCCAAACGCCCGCGACCAGCAGGAACACCAGGGCGATACCAGGTGCCGCGAGCGAGCGGCTGAGATCATGGGTGGCGGTTTCGAGGCCCGAGACCCGCTGCAAATCCTTGTCGAGCGCGCTTTTGCTCATGTCACCAAACTGTCATATTCGAAGTGGGTTCCGACTTAACATCTCGATCAGTCCCTGCCAGCCCCAATTTGATCGGGAATCGTGCCTGTGCACGAGAATTCGTGCCGCAGCTGCGCGGTGGGGACATGGCGGCTTGACTTTGGCGCGACACTGCTTTTATCAATGCGCCGTCTAGAATTTTTGGAGCGGTCCCGTGCGGGCACTCATTCTCGTAGTAGGCTGGCGCATCGGCAACGTGGGGTAGAACCCTGCGCGAATGCTGGTGCGCCGAAAACAGGTCCCAAACGGGGCCTTTTTTATTGCCTTTTTTCCGCCGGGCGGGAGAGGCGGAATGAAGAACAGGCCTCAAAGGGCCATGAGGATTAGGAAGGGCTGACAAATGGCCGAGAAAATGACCGGCGCAGAGATGGTGATCCAGGCGCTGACCGACCAGGGCGTCGAGCACATCTTTGGGTATCCCGGCGGAGCAGCGCTGCCGATCTATGACGCGATGTTCCAGCAGGATTTCGTCAAGCACATTCTGGTGCGGCACGAGCAGGGCGCCACGCATATGGCCGAAGGCTATGCGCGCTCGACCGGCAAGCCTGGCGTGGTGCTGGTGACCTCTGGTCCCGGTGCCACCAACGCAGTCACTGGCCTGACCGACGCGCTGATGGATTCGATCCCGCTGGTCTGCATCACCGCCCAGGTGCCGACCACGCTGATCGGCACGGACGGTTTCCAGGAATGCGATACGGTCGGAATTACCCGCTCGTGCACCAAGCACAATTATCTGGTCAAGAACGTCGCTGACCTGCCGCGTATTCTCCATGAGGCCTTCCATATCGCGACGACCGGCCGTCCCGGTCCCGTGGTGATCGATATTCCCAAGGATGTCCAATTCGCCGTTGGGGAGTATTTCAAACCCGAGATCGAGACCCTGCGGCACAAGTCCTATCGCCCGCAGATGGATGGTGATGTTGCAGCGATTGAGGCGGCCGTTGACCTGATGCTCAAGGCGGAGCGGCCGATCTTCTACACCGGCGGTGGTGTCATCAATGCCGGTCCCCAGGCCTCCGACAGCCTGCGCGAACTGGCCGAACTCACCGGCTTTCCGGTGACGTCCACCCTGATGGGCCTGGGTGCATTCCCGGCCTCAAACCCGCAGTGGATGGGCATGCTGGGCATGCATGGCAGCTACGAAGCCAATATGGCGATGCATGACTGCGACGTGATGATCAATATCGGCGCACGGTTCGATGACCGCATCACCGGGCGTATCGATGCGTTCTCGCCCAACAGCCGGAAGATCCACGTCGACATCGACCCATCTTCGATCAACAAGATCATCCGGGTGGATGTGCCGATCGTGGGCGACTGTCATCGCGTGCTCGAGGAGATGATCCGCGTGTGGCGCAGCCGGACCAACGAACCGCGGACCGAGGCGATTTCCACCTGGTGGAAGCAGATCGAGAAGTGGCGCGCCGTCGGCTCGTTCAACTTCAAGAATTCGGACACCACCATCAAGCCGCAATGGGCCATCCAGCGGCTCTATGAGGCGACGAAGAACCAGTCCAAGGAGGTGTTCATCACCACCGAGGTCGGCCAGCACCAGATGTGGGCGGCCCAGCATTTTCATTTCGACAAGCCCAACCACTGGATGACCTCCGGGGGGCTCGGCACCATGGGCTATGGCCTGCCAGCGGCGGTCGGCGTGCAGGTGGCGCACCCGGATGCACTGGTGATCGACATTGCCGGTGAGGCCTCGGTGCAGATGACAATGCAGGAACTGTCGACGGCGGTGCAGTATCGCCTGCCGGTCAAGATCTTCATTCTCAACAACGAGCGTATGGGCATGGTCCGACAGTGGCAGGACCTGCTGCATGGATCGCGCTACGCCCATTCCTATTCGGAATCGCTGCCCGACTTCGTCAAGCTGGCCGAGGCTTACGGGGCCAAGGGCGTCAAGTGCGACACGCCGGCCGAACTCGATGCGGCGATCGCCGAGATGATCAACTACGACGGACCGGTGCTATTCGACGTGCTGGTGGAGAAAGACGAAAACTGCCTGCCCATGATCCCCTCGGGCAAGCCGCATAACGAAATCATCCTGCCCGATACGGCCAATATCGGTGACATCATCGACGAGAAGGGACGCGCGCTCGTCTAGGGCGCCGGAGGACACGAAAAATGAACGCACATTTGCAGCCTACCGGCTCGGCCTATTTCCTGACGCAGGAAACCCAGCTGAACGAGCGACACACTCTCTCCGTCCTGGTTGATAACGAACCTGGCATTCTGGCCCGTGTCGTTGGCCTGTTTTCGGCTCGCGGCTACAATATCGAGAGCCTGACTGTCAGCGAGACCGAACACGACAAGCGACTTAGTCGCATCACGGTTGTTGTCATCGCCACTCCCAAGGTGCTGGTGCAGATCAAGACGCAATTGGAGCGGCTGGTGCCGGTTCATCGCGTGCACGACCTGACCGCCGAAGGCGCTTATCTTGAGCGCGAGCTGGCGTTGATCAAGGTCAATGGAACCGGCGACCACCGTGCTGAGACGCTGCGTCTGGCCGACGCCTTCCGAGCGCAAATCGTGGACGCAACCGTCGAGAGCTTCGTTTTTGAGGTCACCGGAAAACCGTCCAAGATCGACAGCTTTATTGCCCTGATGCAGCCGCTCGGGCTGGTCGAGGTGGTCCGCACGGGCCTGGCTGCGATCAATCGCGGCCCGGAGGGGATGTAGTCGGCAAGGCGCTGATCGCTCTTATCAAAAGGTTCGATTGGGCGAGCCGCCCAGTCTGGTGTATGGCAGGGGCCTGTTGATCCGGGTTCCTGCCATGACTTTGCTTTCCGTCAATCTCAATGCCGTCGCGCAATTGCGCAATCGTCGCGATCTGCCCTGGCCGAGCGTGACGGGAATTGCGAGGGTGGTGCTCGACGCGGGGGCGAGCGGGATCACCGTGCACCCGCGCCCTGATGAGCGGCATATCCGGCGCACGGACGTGTTTGAATTGGTGGCGCTTCTGCGTGTCGAGTATCCGGAAGCGGAATTCAATATCGAGGGTTATCCCAGCGAGGATTTCCTTGAGCTTATTGAAGAGGCTAATCCGCACCAGGTGACGCTCGTCCCGGATGATCCGGCGCAGGCAACGTCCGATCATGGCTGGGACTTCGTGGGCAAGGGCAATTTCCTGACCTCGGTTGTTCAGCGTCTCAAGCGGCCCGATCGACGGATTTCGCTCTTCTGCGATCCCGACGCCGGTGAAACGGGCATTGCCGCCGCAAAGGCGACCGGCGCGGATCGGGTAGAATTGTTCACCGGACCCTATGGTGCGTGCCATGACGATCCAGAAGCGGCCGAGCGGCAATTGGCAATCCTGTCAGTGACCTGCAAAGCGGCCCTGGCCGCGGGGCTCGGTGTTAATGCGGGGCACGACCTCACCTTAGAGAATTTGCCAGCCTTTCAGGCGGCCGTGCCGGGCGTGGCCGAGGTCTCGATAGGACATGGAATTACCGCAGATGCCTTGCTGATGGGATTTGCCGAGGCTGTTCGTGCCTATAATAACGTCCTCGACTGATCGCATTGTTCAGCGTGCTGGAACGCTGCGTCCGCGGTCCGGCTTCATTGCAGGCCCGATCTCGCGACGATTCTGCCGTAACGACTGAAAATGCTGCCTTCTCCGACACTTACATTTGTGTGCCCGGGGCACGTAATTGTCTCCGGCTGACAACAAGGTGCCTTCTTGAGGCTTTTCGTAACAGGCACATATATCGCCTCAGTTACGATTTGTTACCAAGGAGGGCATCACATGTCCAAGCTCAAGATCGGCGTCGTCATCTCGTCCACCCGTCCCAGCCGTTTCGGCGAAGTGCCGGCGCGTTGGATCCTCGAGAAGGCAAATGAACGGCCCGAGATCGAGGCGGATCTGGTCGACCTGCGCGATTTCGACCTGCCGTTTTTTGATGAAATGGCGTCCAATCTCTGGATGCCGTCCAGCAATGAAAAGGCCGTCGCCTGGCAGTCGAAGGTTGGCCAGTATGATGGCTTTATATTTGTCGTGGCCGAATACAACCGCTCGATCACCGGCGCTCTGAAGAACGCGCTCGATCAGGCCTATAACGAATGGAACAAGAAGCCCTTCGGCATTGTGGGCTATGGCACGGTGGGCGCTGCCCGCGCTGCAGAGCACCTGCGCGGCATTGGTGTCGAACTGCAGATGGTCTCGACCCGTGCGGCGGTTCACATCGGTGGCGCCGACTTCTTCGCCGTTCACCCGCTTGGCCAGCAGAACAAGCCGATCAACGAAATCGAAGGTTCGATCGGGGCCTCCGCCAAGGACATGCTGGACCAGCTGATCTGGTGGGGCGAAGCCACCAAGGCGGCGCGCGAGGATGAGAATGCTGTGGCTGAAGCTGCCGAATAAGGGCGATCAGCAACAGCGATGAGCTGAAAAGAGGGGTCATCCTTGCTGGGTGGCCCCTTTCGCATGCGAACTATTCGGTGCTGCGGGTGTTGTTTGTGAACGGGTACGGGTGTATAGCGGCGCCCGCCTTGAAACAGCGAGAGCCCCAAAGCTCATGACGCATACGGAAACTGCCGGCGCCAAGGCCGGTGACGTAGCGACCGAACAGGCCGGCCACGCAAAGACTGCCCTGCCGATCCTTGTGCTCGGTGCTCTGGGCGTCGTTTTCGGCGATATCGGGACCAGTCCGCTCTACGCGTTTCGCGAGGCATTGCATGCCACAACGCATGGCGGTCAGGGCGTTGCCGGCTATGACGAAGTGCTTGGTCTGCTCTCGCTGATCGTCTGGGCTCTCACTTTAATTGTCACAGTCAAATATGTCGGCTTCGTGCTGCGGGCAGACAATAATGGCGAAGGTGGCACACTCTCGCTGATGTCGCTGGCCCGCAAGGCGGTCAAATCCAACAAAGGCGTGGTGCTGGCGCTGGGCCTGGTGGGCGCGGCGCTGTTCTTTGGGGACGCCATTATCACCCCGGCCATTTCCGTACTTTCGGCCGTGGAAGGCCTGCAAGTGGTTGAGCCGCGGTTGGCGCGCTGGGTGGTGCCGGTCACCCTTATCATCATCATTGCGCTGTTCATGGTGCAACGTTTCGGCACCGGCAAGGTGGCCGCCGTATTCGGTCCAATCACGGCGATCTGGTTTCTGTCGCTCGGCGTGTCAGGCGCCGTTCATATTAGCGAAGCACCGCAGGTGTTGTTTGCAATCAACCCGTTCTACGGCCTCACCTTCGTCATAAACCATACCGGTATTGCGCTGGTTGTCCTGGGCGCGGTGTTTCTGGCCGTAACCGGCGCCGAAGCGCTCTACGTGGATCTCGGCCACTTTGGCCGAAAACCTATCGTCCTGGGCTGGCTGCTCATCGTCTTCCCTTGCCTGTTGCTGAACTATTTCGGGCAGGGTGCCTTTGTGCTGGCACATCCTGCCGCAGCGGAAAATCCGTTCTTTCTGATGCAACCAGAATGGGCGCGTATCCCGATGGTAATCCTGGCGACCATGGCGACGGTCATTGCTAGCCAGGCGGTGATCTCCGGGGCCTACTCGCTGGCGCGCCAGGCAACCAACCTCAACCTCCTGCCGCGCCTCAACGTTCTGCACACCTCGGAAACGCAGAGCGGGCAAATCTACATGCCGCAGGTCAACACGATGCTGTTCATTGCGGTGATGGTGCTGGTTATCGGCTTCCAGAGTTCCAGCGCCCTGTCGGCGGCCTACGGTATCGCGGTGACTGGCGAGATGCTGGTGACAGCCGTGCTGCTCTTCGTGGTCATGCGCGGCATCTGGGGCTGGAAGGTCCATACGGCACTAGCGGTTGTTATCCCTCTTGGTCTGATCGATCTCGGGTTCTTTGTCGCTAATCTTGCCAAATTCACCCAGGGCGGCTGGGTGCCTGCCGTGGTGGCCGGCTTTCTCGTGATCATTATGGTGAGCTGGATGGCCGGACGACGGCGGCTGGCGGAGAAACCCCGCCGAGACGAAGTTCCGCTCGAATTCCTGGTCGAGAACCTGTCCAAGAAGAAGCCGACTGTCGTTCCGGGTACGGCCATTTTCCTGACCAGCGATGTCGAAGGCGCCCCAACCGCCCTCCTTCACAGCCTCAAGCACTACAAGGTGCTGCACGAACAGAACGTGATCCTGACAGTCCGGACTTCAACCTCGCCGCGCGTGCCGGACGATGAAAAGGTGACTATCGACGCCTATAATGAGTTGTTCTTTCGCGTCGTCGTGACATTCGGCTTCATGGAGACGCCGAACATTCCAAAAGCGCTGGCGCTGGCCCGCAAGCTGGGATGGAAGTTCGACATCATGTCGACCTCGTTCTTCCTGTCGCGCCGTTCTCTGAAACTGGGCCAGAAATCAGGCCCGTTGCGGTTCTGGCAGGATCGCCTGTTCATCCGGCTGGCACGCAATGCCAGCGACGCCACGGAGTATTTCCACATTCCCACCGGCCGTGTGGTGGAGATCGGAACGCAGCTCATCATCTGAACAAAGGGTGGAAATGGGGCCCGTCTGGGCTCATTTTTCCATATCGGGGCAGACATAGGGCACATCTGCCGGGGTGAAGCGCTGTTCTTCTACTCCGCCCATAAGTTTGAGGCTCAGCACCAGTTCGTCGCTGGTCAGAGAGGCGATGTCGGCACTGATGGTCATGCCGTCTTCTTCCCAAGAAATCTCGGTCTCAGACAATTGCTGCCAGTTTGAGAGCCGATAGGTTTCCCAGCAACTGTCGGAGACCATGGTGCCGTCGGACAGGAAAATATGCATGACGCCGGGAAGCCCCTGCGCTTCCCCCTGCCTGACCCAAACCCGATTGAGCAACGGGTTCTCCCGAACCGAGTCGTCTTCTCCGGCGACCGGTTCGGCCTCCTGAGCAATCGCCGGAACGGCGAGACAGGTGCCAACGCCCCATACGGTCATGAGTGCGAAGATCGCGGCCTTGGTGTCCATTTCAGTCTCCCGTGCGTCCAAACCACGTGGTCATTGGCGACGCGCGCTGCAAGAGTGAGCGGGACAACAGGGCAAAATTTGGTTCGCCCTGTGTCGTTATGTGGATATCGCTGGCGGCCGCCTAGGCGCGTAGGCCCAGGACTTGGTCGCGCCCGGCCACGCGGCGGGCCTGTACCGGCCACAGGTCATAATCGCCGTCGAGCACACGGGCGGCATGCACGGCCCAATTCGGGTCGTCCAGGGCACCACGGGCCAGGGCGATGAAGTCTGCCTCACCGTTTTGAAGGATAGCTTCGGCGGCTTCGATATCGCCGAGCAAGCCTACAGCCATGGTCGGAATGTCTGCGCCTTCGCGGACGGCACGGGCGAACGGTACCTGGTAGGCAGCGGTTGAGGCAATGCGGCCCTGAGCCAAGCCGCCACTCGAGCAGTCGATCGCGTCCACGCCACGCGCCTTGAGTTCGCGGGCCAGCGCCACGCTATCCTCGGGTGTCCAACCTCCGGGAGCATTGTCGCTCACCGACAGGCGTGCCAGGAGCGGCTTGTCTTCTGGCCAGACGGCACGGACTGCCTCCGCGACCTCGAGCACCAGCCGCATGCGATTCTCGCGGCTGCCGCCATACTGGTCGGTGCGATGATTGGACAGGGGCGAAAGGAACTGATTGAGCAGATAGCCGTGAGCGGCGTGGATTTCGACGACATCGAAGCCGGCCCTTTCGGCGCGAATGGCGGCGGCGACAAATCCATCGATGACGCGTTTGATGCCGGCTTCATCCAAAGCTATGGGCACCTGAAAATCGGGATTATCCGGATCGTGTGATTCCGCGCTGGGTGCGACGGGCTGCCAGTGCTCGTAACCCACAGCCGCTCGGCCCGCCTCAGTCTCGAGGTCGGCCGAGGTGTGCCAGGAAACGGGGGTCGAGGCCTTGCGACCAGCATGGGCGAGTTGCATGCCCGCAGCCGCGCCCTGGTCGTGCAGGAAGTCCACGATGCGCGCCAGAGGTGCAATCTGCTCGTCCTTCCATAGGCCCAAATCGCCATAAGAAATGCGCCCCTCCGGGACCACGCCGGTCGCTTCCACGACCACCAGTCCAAATCCGCCAAGGGCAAAGCGGCCAAGATGCACAAAGTGCCAATCATTGGCGAAGCCATCGATGGCGGAATACTGGCACATGGGTGCGACCACCGTGCGATTGCGTAGGGTGAGGTCTCTTAAGGTGATGGGGGAGAAAAGCTTGGACATAATGAATGCCTTGACCGAGGAAAGATCGGAAAGAGACCTCCTACATGGCCCTTTCTTCTTTCATCGGCAAGTGCCGATGAATAAAAAGCTGAGTTGCGCCAAAGGCACTTCCCATGGATAGGTCTTGGTGTCACCAGCTGCCTTGGAGCTTCCCTTGTCGATCACAGCAACCCGATTTGGCGAACTCCTCGGCTTCGAGGACCGCGGCGTTACCCGGCTGGACAAGACGATCGAGCCAATGGACGATTATGTCGTTGAGCATTTGCGCCTGCGCATCGGGGACGAGGAGGTCAGGGGAATCCTGACACGACCCGGCGCGGCCTCGGGTCCCCTACCTGCAATTCTTTACGGGCACTCCCATGGCGGCGGGTATGCCATCGGCGCGCGTGAATTGCTGGATGGCCGGGAGTACCTTGTCGGGCCGTTGGGACCGGTATTTGCGCGCGCCGGATATGTAACGCTATGCATCGACATGCCCATTTTCGGCGAACGCGCCACGGTGAGCGAAAGCGCAGCGTCCAAGGCTCTGCTTTGGTATGGTAAGTCCCTCTTTGGGCAGATGCTGTCCGACCATGCGGCAGCCTTGACCTATCTGGCTGGACGCGATGATGTGGACGCGGCGCGGATAGGGGCCTTCGGGCTGTCGATGGGATGCGTTCTCAGCTATTGGCTGGCAGCCCTGGACAAGCGAATTGCGGCTGTGGCGCATTTGTGCTGTTTCGCCGATTTCCGCACGATGATCGAGCTTGGTGCGCATGATGGTCATGGGATTTATCTGACAGTCCCTGGCCTGCTCAAGGAGGCCGATGGCGGGTCAATTGCGTCGCTGATTGCACCACGTCCGCAGTTGATCTGCGTAGGCGAGGCTGACCACCTGAGCCCGCCCGAAGCGGTGGCACGTGCCCTGGAGGAACTGCGCCCCGCCTACGCGGATGCGCCGCATATGCTTGAGTTCATCAGCGAACCGGGTGTGGGACATCAGGAAACGCCCACCATGCGGGCTGCGGTGCTGGCGTTTTTCGCCCGGCATCTGGGATAGGCTAGTCGAGCCGGCTCAGGCACCGACCAGTAACAAGGCTTGGTCTAGCAGTTCCGGATTGGTCCAGACCAAATAGCCGCCAAAGGCCAGGGCAGCGATGAGCGCCAGACCGAACAGCTTTCGGAGCACGGAGAAAACCAACCAGATCAGCAGGGCCGCCCCGACGCCCAGAATGAGAAGTGTATTTGTATCCACCGCTATGCTTGGTCCCTTGTGATGCGCCTTGTCTGTGCGGGTCAAGGGCGACAGCATTGTGGCAACAGTGTCCGCGCGGGCTATTGGCACAAGCTCGCAAAGGTCACAGGCAGGAAGATGAGGACAGCGGCCAGGAGCGCAGCCCGGTTGGTCCAAACCGCGGCCATATTCAGCGCGTGCTGGTGATCGTGGCGGGGGCCGAGCAGGGCGAGCCAGGCCATGGGAACGAGGGCGAGCAGGAAAAGCAGCCAAAGGATCGGCCGGTGCCAGTCGCCCCAGCCATAGGCACAGCCGAGCGCCTGAGCGGCATAGAGCACGACGAAGGCCACCGACCAGACGACAAAGCCGGCAATCAGCCGCACCAGCGGGTGGGAGAGTATGGCAGTCATGGCAGTCATGGCATTGCACCGCCCATCGCGAGAATGCCGGTGAGGCCAAATGCCAGAATGACGGCGCCTGCGGCGTAGCCGTTCCAGAGCGCGGCCAGTACCATTTCCGTCTGGCGGCGCGCGGATATGTAGCCCCGAGTGAGACGCCAAAACGCGTGGGCCGACATGACGGCACCCAGTCCACAATGCAGCCCCGCATAGCCCAGCACCACGAAGGGTACGGCCTCGCGGGCATGGCCCGTGGGATCGTCCAGCCAGAGCACGGCGGCAATGGTCGTAGCCATTGCCGCCAGCTGGGCCAGAACGGCCAGGATCAGGTCGAGATGCGTGGTGCCCCCGCGCGCATTGCCCTGTCTGGCGCGCGCCGCGAGCGCAGCACCAGACATGGCGGCGAGGATGGCCAGGGCGGCCGCCCACAAAGGAACCTGCGCCGCGCCTGTGTCCTGCCAATTGGGCGCAACCACCAGCAGGAACAGCCCGCCAAAGAGCAGCGAGGCGAACAGCGTTGCGTTCATCGCCAGCGCGGTGCGGTTGGCAAGGACAGTGACATTGTCGGCTGCCTCCGCATCGGGCGGAACGGAAACGCCCCGGCCAATATCGATGGGTCCCTTGTCCCGCTTTTCGCCCAGGCTCACCGGCCAGACCAGGAAAAGACCAAGCGTGACCAGCGCGCCAATGGGCGCCAACCAATAGAGCCTGAACAGCAGCGCGAGGAAAAAGCTCGCCGTCGCCAGGGCCGTCGAAAGGGGCAGGTAGGAGCGGCGCGGCAAGGTGATCAGATGTTCGACCGCGCCTGTGACCATGTTGACGCCAAGCGTCTCCTGTTCGCCTGCACGGGCAAAGCCGAGATAGCCTTGCCCGCCCGCCAGAGTGGGGCCGATGAGCGCCGGCTGCAATTGGTCGGCGCGGGCCTCGATATGCGGAATGGATGCGAGATTATAGCTCGGTGGCGGGGTCGCCGTGGCCCATTCCAATGTTCCGGCTCGCCACGGATCGCGCCGGAAGCGGGCCCCGAAACGGAATTGCAGCACCATGTCGGCGAGCACCAACGCAAAGCCCATGGTGAGGACAAAACCACCGACCGAGGAGAGGAGATTGAGCCAGTCCCAGCCCCAATTGGAGGGGTAGGTGGAAATACGGCGTGGCATGCCCATCAGCCCGGTCAGGTGCATGAGGAAAAAGGTGAGGTTGAAGCCGATCAGGATCAGCCAGAAGGCCGGGATCGAGAGCCGGTAGAGACTTTGGCGCCCCGAGATATGGGGCAGCCAATAATAGATCGCTGCCAGCATGGGGAAGACGAAACCGCCCACCAGCACATAGTGCAGATGCGCGACCACGAAATAGCTGTCATGGGCCTGGGTATTGAACGGCACCATGGCCAGCATCACCCCGGTCAGCCCGCCGATGACGAAGACGATGAAAAAGCCGGCGACATAGAGCATGGGAATGTCCCAGCGCGGCTTGCCGGACGCCAGCGTGCCGATCCAGGCAAAGATCTGCACCGCCGTGGGGATGGCCACCAGGGCGCTGGCGGCGGAAAAGAACGCCAGCGCCAGATGCGGAATGCCCACGGTGAACATGTGGTGCACCCAGAGCCCGAAGCTGAGGAACGCCATGGCGACGATGGCGGCGATGATGGCGCGATAGCCCAGGATCGGCCGTTGCGCGAAGACCGGAATGATGGTGGAGAGCGCCCCGGCGGCAGGCAGGAAGATGATATAGACTTCCGGATGCCCGAACAGCCAGAACAGGTGCTGCCAGAGTAGCGGATCGCCACCCCGCGTCGGATCGAAAAAGGGTAGATCGAAGGCGCGTTCCAGTTCCAGCAGGATCGACCCCAGGATCAATGGCGGAAAGCCGATGATCATCATCCCCGCAGTCACCAGCATGTACCAGGCAAACAGCGGCATGCGGCTCAGCGCCATGCCCGGCGCCCGCATCTTGAGAATGGTGACGAACAGCTCGACCGCCGCCGTCACCGCCGAGATTTCGACAAAGGTGATGCCCAGGAGCCAGACATCGGCATTGATGCCGGGGGTGTAAGGTTTGGAAGAGAGCGGCGTGTACATGAACCAGCCGCCATTGGGGGCGACGCCCGCCAGCATGGCCACGATCAGGATCGACCCGCCGAAGAGATAACACCAGAAGCCATAGGCAGTGAGCCGGGGAAAGGCGAGGTCGCGCGCACCCAGCATCTTGGGCAGCATGTAGATGGCAAAGCCCTCGAACATGGGAATGGCGAACAGGAACATCATCACCGTGCCATGCATGGTGAAAACCTGGTTGTAGATGTCCGGGCCGAGAAAGGCGCTGTCGGGCGTGGCCATTTGCGCCCGGATCAGCATGGACAGCAGGCCGCCAATACCAAAGAAGCAGAGAGCCAGCGCCATGAAGCGCTTGCC
The DNA here is from genome assembly GCF_913055165.1 of uncultured Devosia sp. Classification (GTDB taxonomy): domain Bacteria; phylum Pseudomonadota; class Alphaproteobacteria; order Rhizobiales; family Devosiaceae; genus Devosia. The sequence continues at coordinate 46,066 of NZ_CAJXJS010000026.1, forward strand.
CAATATGGTGTGGTTGACGCTGGACAGGCGGGCGAGGCCCGGCGGCGTGCTCCAGATGGCTTCGAGCTGCTTGTGCAGGGCGATGGGAGACGGGCGTTCGCTCATCGCCGCCCCTCCATCAACGCTGTGAAGTCCTCAGCCGCATGCGCCTGGACCCGAAACCACATGCCATCATGCCCCGGCCCGCAATATTCGGCGCATTGCCCCCAATAGGTGCCGGGCTCGTCGGCTTCGAGCCGGATGAGGTTTTCATGCCCCGGAATGGCGTCGATCTTGCCGCCCAGCCGAGGGACCCAGAAGGAATGGATCACATCCTCGGAGGTGACGGCGATATCGACTGCTTGCCCGGCGGGAATATGCAGTGTTTCGTCGCTCATCTCGCGTCCGTCCGGATAGATGAAGGTCCACTGCCAGCGTTCGGCATGGGCTTTGAAGCGCAGCGGCGCATCGCCTTTGGGCAGCAATTGCTCGCCCAGCACCAGCGCCGTTCCCGTCAGGAGCACCAGGATCGGAATGGGCAACACCAGCCCGCCGCCCACGATCCACTGTGAAGGGGTGATGCGGGTCACCCATGCTGGGCGCAGATAGGCCAGCCCGAACAGCACCATCACCAGCGCAAACAGCAGGACCGATCCGTACAGCATCACCCACCAGAGCGTTGCCAGATTGGCGGCGCGCGGGCCGGCCGGATCGAGCGTGGACAGCGCGCCCGTGCAACCGGCCAGCAGCAGCGGCGTTGCACCAAGGGCAACGGGCCTGAACAGGGGGCGAACCAGATGACTGATATTCCGCGCGAGGACGAGGAAACCGAAATCCGCGACGAGGAGTCGCCGCCCGAGGCTTCTTCCGATCATCCCAATCCGGCTATCCGTGCCGTGGCGGAAAAGGATATCGGCTCGGCCATCGCCGTGGCCGGCCATCCCATCCATGCCATGCTGGTGCATTTCCCCATCGCTTTCGTCGTCGCTACGCTGGGCGTCGACATCTTTTATTGGTGGAACGCTGACCCGTTCTGGCTCGAGGTCGGTAAATGGGCTGCGGGCGCTGCTTTCGGCTTCGGGGTGTTGGCCGCCTTGGTGGGGACGCTCGAGCTGCTGGCGGTCCCGGGCATCCGCATCCGCGTGGCCAGCTGGAACCACGCCGTGGCGGCCATGGTGATGCTTGCCATTGTCGGCGCCAATGCGGGCCTGCGCATCTATTGGCCGGGAATGGTGCTCCCGAGCGGGCTGATGCTCTCGGTATTGGCGACCATGGCGGCGGGTTTC
>NZ_CAJXJS010000027.1 GCF_913055165.1 uncultured Devosia sp.
TCCTCTCCGACTTCCTCGGCTGGCGGCTGGGCACCGGCATACTAGCCGGTCTCATCCTTGCCGCAGCCATTGCGGTCGCCATCCTGCTGCCAAAGCCACGCGCCTTTGTCCGCGATCCCATCGGCCTGGGGGAACTCTGGCGCCGCTGCCGCGCCAGTTTCGATGACGCAGCTTTACCCTGGCTCTTTGCTGCGTCCTTCCTGCTCATGGGCGGCTTCGTGACGCTCTACAATTATGCCGGTTTCCGCCTTGCCCTGCCGCCCTTCACGCTCAGTCATTCGGCCATAGCGTCGATCTTCCTTGTCTATGTGCTGGGCAGCGTCACCTCCACCTGGGCCGGCGGCCTGTCGCAGCGGCTTGGCCGCCGCAAGGTTTTTTGGGCCCTTGTGGCCCTCATGGGCGCAGGCATGGCCATCACCCTCATCGACAACACGCTGGTCATCATCCTCGGGCTGGCTATTGCCACCATGGGCTTCTTTGCCGCCCATGGGGTCGCCAGCGCCTGGGTCACGCGCCGTGCCCGTGTCGGCAAGGCGCAGGCCTCGGCCATTTATCTCGTCGCCTATTATCTGGGCGCCTCGATCCTGGGCACACTTGGCGGCTATGCCTGGACGGCCTGGGCCTGGCCCGGCGTCATGCTGGTGAGCGGCGGCGCGGCCGCGCTGGCGCTGCTGGTGGCGATTAGGCTGGTATTTGTGGCGCCGTTGCCGATGCCAGAAAGGGCCGCGGCACCGCCCGTGGCATCCTAGCGCAATCCCGGCAGTGCCCGTGCCATGGCCAGGAACGCCTCGATCGGCAGTTCCTCGGCCCGCTCGTCACCTTTGAGGCCGGCAGCGGCCAACAGCCCCTCCACGGGCACGCCGAGCGATTTCAGCGACTGCCGGACCATCTTACGGCGCTGGCCAAAGGCCGCCTTGGTAACCTGCTCGACCAGCTTCACCGGTAGGCCCTCTTCAACCGGCTTGGGCACGATATGCACCACGGCCGAGGTGACGCTGGGCGGCGGCACGAAGGCCTGCCGCGAGACATTGAAGGCGATGCGGGCATCGGTCCGCCATCCCGCGAGCACGCCCAGACGGCCATAGTGATTGTCCCCGGGCCTTGCCACGATCCGCTCGGCCACTTCGCGCTGAAACATCAGCGTCAGGCTCTCGAAGAAGGGCGGCCACGGCTCCATGGTCAGCCAGCCGGTGAGCAGCTGGGTACCGATATTGTAGGGCAGATTGGCCACGATCCGCGTCGGACCGTTGGCCAGCAGGCGGTAGTCCATCTCCATGGCGTCACCGCCGATGACGGTAAGGCGGCCGGGATAGGCGTCGGAGATTTCCGCCAGGGCAGGCAGGGCGCGGGCATCGCGCTCGATGGCGATCACTTCTCGCGCACCCTCGGCCAGCAGCGCGCGCGTCAATCCACCAGGGCCGGGACCCACCTCGATGACGCGTACCCCTTCCAGCGAACCGCCGACGCGGGCAATGCGCGCCGTCAGGTTGAGATCGAGCAGGAAGTTCTGGCCCAATTCCTTCTTGGCGCGGAGCCCATGGGCGTTGATGACCTCGCGCAGCGGCGGAAGTTTGTCGATTTGGCTCATGCTTTGGAGGCCGTCATCTGGTCCGCCATGGCGATGGCCGCAGCGAAGCTGGAAGGGGAGGCCTTGCCGGTGCCGGCAAGATCGAAGGCGGTGCCATGGTCGGGCGAAGTGCGCACGATGGGCAGGCCGAGCGTGACATTGACTCCGGCATCGAAGGCGACTGTCTTGATGGGGATCAGCGCCTGGTCGTGATACATGGCGAGGACGGCATCATATTGCCGCCAATGTGGCGGATAGAACAACGTATCGCCGGGCAGGGGGCCGACCGCGTTGATCCCCTCGGCGACGGCATCGGCAATGGCCGGTCCGATGATTTCCACATCCTCCCGCCCGATCGTCCCGCCTTCGCCCGCATGCGGGTTGAGACCGGCCACCGCGATGTGGGGCGCTGCAATGTGGAAGCGTTGTCTGAGGTCATGCGCCATGACCTTGAGCGTATCGACGATCAGCTTGCGGTTGATCAGCCCCGGCACGTCCTTGATCGGCACGTGGATGGTCAGCGGCACGGTCCGCAGGTCTTCATGCGCCAGCATCATCACCGGCAACCTCGCGTGGCCGTCGATGGCGCAGAGATCGGCCAGGAATTCGGTATGGCCGGCATGCTTGAACCCAGCCTGGTAAAGCGCACCCTTGTGGATAGGGGCGGTGACCACGGCGCGGCAATGGCCGGTGAGGGTGGAATGCACGGCTTGCTCAATGGCTTTGATCACCACTGGCGCGGCGTGTTCATCCACAATGCCGGGCAGGTCCGCCACCATCCCCTCTATGTGGACGACAGGCATCGCTTTTTCGAAGGCCGCAACGGCTTCGTCGGCCGCCACGCGTCGGATGTCCAGGGCGAGACCAAGTCTTTTTGCCCGCGCGGCCAAAAAACCCTCATGACCGAACACCACGAAGGGCGGCAGGTTGCGCTCGACGCGCTGCGCATAGAGAGCAAGCAACAGGTCCGGCCCGATCCCGGCAGGCTCACCCATGGTCACAGCCAATGGTGCTGGCATGCTGTCCCCCAAAGACAGGACGGCCGCTCCATGCGGCCGCCCCCAAACCTTTGCCGACGATTGTATCAGCGGCCGACGCCGCAAGGTTTTACTGGTAGAAAATCTTGGCCTGGCTGCGCAGGCGCTCGAGATAGGCCTCGGCCTCCTTGGCGAGCGCATCGCCACCGGCGTCCTCACGCAGGCCACCCTTGACGAAGGTCAGGTCCTCGGCCTGCACTTTCTCGCAAACGGCCAGCATGGACAGACCGGTCTCGACGGCGCGCGGCTTGCTGATGCCGCCCACATTGAGGCCGGCCAGTTCCTTGGCGATGGCATCCGGCATCTGTGTTGCGTGCCGGCGGCCGATATCGACAACGGCCACATCGGTGTAAGCGAGCGAGAGTTCCACCGCCGTGTCGCAGCCGGCAAAGCTGGAGCGATAGCGATTGGCCTGGCCCGAACGTCCGCCGCCACCGACGAAGATAACTTCCTTGAGGATGTAGTCGAACTTCTGGAAGTCGGCGACCTGCTGGGCGGCGCGCTGATCCAGCTCGAGCTCGGAAATCTGCACCTGGGGCACGACAGCCGCCTCGGTCACGGCGTTCCAGGCAATGGCGGCCCGCAACCGGTCCTGCAGGGTCTGGGAGCTGACGCCGCCCTGCTGCAGCATGGTTTGCAGGCGATCCCGGCTCACATTGAGGTTGCGGGCGATCTGCAGAAAGGCCTCGTCGACCTGCGCGTTGGATACATTGATGCCCAGCCGCTTGGCTTCCTGAAGCTGAATGGCCTCGGTGATCAGCTGCTGCATGGCGCCGTTGCGGCCAGTATTGTTTCCTTCCATGCGGAAGAGCCTTAGGCGCTGGTCCACCTGGACGTCGCTGATCGGCTCGCCATTGACGGTCGCCACCGTTGCGGCCCATGCGGGCGAGACAGCGCCCAGCACAAGGGCAAGTCCAATGAACATCGCGCCAAATGCGCGCCGGAGCTCAGCAAAGATCATGGTCGGTTCCGCTTGTCGTGTGACGCCTTCAATGGGGCGTCAGAGCCAGTTTTGTCAATTGGGCGATGATTGAGGCCAAAATCCGGATTGTCCCGGTCACGTCCAGCCGTCTTCCTTGCGCAGCAACACCGTCACCCCGATGACAATGGCAACCATGGCCGGCCCCGTGGCCGCGAACAAGGGGTCGAGCACGCCGGTGCTGCCGGCGCGGTCGGCCATTTCGGTGATGATGAAGACGATGAACCCCAGAACTATTCCATAAAGAACCGCCGGGCCGAATTGGGAATTGCGGCTATAGCCGGCGGTGAAGGCAAAGCCGATGAGCAGCGATCCGGTCAGCACCAGCGGCAACGCCAGTAGCTTGATCAGGCGCATCGAAGTGGCGGCGCGGATCGAGGGGTCGCTGACGCCGCGCTGCAGCAGCCTCGCCAGTTCAAAGAATGTCATGTCTTCGGTCGAGGCCAGCTTGAGGCTGATTTCGGCCGCTGAAGACCGGGTGGGGACCCGCAGGTCGAATACGGTCCGGGCCGGATCAACTGGGGCTCGAACCAGCGCTTCCGGGAAGGTCCAGTACCCCGCTTCCAGTATGGCCTCGGGTGCCTCGATGCGGGGCGTCTCGCTCGGTCCGAGGTGAAACAGGGTCACATCGGCCAGCCGCGATCCCCCCTGCGACATGCCACGTCCCATCAAGACATAGTGAACGCCATCGCCCCTTTGCTCCAGCCAGACCTCGCCCGGCGGCGTCAACTGGGTGACCTGACCCGGCGGGGTGGGCGCAAGCTCGCGATTGATCATGGTGCTGGTCGTCTCAGCCAGCAGGGCAATCAGCAGGCTTGCCACGAACAGCACGGCCACTGGCGCGCGCAACACCCGCCAGATCGACATGCCGCTGGCTTTGATCACCGTGAGTTCATGCCGAATCTTGAGATCGGCCAGCCCCAGTATTGTGCCCATCAGCACAGTCACTGGCAGCGTCTTGATCGTCCAACGTACCGCGCTCATGGCGACCATGACCACGGCCATATGCAGCCCGCGCTGTTCGGCCACATAGGTGAACCGCCAGGTGTCCAGAGATTCCACCAGAGCAATGAGCCCGTAGAAAATGAACACGGTCGCCGCGATACGGCTGAACAGCCGGGCCAGCACGACCTCGTCGATATTGTTGATCATGATGCCACCGCCACCGCCCTGGGGTGTCGTGGCCACACCCGAAAAGCGAGAATGGCACCGCCGGCCAGAATGAGCATGATGGCGCCTGTGCCGGTGCCCAATGGACTATAGGCGCTGATCCCGCGCTCACCGAAGGCCACCAGCATGACCAGGGCCTCGAGCGGCAGCTTGAACCGGGTGCGATTGCCACTGGGAAAGCCAGCCATCGCGACCACCAGCAGTACCAGGCCCAGCACCCGCAAGCCCTCCGCCGAACGGTCCAGCAGGCGTTTGACGATATTGGGCTCCCACCCGCTTTCGATGGCGCGGGCGATCAGGCCGAAGCTGTCGGTTTCCCCCAGCACGTCGACCTGGGCCACTTGCTGGGCGAGGCTCTCGACGCTGACGTCGTAGCGCGAGAAGCGAATCTCGGAATATCGACCGTCGGCTTCGCTGTACTGCAAGGTGCCGTCGCGCAATTCGAGCACATAGTCCTCGCCCACGCTGACCACGCGCGCGGAAGCGGCAATATAGGTCCGGCGGGTATCGGGATCACGCCGGTCATCAGCGAAGAATTCGGTGATTTCTCCGCCATCGGCACGCCCGCCGATGAGCAGTATTACGCCGGGGGTAACCTGGGTGAACCGGTTCGGCTTGAGAGTCGAGCTGACCAGATCAGCCGCGACTTCTGCCGAAAGGCGGTTGAGCTGCTTGTTTGCAAGGGGTTCAACGAAATGGGCGAAAAGCAATACCAGCGCCACGGCGGTGCAGCAGGTTGCAACAGTCGCGCGCCAGAGCCCACCCAGGCCATTGCTGGTGTGGATGATATGCAGTTCATGGCTGGCCTGCAGCGCCGTCAGCGCCCGCACCACGCCAATGCCGACGCAAATGTAGAAGAACGACAGCGCCAATGGCGGCATGGTGTAGAGCGCCTGCAGCGCCAGGGTGCCAAAACCCTGGCCCTTGACCGAGACAACGTCGAACGATCGCAGGCAGTTGACCAGCCAGAGAAGGAAGCACACGATCCCGAACAGGATCAGCGCATCGCTGGCGAACAGGCGCGTCAGATAGCGGGTCAGTCGTCTCATGCGCGCTTCGGTTGCAGCTCTTGCTGATTTGCGTGGGATGAATCGTGCCGCACCTTGCGGTACTTCGCTGTTCGGCACAATCTCCGATCACGTGATACATGTCGGTTCGCATGGGCTCCTCTCGGCCCATACCTGACAAGCCAGCCGCGGCGCGGCAATCATTGTGGAGCCATGGCCGAAGTTCTTTTCTATCACCTGGAAGCCCGCCCGCTTGAGGCCGTCATTCCCCTGCTTCTGGAGAAGACTCTGGAACGCGGTTGGCGTGCGGTGGTGGAGGTCGGATCGCGCGAACGGGCGGAAGCGCTTGATGCCCATCTCTGGACCTATCGCGACGATAGCTTTCTCGCCCATGGCCTCGCCGGCGAGGACACTGACGCGCTCCAGCCCATCCTGATCACCACTGAATCCGACAATCCCAATGGCGCCGCAGTCCGGTTCTTCGCTGATGGGGCCGTGCCCCAGTCCGGCGAGGGTTATGAGCGGCTGGTCTACCTCTTCTCCGGTCATGATCCTGAGGCGGTGCAGGCCGCCCGTGAAGCGTGGAAGGTGCTGAGGCAGGCCAATGAGGTGACCTACTGGCAGCAGGAGGCCAGTGGCCGCTGGATGAAGAAGGCATGACCCCTGATCTTTCGACGCCTAGCCGGCACAAGCTGCACGAAGACATCTTTGCCATGCTGATCGGCACCATGCTGGTGTCGCTGGGTATTGCCTTCTATTCGCAGGTCCAGTTGACCACCGGCAGCAGCGCCGGTCTGGCATTGCTTCTGCAATACATCACCGGCATTCCTTTCGGCTGGCTGTTCTTTGCCATCAACCTGCCGTTCTACGCCTTGGCGTATTTCCGCATGGGGCTGCCCTTCACCCTCAAGACCATTGCCAGCGTGGCGCTGGTGTCGGTCTTTTCCACCCAGATACCGGGCTGGATCGGCATCGAGCGCATCGACCCGCTCTTTGCTGCCCTGGTGGGCGGCGGGTTGATGGGGCTGGGCATCCTGTCCCTGTTCCGCCACAAGGCCAGCGTTGGCGGTATCAACATCCTGGCGCTGTTCCTGCAGGAAAATTTCGGCATTCGTGCCGGCTATTTCCAGCTCGGCGTCGATGCGGTGATCCTGGTTATTGCCTTCTTCGTCTTGCCCTTCGACCGGGTAATCTATTCGATCCTTGGGGCGCTGGTGCTCAACATGATTATCGCCCTGAACCATCGTCCAGGGCGATATGTCGGGTTTAGCTGAGGCTCGGACGCTCGTTTATTCCAGCCCGGTGTCCTCGCCGGTGTCGCCCCAGCCGGCAATGTCATAGACATAGAGATTGTACATCTCGGCGGCCAGTTCGTAGCAATATGTCACCTCGCCGGCAGACGGATCATAATAGGCATTGGCCTCGCCGCACTGGGTGGCCCGGAACGTTACGGGCTGGGGCAGGGCGTAGGAGCTGGTGATTTCGTCCGCGGCCCGCTCCAGGACGCCTTCTTCCTTGAGCGCAACGGCGAACTCCTCGAAATCCCCTGCATCCTCGTAGATCACTTCGATCGGCGCGCTCTCATTGCCATTGAGCTCATGGGCGGAAAGTAGTGTCCCCCAGGACGCCAGCGCCTGCTCATAGGTATAGGCGCAATTCTCCTGCTGGTCGGGGTCCAGCTCATAGATGTCCGCCGTCTCTCCGAAATTGTCGGGATCGGCGCCAACCATCAGGCAGACCATGGCATAGGCGCGCTGGATATCCAGGCTATGCTCGTCATAGTAGGAGAATTCGTCGACGCCCGAGCCGGTGGAATTCACCGCATTGTAGTACCAGCCATCTGACGCATCGATGAGGGCGTTGAAGGCGTAGTCCTGATCCTCGTCATTGAGCAGCCAGATCGTGGCCAGCGTATCGACCGCGTCCTCCTCCTTGCCAAGGACTGGCAGGCCCAGTTCGCCCACCAGCATGTGTCCCACTTCATGGTAGACGGTGAAGGCTGCGTCATGCATGGCAAACGCCATCGCATCTTGCAGGACCTGGTTCTCGTCATCCTGCGCCGCCGCGCCACCACTCAGCGTCACGCACACAAAAATCGCGGCCAGGGCCGCTGCACACTGCTTCATCAAAAACCCCCTGTGGCGGCCTGCCGCCGGATCCTCAAGGATCAGCGCCTCAATTGCGACTGCGTTGTTCCCGCTGGTCCAGATGAAGCTGCATGAAATCCTGCATCAACTCATAGCAGAAGATGATTTCGGTTGTCGCGGGGTCATAGAAGGCATTGGACTCGCCACAGCGGCGCGCGGTGAACCGAACCTGGCCATCCAGCCGATAGCCGCGGCGCAGCTCTTCGGCGACCTCGTCAAAGATGCCGCTACCGCGAAAAGCCCTTTCGGCCAGCCGCAATCGCGTTCCGCCATCGTGATAGGTGACGTCGACACGCGTGCCCGAGTTGCCGCGCGCGAGCAGCGTGTCCATGCTCCGGTTGATCAGCTCATAATCGTAAAGGCAGGTGTGCTGGCGTTCCGAAGGAATGTCATAGGCGTTGGCAATGCTGCGAAAGGCAGTTCGGTCAGCCCCGACCATCAGGCAGATGATCTGCATGGCCCGGTGGCGGTCGGGACTATATCCGGAGGCGTAGTCGTCACCCCCGAAATAGTCGCCATAGCGGGCCCCGGTCAGCACCCAGCCATCGGCGGCATCTTCCAGTGCCTGGTTCGCCTCGGGCGTACCCTTTTCCAACAGGACCCAGGTCGCGATGTGATCGGCGGCGTCCTCTTCCTTGCCCAGAACGGGCAAGGAGAGCTTGTCGATCAAGAGGTGCGCAACCTCGTGATAGAGCGTGAAGAGGCTGTTGTTGACGGCGAAGCGCAATGTCTCGGCGCGCTCCTGCTTGGAGAGGCCCGACATATCTTGCGCATTGGCCGGCAGGACGGGTGCGGCCAGTGCCATCGCGACTATCAAGGCAATCACACGCAACATGGCACGCCTCACACCGGATCGGTATCCAGTCAAGATCACAGCGAGGGCATCGTCAATGGCTTCAACGCAACGTGGTGAAGCTCTCCGGTTGCCAATCAGGCGGCGCCAGCTCGAAACCATCGAAGCGGAAGCCGGGGGCGACCGTACACCCGACCAGGGTCCAGTCGCCCAGGCTGCGCGCCGACTGCCAGGCATGGGCGGGGACGATCCCCTGCGGACGCTGCCCCGCCAACAGGTTTGGCCCCAGCACGATGGACTGCCGGTCGGCGGTATTGGCAATGTCCAGCGTCAGTGGCGCGCCGGCATGCCAGTGCCAGATTTCTACGGCATCGACCCGGTGCCAATGCGAGACCTCGCCGGCCTTGAGCAGGAAATAGATGGCTGTGGATCGTGCTCGTACATCCGGGCCCGGTTCATCCGCGAAGGTCTGGATATACCAGCCGCCCTCGGGATGCGGCTGCAGGTCCAGTTCGGCGATGATTTCCTCGGCCGTCATGCGCGTTCAGCCTCTTCCAGTTCTGCACTGAACTCAAGCCATGTCTCCTCCAAGGCCTCAAGGTCTGTGCTGAACCGCGCCTTGTCCTTGCCCAGGGCGATCAGCCGGTCCGGCGGTCCGTCATAGACTTTTGGATCGGCAAGTTGCGCCTCGATCTTGTCGATCTCGGTCCGAAGCCGCTTCATCTTGTTTTCGGCATCGGCAATTTTCTTCTTGAGCGGCGCCAGCTCGGCTCGCCGTGCCGCCGCCTCCTGACGCGACTGCTTGCGATCGCCGCCATTGGCCGCGCCGCCGCTCGATTTGGTGTCCTTGGACGAGGTTATGTTGCGCTGGTAGCTGTCCAGATCCTCGTCCAGCTCGCGGATCGTGCCGTTTTCTGCGATCCAGAGCGTGTCGCAGGTGGCTTCAATCAGATGCCGGTCGTGCGAAATGATCAGCACCGCGCCCTGATAGTCGTTGAGCGCATAGACCAGCGCATCGCGGCTATCGATATCGAGATGGTTCGTCGGTTCGTCGAGGATCATCATCGACGGCCCCGAAAAGGTGATCAGACCCATCAGCAGCCGCGCGCGCTCGCCACCACTGAGGTTCTTGGCCTTGGTGTCCATGCGGCTGGTCGTCAGCCCCATCTGCGCCAGCCGGCTCCGCCGCTTGGTCTCGTTGTCGAGCGGCATGAGCGCGGCCACATGTTCCAGCGGCGTCTGCTCGGGCTTGAGCTTGTCCATCTGGTGCTGGGCGAAATGGGCGATCTCGAGCTTCTTGTTGATCTTGAGATTGCCATCGATGACCGGGATGTCGCCCGCCAGCAGCTTGGCAAAGGTCGACTTGCCATTGCCGTTGACGCCGATCAGCGCGATGCGGGCATCCGGGTCGATGCGCTGGGTGACGTTTCTGAGGATCACCTTGTCGCCATAGCCGGTCGACACCTTGTCCAGCGTGATCATCGGCGTCGGTAGCTCAACCTTGGGCTGCTGGAACTGGAATGGCGCCGCATGCTCGTCGAACATCGCCTCGGGCGGCCGCAGCTTCTCAATCATCTTGACGCGTGCCTGCGCCTGCTTGGCCTTGGTCGCCTTTGCCTTGAAGCGGTCGACGAATTTCTGCAGATGCGCGATTTGCTCCAGCGTCTTTTCGCGCTGCTTGTTGTTGAGCTCCATCTGCATGCGACGCGTTTCCTCGAACGTGTCGTAATTGCCCTTGTAATAGGTGAGCTTCCGGTGCTCGAGATGCACGATCGCATTGACCGCCTTGTTGAGCAGGTCACGATCGTGGCTGATGAGGAAGACCGTGTAGGGGTAGGTGGCCAGGTATTTTTCCAGCCACAGCGTGCCTTCAAGGTCGAGATAGTTGGTCGGCTCGTCCAGCAGCAAGAGGTCAGGCTGCGAAAACAGCACCGCCGCCAGGGCCACACGCATGCGCCAGCCGCCCGAAAGCTCGCGCGTCGGCGCATTCTGCCGGTCATGCTCGAAGCCCAGGCCCTTGAGGATCGACGAGGCCCGCGCCTCTGCCGAATGCGCGTCGATATCGGCCAACCGCATATGGATTTCGCCGATCCTGTGCGGGTCCGTCGCCGTCTCGGCCTCGGCCAGCAACGCCGAGCGCTCCTTGTCGGCGGCCAGCACCACTTCGAGTACCGTCTCTTCGCCCGCCGGCGCCTCCTGCGCCACCGCGCCGATGCGCGCCTTCTTGTTGACCTCGGTGGACCCGCTATCGGCCCCGATATGCCCCTGGATCAGGTGGAACAGCGTGGTCTTGCCCGTCCCGTTCTTGCCCACGAACCCGGCCTTGGCGCCATCGGGCAGAACGAGTGAGGCGTCCTCGAACAGCGGGCGCCCCTGAATGCGATAGGTGAGATTGTTGATCTTGAGCATGGGTCCGATAATCCGCTTGCGTCGCACCCCGCGCGCGCCTGGGGCAGGGGACACATCAATTCTTCCCGCTGGATTAGGGTTTTCGCAGGCGACTGGCAACCTGTTGGCTGCTGAAGATCAATGCCGGGCATCGAATTGCGGTGTGCTGCGTTTCCATTTGGACAGAGCGAAGGAGGACTGAACCATGACACTTCAACGCGCCGCCGGACTTGCCCTCGCCGTCGCCCTGCTTGCTACGCCTGCGCTCGCTCAGGAGCGTGGCGGTGTGGTGCTGGAAGACCTCACGGCCGCCAGGATCCATGACAACGACATCAAGATCGAATTCACCTACCAGGGCAGCGCCTGCGAAGAGGTCCTGCCCGCCGCAGTGGGGGAGGAGACCGATGGTACGCTGATTGCCGTCTTCCCAACCATCGCTACGGCCGAAGTCTGCACCATGCAGGTCGTCGATATTGAGGTCGATCAAATCATCGAAGGTTCGAATGCCACATCGAGCGTCGATGTCACGCTTCTGGCGCCGGATGGTACGGTGCTGGGCAAGGAACTCGCCCGGCTGGATTGATATCGTGACAAGGCGGCACCGCCGTCTTGCCACCTTCAAACTCTCCCGTTACAAGGCGCCACCTTTCCCACGCATGAAGCAGGAACCAACCGCCATGGCGCTCGAACGCACCTTCTCCATCATCAAGCCCGATGCCGTCCGCCGCAACCTGATCGGCAAGATCATCGCCAAGTTCGAAGAGAACGGCCTGCGCCCCATCGCCATGAAGAAGATCCATATGACCCGCGAACAGGCCGAAGGCTTTTACGCGGTCCACAAGGAGCGCCCCTTCTTTGGCGAACTGGTCGAGCAGATGATTGCCTCGCCGGTCGTCGTGCAGGTGCTGGAAGGCGAAAACGCCATCCTCAAGAACCGCGAAATCATGGGCGCCACCAACCCGGCCAATGCCGATGAAGGCACCATCCGCAAGGAATTCGCCCTCTCCGTCGGCGAAAACTCGGTCCACGGTTCGGACGCCCCCGAAACCGCTGCCCAGGAAATCAAGTTCTTCTTCACCGACGACGAGATCGTTGGGTGAGACCCGACGGCTGGCCTAGCCAGCCGTCAAATCGCTCCGGTGGAGCGATTTGAGGGGCGAACGCCCTGAGCCATGCGAAGGGCCGGGGCGACCTTCACCTCTCCCTCGGGGGGAGAGGTCGGCGCGTAGCGCCGGGTGAGGGGGCCTTTGCTCCCATCGCGCCACCCCAAACACCAGGCCGCCCGCCGGGCGGCCTTTTTGCTTGATTGTGCTATATCTGGCACGACCCTTGGCTCCCGCATTGTCGCCGGAGTCCTCACCAACCGCCCTTTTTGAGCGAAGATGTCCCGGAGTTTTGGGAGTGGACATCGCGCTTGCCGGGGCTGTGCTGCTTAGTGAAAGCCCCTGATGTCTCTGCCTGAAACCATTGTCGCCCCCATTGCCCGCGCCCTTGAGGCCAAGGGCTATGAAAGCCTGACCCCTGTCCAGTCCGCCGTCATCGAGTCCGAGGCCGATGGCCGCGACCTCCTCGTCTCCGCCCAGACCGGGTCGGGCAAGACGGTCGCCTTCGGCATGGCCATCGCGCCAACCCTATTGGGCGACGACCTGATCCTGCCCGCACCTGGCGCGCCGCTGGCCCTCGTTATCGCCCCGACCCGCGAACTGGCCATGCAGGTCCGCCGCGAACTCGACTGGCTCTATGCCGAAATGCATGCCCAGACCGCTGCCGGCGTCGGTGGCATGGATCAGCGCACCGAGCGCCGGGCACTGGAACGCGGCGCCCATATCGTCGTCGGCACGCCCGGGCGCCTGCGCGACCACATCACCCGCGGCGCCCTGGACATGTCGGCCCTGCGCGCCGTCGTCCTCGACGAGGCTGACGAAATGCTCGATCTGGGCTTCCGCGAAGACCTCGAATTCATTCTGGCGGCTGCCCCCGAGGATCGCCGCACCCTGCTGTTCTCGGCCACAGTCCCGCGTCCCATCGCCGATCTTGCCAAGACCTTCCAGAACAATGCGCTGCGCATCAGCGCCACCAGTTCGGGCGAGCAGCATGCCGATATCGACTACAAGCTCATGGTCGTGCCTGCCGACCAGCGCGAGAACGCCGTCATCAACACGCTGCTTTGGTACGAAAGCACCAATACCATCGTGTTCGCCTCCACCCGCGAGGCGGTGAAGCACCTATCGGCGCGCCTCCACAATCGCGGCTTTGACGTCGTTACTCTCTCGGGCGAACTGACCCAGTCCGAGCGCACCAATGCGCTCCAGGCCATGCGCGACGGCCGCGCGCGCATCTGTGTTGCCACCGACGTGGCCGCCCGCGGCATCGACCTGCCCAATCTCGACCTCGTCATCCATGCCGAACTGCCCATGAACGCCGAGACGCTGCTGCACCGTTCTGGCCGCACTGGACGCGCCGGCCGCAAGGGCACCTGCGTGGTGATTTCGCCCAGCCATCGCAAGCGGGTCGCGCTGTCCATCCTTCGCGCCGCCAAGATCGAGGCGCAGATGGCACAGCCGCCCAGTGCGGCGGACATCGATGCGCGCTATCAGGAGCATATCCTGACCGCGCCCAATCTGCTCACCGCCGCCAACGAAGATGAAGCGCCTCTGGTGGCCCAGCTGATCGAGCGTCACACCCCCGAAGTCATCGCCGCCGCCTATTTGCGCCTGCAGCTGGCGGCCCGCCCCGTGCCCGAAGATGTCGTCGCTGCCGCGCCCGACGAAGCTCGTGCGCCCCGCTCACGCGAGCGCTTTGCCGGCGGCAGCTGGTTCAAGGTCAATCTGGGCCGCAAGCAGCGGGCCGAGCCGCGCTGGCTCCTGCCCATGATCTGCAAGGCCGGCGGCGTCACCAAGGGCGATATCGGCTCGATCCGCATCTTCGACACCGAGACCATTTTCGAGATCGCCGCCGACAAGGTCGACAGCTTCCTCCGCTCCGTCGGCAAGAACGGCACTGGCGAAAAGGGCGTGCACATCGGCGCCGTCGAGGGTCCGGGCGAACGGCCTGATCGGCCACAGGGCAAGCGCCGCCCACCCGGCCCGCCGGAAAAATACGATCCGATGAAGCCGCGCCCCGAAAAGGCGGACCGCAAGGAGCGCTATGGCAAGCCGAAGTCCGATGACTTCGAGGCTTTCATGGAAACGCCACGACCGCCGCGCGACCCCAAAGCCGCAAAGGGTCCCAAGCCCTTTGCAGCCAAGGACAAGGGCAAGCCGAAATGGGCCAAGCCGGCTGCCGAAGGTGAGGCGCGCCCTCAAAAGAAGAAGGCCCCCAAGTCCAAGGATCACAAGAAGAACCGCGCGCCCGAGTGATCAGGCCAGGGCCGGTTTCGGCCGGCCCAGCCGTTCAAGATTGCCAATGGCCGCATGGCAATTTCGTCCTCGCGATTGCGTCGACAGCACTGCTGTCGACTGAGGCTTTTTCGCAACGCTTCAGATCAACGTGATTGGGAGCGCGCCAGCCCGCCTGGGCTGTGGTCGAAACTCTTCGTGCCAACAAAATCTCAGTTGAAACAATCGCTTGCCGGAATGCTGTGAATCTGGCTGGCAAGCGGTTGAATCTGTTTCTCATCCCTTCGCCACTCGCTGCGCGGGATAATGGCACTGCTGCCCCAGTTTTGGCGAAATTGTGAATGGCCAAATCGATTTGATTGCATAACTTTGAATGCGAACTGCCGAGTATGCGTCGCCGGCCCCGCTTTTATGGAGATTTGCAGCGTGCCTTTGCGTTGGCAGGAAGTGGCTTTGCCGCTCATTACCATCACCCTTCTGATCATCCTCAAGCACATCCCCATGACTGACCACCTGCCGCTGTCGCGTGCGGCGGGCGTTGTGGCATTTGGCTACGCGGCTTTCCTCGCCCTGCGCCTGCTGCAGCCCGAAGAGGCCGTGATGGTCGAAGGTGGCTGGGCCGAACTGCGCCCCTCCATGGTTGAATATTTCGCCTGCTATGGCGCTGCTGCTCTCGCCGCTATCCTCCTCTTCGCCGTGATCATAATGGGTCACGTGGCCGACCCCACCCAGCTTGTCGCGACCTATCTGGCTGTCGTGCTGCTGGCAGGCGGTTCGCTCGGCATCGGCTTTGCGGGTCTCTTCACCAAGACGCGTTGGGATCATCGTCAGGTAACCCATCGCAACGCCATGGGACGCGAAACGAAACTGGACTGGTCCGAGGTGCGGCAGGTGCGTCCCAACTGGCGCGGCATCACCATCACCGGAGCCTCGGGGCGCATCACCTTTTCCCAGTTTCATGGCGGCGCTGCGCAACTTGCCAAGCATGCGGCCACTCGTGCGCGGCGGAACGCTGAAACGGCCACCAAGGCATTTGCAGCCTGAAGGCGCCACCTCGGGGGTCATCACCGTCCCTGATCGCATCCATCACCACAATGCGATTGTTCCGGGGCAGGGGTGGGACTAGGCTTGCGCCATGAACGCCCCCACTGCCCAGCGCACCATCCGTTCCGTCTGCCCGCATGACTGCCCCTCGGTCTGCGCGCTGGACGTCGACATCCTTGCCGATGGCAACATCGGCCGTGTGCGCGGCGCCAAAGACGATCCCTATACGGCCGGCGTCATCTGCGAGAAGGTGGCGCGCTATGCCGAGCGCATCCATCACCCCGACCGCCTGACCCACCCCCTGCGTCGGGTCGGCCCCAAGGGGGCAGGGCAGTGGCAACGCATTTCCTGGGACGAGGCGCTCGACGAGATCGCCCGGCGGTTTCTTGCCATCGAGGCCGAGCATGGCCCGGAGGCCATCTGGCCCTATTTCTATGCCGGCACCATGGGCCATGTGCATCGCGACGGCATCGAGCGTCTGCGCGCCGTGCGCGGCTATTCGCATCAATATGACACCATCTGCACCGGTCTCGCCTGGCCCGGCTATATCGCCGGCACCGGCCTTCTGGGTGGCGTCAATCCCGAGCAGATGGCCGAGGCCGATTGCGTGGTCATCTGGGGCACCAATGCGGTGCATACCCAGGTTAATGTGATGACCCATGCCATGAAGGCCCGCAAGACGCGCGGCGCCAGGGTGGTGGTCATCGACATCTATCGCAATGCCACCATGGACCAGGCCGATATGGGGTTGGTCGTGAGGCCCGGCACCGATGGCGCATTGGCAGTCGCCACCATGCATGTGCTGCTGCGCGATGGTCTGGCCGATCGGGACTACATGGCCCGGTTCACCGATTTCTCGCCCGAGTTCGAAGCCCATCTCGCAACTCGCACGCCGGAATGGGCGGCGGATATCACCGGGCTCTCGGTCGCCGAGATCGAAGCCTTCGCCCATCTCGTCGGTAAGACCCCACGTACCTTCTTCCGGCTTGGCTTCGGCTTTTCGCGCCAGCGCAATGGCTCGACCGCCATGCATGCCGCGCTCTCCATTCCCGCCATGACCGGCGCCTGGCAACACCGCGGCGGCGGCGCCTTTCATTCCAATTCCGGCACATGGGGCCTCGACAAGTCCCACCTCACTGGCAAGCACCTGCAAAAGGGCACGCCCCGCCTGCTCGATATGTCCGAGATCGGACCCATCCTCACCGGCAATGCCAGGGCCCTGCAGGGCGGTGGACCGGTGCATGCCATGATCGTGCAGAATACCAATCCCGCGACTGTGGCGCCGCATCAGGCGCTGGTGCGGCAGGGCCTGATGCGCGAGGATCTGTTCCTGGTGGTCCATGAGCAGTTCATGACCGAGACGGCCGAACTGGCCGATATCGTGCTGCCGGCCACCATGTTCCTCGAACATAATGACTACTACACCCGCGGCGGCCATACCCGCATCCTGTATGGCCCTGCCGTGGTCGACGCACCGGGCGAGGCGCGCTCCAATCACGACGTCATCAACGCCATTGCGCAGCGTCTGGGCAGCGACGACCCGACCTTCCAGACCAGCGATCGCGACGTGGTGGCCGACACCTTTGCGCGGTCCAACTATCCGGCGCTCGAAGAGGTGGAAAAGACTGGCTATATCGATCGCGGCCGGCCCGACGACGAAGCCCGCTTTGCCAATGGTTTTGCCTGGCCCGACGGGCGCTTCCGCTTCGCGCCCGATTGGCAGGCAGTCTCGGACAAGAAGGGTTATCGCTGGGTCTGCGATCCAGCCATCATGCCCCGCTTTGCCGACCATTGGGCCATCACCGAAGCAACCGACGCCGAATACCCCTTCAAGCTGGCCACCAGCCCGTCGCGCGCTTTCCTCAACTCCTCCTTCAACCAGACTCCGGGCAGCCTCATGCGCGAGGGTGAACCGAGCGTCCTTATCCACCCCGACGACGCTGCCCGGCTGGGAATTGCAGACGGCGCCGCAGTCGTGGTCGGCAATCATCGCGGCGCGGTGCAACTGACCGCGCGGCTGTTCGACGGGTTGCGTACCGGCGTGCTGATCGCCGAGGGCCTGCACCGCAACAAGGCGCATCGCGGCGGGCAGGGCATCAATACGCTCACCAGCGCCGAACCGGCCCCGCCCTTCGGCGGTGCCCCGTTCCACGACGCTGCCGTGTGGGTCAGACTGGCGGACTAGGGTCCATCAGGCGAAATAAGCCGTCCAGAAGAAATACCCGGTCATGCCGATGCCATAGACGATCACGCCCAGGCGGATCCACAGCGTCGGAATGAACTGCGCCAGCCGTGCCGCCACATAGCCGCCAATGGTGACGCCCACCAGCGCGATCGAGCCGTGATACCAATCGATCGTGCCGTTCAGGGCAAATCGTGCCACCGCCACCACCGCCACGATGGACGAGATATAGAGCTTGAGGCCGTTCATCGCGTGGATGTCGGTCATCCCCGCCATGGCGAGGAAAGCCAACAGCAAAATGCCCAGGCCCGCATTGAAGAACCCGCCATAAACACAGACGGCCGCCAGCAGGGACAGGATCAGCACCGCCCCGAGCGTCTTCAGGCCGCGCCTCTCGCCACTACGCGCCCTCAGCGCTGTGTTGATCCGGTTGCCGAATACGAAAAGTGTCACGGCAAACGCCATCAGCCAGGGCACAACCAGCGAGAACAATTCGTCCGAAACGACCAGCAGCAGTTCCGCACCGACATAGCCAAAGAAGGCTGCGACAAGACCGTAGGTGACAAGCTTGTCCTTGTGCGCCTGCATGGCGTTCCAATAGCCAATGGTGCCGCTGACATAGCCGGGCAGGGCCGCGTAGGTGTTGGACGCATTGGCCAGGACAGGAGGAACGCCCGCGAAGAGCAATGCCGGAAAAACGATGAACGAGCCGCCACCCGCCAGCGAATTGACCGCGCCACCCAGCAGGCCTGCTACGAGCAGCAGAATTTCGTTCATCTTGGTACTCCTGGACCTCGTCCCGTTCTCGTAGCGCCCAATGCCAACCGTGCCCAATGCAATTGTCTGATCGCGCCATCACCGCACGTGATCGGCCCGCCCTTGACTTGACGGCCACACGGGAGCATTTACGCGTTCGGTTGTTGGCACCTGCCGCCCGCGGATCGCAAGATCCATGGTGAAGTCCAGCTCTAAACGATGATCCCTTCGGTTGTTTCTCCCAAGGCGCATCATGGCAATGCGGGCTCCCATGTGAATTGTCGCCTCCCATACGGAGAGCCCGAACATGTCGTTTTCCCTCGATACCCCCTCTGCCCAAACCCTCAAATCCGAAGCCAAGGCCCTGCGCGAACAGCGGGCCCGGGACGGCCAGCCGATGACCCATGGCGCCGCCCTCGAAGAGGTCGCGCGCGCCCATGGTTATCGCGACTGGAACACCGCTCGCGCGGCCTTGCCAGAGCGTGTCGCCGTGCCCTTTCAGGTCGGCATGCGCGTTAAGGGCTTCTACCTCGAACAGCCCTTCAAGGGCCTGCTGATCGGGGTGCAGCTTGCCCACAACATGCAGGCCTATACCGTCACCATCCAGTTCGATGAACCGGTCAATGTCACGCCCGACTTCATGTTTGCCGCCTATCGACAGCGTGTGGTCTCGACCGTTGACATGCGCGGCATCTCTCCGGCCTTGCGAGGCAATGGCCAGCCACAGATGCGCTTGATGCGTGAATAGCCGTCCCTACTGCGCCGGGGCGGCATCCGCCGTCTCGGCCTCTGCCTCGGCTGCGGCGCGCGCCTCAAGTTCTTCGGCAGGCACACGCGTCCACTCTTCGCCCCGGCACACCACGTTAAACAGCACACAGCCATTCAGCCGCGCCGTATCCGGCCCGATCATTTCCACATAGCCCGAATAGGTGTTGCCGTCCTCGGGGTTGTAGATTTCCCCGTCAAATATATAGGGTTGATTGCCCTGCCAAAGGGTCAGGATCTGCAGGCCGAGCATCGGCCGGTCGCGCAGCTCGGGGTCCTTGTTGCGATAGTCGAAAAAGTCCTCAGGCGCCATGGCGGCGGCGGCTTCCGCTTCGGCCCCGCTCAGCATGCCTTCGGGCACGACAATCCGTGACAGGTAGCCGCAATAGCCTTCCGGACAGACCGCTATCGTCACCTCCGACAGCAATGCCGTGCGCCAGACACCCTCTATGGGCGTCTGCGCCGACGCGGCGGCGGCCCCGCAGGCCGCAAACAGCATTGTGGCAGCCAGCCGCATTGGACGGCGCCCAGACTTGTCCCAGCCATTCATTCGATTCTGCCTCTTGCTTTCGCCGCCATTCTTTCACGGTTCGGGTTCAATCCGCCCTGGCGTGATATAAGCCACGACTATTCGCCCAAACCAACCAAATTGCGGCGGCAGGGTGCCACCTCTTCCACAGCCAGCCGGCCATACGGTGCTGTGGACAAAAACCGCTTGCCATCGCCCAAACGGACAGCTAGACCCGACCCCGCCGGAGAGGTGGCCGAGTGGTCGAAGGCACACCCCTGCTAAGGGTGCAGATCGGGAACGGTCTCGAGGGTTCGAATCCCTTCCTCTCCGCCACTACCTCTTATGGTTATAACTAATTGATTTTCCTGATGTTCT
Organism: uncultured Devosia sp.; assembly: GCF_913055165.1. Lineage (GTDB taxonomy): Bacteria > Pseudomonadota > Alphaproteobacteria > Rhizobiales > Devosiaceae > Devosia. Next base: position 20,060 of record NZ_CAJXJS010000027.1, read on the forward strand.
GGAAAGTCAGTTTTTTGCGATACCCCACTTTGCCTGAAAAAACAGATGGTTCCGTTAGGCGCCACCCGCTGCGCTTGCGCGTCGCGGCGTACTCGACGCCGTGTTGCTCATGCGCGATGATGGCGATCGCGCAAGAGGCGTAGGCATCGGCCGCCTTCCTTCCCAGGAGCCGCGATAGCCGCCTCAGCCTCAGGAAGATGAGTCGCATGGAAACGGCCCCGACCGATCGCTTCAAGACAGCCATCCTGCTCATCGCCGTAACGGGTCTCCTCGCAGGACTTGCGTTCAGCTTGGCTGGCAAGTCCGACATAGCCACTCTGGTGTGGATTGGCGGGGTCGTGCCAGCGCTGGCAGCGCTCGTTGTCGAGATATTTAGAAGCCTGCGCTCCGGCGAGGTCGGGCTCGACATCGTCGCGGCATTATCCATGACGGCAGCACTAGTCTTCGGAGAGACACTGGCCGCGGCGGTCGTCGCAGTGATGTATTCCGGAGGCACCTTCCTTGAAGCCTTCGCTGAAGGTCGCGCAAGGCGTGAGATGCATGACCTCCTGTCCCGCGTACCCCGTACGGCAACGCGTCATCGGAACGGTGGACTGGAGGAGGTGCCACTTGAGCAGATTGCACCCGGAGACCGCCTGCTGATCCGGCAGGGTGATGTGGTCCCGGTGGACGGCAAGGTGGCGTCCGAGGTTGCCTTTGTCGACACATCGGCGCTGACCGGCGAGTCCCTGCCGGTCAGGCTGATGCATGGCGCAGAGGCCATGAGCGGCTCGACCAATTCTGGCGAAGCCTTCGACCTGACGGCGACGCGTGAGGCCAAGGACAGCACCTATGCCGGAATTGTCCGGCTGGTGGAGGAGGCGCAGGCGTCCAAGGCGCCGATGTCACGGCTGGCAGATCAATGGTCGCTCGGCTTTCTCGCGGTGACCGTCAGCATCGCCTTCGCGGCCTGGTGGTTCACCGGCGATCCGATCAGGGCTGTCGCCGTTCTGGTCGTGGCGACGCCCTGTCCGTTGATCCTGGCCGTGCCGGTCGCTCTGGTGGCAGGCCTGTCGCGAGCTGCACATTTTGGCGTGCTGATCAAGGGCGCAGGGCCGCTCGAGACGATGGCGCGCATCCGCACGCTGATCCTCGACAAGACGGGCACATTGACCGATGGCCGTCCGCAGATCGTATCGATCGACCGCCACCTCGATATGAGCGAGGGGGATATTCTCCGGCTGGCGGCGGCACTGGACCAGGCATCCAAGCATCCCGTGGCGCAGGCCATTGTGGCTGCTGCGAAAGCGCGCGGGCTCACCTTGCCTGTGCCCTCGGAGGTGTCTGAGAGTCCAGGCGAAGGCATTGCGGGTCAGGTCGAAGGCAGCTGGGTCGTTGTCGGTGGGGACGGCTTCGTTGCAGCCCGTATCGGGCGGCCGGCGGCGGAACAGGCCACCATGGCTGCCGGATCGCTTCTCGTCGCTGTGGCGGTCGATGGCCGGATGGCAGGACACCTCCTCATGTCAGATCCACTTCGCGAAGGCGCGGGTGTCATGCTCGAAGGCCTGCGTCGCGAAGGCGTCTCGCGCATACTGCTCGCCACCGGTGACCGCGCCGACGTCGCCGAGCGCGTGACCGAAGGGCTTGGCCTTGATGGGTTGCGGGCCGGTCTTTCGCCGGACCAGAAGGTTCTGCTTGTGCTTACGGAGCGAAAGCGCGGGCCTGTCATGATGGTGGGCGACGGCGTCAACGACGCGCCGGCGCTGGCGGCGGCAGATGTCGGGGTGGCGATGGGAGCGCGCGGCGCCGCCGCTTCGGCTGAGGCGGCCGATGTGGTGCTGCTCGTTGACCGGATCGATCGGCTGGGACCCGGGATCGAAATTGCGCGAGCTGCGCGTCGCATCGCGGTAGAAAGCGTCGTCGCCGGCATCGGCCTGTCTGTCCTCGGGATGATTGCCGCAGCCTATGGCTACCTCTCGCCAGTGCAGGGCGCCCTGCTGCAAGAGGTAATCGACGTCGCCGTGATCCTGAACGCCCTGCGGGCCCTGCGCATCGCACCACGAGAGCCCGCGGCGATGAAACCTGTTGCAACGACCACCGGGCCGGTCGACGTTGCGCAGGGAACCCAGAACATATTCAGAGATTGAGCGGCACCCTCAACTGTCCAGCACGGCCTGCAGAAACTCGCGGGTGCGCTCTTCGCTGGGGTCGGTGAAGAGTTCTTCCGGCGCCCCTTCCTCGCGGATGCGACCCTGATCGAAGAAGCAGACGCGGTCCGAGATTTCGCGGGCAAAGCGCATTTCGTGGGTCACTAGCAGCATGGTCAAATCATGCTCATGCGCCAGCTTGCCGATCACGTTGAGCACCTCGCCGACAAGTTCCGGGTCCAGTGCTGACGTCGGCTCGTCGAACAGCAGGATATTGGGGCGCATGGCCAGCGCCCGGGCGATACCCACGCGCTGCTGCTGGCCGCCCGACAGCTGGTGCGGATATTTCTGTGCCTGATCGGCCAGGCCCACCAGCTCCAGCAGTTCCTCGGCCCGTTGGCGCGCCTCCTGCTTGGACAGGCCCAACACCTTGACCGGCGCTTCAGTAATATTGCGCAACACCGTCATATGCGGGAACAGGTTGAACTGCTGGAACACCATGCCGAGCTGGGCGCGCATCTTGTGCAGATGCGCCTCGCTGGCCGGCTTCAGCGTGCCGTCCGGACCCTTTTCGTGCCACAGCGGCTCGCCATTGACCGTCACCACCCCGCCATTGATGCCTTCGAGCGTCATCAGAATGCGTAGCACGGTCGATTTGCCTGAGCCGGATGGCCCGATAATGGAGACCTTCTCGCCCTTCTTGACTTCGAAATCGAGTTCGTTGAGCACGGTCAGGTCGCCGAAGCGCTTGATGACCTTGTCAAATTTGATGATCGGTTCGTCGGTCATTTCAAGGGAATCCCCTGCTTGGGCAGCCAGGTGTCGAGCAGGCGCACGCCCGCCGAGGCCACCAATGTCATGATGAGATAGAGCGCGCCGACCATGGACAGCGGCACGAGATAGTCGAAAGTCCGGTCGCCCACGATCTTGGCGACGTTGAGCATTTCCAGCACGGTCACCACCGAAAGCACCGGCACGTCCTTCATGATCGAGACGAGGTAATTGCCCATGGCGGGGATGATGCGCGGGATCGCCTGCGGCACCACCACATGGGTAAAGGTGTGCGTGCCCGAAAAGTTCAGTGCCCGCGCGGCTTCGCGTTGGTCGGCGCCGACTGCTTCGATGCCGGCGCGATACACCTCCGAGGTATAGGCACTGTACTGGATGCCCAGCGCTAGTGCGCCGGTCAGGAAAGCGGGCAGGACGATGCCGAACTCGGGCAGCACGTAGTAGAGAAAGAAGAGCTGCACGAGCAGGGGCGTGTCGCGGATGAACTCCGTCACCACCCGTGCCGGCCAGGCGATGAAGCGCGACGGCGCGGATTTGAGGACCGCCCAGATCAGCCCGAGCACCAGGGCAACGAAAAAGCCCAGCACGGTGGCCTGGATGGTCACGATCATGCCGGTCAGCAGGATCGGCAGGATGGACAGGGCAAAGGCGAGGGGACTGGAGAGGTCCCATTCATATCCAAATAGCATGGGTCAGCTCCTCGCGACGCGCCAGCGGCTCACATAGGCTTCAAGGCCGCGCATGATGGCGGTGAGCACCAGGGCCATGCCGAAATAGGTCACCAGCAGCATGGAATAGATCGTGGTGCTGTCCTGGGTGAAATTGCGGATCTGCTCGGCGCGGAACGTCAGGTCGCCCAGGCTGATCAGCGAGACCAGCGCTGTGTCTTTCAGGTTCTGCACCGCCAGATTGCCGAAAGACGGCATCATCTCGGGGATGGCCTGTGGAATGGTGATGGTCCACAGCGTCTGGCGCGGCGTGAAGTTGAGCGCGCGGGCAGCCTCGTGCTGGTCCTTGTGCACCGACTGGATTGCGCCACGCACCACTTCGGCTCCATAGGCGCCAATATTCAGGCTCAAGGCCAGTACGCCTGCAACGACTGGCGGCAGCCTCAGGTCGAGCCCGATGGCCATGCCGGCAATGGGCAGGGCGAAATAGAGCCAGAACAGCTGCACCAGCAGGGATGTTCCGCGGAACACCTCGATATAGGCGACCGAAACACCCTTGATGGCCCAGTTTGACGAGATCTTGCCGATGCCCGCCGCAAAGGCCAGCAGGCCCCCCAATAGGGTGGAGTAGAAAGTCAGCTGTATTGTCACCCAGGCCCCTTGCATTAGGGGAGGGAGATATTCAGTCCAGTGCATGTGTCAGCTTCCGTGCAGTGGTTGAACGCGCGGAGGGCGGGCGCCGGAGCACCCGCCCAGAATGAACTTCCGTGACGCCGGATTACTCGGCGGCGCAGAGCTCCTCGGTGGTGCGCTGACCCGAGCCATCCACGTCGGACTGGGTGAAGCCATAGCCCATAAGGGTCTCGGACCACTCGGGCGTTGCCTTGTACTCGGCCAGGGCCTCGTTCACGGCGTCGCGCAGTGCTTCATTGCCCGAGGCAAAGGTGAACCCGCCCCAGCTGCGCACTTCTTCGCCGTCGATGACGGGGTCGGTGAAATCAGAAGCCACTTCCACGCCGTCATTCTGCTCGGCCAGGCCGCTGGCGGTCAGGCTGGTCGCCGCATAGGCGTCGGCACGGCCGGTCGAAACGGTCGAGATGGCGTCGGCATTGGCCGCGATGGTGACCAGATTGGCCTCATCCACACCCAGCGCCTGCATCATTTCAAGCTGGTCGGCGCCCGCCATGATGGCGACCTTGAGGTCGGGGTTCTCGGCGAAGTCCGCATAGGCATGGATGTCCTTGGGGTTACCGGCGGCAACCAGCAGGCCTTCACCATAGGAGGTGTTGGGCTCCGAAAAGAGCACCTGCTGGCAGCGATCGGGCAGGATCGCCATTTCGGCGGCGACCATGTCGAAGCGGTCGGCCTGCAAGCCAGGGATCAGCGACGAGAAATTGGTGGTCACCCACTCGATGTTCTCGACGCCCAGCTCTTCCATGATGGCCTTGGCCACATCCGGCCCGGCACCCTTGGCTTCGCCACTGGGATCGACATAGCCGTAAGGAATTTCGTTCGCCACGGCGATGCGGATCGAGCCGCTTTCCTGGATCTCTTCCAGCGTGGCAGCACTGACGGCGGTGGAGGCAAGAGCCGAAGCGGCGATGGCGGACAGCGCCATGACTGCGGATTTTCCGAATTTGGTCATGTGTGTTCTCCTCTTGTGGTTTCTTCGGGCAATGGAAACCGGCTGCTGCCCATCCTTGCAGCCGGTCCTGGATCAGGCAGCCGCGTGCAATTTGGGTTGCGGCGCGGTTGCCCAGTCTTCGATCAGGCCCTTGTGCAGGGCCGCGATGGTGGCTTCGAACTGATCCGGTTCGACGATGACCTGCAGGTCGACCTTGCGCAGAAGGTCGTGCACGCCGAGCGGCTCGATACCCGCTGCCGAAAGGGCCTGAATGGCTTGGGTCAGCACCCTGGGGGAGCGCAGATCACGGCCGATGGCCGAAACCAGCGCGATCTTGCGCAGCGAGATATCCGCCGTCGGGAAAGTGGCCGAAAGGTCAGCCTCAACGCGCTTGATCGCCTTCATAGAACCCTTGAGGTAATGGGTGATGGTATTGGCGTTCGACGTCTTGGCGATGATCCAGACCTTGTGGCGCTTCAGCGCCTCGAGGATTTCGGCGTCATAGCCTTTCACCCCGACCATGTCCTGGTCGTAGAACTCAAAGGCGTAAACCTGCCTCAGACCGGTCACGATCTCGACCTGTGGCGATTGCGCATCGAGGTCTGAACGGATCACCGTGCCGGGATGTTCCGGCTCGAAGGCATTCTTGACCCGAAGCGGAATGCCGGCCTGCCGAAGGCTTTTCGCGGCGCGCGGATGGATCGCCTCCATGCCCATATTGGAGAGCTGGTCGGCGACATCGTAATTGGTCTCGCCGATGACGCGAACGGCCTCTGGCGACACCAGCCGAGGATCGGCGCTCGAGAGGTGGAATTCCTTGTGAATGATCGCCTCGCGTGCCCCGGTAACGACCGTCAGTCGCGACAATGTCACTTCCGAATAGCCCCGGTCATAGGTGCCCATCAGGGCCTCCTTGCACTGGGCATAGCCGGTTACGATCGGCAGTTCGGTGCTGAGGTCGACATCGGCCAGCGCCCGCTCGATGGCCTCATCGAGAGAATACTGTGCCTCGTCGCGCCAGCCGGTAAGGTCGATCATCCGGGCCCGCACGCCGTTGAGATTGAGCAGCAGGGCGGTATTGAACGCCGAATGCGCTTCGCCCAGCGAGGCCAGCATCTCGCGCACTGTGAGAAGGTGCTGCCCGAGCTGGAAATGCCCGAACGAGCAAAGTCGCTGCAGGTCGATGAGACAGGAGCGGACGCCCTCGATTCGCTCCCGCGCGAAGCGGTTGGCGGATTGCCGGGCACCTTCGTCGCTGAAGACGCGCTCGTTGTGGGCGAACATCTTGTCGGCCACGGCGCTCAGTGCATCGCCCCAGCCCCAGCCGCTCTCGGCACTGGCAAACAGCGCATAGACGCCGGGCTTGCCTGACTTCTTGTGTTCAAGCAGGTCGTCCGTCATCCCGGCATAAGCCGAGACCACGAAGATGCGATGATAGAGATCAGCACCCTTGCGGTTACCAATCAGCACGGTATCGAGCAGTTCCTCGGTACGGGACATCGAGGTGCCGCCGATCTTCTCAACGGTATGGCGCGGGCTTTCTGTGGTCATGCAGTCTCCAGCCGCTCCCATTACGGGAGCGGAGCCATTTTGGTTGGTCGTAGGCGTCTCAAAAGCCGGCCTCAGCCGATCTTGCCGGCCTCGATGCCGATCGGACCCTTGGGGTCACGCGAGCTGAGGAATGCCGGGCGCGGGTTCTTGGCAGCGAAGGGCTGCACCACCCGGTTGGACCAGGCATTGTAGACGAAGAAGGCGTTCGAGCGCGGGAAGGGCGTAATATTGCCGTTCGAGCCATGCATGGTGTTGCAGTCGAACAGCACCACTGTCCCGGCCTTGCCCGAGGCGTAGTCGATGCCGTGCTCCTTGGCCATCTTGGTCAGCGCCTCATGAGAGGGCACACCGATTTCCTGCTTCTTGAGCGAGGTCTTGTGGTTGTCCTCGGGCGTCTCGCCGGCACAGGCGATGAAGTTCTTGTGCGTGCCCGGCATCAGCATCAGCGGACCGTTGAGCGCGTCATTGTCCGTGAGCAGGATTGAGGCCGAGATCGCGCGCATGCGCGGCATGCCGTCCTCAGCGTGCCAGGTCTCGAAGTCGGAGTGCCAGTAGAATTCCTTGCCGGTGAAGCCCGGCTTGTAGTTGAGGCGCGACTGATGGAGATAGACATCGTCGTCGAGCAGGAAGCTGACGGCGCCGGCAATGCGGCGGTCGCTGGCGAGACGCGCGAACAGCGCGTTCTCTTCATCCAGCCGGAAGACGGTGCGTACCTCGTCCGAACCCGGCTCGGTGATCACATTGTCGTCGGCGATCTTTGCCTCGCCCGAACGCATATGGGCGGACTCCTTCTGCAGCGCGGCGACTTCCGCCGGCGAAAAGACATCCTTGAGGATCAGGTAGCCGTTCTTTTCAAAGCTCTCGGTCTGCGCGCGCGTCAGCGGTGCTTCCGGGCTCCACTTGCCCCAGACGACGGGGTCTTTCCGTTCCTGCCATTTTTCGGCCGGCAGACGGGTGGGATAGTCATCGTGATTGGCGGTGTCGAAAGCTGACTGGGTCATGTGTCTCGCCTTTCAGTTGGTGTTTTGGGGAGCCGCTCAGGCGTCTTCGGGAGCCGGGGCGTAGGAGCCGTCCTCGCGGTGCACTTCCTGGCCGGTCACCGGCGGGTTGAAGCAGCACGCCATCACCATCTCGCTCTTGGCGGTCAGGCGATGCTTGTCGTTGAGGTCGAGGGCGTACATCACGCCGGGACGGATCTGGTGCACCGTGCCGGTGGCGATGTCCTCGATCGTGCCTTCACCCGAGATGCAGTAGACGCTCTCGAAATGGTGCTTGTAGTGAAACACGTGGCTGGTGCCCGCATGAATGCGGGTGATGTGAAAGGAAAAGCCCATCCCATCGCCGGCCAGCAGCAGGCGCGTGCTGTCCCAGCCATTGGAATTGACGAGGCGGTCGCCCAAACGGGCGGATTCGAGATCGCGTACAATCATTTTGGAACTTTCCTTATTCGGCGGCCGCGCGGTGGGACCCCAGGACCGCGTCGAAGGCGGTTTCCATGATGTCGAGGCCGGCGGTGAGCTGGTCGAGGGAAATGGTGAGCGGGCACAAGACCTTGACCACTTCGTCAAAGCTGCCTGAGGTCTCAATGATCAGGCCCTTGGCAAAGCACGCCTTGCAGATCGCGGCGGCATTTTCGCCTGAACCGGCATCGATGCCCATCATCATGCCGCGGCCCTTGGTAGTGAGGCCATGTTCGTCGGCAATGGCGCCCAGACGTTCGCTAAGATAGCGGGCCTTCTCGTTCACCTCCGAGAGGAAGCGGTCGTCGGACCAGAACTTGTCCAGGGCCGCAGCGGCGGTCACGAAAGCATGATTGTTGCCGCGGAAGGTGCCGTTATGCTCGGCTGGCTTCCAGATGTCGTGCTCTGGCTTAATCAGGGTCACCGCCAGTGGCAGGCCCATGCCCGAAAGCGACTTAGCCATGGTGACGATGTCCGGCGACAGGCCCATGCCGTCGAACGAGAAGAACCCGCCCGTGCGTCCGCAGCCGGCCTGGATGTCATCGATGATGAAGAGAGCACCGTGCTTTTTGGCAATGGCTTCGATCTGGCGCAGCCACTCGGGTGACGCGGCGTTGAGGCCGCCTTCGCCCTGAACGGTCTCCACGATGATCGCTGCCGGCGCATCGATGCCGCTCGAAGGATCGCTGAGCTGGCGATCAAGCAGGTCGGCCGTATTGATGTCCGGACCATGATAGCCGTCATAGGCGGCGCGGGTGACGCCAGAAAGCGGCGTGGCGGCACCACCGCGATGCTTGCCGTTGCCGGTAGCGGCCAACGCGCCCAACGTCACGCCGTGAAAGCCATTGGTAAAGGAAATGATGTTGGTGCGACCCGTAACCTTGCGCGCAAGCTTCATGGCCGCTTCGACAGCATTGGCGCCGGTCGGACCAGTGAACTGCAACTGGTGCGTCATGCCACGCGGGCGCAGGATCAATCGCTCGAAGGTGGCAAGAAAATGCTCCTTGGCGTCGGTGAACATGTCCAGGCCATGGGCAATGCCGTCATTAGAGACATATTCGATCAGCGCCGCCTTCAGGTCGGGGTCGTTATGCCCGTAATTGAGCGTCGAGCAGCCCGCCAGGAAATCGGTATAGGCCTTGCCGTGGGTGTCGTAGATGGTCGCGCCCAGCGCCCGGTCGAACACCTTCGGAAAGCTGCGCGAATAGGACCGCACGCGGCTTTCGACGCGCTCGAAGGTGGTCATGGGCGTGATTGTTGCTGTCGTGGCCATGGGAAACGTCTCCTGGACGTGGATAGTCAAAGGGTTGTCTTTTGGGGCGTGCGATCAGGCGCTCGTAAGCGCCGTGACCTTATCGGGTTGGAATGGACCGATGCTGACCGCATATTCGCTGTCGTGCCGGTCCTCGAAATGGGCGTGTCGGTCGAACATCTCGACTTGGCGCATCTGCGCGTCGAGCTTGCGCGCGATAGCGGTGAACAGGCCCCAGCTCGGTTCGTTGTCATGGGTGATGGTGCATTTGAGCGTCGTCACCGAGCGGCAGGCCGGACGCACCAGCACATTGCCAATCAGCCGCCTGCCAAGACCCTGGCCGCGCGCCGCGTCGCTGACGCAGACCTGCCAGACGAAATAGGTGTCTGGCTCCTCCGGCGGGATATAGCCCGAGACCCAGCCAACCACCTTGTCGTCCTGCTCGGCGATCGCGCAGGTCGAAGCGAAATGCGTGGCCTGCAACAGGTTGCAATAGAGCGAATTGTCATCGAGCGAAGCTGTGTCGCCGATAAGGGCCCACACCTTTGCACCATCGGTACTGCGCGGCGTCCTGATGGTCGCCTCGGAGCCTCTTGCGGACTGTCGCTGCATCGCACCGGCGTCGAATAGCGCTGAGTTGCCATAAATCATGGTCGCGAAAGTTAGCTTGATTGAACTAAATTTCAACCCACCAAACGATCAGAACCACTGTTGCGATGTCACATGAATGACAGAAAGCGCTGAATTCGATCGATAAATCATGAGGTTGCGCGCCAGGCGGGCGCCTGAATTATTTTTCCTGACCGCGAGTTTTGCTTTGTGTGCGAAAAACAAGTTAGCCTTGCCTAAGGAAATTCCAACGCAGCCATCTCGCTTGGGTTCCCTGGCTTCTGACGATAATATGCTAGGGAAGACTTTGGAGTACGCCTTTGGAAGATCGGACCAAATCAGCGCTGACCGCGATGCGGAAGATTCTGCGCGCCACCGAATCGAATTCCAAGCAGTTGATGCGCGAAACGGGCCTCACGCCTTCCCAGCTGATCTTCATGCAGATCCTGGATGTCGAGCAGGAGAAAACCGCCGGGCACGTAGCCTCGCGCATGGGCATCACCCAGGCGACCACGACAGCCTTGCTGCAAAAGCTCGAAAATGCGGGAATGATTCAGCGTCGGCGCGGGGAGAAGGATCGCCGCCAGGTGCTGCTGTCCTTGACCGACAAGGGGCGGAAGGTGCTCGCCATAGCCCCGGATGGGGTCCACGCGCAGTTCCACCAGCAGTTTTCAGCGCTCAAGGAGTGGGAGCAGATCATGCTGATCGCGGCGCTGGAACGCGTCGCCGATATGCTCGGTGGTGACAATCCCGATGCTGCCGCGGTCATTGACCACGTGGCCGAGCTGGCGGGCGAAGTCACTTACGAGCCGGAGCAGACTTAGGTCGCTGGCGCTGCGGCACTTTACGGTTCGGTCCTGCCGGTCCTGTCGCGGTCTCCAGCATATCTTGTCAGGCCCTCGAACTCGGGTAGCCACGGCTCTCGTCGCGTGCACCAGAGTTCGTATGTGGGCCGGAATGCGTCGATGACATCGAAAGAACCGAGGTTGACCTCAATCTCATCTCCGGACACGGAGAACACCGAGGAGCCGCATTCGGGACAGAAATGCCGCCCCCGATAGGCCTGGGTGGTTCCCGAGACCGCAACGGCAGGCGCCGGGTAGATCGCGGAAGCATGAAACAGCGCTCCATGGTGCTTTCGGCAATCCAGGCAGTGGCAGAGCCCCACCCGATAGGGCTCTCCCCGTGCACGAAACTGGACCTTTCCGCAAAGGCACCCTCCCGTGGTGTCGCTCACTTCCTTGCACCTCCAACGAGATATGATCGGCTTTGATCATCTCATCATTGCGTTCGGGGTGCGCGTGGAAAATTCTTGGAACCCTTGTGCATCGGGCGCGTTTTTCCTGAACCGGAACGCGATTGAAAAATATCGAAGACCGGTCAAGAACCCCGAAGGTGCCACCACCTCCGGGGTTTCTTGGTGCTGGCGCCCTGTCAAAGCGACTTGGCGACCTCCTCCAGCTGCGCGGCGCACAGCGCCCAGCCCTCATGGAACCCCATTTGCTCGTGGGTCTGACGGTCCTCGACCCGCCAATGCCGGGCGGTCGCGGTATAGCGCGTCTTGCCGTTTTCCGGCCCGAACGTCAGCACACAGGTGAAAAACGGCTTCTCTGAGGGTTGCCAGTCTCCGATATAGGCATCGGTGAAAACCAGCTTGCGATTGGGCACGATCTCGAGGAATTGGCCGGGGCTGGGATATTCGTCCCCCTTTTCGTCCGCCATGACGATATGCGTGGCGCCACCCGGACGCAGGTCCACGCTGGCGTGTGGCGTCGTCCAGGGCTTGGGTGCGAACCAGCGTTTCATCAATACCGGCTCGGTCCAGCAGCGGAATACCGCCTCTGGGGCGGCATCGATGATCCGGGTCAGAACCAGATCCCGGTTGGAATCGTCGGCATGTTCGTCAGCGGTCACTTGGCTAGGCATGGCCTGTCTCCTTTGTATTGCGGTCTCGCAAAGGCGACGTCAGGCGCGATGCTGCTTCGACATCAGAAATCAGAAAATTTCGACATCACGGGCAGAGCTAGCCATAGCGCTGGATATCGGCGTCCGACCACCAGGTAACCAGAAACAGCCCCAGGTCCACGACCTTGACCTTCTTGTTGCGCTCGGCCCAGCGCTGCTGCCAGCGCGGCTTGATTTTAAGTCGCCCGCCGGCGGCTCTAAAAGATATCCACGACATCGTTTGCCCCCTGTCGTTCGGTAACCGGGAGTTAACCAAAGATGGGGCGCCAATACTAGGGTTATTGCGTCGTTACTGGCCCAGATCAGCCATTGCAGGGCGCAAATGTCCACTATGTCGCGCCAGGATCTTGTTGGCTTGGTCCAGATCGGCAGCCCCGCGGGCAATCAGAATGGCGGGTTTGACGGCACCAGCGCTGGTCCTAAGCGCTGCGTCGGCCACTGTCCCGTCCACCCCGGCCACCGCCGACACAATGCTTGAGGCACGGGCGCGCAACTTTTCATTGTCGGCGACGACATTGACCATGAACCCGTCATGCACATGGCCCAGCCGCATGGCCATCAGGGTGGACAACATGTTCAGCGCAATCTTCTGCGCGGTACCGGCGCCCATTCGCGTCGAGCCGGCTATCACTTCGGCCGGGGTCGGCAGGCAGATGCCAACATCCACCATGTCGAACAGGTCTGCTCCGGCATTGTTGGCGATGCCGATTGTGCGCGCTCCGGCGGCCCGGGCCACCGCGGCAGCCGCGAGAGGGTAGGGTGTGCGGCCGCTGGCCGTTACGGCAATAAGGCAGTCATTTTCGTTCAGGGACAGCTCTTTGGTACTCGCTCGTGCCGCTTCCGCGTCATCCTCAGGCCCGCCGCGCATATCCTTGAGTGCCGCCATGCCACCTGCCAGCAAGACCACGATCTGGTCACGGGAGATGCTGAAAGTACCGGGCAGTTCGAGCGCATCCGCCAGTGCCATGAGGCCGGAACTTCCAGCGGCCGCATAGACGAGGCGACCGCCATCCCGGATTGACTTGGCGGCCAGATCAGCAGCTGCGGCAATCTCGGGAATGGCCGCGGCGACCCGGTTGGCGGCCTCGGCCTGGCCTGCTGCCAGAAGATGGAGAATCTCCGCATCATCAAGCAGATCCAGCCCCTGCGCTTGGGGATGACGTGCCTCGGTCAGCCTCTGGGTCATTCTCCGCTCCTCCGCTCGATAATGCCAAAGACATACCACTTACTGCTGCGGCCAGCCAATGGGGTTTGGCGCTTTGTCCAAAAGCACAATATCCACAGCGGGATGCATTTCTTGCGCCCTCCGCGGCAAATTGGGCTTGGTAAATGGTATTTTATTGGTATTATGAAGGGAGGCTGCCCCGGTGCAACAGGCTTTCCAGCCATGAGAAGGGCCGGCCAAGGAGGTCGATTGACTGAACAGACCGGCATGATGTTTGGCGACGGTCCAGTCGTGCTGCCGATTGGCGGCCCGCTCTATCTGCAGCTCAAGCGCTGGATAGAGGATGCCATAAAGCGCGGGCATATCAACCCCGGCGACGCCTTGCCATCCGAGCGGGACCTGGCTTTGCGTGCCGACGTATCCCGGGTGACGGTGCGAAAGGCCGTCCAGCAATTGGTGCAAGAGGGTGTTCTTGTCCAGCGCCACGGCTCCGGCACGTTTGTTGCGCCTGAGACGCAGCGGGTCGAGCAATCTCTGTCCCAGCTCACCTCTTTCACCGAAGACATGGCCCGACGCGGCATGGCGGTGCGGGCCGAGTGGCTGGAACGGGGTCTCTATGCCCCGTCGCCGGAAGAAACCATCATCCTGGGCCTCGGTGCGGGTGATCGTGTTTCGCGCATCTCGCGTTTGCGCCTGACAGGTGAAACGCCGCTCGCCATTGAACGCGCCAGCCTCTCCGGGGCGGTTTTGCCCGATCCCCTGGCTATTGCGGATTCGCTCTATAAGCATCTCGAAAAGACCGGCATGCGTCCCGTCCGCGCCATTCAGCGCATCCGCGCCGCCAATATCGCCGAGGACGACGCTCACCTGCTGCAGGTGCCGGTCGGCTCGGCCGGCCTCCACATCGAGCGTATTTCCTATTTGGGGACGGGCCGCGTGGTGGAATTCACCCGCTCCATCTATCGGGGCGACACCTATGACTTTGTGGCCGAGTTGCGCCTTGGCGACACCAGCAATGGAGCCATTAGGCCGTGACGACCCAGACTTATATGCGCCAGGAAGTCGACCAGATCCCTGCAGTGGTGGCCAATTTCCTGACGGCTTCCTCGGATACGCTCGAAGGCGCCGCTGCCCGGCTGCGCGCGCTCGATCCGGCGCTGGTGGTCACCGTGGCCCGTGGATCATCCGATCACGCTTCGGCCTATCTCAAATATGCAATCGAATTGTCCCTGGGCGTTCCGGTGGCCTCGGTCGGTCCGTCCATTGCCTCGATCTATGGACGCGACCTCAAGCTGGGCAAGGCCGCTGCCATCGCCATTTCCCAGTCCGGCAAGAGCCCGGACATCGTGGGCATGGCCCAGTCCGCCCGCCGGAGCGGCGCGACCACCATTGCCATCACCAATACCGCCGATTCGCCGCTCGCCGCTGCCAGCGACGTCACCATCAACCTTCATGCGGGTGTTGAGAAAAGCGTCGCCGCCACCAAGACCTTCGTGACCTCTGTCGTCGCCGGCCTCGCTCTGCTCGCCCGGTGGAGTGACGACGCCGAGTTGCAGCGTGCCGTCGCTGCACTGCCGGAAAGCCTCGCCAAGGCGGTGCGCTGCGATTGGTCCGAAATGATTCCGGCGCTCGACGGCCAGTCGGCCCTCTACGTTTTGGGTCGCGGCCCCGGTTTTGCCATCGCCAATGAAGCGGCGCTGAAGTTCAAGGAGACCTGCGGCATCCAGGGCGAGTCCTATAGTGCCGCCGAAGTCATGCATGGCCCGGTCTCCATTGTCACGCCCGGCTATCCGGTGCTCGGTCTGGCCGCCCGCGACGCTGCCGAAGCCTCGGTGGCCGATATGGCCCACAAGCTGGCCGGGCAGGGGGCACGCGCCTTCCTGACCAGCGACCGCCCCGGCGCCGCCTCCCGCCTGCCATTTGCTGCCACCGGCCACCCGCTGACCGACCCGCTCGCTCTGATTGTCTCTTTCTATGGGTTTGTGGAGGCGCTGGCTCGCCACCGCGGCCTCAACCCGGACGAGCCACCCATGCTGCGCAAGGTGACGGAGACGGTATGAGTGATCTCACCGCCGTCCTCGGCGCGCGCATTTTCGACGGCGACACCTGGCACGGCCATGCCGCGCTGCTGGTCGAGTTCGGCTATGTCGTCGGGATTGTGCAGCTTGGCGATGTTCCCGCACATGCCCAGCGTGTCGAACTCGATGGCGGCTTGCTCGTCCCCGGCTTTGTCGACCTCCAGGTCAATGGCGGCGGCGGCGTGTTGTTCAACAACAGCCCCACCCTGGATGCCATCCGGACCATCTGCCGGGCCCACGCCCAATTCGGGACGACGGCCCTGTTGCCCACGCTCATCACCGACACTGTCGAGATCAACGAACAGGCCATCGCCGCCGGCGTCGCCGCCCACGCCGAGCGTGTGCCGGGTTTTGCCGGCCTGCATCTGGAAGGGCCCCATCTGGCCCTGTCGCGCAAGGGCACGCATGACCCGGCGTTGATCCGCCCCATGGGCCAAGCAGATCTGGAGCGTCTCTGCTCGGCCGCTTCGGACCTGCCCCGGCTGCTCTGCACCATCGCCGCCGAAACAGTGCCGCCTGATCAGATCGCGCGTCTCGTCGATGCGGGCGCCATTGTCAGCATCGGCCATTCCGATGCGGGATACGATCTGGCCATCGCCGCCTTCGACGCCGGGGCCAGCATGGCGACCCATTTGTTCAATGCCATGAGCCAATTGGGCAATCGCGAGCCCGGCCTGGTCGGGGCGGTGCTGGACCGGCCGGATGTGCATGCAGGCCTCATTGCCGATGGAATCCATGTTCATCCAGCGACCATGGCCGCCGCGCTGCGCGCCAAGCAGGGCCCGGGCCACATCTTCCTTGTCACCGATTCCATGTCCCAGACCGGCACCGATCTCAAGACGATCGAGCTCAACGGCCGGACCATTACGCGTGCCGATGGCGCACTCCGCCTGGCAGACGGAACTCTTGCTGGTGCCGATCTCGACATGATCGATGCCGTGAACTTCGTGATCGACCACCTGGGCTATGAGCCGGGCGAGGCCTTGCGCATGGCCTCTCTATATCCCGCGCGCGCGATTGGCGCGGATGACCGGATCGGCCACCTGCAGGTCGGCGCCGAGGCCAGCTTCGTGCACCTGGATGACAGCCGGCACGTACAGTCGACCTGGATTGCCGGCGAGAAGGTTTGGGCCGCTTGAAATAGCGCCGGGGCCTACCCTCGCCCGATATAGGGCATGGCTGTCGCCATCACAGTCATTAACTGGACATTCGCCACCAGCGGCAGGCTGGCCATGTAACGTACGGCATCAACAACATGGGCCACATCGAAGGTCGGTTCGGGCATCATGGTGCCATTGGCCTGCAATGATCCCGAACTCATGGTGCTCGTCATGTCGGTTGCAGCATTGCCGATGTCGATCTGCCCGCAAGCGATATTGTAGGCGCGGCCATCCAGCGAGATCGATTTGGTCAATCCGGTGATGGCGTGCTTGCTGGTGGTATAGGAGGCTGCTTGCGGGCGCGGCACATAGGCCGAGATCGAGCCATTGTTGATGATCCGTCCGCCCTGTGGCTGCTGATCCCGCATCATGCGGAAGGCGGCTTGGGCGACATAGAAGGCGCCATTGAGATTGGTGTCGATCATCTCCCGCCACACCGCCGTGTCCAGATCGCCGAAATTCGTCGCCGGTGCGAAGCGCCCTGCATTGTTGAAGACCAGATCGAGCCGGCCGTGTTTCTGGCCGAGCGCGTCGAACATCGCCGCCACCGATTCTGCATCCGCAACGTCACAGACATATCCGTCCAGTCCGGCCTCCGAGGCCAGTTCATGCACGAGAGCGGCCCGGCGTCCGCAGATGGCCACCTGCCAGCCATCCTGCTTGAGCCCCCGCGCCACCGCCAGACCGATCCCGGATGTTCCTCCCGTAACCAGTGCTACCTTGCTTTCGCCCATGCCTGTCTCCTCATCGTTCCACGTCAGTGCCACAGATGGGGCACGCTGCCACATTTGCCGCGCCGTGGCCGCCTTCGCTATATCTCTGGCGCGCAAATGCCGGGCAATCCTGCAATTTTAACGCTTTGTTCAGCTCGCTTAACAGTCCGTTTCCAGGTGTGTGCTGAATCTGCAACAACTGCCGCGCAACCAGATTGTGACAACCCCAAAACCCGCTTGCCGCGATTGCGTCAGCTTTTTGCATGCGTAGAGTGGGTCTTGCGAATCCATGCATGGGATCGTTTGTCGGTCGCAACGCGACGGCAACACACAGCACCACGAATTGTGTGGTCGCGTTTCGACAAACCGCTGGGTAACCGGCACAAAGAATGACTGACTTTGGAGGTCAATTAATGAAACTCAAGAGCCTTATCCTCGGTTCTGTTGCTGCCGCTGGTCTCTCGACCGCTGGCTTCGCTGCCGATCTGGGTGTTCTCACCTCGCTCGACGTCTGTGACTCGCTCGGCATCTCCGGCCTGACCATCTCGTCCTCGGACAACTGCCTGCAGATCACCGGCGGCGTGAAGTACGAACTCCAGTGGGGCGACTACAACGCCAACTGGAACGGCGGCACCAACCCGGCTTGGATCAACGCCCAGGACGGTGGCCGCAATGTCATGGACAACGGTTCTACCGCTGGCCTCGACAACGACTGGCGCTCCAAGGTTGAAGCTTGGCTGAAGTTCGTCGGCACCGCTTCGTCTGACTTCGGTCCGGCTTCTGCCACCATCAAGCTGAAGTCCGTTCAGGACTGGCAGGTTACTGACGAAGGTGCTCGCGCGGTTGGTGGTGATGCCACTGCGAACATTGCCGGCGCAAATGGCGACTGGATCATCGACGAGGCTTATGTCTCGATCGGCGATACCACCACCATCATGGCTGGTAAGAAGGGTTCGATTGCCAACTTCGGCGATGACGAGCCGTTCAACTTCCTCGGCCTGTTCAATTCAGATGCCGTTGATAAGGGCGTGATGTTCGCCAATGACCTGCCGAAAGATGGTGGTCACGTGATCCAGGTCGTGTCCGACCTCGGTAACGGTGTGGTTGTCAAGGCTGGCCTTGAGAACCTCGATAGCTCTGCTCAGGGTGCCTTTGGTCAGCAGGTGCCGACCAATGTTGCAAATAACGTTGTTGGTGGCTGGTACACCGGTAATGCTGCTGGTCAGAACGCCGGTACCGCCATCGGTGTGCTTGAATATGCCGGTGAAGGCATCACCGCTCACGTCACCGCCCTTGCCGGTGGTATCCTCGACGGGATCGTCGAAGATTGGGCCGTGCACGCCGGCGTGACCGGTACCTTCGACATGTTCAAGGTCCGTGCTGCTGGTGCCTACAGCGCCAACAACACCAACGACAGCTACTGGAATGTCCTGGGTTCGGCTGAAGCCACCTTCGACATGTTCAAGATCGCTCTGTCGGGTGAAGCCACCGGTGGTCAGGCCAACAATGTCGCTGTCGCCACCCAGACCGGTATCGGCGGCTCCATCGGCGCCACCGTCACCGAAGGCGTGAGCATCAACCTCGGTGGTCGTTGGTTCGATGAAGACACCGCTGCTGCCAACACCGAAGGTTACCAGGTCGCTGCCCAGCTCGTGGCTGCCGTCTCTGAAACCATCACCCTCACCGGTGAAGTCGGCGTCTACGGCACCAACAAGCCGGCTGCTCTGACCCAGACCGACTTCTACGGCGCTGCCGAACTGGCCTGGGCTCCGGGCGGTGGTTTCACCTCGTCCGTCAAGGGCGAAGTCCACCAGAACGGTGCCTACAAGGTCACCTTCAAGGCCGCCAAGGAATTCAAGTAATCCTCGGATTACATCTGAATTCGGAAAGGCCCGGCTCTGCCGGGCCTTTCTGTTTTTGAGCCGTGCCAAAGGCAAATTCGCTGACGGTTCGCTTGGCGAATGCGCGGCTCCTGTGGAGCTGGGCAAGTCCAGAAGGCCATGAGCGCCACACTGGGATGAGCAAGCTGCAAAAGCGAGCGCCATTTCTTGTAGCTGCGCCGCCCCATTTCCTCTCCCCATCGGGGAGAGGTGGCTCGGCGAAGCCGAGTCGGTGAGGGGGAGTTTCTCCGCACACCGCGGATTCGAGAACATTACCTGCGTCTGACGCAATGGCAGCCCTCGCGACGGACATTACTCCCCAACAGGTGGAGGATGCCCCTCAGGCACGCCAGTGTTTCGCCTCCACCCCTTTTTCCTTTGTCCTTCCCGGCAAATCATCTAACCTCTTGAAAATTGCGGTTTTCCAATGGATTCGGGATGATCAGGGACCTCCTCAAGTGGGTGGCGCCGGGTGTTGTGACAGTCCTGGGCGGCACGGCCGCTGCCCTGGCCTTCGCCACCCCGGCCATGGTGGGCAATCTGGAAAGCCAGGGCAGGGAAGTCCTCGCTTCTGACGGCTATTATTGGGCCCACTTCACCATCTCGGGACGCCAGCTCACCCTCTCCGGAACGACTTTCTCTGATACGGAACGCGACCTCGTCATCCAGCGCCTTGCTGGTCTGCCCGGTGTCGCGGGGGTCGAGCAAATCGTCACAGTCGCGCCGCTCGCCACGCCTTATCGAATTAATGTTGCAGTTGAGGATCGGGGCGTAAGTCTCTATGGCAGCGTGCCCAATGAAGAGCTACGTCAGTCTCTCGCCTCCAGACCGGGCCTGGTTGCCGCGGACCTGCAAATTCGCTCCGGCCAGCCTGATGAAGCCCAGTGGCTGCGTGGTGTCGAGTTCGCCCTGTCACAGGCCCAGCTTGTCACTTCCGGTCATTTCGAGCTCTCCGGCCTGACCCTGAACGCAACTGGCCAGGCCAGTTCAGAGCGCGCGCTCGGACATTTGCAGATGGCTTTGGCCGCGCTGCCGTCGGGCATTGCCAAAGGGCAGATTGCAGTCGAGCCCGTCCGCATCACTCCCTATGTCTGGCGCGCAGACTATGACGGGCACCGCATCGCCATTTCCGGCTATGTACCGGAGGAGCAGATCGTCGATCGGCTGCGTCTCGCCGACGTCTCCGGCGTACCGATCGCCACGGGCCTGTCCCTTGCTTCCGGTGCGCCGGCAGGTTTCGCCGAGCAGGCGCGGCGCCTGGTCGAGCAATTGGCGCGGCTCGAGGAAGGGGAGGGCCGCATTGTCGATGGCGTCAGCCGTCTCACGGGGGTTCCGCCAAGCCTTGAGGTTGCGCAAGCAGTGACCGAGGCCTTGTCCGGCCCGAATTCCATTGTCGAGCTGCAGCCGCCGCGCATCGCCGACTACTGGGTCAGCATCAATCGGCAGCCGGGCAATGTGCTGGTATTCGATGGCTATGTGCCCGACGAAACGACCCGGTCGAAATTTGCTGACCTCGACGGCGCAGATGTTTCCTTCCTTAAGTTCGGTGCAGGCGCACCGGCTGGCTATCATGGTGCCGTGGATTTCGGCCTCGAATTGCTCGCCCATCTTTCCGAAGGGCGCTTCGCTCTTGCCGGTGACGCCGTCTCGCTTTCAGGCATCGCGCAATCACCGGCCGATTACCGGATGGTCCGGTCACGGCTTGAGTCAGCCCTGCCTCAGGGATTGATATTGGGCGAAGCGGCGGTGCAGGCACCTCCCGCCGCGGCCTACAATTTCACAATCCGTCGCGATGAAACTGGGGCAGTGATCCTCAGCGGCATGCTGCCGGCTCCAGAGGTCGAAACAGAACTCTTGTCTCTTGCCGGACCGTCTGCACGCTCGAAGGTCACTTATGCCTCGGGTGAAGCGCCCAACTTCGTTGCATCCGCAGAGCAGGCCATGCAGTTCCTGCCCTGGTTGCGCCAGGGAGAGATCCGTTTTGACGGCACGGGCTGGTCCGTCACAGGAGAGCCCGCCTCGGTCATCGACAAGGGTTCGATAGAGGCCGAGTTTGCCGTCCAGGGCCTCGCCCAGGCCGGCTGGTCACTGGCACTGACCAGCCCGAAGCCTGCTCCCGTGGCGGCTGATCCCTTTGTCTGGTCCGCCGAGCGTCTGGCCGACGGCAGTTTCCTGTTCCAGGGCAATGTGCCCGCCACAGCGCTGCAGGACTATCTCAAGGTCCATGTGGGCACCCGGGTCACCGATACCAGCCGCGTGGCGCTTGGTGCGCCTGACAATTTTGCCCTCCAGGTAAATGCCGCCGTCGATGCGCTCCTGGCCTTGGAGCAGGGCAGGGTGGCCTTCGATGGCAAGTCCTGGTCCCTTTCCGGAACTGCTGCTAGCGGTGCGGCGCGTCAGGCCAGCCTGGACGTGGCCGCTCCGCTCGATCTCGCCGCAGGGGCCGAGGTCGTGGTGCCCGAACCCGTCGATACCCGACCCTATGTGTGGTCCGCAAGCAAGTCCGCCACCGGCGCAATCGTCTTTGAAGGCTTTGTGCCCGCAGAATCCCTGCAGCGTTTCCTCGCGGTACGCGGGGGAGAGACCGCCATCGACAACACCGAGGTCAGAACCGGCGCTCCAGCAGAGTTTTCCCTCGAGGTCCTGCAGGCCCTGGATGTGTTGGCCCTCATCGAGAGCGGCGAGGTCGCGTTCGATGGTGCAAGCTGGACCGCAAATGGCAATATCGCTGCGGCCGAACGTTTGGCAGATGCCGAGGCCGCCCTTGGCACGGCCCTGCCCAAATGGTCACTGGCGCTCTCCGCTCCCGCTGTCGAGCCGGCTGAGCCCGCTACGCCGCCAGAGGAACCTGTGCAGGCCGAGGCCATCGCCGCAACGTCGGAAGAAGCCCCACCGCCTGCCGCGGCATCCTCAAATCTGGCGCTGTGCGAAGCCCGCCTGGCCGAACTTTCCGCGCACAATGCAATTCTCTTCCAGTCGGGTGCCGCCATCATCTCCGCCAGCGCCTCGGCGGAGCTCGACGCCTTCGCCGAGGCGCTCGCCCTTTGCCCCAACGCCGTCATCGATGTCGAAGGCCACACAGACAGCGATGGCGACGATCAGCGCAACCTCGCTCTTTCGGTGGCCAGGGCCGAGGCGGTCGTCAACGCCCTGATCGAGCGCGGCGTTGCCCCCGAACGGCTCTATGCCATCGGCTATGGTGAGGCCAAACCAGTCGCCGACAACGCCACCGCAGCCGGCAAGCGTCAGAACCGGCGTATCGTGGTCTCCGTCCGGGCGGCTGGCGGAGAGGGTTGAGCCAGGGCCGATGACGTCATTCTGGACGACGCTTCTGTTTCTCCTGGGCTATTACTGGCCATTCATGGCCGTGGCCGGTGCCGTTGGTCTGGTAACTGGTTGGTTGAGCCTCAGCCGCGGTGAGCGCGGATGATTCCCGTCGAGCACATCATCGAAATCGCGCTACTGGTACTCGTTGCCTATCTTCTGGGGTGCAGCCTGGGTTATGGGGCGCATGCGGCCGTGCGGGCCAGTGCAAACAGGCCGCGCTTCGCCGCATCTGCGCCGACACCCACGCCTGTCCCGGTACCGCAAACGTCATCCGCCAATGCGCCCACGCTGCGCTCGGCTGCCCGCCGCCTGGCCGGGGCAGTGGAAAAGGAAGACGCCGAGCCGCAGAAGCCCACACCAACAGCGTCCCAGCAGCGACCGCCGGATTTGCCCGCCCCACGCCACGGTGTTCCGGACGATCTCAAGCAAATCAAGGGTATAGGTCCAAAAACGGAATCAGCGCTGAACGATCTGGGCATCTATCATTACGACCAGATTGCCGCCTGGGCACCGGCTCACATCGAATGGCTGGAGGGGCGTATTGCCGTCAAGGGCCGCATCGGGCGCGAGCACTGGGTTGAACAGGCCGTCCTGCTGGCCACGGCCACGCCCGCCACTTGATTGTCAGGCCGCTCGCCGCCGCGTCCCACCCAACGCGAACACGAAGCCCGCGATAGCCTCGATTTCTGGCTGCTGGTCGAACAGCGCCGGCGACCCTTGGCCGGCTATGGTCAGCGCCACCGCCTCGGGCCGGCGGCGGACCATCTCGTCAAAGGTTTCGCGACGAAGCTGATCGGTCAATTGCGTCCGTAGCACCATCAGGGGCGCACAGGTAAGCGCGTCGTAAAGCGGCCATTGCGCCACCAGAATATCGTCGAAGCTGATATCCTTGATCTGGTCGAGCAGCCGCGGGTCGAACAGGGGGCGTGCCCGACCGCGCTTGTCGAACCAGTGGCTCCTGAGCGCCAGCGCATCCAGCTCGGCCTCGGAGTGCCCCGGATAGTCGCCGCCCAGCATGCGCCGAAAGCCATT
The DNA here is from genome assembly GCF_913055165.1 of uncultured Devosia sp. GTDB lineage: Bacteria > Pseudomonadota > Alphaproteobacteria > Rhizobiales > Devosiaceae > Devosia. The sequence goes on from NZ_CAJXJS010000027.1 coordinate 43,459, forward strand.
CGCAACCGCCTTGGCGCCGCGCAGGGATTCGACATGGGCCAGATTGTTGCGCAGTCGCACAATGCCGCGGGAATCCGTCACCGGCCCGGCATCCACAAGCACGGTGCCGCCCACCAGCAAGGGATGCTGCGCCGCCAGCGCCATGGCGACCTGGCCCCCGTGGCCCTGACCGAGCACAATGGCCCGGCCGATGCCGAGGGCAAACAGCAGGTCGGCGACGTCCGCCGCATCAGCAAGCGTGCTGTACTGGATCTCTCGCGGTCGATCATCGGCGCGGCCGCGCCCCGGCAGGTCGATCAGCACAATCGGCCAGTCACCAGACCCAAGCCTATGAAAATAGGTCACAAAATTGGTGAAGTCGCTCATGTTCCGATGGTAGCCGGCCAGACACACCAGAGGCATGCGGCCGGCTCGGAAGCTGCCGCGCAGATGCACTGCAGCGCGCGTACGGGCATCCCCCAGGCAGATGTGGGTCACGGTCAGCCCCACAAATGCAGGATGGGCATCCGGAACCTTGCGGCGGCTGGCAAAGAACGGTTTCATGGCTTCTTTTACCGGCCTCGGAGCCCCCGAAACAAGGCGTTTCACGCGCCTTGTGGCGCGGCGCTGTTGAAAGTATGGTGCGCCCAATTCCGCGCCTTCTGCGCTGAAGTCATAACCCCTGGAAAATCCAAGCTGGCCGGTGAGCCGGCACCCCAATTGAGGAATACCGACAAAATGCTGCGAGGTTCGATTACGGCGCTCATCACCCCCATGCGCGATGGGGTCGTTGATGAGAAAGCCTTCGCCAGCTTTGTCGAGTGGCAGCTTGCCGAGGGGACGCATGGACTGGTGCCGGTGGGCACCACGGGCGAAAGCCCCACCGTCAGCCACGAGGAACATCGTCGCGTCGTCGAAATCTGCGTCGAGGTTGCCAATGGTCGGGTCCCGGTGGTTGCCGGCGCCGGCTCCAACTCGACCGCCGAGGCGGTTGCCCTGGCCAAGTTCGCAGAAAAGACCGGCGCCAACGCGGTGCTCTCGGTGGTGCCCTATTACAACAAGCCCAACCAGGAAGGGCTGTTCCAGCACTTCTCGGCCGTGGCCAGCGCCATCGGCATCCCGGTCATTCTCTATTCCGTGCCCGGCCGGACCATTGTCGACCTCACCGTGGATACGATCGTGCGGCTGCGCGATGCGCATGCCAACATCATCGGGGTCAAGGATGCGACCGGCAGCATGGAGCGCGCCACCATGCAGCGCAACAAGCTGGGCAAGGACTTCATCCTGCTTTCCGGCGATGATAGCACGGCGTTGGGCTTCAATGCCCATGGCGGCCATGGCTGCATCTCGGTCACCTCCAATGTGGCGCCGCGCCTATGTGCACAAATGCAGGAATTGTCGCTGGCCGGAGACTTTGCGGGGGCCCGCGAGATCAACGACAAGCTCGCCTTCCTCCATAAGGACCTGTTCATGGAGCCCAATCCGGCTCCCGCCAAGTATGTGGCAAACCGGCTCAACCTCTGCGCCAATGAGATGCGCCTGCCCCTGACACCCATCAGCAAGCCGACCCAGGACGCCATGGACTTTGCAATGCGCCATGCAGGTCTTATCTAGGTCTGATGGCAGCCAAGAACGACAAGAACAAGAATGGGTGGATCAGCCACGGTCAGGTGGCTGAAAACCGTCGCGCGCGCTTTGATTACGAGATCGGCGATACGATCGAAGCCGGCATTGTGTTGACCGGCACCGAGGTCAAATCACTGCGTCTGGGCAAGGCGCAGATTGCCGAATCCTACGCGTCCCCCGAGCGCGGGGAACTCTGGCTCATCAACGCGCATATTCCCGAATATTTGCAGGCCAATCGCTTCAATCACGAGGAAAAGCGCCCGCGCAAACTCCTCGTCTCCAAAAAGCAACTCGCCAAGCTCGATCAGGAAGTGGCCCGCTCAGGCAACACCATCGTGCCTTTGAAGCTCTACTTCAACGATCAGGGCAAGGCCAAGCTGCTGATCGGCGTGGGCAAGGGCAAGAAGAACTACGACAAGCGCGCCACCAGCCGCGAACGCGACTGGAACCGCGACAAGGCGCGTATCCTGAAAGAGGGCGGCCGAGGCTGACTTCGCCGACGGTTCGCGAAGCGAAGGCCTGGCTCCTGTGGAGCCGGGCAAGTCAAGAAGGCCACGAGAGCTATGCTCGAGTGGCTAGGGCCGAGGGGCAAGTCTCTCCGGTGGAGAGATTTGAGGTAAGCAGGCCATGAGAGCTTGGAACGTCCCGCAGGGCAAATCGCGCCAGTGGCGCGATTTGAGTGAACAAGGCTCGAATGGCGGGCGTCTTTCAGACCTCGACCGGCTTCTGCACCTGAGGTCGCCCGACCGTCTTGGCCAGCTCCGCCACATCAAGGAAGAAATCGGCCTGCCGGCGCAATTCGTCCGAAATCATCGGCGTCTGCGTGGTCAGGGTCGACACCACGGTCACCCGTTTGCCCCGGCGTTGCAGCGAGGCCACCAGCGCCGTGAAGTCTCCGTCGCCGGAGAAGAGCACCATATGGTCGTAATAGGGGGCCTGTTCGAGCGCATCCACGGTCAGCTCGATATCCATGTTCCCCTTGACCTTGCGGCGTCCCATGGAGTCGGTGAACTCCTTGGCCGGCTTGGTCACGACCGTGTAGCCATTATAGTCCAGCCAGTCGATCAGCGGCCGGATTGAGGAATATTCCTGATCTTCGACCAGCGCGGTGTAGTAATTGGCGCGCAGCAGATAAGCCTTGGCACCGAATTCGGCCAGAAGCTTGCGATAATCGATATCGATGCCGATCGCCTTGGACGTCGCGTAGAGATTGGCGCCGTCAATGAACAAGGCGATCTTCTCGCGTGGATCAATAGCCATATGAAATCTCCCATGGGGCAGGGGTGCTGCCAGCCTTGCAATGCCGTCTAGGACGGGCTCTCTAATAAATTCCGCCGTGACCTTTAAAACTTAAGTTCGGTATTCGCACATTTTCAGCGCTACGTAAAGCAGAAGCCTTTGTGTCCTTGGTGGGCGCCGCGGCCTTGTCATTGGAGCGCCCTTGGTGTATTGCGGCCCTTCATTTCCCCGAAAAGTGTGGAGACGTTCGTGGCCCGCGTCACCGTTGAAGACTGCATTGAAAAGGTCGAGAACAGATTTGATCTGGTTCTGATGGCCGCCCACCGCGCGCGCATGATTTCCTCCGGTGCGCAAATCACAGTACCGCGTGACAACGACAAGAATCCGGTCGTTGCCCTGCGCGAAATCGGCGATGGCACCATTTCGCCCGAGGATCTGCACGAGGATCTTATCCACTCCATGCAGAAATACGTCGAGGTCGACGAGCCCGAGACCAGCGCTGCTCCGATGATCGAGAGCGCCGGCGACGACGATGCGATCAACTTCGATACCATCAGCGAAGAAGAACTGCTGCGCGGCATCGAAAGCCTGGCTCCGCCGGAGCGCCGGGACGATTAATTTGCGTTGCGCTCACGCGCGCCGCAATTATATCAGGGAGCGTCCGGCATGTGTCGGGCGCTCTTTTCATTTCCGGCACAGGCGCTAAGCTCGGCAGTGCGAGTGGGCGGCTAACTCCATGATGCGTCAGTACGAGCTTGTCGAGCGGGTTCAGGCATACAACCCGAACGCCGACGAGCAATTGTTGAACAAGGCCTATGTCTACGCCATGCAGAAGCATGGCTCGCA
>NZ_CAJXJS010000028.1 GCF_913055165.1 uncultured Devosia sp.
CTTCGCCTTTCACGACGTACTCCGTTCCGTTGCTTTTTGAGCTTTTCCAGCCCCGACTGGAGTTCGACCAGTTCGGCCGGCTGATGGGCTTGCTGTGCATGATAATTTTCGGTGACGCGGACGATAATGTCCACCACATTCGGCACACAGCCCGAGCATTTCGCGCGACGGTTGAGCTCGGCGTAGACCTTGGCGGGAACGACAAGCTGCCAGGGATCGGCCCTGAGGAGGTCGAGCACGATGTCCTCGATCTCCCTCGAGGTGATCATATTGCACTGGCAGACAAGCATGGCGGGGCCATATCAGGTTCTCAACGGGCGGGAATAAACCGCTGCCATTGTTGAATGTCAACGTCATAAATTGCCGCGGGGCGGATCAGTCCGGTCACGATTGACGGCGGCGCCGGGGTTCTGCCGCAGCCGCGCGGCAATCACGGCAGCCGAGGCAGCAGTGCGGTGGGCCGAGGAAAAGAACTCCCGATGGGCCAGCACCAGTACGGTGACCAGGCAGACCGCAACGGCCAGCCACTCGGAAACGAACCAGGCGACGGTGGAAACAGAAAAATAGTAGGCGCGGATGCCGGAATTGAAATTGCGGGCGCCCAGCCCGTTCATCTGGGTGATGGCGTCGATTTCCTCATCGGTGGTGACCCGGTCATGATCGAGGGCACCGAGCATGATGCAGAAGTGGTTGAACTGGCGGAGCGACAGGGTGAAGGCGAAGAAGGCCAGGACGAACATGGCCAGCATGACGCCAAGGTGGATCTGCACATCGAGCACGGAATAGGTGCGCTCCAGCGAGAGGGATTCGAGCGCTTCCATCAGCGTGGTGAGTTGGCCAAAAACCGCGAAGACCGCCAGCACCAGCAGCACCGAGGTGGAGGCCAGAAAGCTCACCGAGCCCATGATATTGCCCGAGAGAATGGCATCGAACGGGCTTTCGCGGCGCGTGGCATTGGCCACCCAGCGGCGGCGCTGCATGTTCATGATGACCGAGAGGGACGGGCGGGCCCGCTCGATCAGCGGCACGATGATGTTATAGGCCAGATAGGCCAGGAGCGGGAAAACCGAGGTGAAGAGGGTGGTCAAGGGGCGCGCTCCGGCAGTGGGCTTGTCGGGGCCGACTATAGCGCTGCCGGAGGGGCGCACCAGTCCCGGGTCCAAGAAAATGGGCCGGACAGGCCGGCCCATTTTGCCCGCTCAGATCGGGCGCGGGAAGCGGCGATAGGTGGCGTCGATATCGGCCAGGACGTCGTCGGAGAGGACCAGATCGACGGCGCCGAGCACCTGGGCCAGTTGTTCGGTGCTGGTGGCGCCGATGATAGTCGAGGTCATGAAGGGGCGGGTGCGGCAGAAGGCGATGGCCATCTGCACCGGGTCGAGCCCGTGGCGCGCGGCGACCTCATGATAGGCGTGGGTGGCGGCATCGGAATGTTCGTTCAGGCGCCAGAAGCCCTTCTGGTAATCCTTGCGGCTGCCCTTGGGGGTGGCGCCATTGAAATATTTGCCGCTCAACATGCCGCCGGCCAGGGGCGAATAGGCAAGCAGGCCCACGTCCTCGTGATGGCTCAATTCGGCCAGGTCATGATCGAACAGGCGGCGCAGGAGATTGTATTCATTCTGCACCGAGACCAGGCGCGGCAGGCCGCTTTCCTCGGCGATGCGCAGCCATTTGGCGATGCCCCAGGTGGTCTCGTTGGACACGCCGACATGGCGGATCTTGCCCTCGCGGACGAGATTACCCAGGGTTTCGAGCATGTCGGTGAGGTTGGCCAGGACATCGGCCGTGTCCTGGCGGTGCGGCTGGTAGCGCCAGTAGTTCTCGAAATGGTAGTGGCCGCGGCTGGCCCAGTGGATCTGGTAGAGGTCGACATAGTCGGTCTTGAGGCGTTTGAGGCTGGCGTCCAGCGCTTCGCGAATGGATGGGCCGTCGGCGCGGCGCCCGCCGCGCAGGAAGCTCGAGCCGCCGCCGCCAATCTTGCTGGCGAGGACCCATTTGTCGCGGTCCTTATGCTGGGCAAACCAATTGCCGATGATTTCCTCGGTGCGTCCGCTGGTCTGCGGGCTGCCGGGCACGGCGTAGAGCTCGGCGGTGTCCATGAAATTGATGCCGGCATCACGCGCCATGGCGATCTGGGCATGGCCCTCGGCCTCGGTGTTCTGGCTGCCCCAAGTCATGGTGCCCAGGCAAATATCGGTGACCGAAACCTCTGTGCGGCCGAGTTTTTTCATCTTCATGCGTGCGGATTCCCTGAGCCGGTGTGGTGATTTGGCCGGACCCTAGACCAGCCCGGCCTGGTATGGAAGTCGATCAGCGGCAAATGCCGATGAAAGGGTTTTCCACAGGGTGGGCAGGCGATTGGGGCGCGTTTGTGCAGCGGGTTCAAAAAACCGTCACGGAATGACCAAGAGGGGTTGAGGTCTGCGGTTTCACCCCCTATATAGCCGTCACACCGCGCCGCAAGGCAGCGCTGTTTGACGCGGGATGGAGCAGCCCGGTAGCTCGTCAGGCTCATAACCTGAAGGTCGCAGGTTCAAATCCTGCTCCCGCAACCAGCTTAGCTTGCATGATGGGGTGGTCGTTTCTGCCAGTGGCAGAACGGCCCCCCGCAAGCGACCCGGAAGCCGCCAAGGCATTTTCATTCGCTCGGGAAACCGGGCGTTTTGCTTTTTGGGTGTTCTTCATCGAACCCTTCTCCTTTCGTGTTTCAATATTGCCGGTGCTGGCAATCTGCAGAATGCCAGCAAGGTCGCCATGAAGGTCGACCACCAGTTCGTGCGTCGCCGAATCAAACGTCAGCTCGATGTGGTCGATCAGTGACCGCAGGATGTGGGCGGCCTCACTGCGGTGTTCTTCCTGGTTGAGTGACCGCACGAGCTTCGTGACCTCGTTGGCATAGTGACGCCCCATGTTCGGATGGAACAGGATCGGAGCCTCCTTAGAGTCAGCGATCAGGGCTTCCAGTTCTTCCTGACGTGCCGCCAGCAAGTTGACCTTGTCCTTCACCTTCTTGGGGTCGAGGCCATTACCAATGGCGTCGAGCATCTTGTCGATATGCTGTTCGTTGCGCTCGTATTCCGCACGGTAACCGTTCAGCGCCGCGTTGTGCTCTGCCCGCAGGCGGTTCATGTGGGCCGTGTACTCATCGCAGAAGACCCGGCAGCGTTCGGGCTCCATCAGGCGAGAGCGAAGAGCCTTCAGGACACGCTCCTCGAGATGGCCGACATGTATGGACTTGCGATTGTCGCAGGTTCCCTTGTTGCGTGCCGTCGAGCAGCCGATGTGCTGCGCGGAAATCTTGGAGTAGCCACCACCGCAGTGCCCGCACTTGCAAAGTCCGGACAGGAGCCGCTTCGGGCGCTGCTTCTGCCAGAACTGCGGCTTTTCATCGAGTTCGCGCTGGTAGGACTTAACCTGATCCCACAGTTCCTGCGGAACGATGCGCAGCTCGGGAATTTCGGTGATGACCCATTCGGATTCCGGATTGGGTCTGGCCTCGCGCTTGCCGGTGTCGGGATGCTTCAGGAAACGCTGCCGGTTCCATATCTGGCGACCGATATAAAGTTCATTGTTGAGGATGCCGTTGCCGCGTCGACGATTGCCGTTGATCGTCGAATGGCCCCATGCGTCACCAGTCGGAGCAGGGATGCCGTCACGATTGAGGTCCTGTGCAATCCGCTTGGCTGACTTTCCGGCAACAAAGTCCCGGAAGATACGGACGATGACCGCTGCCTGCTCTTCATTGATGGCGCGGTCTCCACGGATGGGTTCGCCCTTTTCATCCAGCTTGCGTACGACGTCATAGCCATAGCACTTGCCGCCGGCGCTCTTGCCGGCAAGCGCACGCCCCTCAAGGCCGCGATGCGTCTTCTGGGCAAGGTCCTTCAGGAAGATCGCGCCCATCGTGCCCTTGAGGCCGATATGCAGTTCGCCGATTTCACCTTCGACCAGCGTGACCAGTCGCATGTCCGCGTGGCGAATGCGTTTGTAGATGTGCGCGATGTCTTCCTGGTCACGACTGAGGCGGTCGAGGGATTCTGCAAGAACGACGTCGACCTGCCGTTCGCGGATGGCTTCCATCAGTTGCTGGACGCCCGGACGCAGGATCATTGTAGAGCCGGTAATGGCACGGTCGGTATAGGCCTTGGCGATTTCCCAGCCATGGGCAATGGCGTGATCGCGACAAAGTCGCAGCTGGTCGTCCACTGAGTGTTCGGACTGCTTGTCCGTTGACATACGCGCGTAAAACGAAACTCTGGTCATGTGTCCCCCTTTTGCGGCCGACTGGCGTCAGGAGACCGGCTGGCCTCCAGCGCTTCGCGGAAATCACGTTCGGCGGCAATTCGGGCAAGAAGACGAACGAGATCATCCACTCCGTGTGGTACATCATGGCGGGTCGGCCCGTTCGCATTGCCGTGGTCTTCTCGACCCGCTGTTCTGTCCATCTTGCACTTCCGTTCTTCGCTTCGGCGTCCTTCCTGCGCGTTGTTTCACACAGGAAGATATTCCTATAAACTCAAGAGTGATGCAAGTTTTTTCTGCCGGTATTCAGAAATCGACTGATTTGCGCGATCTCATGCTCCGGAATGTGCGGCGAGAAAGACCGGATCGCCAGAGTGCGTGCGGATGGTCATTACAAGCAAACAGCGTTGCCTGGTCTCGATCCGGTCTTCTATGTTGCTGATATCGCGACGAAACCGGACGCCGATGGATGGCGGAACTTTCCAAAAAGCCGAGAGCAAAGCGCGCGTCGCGACCGCTGGTTCACGCTGCCAAAATCAGTGAGTACCGGTTTCGCAGGGTGCTCGGCCACTTTGTACGGGATAGCACTGCGGTGGATGCCGGTAGGGACGTCCGGCTCAGTACCAACAGCGTTGCCGCCATCTATCGCAAGTTGCGGGTCTTCTTCTTCGAGGTCGGTCTCTTCCTGGATTTCTACTGCGGTGAAGACCCGCTGATCTTCGAGAGCGACAACCCGGTCTTCGAAAAGGCGCTGCTGGAGTTTCACTTTGCGCGCCTGCGCCGCCATCACGGATTCAGGTCGCCCCTGTCAGAGCCGCCTTACCATTTTGCTGAAAGCTGCTGGCGGTATGACTTTCACATCATGATGAACGAGCGCCCCGCCGACAGCGTGCACAGCATGATGGAACGCCATCTGCTCGAAGTCATCCGGCAGTGCGGGCCTATTGGTCTTCCACCCCGGAACCGGCGTGTGGGGATGGAAAGCGTCATGCGTCAGGCTGACGAACGGATCGACTGGATCAGACGCAACGCCCCCGGCTTCCGTGACGAGAATATCAGGGACCACCTGAGATCCATCAGGTCGATCAGCCCCGGTTAGTCGCTGGCGAATGATAGGGCACTTCGTTTCCGGCGCATCATTCACAACCTCCCGTTTCTCACGACCGAAACGCGCTCGGCTTCACATTGGGAGACTTGCTGCCGTGGTCGCGCCGTTCAACGCGGCTCGCTTCCGCGCCTTCGGCTTGTGCAGCTCCGCCCGCGAGGCACGCTGTGCGTGGCGTGTGACCGGACGCTTTTCCCACGACAGCGGACAGTCCCCATGAAGCCGGACGCGGTGTCCGGCATGAAGCAAAACGGAGACTGAAATGACTGAAGCAAGCACGAACGATAAAACCCGCCCCACTCATACCATCTACAAGGTACTCGGTGATGGCGACACGGCACGATGGATCAAGGTGGGCGTGGCTTTCCCGCACAGGGATCGCAAGGGGCTGGCGCTGATATTCGATGGTATCCCCGTCGATGGACGCATCGCCCTTCGCGCCAACCGCAAACCGGAGGAGGCACCAAAGCCGGAGCCCAAGCGTACCCGGAACTCCGAATTCACCCTGTGACGTACCAAAACTGATGCTGAAGAGCCCCGCTGTATCCGGCGGGGCTTTTTTTGTGCTGTTCGTTACGAGCGATGGAGATAGGGAACGAGGGAAACGGTCTTAGTAGATTCTGCGGGCATCGCTAGGTGGCTACGTTTGAGTTGCCAGCGGCTGTAAGAGTTGGAGGCAGGAAGGGAAGATTAGGGCCCTTGGCTGGGCCGGTGCATCAGCAGGTCAGGTATGGGTCAAAATCCTGAAGTCTGCAGGCCGCAAGATGTGTGTGGTAGTACCACACCACTTGGCAAGGGGGCCCGCTACGCGCCCCCGTTGCATCCCCCCGGTACTAGGAGAGTTCAACGATACCCGGTCGTGAGATGTAACGTGCAAAGGCCTGTGTGAGCATAGAAATCAACTCGTCCCGCATTCGGAACGCCACAGTCCAGTTGGCGGCTTCATCACGCGTTGCAGCCATAGTGCAATTTAAGATAGCGGTTATCTTGCCAGCCCGCTTATCAGGCCCAACCAGGAGAAGCGGAGAGTACCAAAGCTGCTCCCCGTCCTTAGTCTTTTTGCCCTGATGTAGCGTCGCGCCACCTGTCCTAAAACCATCATCGTTTGTGAAGGGCCACTCGATCGCGAGAGCATATAACAATGGTCCTTTGTTAGGCTGGGCGTGATCGCACGCGGCGCCGATCTGGATCAGCCGAAGGCGTATATTCGGCCACTCCTGTTCGGAAACGCCAAAGAACTTGTCGTCCATCAAAATGGCTTTTGAGAGCCCAAACTTCTGTTCAAGCGCGGCCTCGGCATCCTCGAACGGAAAATCCACGACAGCTCCAAGGTCGGTCGGTTTTGTCGGAACACTACCGGGGGACCGAGCGTGGGAAAGATGAATTGCCGTATTAACCGCGGCTTTCACCTGTATAGTGGCATTCTGATTTCCCGGATTAACAAGCGCATCTCTCCATTTGTCCCCTGCATTCGCCTCAGGGTCATGTTCAAGTATCCTGTCTGCAAGAATTGGCACCAAAACGCGATTGATTGCAGCACGGGGGTCATCCAGTGCCTTGTTTATCCCTGCACCCGCTTGAGAAAGCCGATAGAAAACCTTTCCCAACTCCTGCCCGAACCCGTCCGTAACACGCAGATTCTCCGGCACAAGATCAACAATTGATCGTAGCACTGCATCGGATGCCGCCATGACGTCAGTTTCCCATGAAAACAAAGCCTTCATCTGGGGGCTTTGCTCAAGCGCCGCCAGGATGTCGGCTTTCAGCTTTTCTGCGTTGTGCACGTTGCCATTAAGGTCGATGTAATCGCCTTTCTTGAGTTCCGCAAAAAATACCGGCATCAACAGCGGACTCACGACGGCCAGCCTTTCCTGTAGAAAAGCTTTTAGAGCGTCCATCTCTGGATCCTCTGCCCATAGAATAAGCCCGTACGGTCCGCTCTGCGGACTGATGAGCTTTTCAATCACCTCGGCGATGGCAGCAAACGCGCTCTGAGGTCCGCCTCCCATTGTCAATCCAGGGCGGAGGTTTTTGTCCATGAACAGGATACGGACGCCTGGAAGTCGTTCCCAATCGCCTATCGTTTCGACGTCGTAAAGTTTGGTGTGACAGTCCAGTCGAAGTTGATCCAATGCGGCTTTTATGCCCGAGAGATGTTCCTGCTTGTCATCAACGATCACAAAGCGCGAGCTTAGAAACATCATTGCCCTCCGGCGTTGCCAAAGCGCAGAGCAATAACCGCGCCATCGAATTCTGTCGGAACATCAACCTCGGACAAATCCGGAAACACCAGTGCGCCATCATTTAGTTCCATGACCATATTCGCATAGTAGAGGCCCATGCCCATGCCTTCGGGTCTGCGGGAATAGAATGGTCTCACAAGTTCAGACGGCGCGTCCATGAAACCAGGGCCGTTGTCGGCAACTATGATCGCAGGACCGTCAGGAAAATCCGGCTCGATACTGATGAATATTGCGCGCTGCCCTTCATTGTCCTCGCCTTCCGGCCAACGTGAGCGAAGCCAGAAAATCGCGTTATCTATCAGGTTGGTCAGTGCTCCCAGCGTCAGGCCAAAGGAGCATGAGACGGTCAATGATGGAAACGAGTCTTCAAGAGGGGGGCATTCCAGCCTGACGCCATGATGCCGAAACCTTATTAGGCTGAGGTCACGTGCGCGGCGTACAAGATTCCTAAGATCGACAGCCTTTCTATCCTTCTTCCTGAGCAGATCAGAAAAACCGTCCAGTAGACGCATCATTTCTCTTACCTGTTCAGTTACTCCTGCAAGTGCCGGGTCTGAACCCAGGTTGTTGTATAGAGAGCGGATCCCCTGTTCTATTTCATGAAACACGACGGCCAGACTAGTCCCAGAAATTCCAGCCGTAAGTAGTCGCTCCTTCATGGAGACATATTCATGCTCAATCCTGTCGAGTAACGGATCAATTTGCGCCGAAAGGTTCTTTTTCTGCGCAAGTGCCCTTATCTCGGCGACTGGCTCCATGATACTGCGAGTTTCTGGATCGTGGACATCGCCAAGCAGTTTTCGGATTTCCTTACGGTCAACCTCGCGCTCACGTTGCAATGGTTCAATAGCGCCAAGTACTACGCGGCGAAGGCGGGAGTAAGCGGCGTTCTCGACAAACCCCTCGCGGTTGGACTTTTCGACGAGATCAGTGCTACCTTCCTGCGATAACGAGATGTGTCCAACCACAATATTTCTGCTCAGGCCTTTCGTGGGATTGTTGACGCGCTTAAGGTCTAGGCCAAGCCAGTCATTGTGTTTTTCACCATAGTCATAAACCCGGATTCCGTCACGGTAGACCCGGATACCGCCGTTTTCGTCGAGAAAATCGCGGATCAGTTGCGTCTCCCCCATGCGGCTTGAAATTTTTGGCGAGAGGTCGAATACGTAGAACTCACCTGAAACCGGACCTACACCGCGAAGCGTTTCGCGATCGGCGATGACCTTCTTCAACGTAGTTCCCTCAACCTGGCCGCTGAATAGCGGGTCATCATCGTCTAGTTCCGGGGGCGGAATAAGCAGCCGACCTTTCTCCTGGATGATTTCGCGCGGTTCGCGCGCAATACCGGGAATTTTCCGAAAACTGTATGTGTAGCGAAACTCTTCGCCGTCAAAGCTGAACTCGAATTTCCATGGTGCGCGTTTGAGTATTTCTACCGGATCAGGCAGGCGATCGATCCATTGGGGGTAGTCGGGCACCTCAAGCACGGCAACGAAATCGTCCAGTGCTTCACTGCCAAAAGGTGATGAGATCGATGTCACCTGACGATAGAGCCGTCGAACTTCGCCACGAGTCCAAAATTTCTCACGAAGGTCTGTGACGGTAATTCTGGTACCCGTGGATTGTCCGGTGAAGATTTCTGGAGTGCGGGTCTGGATGTCGATGGCCGCATCCTCTAGAAATTCGTGGGAAATGATTTGATTCCAGTCGAGTGTGACAACCACCTCGTCGCGTCCTTGAGCGCGAGTCACCAGCTCAATATTGTTCCCAAGCTTGTGAACAGAAAGACGGCCAAGGCCCTTTGAACCTAGGGGCAGCCGCCCCTTTCGCGTGCGCTGCTGGAGGCGCAATTCGCGCTCTTTGTGATCGTGCGCAATCACAAGCCAGATATTCTCGATTGTTTCCAGGGACATGCCGCTGCCATCGTCCGTAACCTGGATGTATGGTGATGCAGAACCAATCCCGCCGAGTCGCACCTTCACATACGACGCATCCGCGTCGTAGGCGTTTTTGACCAGCTCAAATACGGCAAGTCTTGGGGTTCCAATAAGCTGGTCACCAAGGTGCTGGAGCAGTCTTGCTCGGGATTTGAAACTGTAGGTTTTTTCTTTGTCTTCCATGTGGGCATCAGGTTAGGACAAAAATCTCTCGCACGCCATCGGTTTTGCTTCTTGCGAGCTGAAACATTAGCAAAAACAAAATCTTGCTTGATGTAGTGGTCGTGCGGCTCCGTGTTCCAGAGGAGTATCTGCCAACCCGGGTCAGCAGAAATCCTTATTTTGGGCGACTGCCTGTTCTCTTCTTGTTCCGCAGGCTCGAATCTGACACCATGTCAGAAATCGACCCAGGGGGAATGATGTCCGAATTTTCTGAACTCCGGCAAAAAGCCGGGCTTTCCGTTGCGGAAGCGGCTGCACATCTCGGCTACACAGAGCGGCAGTGCTACCGCTTCGAAGCAGGAGACGGGGAGCCCCGCAAGGCAGCCATGGAAGTTCTGAAGCTGCTTGTTCCGGCGAAGCAGGAGAACAGGAAGTCCGAATTCACGTTCATTGACCTTTTCGCTGGAATTGGCGGTCTGCGTCGGGGCTTTGACGCCATTGGCGGCAAGTGCGTTTTCACAAGCGAATGGGACAAGTTCAGCCAGCAGACCTACCGTGCCAATTATCCCGAAGATGACCACGAGATTGCCGGGGACATCACGAAGATTGAAGCTGCGGACATACCGGCGCATGACGTTCTGCTCGCCGGGTTTCCATGCCAGCCGTTCTCACTGGCTGGCGTATCCAAGAAGAACTCCCTTGGTCGCGCGCATGGTTTCCAGTGCGAAATGCAGGGCACGTTGTTCTTTGATGTGGCGCGCATTCTCCAACACCACAGGCCAAAAGCGTTCCTCCTTGAGAACGTCAAGAATCTTAAGAGCCACGATAAAGGCCGCACGTTTGACGTGATCATGAAAACGCTCACTGAAGACCTTGGCTACAAGGTTCAGACGCGCATCGTTGATGCCCGGCACTGGGTGCCGCAGCATCGCGAGCGTATTTTCATTGTTGGTTTCCGCGAAGACAGCGGCTTTGATTTTGATGACCTGCCAGTCCCGGACAAGGCCTTCGCGCCGAAGCTTGCATCCATCCTGCATCCCGAGAATGGCTCGGAAGGGGATGATCCCCGCTTCCTTGAAGGGCCGAAGGGAAAAGTTCAGGCGCGCTATACGCTCTCCGATCATCTCTGGGGTTACCTCCAGGCTTATGCGGAAAAGCATCGGGCTGCAGGCAACGGCTTTGGCTTTGGTCTTGTCGGTCCCAATGACGTGGCCCGTACGCTTTCTGCGCGATACCACAAGGACGGCTCGGAAATCCTCATCAGCCAGAAGCGCAAGAACCCGCGCCGTCTGACGCCACGGGAATGTGCGCGCCTGATGGGGTTTGAACAGGTCGGTGACAAGCCGTTCAGCTTCGTGGTGTCCGATACGCAGGCCTATCGCCAGTTCGGAAACGCCGTTGTCGTGCCGGTCGTGGCAGCGATCGCGCGCCTTATGGAGCCCCATCTGGTGCAGAAGTCTTCTGGTGCCCCGGCCAAAAAGAAGGTCAGGGCGAGTGTTTCCGCGCAGGCTCAGGAAAAAGAGAGGGCCGTTGCCTGATATCGTTGACCAGGCAACGCGCAGCCGGATGATGTCCGGCATTCGTGGGAAAAACACGAAGCCGGAGCTCGTCATCCGCAAAGGTTTGCATGCAGCAGGATTCCGTTTCCGGCTGCATGCGAAGGATGTTCCAGGCAAGCCTGACATCGTGCTGCCACGCTACCGCGCGGCTATTCTGGTCCATGGCTGTTTCTGGCATGGCCACAACTGCCATCTGTTTCGCCTGCCGGGCACCAGACAGGAATTCTGGCAGCAGAAAATCGAAGGCAACAGGCAGAGGGATACCCGCGTTCGCGACCAGCTGGACGCCACAGGCTGGCGTCACATGACGGTGTGGGAATGTGCGTTTCGTGACAGGCGCGGGCCGGGAGCCGCAGCGGTCATTTCAGACCTCGCACAGTGGCTTCGCAATCCGGAATCAGGACATGGTGAAATCAGTTCGCTGACGCTGGGGGGCGCCGCATGAAACAGGGGGCATTGTCAGACCACTTCGTCGGTGTCGGCGCCAAGGTATTACGCGGCACGGAAGTAGACCCGCAGGTCTCACACGGACATGAACTGCAGGGTATTACCCGGTTCCGGAAGTTTCTTGGCGAGAACGCGCAGAACGATGTCTTACCGGTGACCTATGTCTGGCTAAGTGACGAGGAGCCGCCGGTATCCCTGCCACTTTCTGCGACCTGGTATGACAGTCGCAGGAACGATCCCAACCGCGCTGCCGAATACCGCTTCTACTATCCCGCAGAAGCCGAAGAAGTTGTCTATAGGGCGAGGGCAGGCGACACGCTGATCCTCTGCCAGCCTGTGTCCGGTCCATTGCTGGCGCTCTTCTGTCCACGGGACAGCTCCATCGAGCAGCAGCTTCTCTGGCTCTTCGGTCTGGAACATCCGGAAGGCAATCTCCTGCGCGCACGCGACCTGCGCGATGATCCCAGCGAGACCGTGGGCTATATCGCCCGGCAGATACTGGAATTCATCGGTGTCGAGGTTATTGCCACCGAAGAAAGCCTGCTTGAACTGATGCTGGCCCGCTTCGGCGAAGCCTTCCCGCCCACAAGAGAACTGTCTGCCTTCACATGGGAGCACGTCCAGGACATCGACGGACGCGATGACCCCGATGGGGCCATTGTGGCTCTGATGGATCTGGAAGAGCGACTGTTCATGACTCTCGAGCGTCACCTGGTCGGTAAACGCCTCGAGAACGGGTTCATGAGCGGTGGCAAGCCAGACGTAGATGAGTTTGTCCGGTTCTCCCTGTCCGTCCAGAACCGTCGCAAGTCACGGGCAGGCTGGGCATTTGGGAATCACGTTGAAGCCATCCTGAAATTGCACAATGTGCGCTTTTGTCGGGAAGCTACCACCGAGAAGAGAGCCGGCCCTGACTTCCTGTTTCCAGGCGAGGCCGAATACCATGATCCGGCGTGGCCGGACCTTCAGTTGACCATGCTTGCCGCAAAGACGTCATGCAAGGATCGCTGGCGGCAGGTTCTGGCCGAGGCCAATCGTATTCGCAACAAGCACCTGCTGACACTTGAACCCGGTATTTCCCTTGCCCAGACCGAGGAAATGCGCCGGGAGAACCTTCAGCTTGTGCTGCCCACTGGGCTGCATGCAACGTACCGGCCAGAACAGCAGACCCAGCTGATGGGATTTAGTACCTTCATCAATCTGGTCCGGGACCGGCAGGCATGATCGCCGATGAGCTACCCACAATGGCATTACGGAGACATCTGCGCCCGGGATATGGCGCGGAACGTGTATGTCAGCTGCCATGACTGCCGTTGATGTCACCGCAGACTGGTATTGGGAGGGCAATGTCGTCCGTGCACTGGCACAGTTTCTGTCAGAATCGGGATGGACAATCACCGGGCTCGCCGACACGCGCAGCAAAGCGCGCGGTGTCGATCTTGAAGCCACAAAGGCCGGTGAAACTCTGGTGGTAGAGGCGAAGGGTTATCCTTCCAGCCATTACCGCGATCCAAGAAAGGCTGCTGAAAAGAAATCGACCAATCCAGCGAGCCAAGCACAGCAATGGTATTCGCACGCTCTGCTCAAGGGAATGCGACTTCAGAATCTTTACCCGGAAAGCAAGGTCGCTTTGGCCTTCCCCGATTTTCCGAGATATCGAACACTCTACGGTGAGACCGAGGGAGGGTTGCGCCAACTCGGAATAGGCCTGTTTTTTGTTCGGGAGAATGGAGAGGTCACACCGCTGGACATGTGACTGATTTTACTGCGCTGATGCTTTCACGCTGATGAATGAAGAGAGCGCAGCTTCTGCCCGCGACAGTGTCGCCCATAATGCTGGTTCAAGGGCGCAAAGCGCTTCGATCATTCCATGTAAATTGAGGGCCTGCGCCTTTTCCAGATCACCAAAAGCCAACTCTGTAACCCATTCACCAAGAAATGCTCGCCACTCCCGGATGTCTTCGAAACCATTCGCAGCGATCAGGCAGATACGGAAAGACTGAACGGGATTGATGTTGTCATCGCCCCGCAGGAGAGCAATTCTCGTCAGGACACGCACTTCTCTGGCCAGATCGCGACTTCTGGTCACCGCCGCCACCGTTGCAAGACCGCTTAGCATCGCGAAATGCTGTCCAGACTCCACATTTTCACGGATGCGGTACTTGGCATTCTTGATGACTTCAGCTGCCTGCTGGGCAAGTTCAACAGGCGTGCGGAACACAAGGCAGGTGTTCACCAGCGCGTTGAATGCTGTCTGTTCGAGGGGGCTAACCGACAGGCTTTCACCCACCGCTTCCTGGATTTCTGCAGGTGCATCGACCATGAGGTCGAGACCGCCCTCCAGGGGGCCGGGGAGATAGGAGAACGGGAATTCGAACTGGTCAACCAGGCTGCCCTTTTCCCTGGACTTCAGGATCGGTTCCAGCGGTGTCCCGTCAATCGCCGCCGGATTGCGTTCGGCCGCACCGATAATGCGGCTCACCAGTTCTCTCTTCCATTGATGAGGATTTGCAAAGTCGGGGAGCCATCGCGGTTCTTTTCTTCCATCGATGGAATTCTGCAGATAAAAGGGTGTTCCGCGTCCGGACCTCACCCAGCTTTCCGTGTCGCCGGCGCGCAGGCCAGCCAGGATGAACTCCCTCTCGATTACTGAAGCCTGTGCGAGTGACGCAAGCCGTCTCCAGTACGGTGGTACGTCACGAAGGTCTCCTCCATGGGCAACCCCAGCATCTACAAAGACGAACAGGTTCGATAGCAGAAGCAGACGGCCTTCAGGGTCATCTGGATCGTCATCTCTTATCTGCTCGGCAATCGAAACCAGATCGACGGCCAATGCCGGATATTCCGGCAAATGGCGAAGCCCTAGTTCGAATGCAGACAGCTGCGAAATACGGTCGCCATATGCTGCGGCCCAATTGACCACACGCTCCAGTACTGCGCGATCAAGACCGTCCGGTAGTGACGGCACGAGACTGGCCTGCGATCCCAACAGCAGTGCCTGTTTCAGTCCGGCTCCTGCATTCCACTGCAGCAGCTCCGCCACATGTGCTTTCGCGGGACCCGCCGCGAAAGCCGTCACTGTGTCAGCATCTTTTGCAGAGCCTACTAGTCGTTCATAGTAGGCCAGACCTCGCGGGACGAGCGTATCCGGGTGCGAGCTTCCATTCGACAGGCCGGAACGGATTCCAAACACATTCTGCGTCGGTGTTTTCTCCATGTCGTCATGGAGTTGCTCGATATCGTCATAGTCCACAGGGCCAGCGGTCAGAACTGCCCGCCAGTGGTCGAACTCTCGTCCCACAGCCCTGTTTTCGCTGAACATGCGATCAAGCATGGCTCGCCGGGTGGTATCATCGATTGCAACGAACCACAGTCCTTGCAGTGGTATCTCAAGCTCGCCCTTGACCATTACGGGATAGCCCCGGCCAGAGTCCCAGCGGGCTTCCCATTCCGCGCCAGTCTTATCGAGGACCTTCTCCGGTGTTGACCCTTCCCTGAAGACGCGCCCGACAGCGCCCAGTGTTTCATTCCTGGAGAAGGGGACCGAACTTCCGGGGAAGTTTATGTCGCCGACACTTCGGAGCCCGTTGCGGACCCGGAAGTCGCGATCATGCAAAAGCTCATCCCGGATTGTCTTCGGGAAATATCGCATAAGCTCGAGCACAATTTCCTGGCCTTCCTCATTCAGCATCGCTTTCCTCCTCAGTCAGTCGTCGCGCCAGCTCTTCGATGTAGCTCCTTGTCTGCTCAGTCAGCCATGCCAGTGACGCAGGATCCTCTGACCGCAAGGCCCGCATCAGCGTGTCTTCCATCCAGGACGAATAGCGCCTCATTGTGTCACCGAACGCACCCAGTGGAATTGACAATGTAAGCCAGCAAAGCATCCGGAACCGATTGGTGATGGCGTCCCGGTCATTCGCCTGCTCAAAGCTGTGCGACCATCCCTGGAAGTGAATCAGTCCCAGCAGCCAGTCGGATCGGGCCCGTGCGGTCGCATCATCAACCTCACTATTCCACTGGGCCCTGACGCTTTCGCGAACGCTGGCCAGCAACTGCTCAAACCAGGGCTGGTCCAGGGGGATCTGCAAGGCATTGGTCATTCTCAGCCTTTCGATACTCTCACGTATCGATCTGAGATGAGCGTTTTCCTGTATCTCTCCATTCTGGATGCTGGCTGCGTTCACGAGCCGGACCAGCTCTTCCTGCCTGACGGGCATCATCTGGAAACCACCGCGGCGGAGACGGGTTTCTGACTCCGTGCGGTCCGAGGCGCTCAGCGCTCCTGAATTTTCAAGGATTGCCAGCAGATCGAGGCTGCATCCGATCGGAACGCTACGGCCCTCATGATCGATGTTGGCGTACTTATTCAGCGCCCGGTCATCGACGACCAGAAGATCAACCACGCCTGCGAGCGCAAAAACGCCAGCGGTCGGATGCCGGCCAATATTCGTCAATGTCAGTTCTTCATCGACCCCCTCGGGACCGACAATGACTCTGCCATCGGCGATTCCCTGTGCGAGGCTGGCCCTTACGGATTCAATATGCTCAAGGGTCGCATTGGCGTAGGACTCATGTCGTATCAGTGCGTCTACCCGCTCGGCATGGCCCTCAGAGAAGACGACCCTGTAGCCCGCTGTACCCAATGTTGACAGGAGTTCAAGGTGCTGGAGATATGACACCGCCAGATCATCCAGCAGCAGCGTCGCGCCAGGCTGTATGGTGGGAGCGTCAGGCCAAGGCAACTCATGAACGCGCAGATAGGAATTGGCACGACTCGCCTCTTCCGGAGTGATGTGCCCCTCCGCCAGCAGGGCGGTTATCACTTCGCTGCAGCCGCAGACCACATCGCCATAGGCGCTTAGGTCGGCGTTTTCGCGCATCAGTGTCGAAGGACGGTGAACCGGGCCCGGTCTGACCACCACAGTCTGCCTGCTGTCTTCCGTCCCCAGGCGGGCAGTCTCAAGCATGGCTGCCAGCTCTTCGCCAAATTCATCGACATCATCCATGCCCGGCCTGACGACATCGCCCAGAATGGAGTATTCCGGCTGCGCAAGCAGGTTACGAAGCTCATGAGCATGCTGCACCTGTGTAGGCTGATGGAACTGAACCTTCTGACGCTCATCAAGCAGCCAGGCCAGTGTTGAATGCGGTATCACTGTTCTGCGGAAGCGCTCGAGGACCGTAGAGAGGCGGTCGATGAAGGACAATGTCAGAAGTGAAGTAACCTCAAGAGCGATCGTTGTCTGGTCCGGAGTGATGTTGTCCCTTGCAGCGACGGCATTGGCGCTACTCATTCTCCCGCTATAGTTCAGGAAAAGACTGCGACGCCGGGGATCTGCCTCGTCCAGGTTTGCAAGGGCCGGGGTCAGCAACATGCTGATTGTTGTGCGATTCAGTCTCCTTGCTGCAAGGAACAGGGGCATTTCACCTCTGGTGAGCTGTTCCCATACATCACTCTCTTGGCGCTCCCAGTCAGGACGCATGTCCATGAGGTCATCAAGGGACATCCGCTGGATAGGGCCGTCGTGCTGGTCTGTGCCTTCAATCGCCGTCTGCAGCCAGCCTGCGACCGTTTCATCATTTTCCCATCCGCCGGACACGGCAGCATGGTAGGCAGTTACTAGGACCTCAGGATCTGAGGGTTCTCTTGAGACGGCTTCGCGGATCAGGCTCTGACTTCGTCCCGACCCGATGGCCGCTGCGATCTGGCCCGCCCGCAGGAGGTCTGGAGCTGTTCTTTCTTCTTTGTTCGTCCACGCACTTTCGACGAACGTAGCGAGTGCATCCCAGTCGCCTGACGTTATCGCGATGTTAATGAAAAGGGCTCTGGTATTCTCGTTGTCCTGTGTCGCAAGAAGCGATGCAAGTTCCTGCCGGGCGCGACGCAGTTCGCCCTGCCTGTACAGTGACCATGCGAGGATTCCCCGCAAAGTCTCCGAGCGTTGCAGGAAGTCGTTATGCTGGTCCAGAAATGCGATAACCGCGGGCCAGTCCTCAGACTCATAAGCGGCACGGGCATATGCGGTTGCACTTTTCAGGTCGTTCAGGCGCCCAAAAAGCTCGAGTGCATAGGGGGTCAGGCGACGCCATTCGTTCTGCTGTTGCAGGCGTCCAACGAGAGGCATCAGATCGTCCAGGCTATCACTAACCCGGAACCGCTCTTCGAGAGCGGAAACTGTGTCTTCACCTTGAATCCCTGATAGTTCAGCTTCAAGGGCACTTATGTCGAGTTCGCTCGCAGACCCACTGGATCGAAGAGCTTCAAGCCGCGTACGGGCTTCGGGGAGCCTGTCGGAGTCTGCAAGCGCCCGGATTTCGAAAGCGGATACGGCTGCGGCACTGACCACCCGTCCGAGACGTTCCCGGTTGTTGTCGATGAAATCTGCAACAGCGCCTTTGTCTTCATCCCCCATCGCCAGCATGAAGCGCGCCATAAGGGCGTCGTTGGATGTGTCGCCTTCAGTAGACTCCACAACGGAGATGGCCTGATCGATGGCCGTTCTGTTCAGCGGCAGACCAAACTGGATGGCCATGGGAACGAGATGAACCATAACACCGGGGTCAGACATGCTTCGGGTCAGCTGTTGACGCGCTGCCATGGCTCCTTCCGGGTCACGCAGTGCCAGCCAGAGTGCAAAGTCTTCCGCTCCCCGACGTGCGTGCTCGCATCCAAGTTCGCCGGCTGCCCGCGCTACAGCTGAAAAAGCTTCCCGGGCCTGTCTGCGGTGCTCCAGAGAATCTGCATCCTCCTTCAGAGGGAATTGCGCCCAGTCAAAAGGAACATGGTCAATCAGCATGTCCTGTTTCTCAGCGGGAACTGCTGCCAGCATATGTGCCGTGGCCACGACATGCTGCAAAGGTGGGGAGTAATCCATATCTTCGACTGTTATGCGCTCTGCGTGTTCTAGCGCACGTGGGATATCGAGAGCCGCAATCAGGCGGCCCATATGGACAAACTTCCCGTCAGCATCCAGGTCATCAAACCGGAGGTCAGACTCATCGAGCCACAAGACCGTCTGCTCCGGTTCCAGATTTAAGGTAGCGACCAGGTATCTTGCAGAATGGCCCTGTGGGGTGTTGATCGAAGAAAGGCTTTCGATTGCACCGGCTTTGTCCCCTCGTGCCGAGGCAATGAACGCACTCGCGATCAGAATTTCATCGCTGCTGGCGAGTCTCCGCGCTTCGCCCAACAGACGGTCGGCCTCATTCACATCGATAGTCGACAGTATGCGTGAACTCCACGCAAGGGCGCTGGCTCGCGTCGCGGCAGAGCTATCCTGAAGTTCACCTTCAAGAATGTCACGTGCGAGCTGGCGGGCGTCTTCCACTGGATCAGAACCAACAAAGCGGCGGGACTTGCGCAGACGCGCAATCCTCTCCTGTGCGGTACGATCAATGATCGGGTTAAGAATTCTGCGGGCTGACACCGGACCTGAGCGACGAAGAAGCTCATCGAGTTTTTCGTCCATGTTCCCCAGTTGAGAAGCCTGCCGTGCATCCGCATGCTGACCTGTTGGTGCCTGGAGCACGAAATCCTTCAGAAGGACATACGTATCGGCCTCGCGGTCCGGTGGCTGGACGATTGTGTCATGATTGACATCGAGAAGAATGAACCTGGCCGGAGATGCCAGTCCAAGATCCGAGCTGTCCGTCTCTACGATTTTTCCCCACACTGTTCTCAGGGTTTCGCCCAGTCCGAGAACGTCGAGGCGGTGCCGGGTGACGTAGTCTCTGAACCAGGCATTCAGATCCCGCAAATGTGGGTTATTTCTGTTCAGCCCGCGCGTGGCATCGGTAGGTCTGAAAAGAGCACCGAGACTGACTGCGATCGAGGCCGTTGCAGAACCAAGGTGCGGCGTCGCGATAAACGCGGCTTTTCGTACCCGTCGCTCGAAATCGGCGGTCCGGGGATTGGTAGAAGACTGCCTTTCCGCGAGACGCAGCATTTCCTTGATGATCACGCCGCCCATACTGTAGCCGACAAGTATGATTTGTCCTCGGCCCAGTGCCTGTTCGACCAGGAGGCGTTCGAAAATACCAGTAGCACGGTCCTGCGTTGCCATCGCAATGCCGCCGCGCCACTTGACGCGATCGGCGGGGTAACCAATGCTCCAGACAGCAACGTCTGGCAGCTCTTCTTCGAGCCATGCGGGCCAGAACTCTGCTTCAGAACCCTCACCGGAGATCCATGTGTCTTCGACATCTCCTTTGAGCCCATGAATGAATATCACGTGAGTATTCACGTGTTCGAGCGTGGTTGTTGAAGGTCTCTTGATCTTGACCAAAACCGGGTAGCCTCCTTTCAAGCCATAGTAGACAGAAGGGACGCCGCGAACCACGCGAAATTCTCATTAACTCACTGGGAAAGACGGGATTTACATATTCTGAAACGCGAGCCTTTAAGGGTCGAGGCGAAGTGCGTGTTTACCCGTCAGCCTGAAACAAAGCGATTTAGCCTGGGGCGCATCCTTACGGACCGGGCTGTCGTGAACGGAGCCGGTTGACCGTCTCCGCCATCCGGCATCCATCCCTTGCGCTGGAGTCTTTTTCGCGCGTCGACACGCACTGGTCTCCCGGGGCGCCGCCCCCGCGACGATCAAGGGTGTCCCCGGTCTTCCTGCCGTGCAGACCGGGCGATCCCCCTCCCTTGATCCCCGCACCCCCGGTCTCGCCGACGGGCAGGGTTTCAGGGGGACCTGAACCCTTTCTCCATTCCTTTTCTTTCAGTCACTCCCTACAGCTTCGGGGCACCCGCGCCCTGTGACCTCTGGCCCGCCGCCAGTTCCTGCAACTCCCTTTGCGCCGCATTATCCCGCGCATTGGCAGACTCGAACCGCGCGGCATCAATCACGAACATCTTCATCGAGCCCACAATATCCGGGTTGTTGCGGCCATTCTCATAGCCGGGGCCAATTTCGATCCGCAGATACACATCACACCGGTCCTGCGGGTTGTAGACATTGAGATTGTTCTCGGCCGCCCGGAAGGTCAGCTGGCGCAATGTGTTGAGGTCATGGCCGTTGCGGGGCTGGAAGGTGCGCAATGCATTCAGGGACGGGCAAATCACGCCATCGCCGGTTTTTGCCGCGCCATCGAGGAATCCATACTCAATCACCCGCGCAGAATTCTCCCGGAATTCTCCACTGTCGCTGCCCGGCGGTCCGTATTTGTCGATGATGGCCTGTAGTGTGGCGTCAGCATTCGGATACTCGCTGCCATAGCGCACATCCCGGAACAGCGTGACCAGCTGGTTGCCACTGCCATTGGTCGAGAACACCGCGTAGACATCATCATAGGTCTCGGTGCGCATCATGCCGCTCGGTCCAATGCCAAGAATGAACGGCGTATCGGCAAACTCCAGCGAGGCTTCCACCACATAGGGCGGATTGGCACCCTGCGCTGCGTAGAATTCCTGTGCAGTTGCGAAGGCTTCGTCGGCAGGCTGGCCGGGATAGAACCCGGCCACATCCATCGTCTGTCCATCCGGCAGACCGACACCAATGTCCATCACCTCCACACTCACAGGAAACACGGGCTGGGCAAGGGCAGAGGGCGCAGCCCCCATCATCACCGCAAGCGCGGCGGATCGTACAAGCTTCATCGTCTCTCTCCCTTACCGCACCTGTTCCATCTGCCAGCCATCGGCATTGAAAAACCGGGCCTTGCTCCACTGGCCGGTCTGGCGCTGGCCGCCCACCGTGGCGTTCACCCGGAAATCGCAGACAAAGCCGGGCTGGTTCTGCGCCTCCATGCAGCTGCCTTTCTCCACTTCCGATGCGTCGAGCATCTGGCTTGCCGTCACGCTGGCCCCGCCCGTCTGAGCCAGCATCTGCATCTGGGCCATCACCATCTGGTTGTTGCGGATGGCCTGCTTCATGTCATTGCCGCCCGGTTCCCCGGAGCAGGCAGCCAAGGTGACGGCCACGCCCGCAATCAGCGCGGCGCGCATCATCAGAATTCCTGTGTTCAAAGATTGTCTCCCTCAAAGACGAAAACGCGGAAGCCGTTAAAGCTTCCGCGCGCGTGATGCTTTGCCGTTACCGGCGTTCCTGTTGCTGCTGGCGTTGCCGCTCGATCTCGGAATTGATGATCTCAGCGGTGCGATAATCTCCCACCTGGTGCGGCTCGACCTTCTGAAGGTTCGGGTTCTGCTGGAACTGCTCCTGGACGTTCCGGCGGGTGGCTTCTTCGTGCGACATGACTTTCTCCCAGTGCGCATGAATACGGGTCACCGGAAGGGCATCAGGAAGCGTCAGACAGAATGTCCTATTCTGTTTAAGCTCCTGATTTAGCTTTGAATCTTATTGTTGACTCAATCCCGTGCTGTTATCTTCCAATCGGAAGGCGGTCCGGAACCTGTTGTAATCTGCGGGTTGCAGCGGTGAAGGCGGAAGCCCGAACAGAATAGGACAGAGTGTCGTGTATTCCCGGTGGCGAGGACGCCGGAAACAGACGACATGAGCCTGCGTTTTACCCCACAACCATCACTCCGCGCCCCGGATGGCAGGCGCAAATATCTCACGCCCGATGAGCGGCAACGCTTCATTGAAACGGCCTGGACATGGCCTGATCCATCAGTCGGGACGCTATGCCTGCTGCTGGCTTATTCCGGCTGCAGAATCTCCGAAGCACTGGCGCTGGCAGCAGCGGGCATTGATCACGGGGAGCGCTGCATCGCGTTCCGCTCCCTCAAGAAGCGCGGTGCTGTCGTCATCCGCACCGTGCCACTGCCGGATGATGTGATTGCGCGGTTTCTGGTGATGATACCTTCTGGTGACGCACGTCTCTGGCCCATCTCCCGCAGTACCGCCTGGCAGCGGATAAAGTCCGTCATGCAGGCCGCTGGCATCGGGCAGGGCATTCACGCCACGCCCAAGGGCCTTCGGCATGGTTTTGGCATCCACGCCATCCGAAGTGGCGTCCCCCTCAATCTCGTCCAGCGCTGGCTCGGTCATGCCGATATCGCCACAACGGCCATCTACACGGATGCGCTGGGCGCGGAGGAACGGGAATTCGCGGGCAGGATGTGGGGCGAATCTCAGTCGATCAGATCGGAGTCACTGTCCGATCCGGGTCCAGCCCCGTAGTACCGGGCGGCATTCCTCATCGCCTCGGACTTCCCGTTGTTCGCTTTCATCTCCAGGAGCGCATTGCTCAGGCCCACCGCAATCCGGCGTGCCTCTCCCTCATGCAGTTCCCCGCCAACATTCACGGCCATGCCATCATTCATCACTAGACGGACGCCGCGTACCCATTGAAGGGAACTGGCCGTCGGATTGGGACCGACCTCGATCGTGTTGATATCCGTCTGCCGGTATTCAAGAGTCCGCGCATCCGGCTTTTTTGGAATGCCAGCGGGAACACTGATCGAGCCATCCTGTTCAAACACCACCGAACGCTGTGGCAGCGCCCCGAAAACCTATCTGGCAAAGAACAGCGCAAATCCCCCGAAGGCAAGGGCACCAAAAACGCCAATCCCGCCAGCGCCTCCGGCAGCTGCCATCAGACTGGCGAGCGCTGCCAGCAGCGCCAGGACAAACATGACGCCCATCAGAACCCCGTTGGTGCCACCGCGTATGCCCGCAGACTCTGTCCAGCGCATGCCCGCTTTCTGCAGCTTTCCCGCCGCATCAGCCTCACGGATTGGCTCACAGCTGAAAGTCCTGCTCATGCTCATGCACCTTCCGTGTCTGGTTTGAGGCGTTCAAGGAAAAGGGGCGGACGCCCCGGTGACAGGATCAGCTGCCGACCCGTTTCACGGGCAAGGAAATATCCGACCTCGGCAGCATCCAGCAGCGGCACCGTCCGGAACTGGGTGCGCTCGCCGGTATCGCCACGCTGCTGGCCGCTCTCACCCACAGTATCGAAGCGGGTCTCCAGAATGGTGGTCTGGCCAATCAGCTTTGAAAGATACTCCGTTGTGGTCGCATCGACATTGGACCAGGCTTGGAGAATCCCGGCATTGCCCAGGAACGTCTCCCAGGAATTCGGATAATGGGTCTTGAGCTGCGTAAGGTCCTGCAGCACCACCCACAGCTTGCAGCCCATGCCTGCCATAAAGCCCGCGGCGGTCTCGATAGAGCGCAGATTGCCAAGCGCTGCAAACTCTTCCAGTACCAGCCAGATCGGCAATGCTCCGGCCCGCAACCCTCTCACCGGCTTCTGTTCAATAGCCGTAATGGTCAGGTTGATCATCAGCCGCAGCCACTTTGCATGCGTGGCAAGTCGGGACGCCGGCAGCACCAGGTAGACTGTCATCGGCTTCTCGCTGAGCGACGACAGGTAGAAATCATGCCCGTCCGAAACATGCGTGACATCATCCAGAGGCCAGGTCTGCTCGTTCGCGGTCGACATGATCGACTGAAGTTCACGGGATGGCTGTCCGTTTTCCAGCTTGGCACGAAACGCCCGACCGGTATTGGCGACAATACCATCAAAGACGTCGTTTCCTGCCATGTCCTCGATCAGGCCAATCAGTTCCTCCGTATCGGACGAGAGATATTCGCGCAGCTTCCCGAGCCTGGCCTCCAGTGGGTCCTCCAGCAGATGCAGCACCAGCCCACGGATGAAGTTGCGCGCAGCGTCTGTCCAGTGCGTCTCACTATTGCCGACATGCACGATCAGAGCATCCGCAATCAGTGCGGCATTGGCAGGCTTGAGGTGATCCGGTGCCTCTGTCAGCTCACTGAATGGATTGTACGATGAGCAGAATTCCCGGCATTTCTCCGAGGTGATCCTGAATGGATCCAGAATATGAACGTCACCAAAGCGCCTGCGCGCATGCGCCGTGGTCTCCGCAAGTTCTCCCTTGGGATCAATAACAACGACCGATCCGGGATAGCGCCTGAGATTTGGCACCAGTACCGTGCTGGACTTTCCTGCACGTGTGCCTGCGATGGTGACAATATGGCGGTCGTCACCCGAGCCCGCCGGAAAACCTTCTGCATCCGGATCGCCGATTTCCCGGCCTTCATGAGAGCCGAGCAGAATCTTTCGCCCCGAATAGTCCCATCGCGCGCTGAGCTTTGAGGCATTGCCCCAGCGCCGGTCAGGCGCAGTCTCACCAGCATCAGGACCAAATCCGCGTGGCGGGAATTGCTGTGCCATACAGAATGTCCCCCGGATGAATGGCGGTATCTAGTTGGCAAATATCAGGGGGGCGTCAAGACTGTTGTGCCGCAGGACTGGCGAAGAAACGCCCTGAGTGAAACTGAAATTGATCATGAGGGTTGCAGTCGACCCTCTATTCTACCGGAGGGCGTGTGCCTGCCGAGAGACTGCGGTTGGCAACAACGGCCAGCAACTGCCCGTCATCGCGCAACTCCCCGGCCTCGAACCGTTCAATTGTTTTGAAAATCGCTTCATTCCACCGGGTGATGCTGGCGTCGCGCGCACGCAATCCAAGCTCGCATGCCCGTGTGATGATCGGCCCGCACAGCTCACCCGGGAACAGGGTGCCCACGTAGGATCGCGCTATTTCCAGCAGTTCCTCACGTGCCTGCCGTGTCGCAATGCTCATGGCGGTCATTTCGGTGAACCGGCTCACCGGGTCACCGCCAGCGCTGTGAATATGGCCGCTGAAACTGGGGCGACCAGGCTTGCCAAAGTAATTGTCCCTGGAGGCCGTATACGCGCCTGTTGTCCATGTGCGCACATTGTCTTCTTCGTAGCCGTATTCGAGGTACGTCACGATCATTTTCAGCGAGACATAAAGAAGCTGGTCGGCGATCAGAAGGTCGGGGACACCATTGCGTGCCGCACGCTCGATACTGTCCTGAATGTCTTCGCCCAGTTTTTTGTACGCGGCTTTGAATTCCGCCTTATGATCGTATTTTTCCGCCATGTTTCCTCGCAGGTGCCACTATGACGGACCTCAAAGAAAACTTCAATAAAATCAGTATTATGGACGACAGGACCGCCGTTGAGACTGGTCTGAAAAAACTCAATGATCCGGAGAAACTGTGGATATACCGGACGTTCGAACACCAATGCGCGCAGGAAAGGGCCGGGAAAGAGAAGACGCTTGAACGCGAGCGTCTCGACCGCATTACGGCATTTGCAAATCAGCATACGGACAGGCAGGCGCTGGAGCATGGTACGGTCCGGGAGAAGCGGATTCACAAAGAAGAAGTCGAAGCCATGATGAAGAGGGGAAGGGAAACGAAAACCGCCCTCGAAGAGGTCACTCCGGCAAGCCCACGGGAAAACCTGATCGTTCTGGGGGCCAAAGAAACCAGTCGTTTCGAGAAGCAGAAAATGAAGCGGCTGGACGAGACCCAGATGAAAGACAGGCGAAAGCTGGTCGAAAATCTGATGACGCTCGACAATGGCCGGGCCTATGACGGTGTTACCCGCAAGCCGGATCACTGGGGCAAGGATGGAAAATCCCTGAAACAGGAATTCAACCAAAGCCGATCCCGCTAGAGGGACGGTCCACGCTCAAATTCGCTTCCGCGCTGCCTGCCGGGCGTGCGAGCGTCGATCAGACGGGCAATCTGGCACGCTATATTGACCATGACTTTCTGATGCCGTGCCCGCAGCTGCGCGATGTTGCTCTGCAGGGAACGCCGCGCCGCCAGCTGATGATGCATCATTGCCTCGCGCTCAAGATGATCACGCCGCTTGCAGGCTTCTGCGTCACGCTCGTTTTCCCGACGCATCCGTGCCGATCTGCCTGTCAGAAAATCCAGCAGGGCGGCAAGACCCCGGCGGAAGCGGCTTTGACGCTCTGCGGTCTCCCGCCTGCGCCGCAGGTCCTGAGCCATCTTCAGATCCTGTCGGTCCTGCCGTTGTGCAAGAACCTGTGCGCGGTATTGGTCCAGTAACGGCTTAAGGCGTCGGGCGTGCTTCTGCTCCGTCTCCTCCAGCATGGACCGGACACGCTCGCCGAGCAGCCTCTGTACCCTGGCCGTGGTCTCTTCAACACCGGCAAGCTGATCAGGAGGCCCCAGCCGGGCGGTGACGTCCTTTGTTTTCAGGCCCGCAAACCGTGCGACCGGAAAAACCTCTCCATTCAGGTCGACCGCGACATGCCCGCGCCGGTCCCCTCTGGCAATGTAATATCCATGCTCCTCTAGCGCCGAGCGGAAGCTGGCGAGGTTGTCAGACCGCTCCCATGCCCGCCGGAAGATCAGCTTGATTTCACGCGGATCCAGACCCAGACGCTGTGTCTGTTGCCATTCCGCAAGTGTGAAGTTCAGCGGATTCCTCCAGAACCGTGACTGGTATCCCTCAGGCAACTCCCAGCCGTGATCAAGAAAGAGGTCGCGCGAGAGCTGGTTCAGTCTGGACTTGTAGAAGGGCAGGTTGATCGCCTTCATGGTTTCCGCGTCAATACGGCTCCAGACGGCATGCAGATGCCGTCTGCCATTCTTCTCATGGATGACAAGGGCGCGCGGCTGATCCTCCAGCCCGAGAGTCTTTTCGGCCCGCTCCACTGCCAGCAGCAGGTCATCAAGGCTCGCCTTCGCATCCTTGGGTGGGTTGAAGCTCAGTGAAAACAGAAACTGCTGGCATTTCGTCCCAAGAGAAACCGCATGCGCCTCATCAAACGCATCGCGCAGATTGCTGCCCGTGAACCCGCGCAGTTCATGCACGGTCACATGGTCGTTCTCAAAAGAATTCATCAGGTGGCGTGCCAGACTGGCAGCGCCACCCCGCTGGGAGCCGACAAGGATCATGACTATCCCCGCTTGCCCATGGCCTTCATGAGGGCGTCGTGCATCAGGCGGATATCGTCGCAGGCCTGAATGATGCGGGACAAAGTCTCGTCATCCAGGCCTATGCTCCCGGACCTTGCGGCAGACGCCAGGTCCGCCACGTTACTCGCAATTCTGCTTCGACCCATGACGGCGACAAGCTGGGCCAGCAGACGCCGGTCATGTCCGGTACGCGCGGGCAGGACCTTGGGTGGATTGTCACTGAACAGCACACCTTTGACATATGCGCCCAGAGGGCGTGTCCCGGCACGTGCCGCCAGGTGGGCACGCTCTTCAGGTGACAGGCGAATGGACAGGGGTGATGGCCGTCTCAAGGAGTGGGACATGGCTGATTCCCTGACTTACGGCGGACATCGAAGATGTCAAAAGCGCAATAAAGCTCTCTAAGCTCTGGGCGAACTCCCGCAACCAAAGAACCCCAGTAACTCAGCCGAGTTGCTGGGGTTTTCCTTTTTGGAATGTGCCTATCCAAAATCTACAAGCTGTTCGGCCGACCAGTACCCCCACCCTGCTCGACTCAACGAACTTAGCGAAGGGCTAAGTCCTATCTCGCTTCCCTCCCCACGGGGGAGGGAGGACAGGAGCCGAGGTGTCGGCAATCCAAAAATGGTGCTGGTGCGCTTTTACACCCCGCCCCATATGGCTTCGGCGGTCTTGACGACGAGGTCGAGCTTGCGGCGCTGGTCGTCCATGGTCAGGTCATTGCCTTCTTCGGTTGAGGCGAAGCCGCATTGCGGGGCGATGCCGAGCTGGTCGAGATCGGCATATTTGGATGCCGCATCGAATTTGCGCTTCAAATCATCGAGGTCTTCGAGCTCGGGCGTCTTGGTGGTGATGAAGCCGGGCAGGACGCGCTTGGTGCCCTTGGGCAGGAGGCGCAGGGGTTCGAGCCCGCCGGCGCGATCGGTGTCGTATTCCATGAAATAGATATCGACATCGGTCTGGTTGAAAATGGCGTCGGCCGCCGGGTCATAGGCGCCTTCGGCCACCCAGGTGGATTTGAAATTGCCGCGGCACATATGCATGCCGATCAGCATGTCCTCGGGCCGGTCGACGATGGCGTCATGCATCATCTTGGCATAGCGCCCGATCAGCCAATCGGGGTCCTCGCCCCTGGCCTTGCGCTCGGCGCGGATTTTCGGATCGCAGAGATAGGCAAAGAAGATGTCATCCATCTGCAGATAGCGGCAGCCGGCATCGTAGAAAGCCTTGACGGCATCCTTGTAGGTGGCGGTGATAGCCTCGAAATAGGCCTCGGCATCGTGCTTGTATTCATTAACGGCGATGTCGTCATCGGCAATGCGGAAATGGATGGCGCTGGGGCCGGGGATGGAGATCTTCGGGGTCACCTTGGTGTTGGCGGCGACGAACTTGAAGTGCTCGAGCATGGGGTGATCGGCGGGGAAGCTGAGCTTATCAGTGATCACCGGCACGTCCTGCTTGGTGTGGACGCCATGAAACTGAATGCCGCCGCCCTCGCGCTCGATGATGTCGAGGCCGTTGAGCATGCCCATGAAGTCGAAATGCCACCAGGCGCGGCGGAATTCGCCATCGGTGACAGCCTTGAGGCCGGCATCTTCCTGCATGCGGATGACATCGCGGATGGCCTCATCCTCGATGGCCTTGAGCTCATCGGCGCCCAGCGTCTTGTCTTCAAAGCGCGCCTTGCGGGCCTTCTTGATGCTGTCGGGACGCAAAAAAGAGCCGACGACATCGGCATGGTAGGGCGGCTTCGAAACGGCCATGGGGATTCCTCCTCGGTTCCTGGTCGGGGCGAAGTCTTGGCGGTTCGTCCAAAGTTTGGCAATCGCCTTCTTGATTTTTGTATACAATTGGTATTCATTGAAGCGGACGCTGGAGGAGGAACCAGACAATGGGCGAGCCCACATTTCCGCTGAACACCTGGTATGCGATTGCCTGGGATGTCGAGGTGAAGCGCGACTTGCTGGCGCGTACCATCTGCAATAAGCCCGTTGTTCTCTATAGAAAGCAGGATGGAACGGCGGTTGCGCTGGCCGATGCCTGCTGGCACCGGTTGCTGCCGCTCTCAATGGGCGAGCTCTATGGCGATAATGTCATTTGCGGATATCACGGTCTGGAATTCGACGATACCGGCCGATGTGTATACATGCCGTCGCAGGACACCATAAATCCATCCGCCTGCGTCAAGTCCTACCCATTGGTGGAAAAACATCGCTTCATCTGGCTGTGGATGGGCGATCCGGCGCTGGCCGACCCGGCCCTGGTGCCTGATCTGCATTGGAACCAGGATCCCGAATGGGCCGCAGACGGCAAATATATCCACGCCAAATGCGACTATCGCCTGGTGGTCGACAACCTCATGGATTTGACGCACGAAACCTATGTGCATGGCTCGTCCATCGGCAATCGCGCGGTGGCCGAAGCGCCATTCGAGGCTACGCACACTGACACGACGGCGACCATTACCCGTTGGATGATCGATATCGATGCGCCCCCGTTCTGGCGCGGGCAGTTGGGCAAGCCGGGCAATGTTGATCGCTGGCAGATCATCAATTTCCAGGCGCCCTCGACCATTGCCATCGATGTGGGCGTGGCGCCCACCGGCACGGGTGCGCCCGAGGGTGATCGCAGCCAGGGCGTCAATGGCTTTGTGCTCAACACCATGACGCCGGAAACCGACAAGTCCTGCCACTATTTCTGGGCCTTTGCGCGCAATTACAAGCTCGACGAGCAGGCGCGCACACATGAATTGCGCGAGGGGGTTTCCTCCATCTTCCGTGAGGATGAGCGCATTCTCGAAGCCCAGCAGAAGGCGATCGACGATAATCCGGACCATGTCATCTACAATCTCAATATCGATGCCGGCTCGATGTGGGCGCGGCGGCTGATCGACCGGATGATCGCGGAGGAAAACGCGATGCAGACGGCGGCGGAGTGAGCGGGATGTCGCAGCGGGCTGCACAATCACAGCGCGCCCTGATGGGGGTGCGCGACCTGATCGTATCGGGCGAGATCCGGGCCGGCAGCCGGCTATCGGAACTGGCTCTGGTCGAGCGGCTGGGCATTTCGCGGACGCCGTTGCGCGCGGCGCTGGCCCAGCTGGGGCAGGAGGGGCTGGTGGAGGCCATTCCCTCGGGCGGTTATGCGGTGCGCAGCTTTTCGCGCGAGGAAGTGATCGATGCGATCGAGTTGCGCGGGACCCTGGAAGGACTGGCGCTGCGGTTGGGGGCCGAACGCGGGGTTCCGCCGGCGCGCATGAGCGAGTTGCAGCGTTTGCTGGATGGGCTCGACGAGGCCCTGCGCGGCGACGTCGAGGACATGGATTTCGACCGTTATGTCGACCTCAATGCCAGCTTCCATGAAAAGCTCTGGGGGCTGGCCAGCCAGACGATCAGGCGGGAAATCGAGCGGGTGACGAGCCTGCCTTTTGCCTCGCCCAGCGCCTTTCTCGACAAGCAGGCCGGTGTGGTTGAATTCCGGCGCTCACTATATGGCGCCCAGACCCAGCACCGGGCCATGGTCGAGGCCATCGCCCTGCGCGAAGGGGGCCGCGCCGAGGCGCTGGCACGCGAGCACGCACGGCTGGCGCGGCAGAATTTGGAATTCGTGCTCGATCAGGATCGCAGTCTCATTCGCCGGGTGCCGGCTTTGTCATTGGTAGTGGGGTAAGCTCATGCGCAACCGAGTGGAGTGGCGGGATGCGAAGGTAGCGGAGATCCGGCAGATTGCCGAGGATGTCCGCTATATCGGCTTTGCCGTGGATGGGGCCGTGCCACGGTTCGACGCGGGCTCGCATAGCAATTTCAGGGTGGAGATCGGGGGAGAGGCGGCCAATCGCACCTATACCGTGATCCCGGCGCCACAGGGACAGATCGCAGTGGCGGTCAAGCTCCATCCGCAGAGCCGGGGCGGGTCGCGCTATATGTGGAGCCTTGAGGAAGGGCAGGACGTGCGCCTGACCCTGCCGGAAAACCGGTTTGAACTGAGCTGGCGGGCCGGGCATTATCTGCTGCTGGCCGGGGGCATTGGCATCACCCCGATCTATGGCATGGCCAAGGCGCTGGTGGCGCGGGGCGCTTCGGTGCGGGTGGTCTATGGCGCCCGCTCTCGTGGGCTGATGGCCTTTGCCGACGAGCTGGAGGCGCTCTTGGGTGACCGGCTGGTGCTGCGCGACAATTCGCTGGGCCAGCATGTCGATCTGGATGCCGAATTCGCGGCGCTGCCGGCCGATGCGGAATGCTATCTCTGTGGTCCCATCGGCATGCTGGAAGCGGCGAAAGCGGCCTGGGCGGCCGCGGGGCGGCCGGTGAGCCGGTTGCGCTATGAGGTATTCGGCGATAGCGGGCTGTTTGCGGAAAAGCCGTTCACGGTTGAAGTGCTTAATCGCGGCGTCACCGTGCCGGTGCGCACGGACCAGACCCTGCTCGATGCGCTGATGGGGGCGGGCGTGGAGATGATCCATGATTGCCGGCGCGGGGAGTGCGGCCTATGCGCAGTGCAGGTGATGGGCGATGGGGTGCAGATCGACCATCGCGACGTGTTCTTCAGCGCCGAGGAAAAAGCGGAGGGGCACAAGATGTGCGCCTGCGTCTCCCGGCTGACCGAAGGGCATGCGGTGATCGATGTGGGGTATCGGAACTAGCCTTCAACACGCCACGACGTTGACCGCGAGACCGCCAAGGCTGGTTTCCTTGTATTTCTCGCTCATGTCATGGCCGGTCTGGCGCATGGTTTCGACGCAGGCGTCGAGCGGCACGGCATGGGTGCCGTCGCCCTTCAAGGCCAGCGAGGCTGCAGTGACAGCCTTGACGGCGCCGAAGGCATTGCGCTCGATGCAGGGGATCTGCACCAGGCCGCCCACCGGGTCGCAGGTCATGCCCAGATGGTGTTCAAGGGCGATTTCGGCGGCGTTTTCCACCTGTTCGGGCGTGCCGCCCATGATGGCGCAGAGGCCGGCCGCAGCCATGGCGGAGGCCGAACCCACTTCGCCCTGGCAACCGACTTCGGCGCCGGAGATCGAGGCGCGATGCTTGATGATGCCGCCAATGGCGGCGGCGGTGAGCAGGAAATCGCGAATAGCGGCGTCGCCAGTGCCGGCGTTGAACTGGGTGGCGTAGCGCAGCACGGCCGGGATGACGCCGGCCGCGCCATTGGTGGGCGCGGTGACGACACGGCCGCCGGCGGCATTCTCCTCATTGACCGCCATGGCAAAGACGCTGAGCCAGTCATTGGCCATCAACGGATCTATCTCGTTGCGCTGCCATTTGTCCCTGAGCTGGTCGTGAATGGCGGCGGCGCGGCGCTTGACCTTGAGGCCGCCGGGCAATTCGCCGCGCTGGTCGAGACCGCGATCGATGCAGCCGGACATGGTCTGCCAGATGGTGTCCAACTGGCGGTCGAGCGTCGTACGGGCGAGGCGGGCTTCCTCATTGGCGCGCTTCATGGCGGCGATGGAGAGGCCGGAGCGCCTTGCCATGTCGAGCATTTCGGCCGCATCGGCAAAGGGCCAGGGCACGTCGGCATCGGCGGGAGAGGCCTGGCGCACGGCCTCCAGCTCTTCGGAGGTGACCACGAAGCCGCCGCCGATGGAATAATAGACCCGGCGCAGGAGGAGTTGGCCGTCACTGTCGTAAGCGCAGAATTGCAGGCCATTGGGGTGACCGGGCAGGGGCGTCTGCTTGTCGAGCACCAGGTCGACCGCGGGGCGGAAGCGATAGCTGTCATGGCCAGGCGGGGTGACCCGGCCGGTGTCGCGGATGGTCGCGATGATCGCATCCATGGCGTCCGGATCGACCGTTTTAGGGTCCTCGCCGGCCAGGCCCAGAATGACGGCGCGATCACTGCCATGGCCGATACCGGTAAAGGCCAGCGAGCCATGCAGGCTGGCAGTGATGGCGGCGGGGCGGGCGCGGGCGGCGCGTGGCCAGGTGCCAGCGGCAAGGTCGTCAAGGAAGCGGCGGGCAGCGGTCATCGGTCCCATGGTGTGGGAGCTGGAGGGGCCAATGCCGATCTTGAACACATCGAAGACTGATAGAAACATAGCCCATCATAACCGGTGCACATCGCCGTGCAATCGGGGTTGGGGCGATGATTGTTCCGGAATGGTCAACAGTGCGTGGCCCGGTCCAAGCATTGCCGCGGGCGGAGAAACGGCCAATATCGGCGGCAAAAGGAGTGTTGCGATGTCCTCTTACCAGTTTCGCGCCGATCCGGTGGCCGACGCCACCGATCCGGTGATCTTCCTGTTTCACGGCACGGGCGGCGACGAGAACCAGTTCTTCGAACTGGCCGGCCAATTGCTGCCCGGGGTGCGGCGGGTGGCGCCGCGCGGCGATGTCAGCGAGCATGGGGCGCTGCGTTATTTCCGGCGGACGGGCGAAGGCGTCTATGACATGGACGATCTGGCCCGGCGTACCGAGGCGATGACGGCCTTTGTGCGGAAGGAAGCGGGTTCAGCATCGCGCGTGATCGGCTTGGGTTATTCCAATGGTGCCAATATCCTGGCGTCGGTGCAGTTTGCAGCGCCTGATCTGTTCGACACCGCGATTTTGATGCATCCGCTCATCCCCTTCTCGCCAGCCGCGGCGGATTTCAGCGGCCGTCAGGTGCTGATCACGGCCGGGCGGCGCGATCCGATCGCGCCGGCGGGAGCTACCCAGGCGCTGGCCGATTATTTCGAGGCCAACGGGGCCGCCACCAGACTGGCCTGGCACGAGGGTGGCCACGAACTGCGCCAGGAGGAGTTGACGGCAGTGCAGCAATTGCTCAAGTGAGACACAGACTTGCCAAAGCGTTAACAGCTTCTTGAGGCGTTTGCGGGCACAGTTCACCCGTTTGTTCATTTGCGGACGAGGCGGTCATCTTCAGCTTCTGGCGCGCCATAGCCGATACACTCTCGCTCAGGGTGCTGGTTTTCGTGCTGCTCGGCTTTGCCGCAGTGGCCGTGCCGGCATTTTTTGCGTTCAACTGGGTGGTCAATTCCACGGTCATCCAGCTCGGTACGCTATTTGCCGAAAAGCAGGTGCTTTATGACCGGCATCGCGGCCTGGGGGCGCTGGTGCGAGAGGTCTCGCTGGCGGAAACGCTGGCGGGCAGCCAGGCCATCCGCGACTGGGCATTGAACGAGGATGACCCGATGCTGAAGCGGCGGGGCATTGCCGAACTGGAGCATTTTCGCCAGAGCTTTGCGGACCACTCCTACTTTTTCGTCATCGACGCCTCAGGCAATTACTATTTCAACGACGCGGCCAATGCCTATGCCGGCGACCAGCTACGCTATGCGGTGGACGCCGACAATCCGCGGGATGCCTGGTATTTCTCGACCAAGGCGCTGGGCGAAGGGTGTCACCTCAATGTCGACAATGACGCCAATCTCAGGGTGACCAAGGTCTGGATGAATTGCGTGATCCGCGAGGGGCGCAATGTGCTGGGCGTGCTGGGCACGGGGATCGACCTCAGCGATTTCATCCAGGAAGTGGTGAACGTGCCGCAGCGCGGTGTCACCTCGATGTTCGTGGACCGGCGGGGCCAGGTGCAGGCGCATCGCGACGAGAACCTGGTCAATCTGGCCAGCCTTTCGGCCTCGATGCAGGCCAAGCGCACCGTCTTCTCGATGGTCGACAGCGAGGCCGACAGGACGACGCTGCAACAGCTGCTGGAAAGCGTGACCGATGGCGAGGCGCTGGCGCAGTCGGCCTTCGTGACCATTGCGGGCAAGCAGACGCTGGTGGGTGTCGGCTATCTCGATCGGCTGGGCTGGTACAATGTGACACTGATGGATCTGGACGCGATCATTGATCGGCGCCTGTTCCTGCCGATCGGGCTGTTGCTGGTGGCGGTGATGGTGCTGGTGACGGCGCTGGCCATGGTTGTCTTCAAGCGGGCAGTGCTGGACCGGGTGACGAGGCTGGAAAGCGTGGTGCGCAGTGCCCGGGGCGGCGACTATGCGCCAGCGCTCACCATGGGCGCCGGCCGGCAGGACGAAATCGGCCGGTTGGCGGCGAGCCTGACGGAAATGGCCGCGGCAGTGGAAGACAACAGGCGCCTGCTTGAAGCGCGGGTGCGCGAGCGTACCCGGGAGCTGGAGCAGCTTGCTTCCAAGGATGGGCAGACCGGTATTCTGAACCGGCGTGGCTTTGCGGCGGCGCATGCGGAGGCCCGCGAGGCCGGATCCTATGGGCTGCTGCTGGTCGATATCGACCGCTTCAAGGCGATCAATGACCGGCATGGCCATGCCGCCGGAGATGCGGTGGTGATCGAGGTGGCGGGGCGGATCGGCCGCGCCATCAGGCCGCGGGATTGCTGCGCGCGCTGGGGTGGCGACGAATTCATCGTGCTGGTCCCAGAATGCAGTGCCGAGCGGCTGCGCGCCGTCGCGCACGCGGTGATG
Source organism: uncultured Devosia sp. (assembly GCF_913055165.1). Taxonomy (GTDB): domain Bacteria; phylum Pseudomonadota; class Alphaproteobacteria; order Rhizobiales; family Devosiaceae; genus Devosia. Next base: position 35,786 of record NZ_CAJXJS010000028.1, read on the forward strand.
CTGGCCATCGACGAAAACCCCGTCACCGCCCCGCAGGGCAAGGCCATCGCGGTGAGTGTCAGCGTCGGGGCGTGCCTGGCCGAAGCGGGCGATAGCCTCGATGTCGCCGTCGACATGGCCGATACCGCGCTCTATATGGCCAAGGAGCGTGGGCGGAACATGGTGGTGGTGTTCGATGCGGAATTATCCATGGGACCGCGCAGCGCACGTGGTTAGGCGCTGCCCGGGGCTGGTGACGCGCGGCCGATGAGCAGCTATCGTGTGCCAGGCCAGGGTCCAGGGGGTCGAAGATGAACCGCTTTCTGCCAGTTTTTCTGCTGCTGATCTGGGCGCTGCCGCAGGGTGCGCATGCTGCCAGTTTCGACTGCGCCAAAGCGGCGACGCCATTCGAGCGCGCCATCTGCGACGATCCCGAACTTTCCAGGGCCGATGAGCGATTGGCCAAGACCTATGCCACGGCCATTGGCGGGTTGTCCGACGCCGCACTGGCCGAATTGCGCAGCAGCCAGCGGGCGTGGCTCGACTACGCCCAGCGCGCCTGCACGCGCACGGCGGAGCCCTTGACCCAGGGGAGCTATGACGAGCGGGGCCTGTTCTGTCTCAAGGATGTCTTTGCCAGCCGCAGCCACGTGCTGGAGATGAGCCGCATGATCGAGGGGCTCCGGGTTTATCCGCATTCCCGCTATGCAGCCGCACCCGACCCCTATGAGGCGGACAATCCCGATTCCAACTGGCCGGTGGCGCAGCACGAGCTGGCGCTGGTGCAGATCGACAGCGACGAGGCTTTCGCCGAAAGCTTCAATGCGCTCGTGGAAGCCGAGGGGCAGAAAATGGCCAGTGTGTTCGCCGGCCAGGGCGGACCCGAAGACATGTCTGATGACAGCTCGAGCGATTCAACCAATTCGATTGGTGTCCACGAAATTACGGATAATCGTCTGTCGCTGGTGGTGAATACCTATTGGTACGGACATGGCGCCGCACATGGCAACTACACCATCACCTATCTGCATTTCCTCAAGGAAGAGGGACGTTGGCTCGAGGCAGGCGACATCTTCGCGGGCAAGGGCTGGCAAAAGACACTGGTGCAATTGGTGAGCGAGGCGGCCATGGCCGAGCATGGTGATGCACTCTGGCCCGACAGCCTCGACGGCCTGAACGAAGTGGTCACCGACCCCGCTCGCTGGGATGTCTCCGACCCCTATGGACTGGTGGTGCAATTCCAGCCCTATGAAATTTCGGCCTATGCCTATGGGGCGCCCACGGCCCGCGTCAGCTGGGAGGCGCTGCAGCCCATCCTGGCGGAGACTGCCGACCGATATCGCTACGGATATTAGGGGCTTTCCGAGCAGAACTGGCTAGGCCAGGAGATCACGCCATTCAGGATGGCGGCGAAACTGGACGACCACATAGGGACAGACGGGGGTGATCTTGAACCCCTGATCCCGGGCGTCCGCCACCGAGGCCTTGACCAGCCGCAGCGCGATGCCGCGACCCTCGAACTCTGGGGGCACCCCTGTGTGATCGATGATCATGGGGCCATCGCCGGACCGGGAATAGGTCATTTCGGCCTCGGCGCCGGGTGCGAGCCTGATGAAATAGCGGCCGCGGGTCGGCCCCCGCTCGTGGTGGATGGTATAGTCGCCATCACTCATGGTCTTGCCTATTCTTGAAAGGGTTAGCTGCGGATGGGCGGATCGCCCAGCTCGGGAAAGAGCATACGCTCGGGCAGGAAGGGGTGAATGTCCAGGGCGGCACGAATGGCCTCAAGCGCTTCATCGCGTTTGCCCTGGGTGTAGTAGATGAGGGCCCGACCGGCCATAGCCCCGAAATGACGCGGCTCACGCGCCAGCGTTTCCACGATGTCGGCCAGGGATTTGTCATAGGCCCCGTTCAGAAAATGGGCGGTGGCCCGCATGTTCCAGCCTTCGGCGTAATCGGGATAATCGGCAATCAGCGCGTCGATCAGCGGAATCTGGCTGGCCGGACCGGCAAAGCCGCCGGACGTCATGATTTCCGTGACGCGCGCGTCGAGCTCGGGATCGTCCGGGTGGATCCAGATTTGCCAGATTTCGTCGGCGATCGCTCGGGCCGCCTCTGCGTCGGTGGCCGCGGAAAGGCGCGAGAACAGGATTTCCAGGCGTGTTGCCTGTTCGGCGCTTTGGCCAAAAGGCTGCGCCAAGCCGGGGGCAGTTGGCGCCGCGGCCAGCAGCATTGCCGTCAAAACCAGGCGGAGCAGTGCTTTCATCGCGCATGGAAGTCTGGCCTTTTCGACGGGATGGGGCAAGTGCGTTCACAGGCGGTTGACAGGGACGGCAGGGGCGGGGTCGTCTGGCGGGGCAGATTTGTACGAGGTTGCTTCACCCATGAGTGAATTGCTCTATCACATGATTTCCTCCGGCCCGCGTCCGGTGGCGCCGTTCAGCCATGCGGTCGAGACCGATGGTTTCGTCTTTGTCACCGGGCAGATGCCGACGGACCCGGCAGCACCCGACGCGCCACTGCCCGAGGGCATTGAGGCGCAGACACGGCGGGTGATGGATAATCTGCAGATCGTGCTGGGTGGGATCGGGCTGGGGCTCGAGCATGTGACGATGGCGCGGATCTATCTCACCCAGTTCGAGCGAGACTACGGGGCGCTCAATGCGCTGTGGCCGAGCTTCTTCGAACCGGGAAAGCTGCCGGCGCGCACCACGATCGGGGTCACGGCGTTGGCGGTGGGGGCACGGGTGGAGATTGACCTGATTGCGAAGCGGCCGGGGTGAGTGGGGTTCTGACTCCCCACCTTAGCTTGCTTCCCTGCAGTCGAACCTGTGGGCGCCCCCTCCGAGCTTCGCTAAGGCCCTGCGGGCCAAGCTCCGCTTGCCTCCCCCGTCAAGGGGGAGGTGTGGCAGCCAGTGTGTTGATGGGCTGGGCCATTCACGCATAGCGCTCATGGCCTTCTCGCCTCAAATCGCTCCACTGGTGCGATTTGCCCTTCGGGACGGCTCGAAGCTAGTCACCCTTGCGGCTGAGTTCGATCATCCGTTCGACTGCGAGGCGCGCGGGGGCGATGATGTCGTCGGGGATGGTGACTTCCTCGGTCATGGTGTGCAGTGACCAGAGGACGTTTTCGAGATTGATCCGCTTCATATGCGGGCAGATGTTGCAGCCGCGCAGGAAATCGACGCCGGTGGTTTCGCTGGCCACATTGTCGGACATGGAGCATTCGGTGACCATGACGACGCGCGGCGGCTTGGTGGACTTGACCCAGTCGATCATGGCGGCGGTGGAACCGGCAAAGTCGACCGCGTCGATCACTTCGGGCGGGCATTCCGGATGGGCGATGATCTTGGCCGTGGGATAGGCATGGCGCAGCTCGGAAATATCCTCGGCGGTGAAGGTCTCATGCACTTCGCAGGCGCCGGCCCAGGTGATGATCTTCTTGTGCGTCTTCTTGGCCGTGTTCTGCGCCAGATATTGATCGGGGATCATGATGACGGTGTCGCCCTCGACCCTGTTGACGATGTCGAGGGCGTTCGAAGAGGTGCAGCACACATCGGTCACCGCCTTCACGGCAGCAGACGTATTCACATAGGTGACGACCGGGGCGTCCGGATATTGGGCGCGCATGGCCATGACGTCCTGGGCGGTGATGCTCTCGCTGAGTGAGCAACCGGCGCGGCTGTCGGGGATGAGGACGGTCTTTTCCGGATTGAGCAGCTTGGAGGTCTCGGCCATGAAGTGCACGCCGCACTGGACGATGACCGACTGGGTGACCTTGGTGGCCTCCACGGCCAGCTGCAGGCTGTCGCCCACCACATCGGCGACGCCGTGATAGATCTGCGGCGTCTGGTAGTTATGGGCGAGAATGACGGCGTCCTTCTCCTTCTTGAGCCGGTTGATCTGGAAAATCAGCGGCGCATAGAAAGGCCATTCGATCTCGGGGATCTTGTCCTTGACGCGATCAAAGACCTTGTCGGTGGCGCGCTCGACGGCCTTGGAGAATTTGAGGTCGAAACTGTCGGCCAGAATGGCGCGGGCCTCGGTGAGCGGGGTCACCGCATTGATCATCTGCACCATTTCGAGCCTCCCGGTGTCGCCTTCGGGAGTGGGCAGCCTAATGGGCATGCCCTGACGCTCGATAGGACGATGGTTTCGCGCGCCCGGCGCGCGCGAGGCGGAACCTAGGTATTTTTGGCTTTCATTTCAATGAATCGTCTTGCAGGAAATGCTTGCAGGAAATGCACCATCCGCCTAACCCTCACACCACCTTCCTTGCCACCAAGAGACAAAGCCATGCCGCAGGACGCCAACGCCATCCGCTCCATTCTTTCGCTTGCCCCGGTGGTGCCGGTTATCATCCTGGACGATGTGAGCCAGGCCAGACCCCTGGCCGAAGCGCTGGTGGCGGGCGGACTGCCGGTGCTTGAGGTGACACTGCGCACCCCCAACGCCCTCAAGGTCATGGAAGAAATGGCCAAGGTGAGCGGCGCCATCGTTGGCTCGGGCACGGTGCGCAACGGTGCGCATATGAAGCAGAGCGTGGACGCGGGCTGCCGCTTCATGGTGTCGCCGGGGGCTTCGCCGCGCCTGCTCGATGCCGCCGAGGACGTCGCCATTCCGCTGCTGCCCGGCATCGGCACGCCGACCGAGGCGATGACGGCGGCCGAGCGCGGCTACAGCTTCTTGAAATTCTTCCCGGCTGAGGCGCTGGGTGGTGCACCGGTGCTCAAGGCCTTCGCCTCGCCGCTGCCGGACATCACCTTCTGCCCGACCGGCGGCATCGACCCCGCCAAGGCCAAGACCTATCTTGGCCTGCCCAATGTGATCTGTGTGGGTGGTTCATGGATCATGCCCGCCGACGCACTGGCGAGCGGGGATTTTGCGCGGATCGAAGCGCTGGCAAAGGAAGCGAGTGCGCTGAGGGGGTAGGGGGCGGAGGCCAAGTACAATCCTGCTATTGTGCAGGCTCCAAGTGATAAGGCCCGTCATCCCCCCTCCCTAGTTCCGCTAGGGGCTATTCGCCCCAGCTGCACTACCCTCCCCGCGAGGAGGAGGGTGGCGGTGGTTGTCGCGATGTCCCGCAAGTGGCACGATGCGGCACCCTCCCCCTTGCGGGGAGGGTTGGGGAGGGGGACGGTGAGCAAGGAGCTTCGGCGAAAACTCAGGCGCGAGCCGAGCGCGGTCGAGCGCCGTTTTTGGCGCCTGATTCACCCGCTTCGCGTCAATGGCTGGCATTTTCGCAAGCAAGTTGAGTTGGGACCCTACTACGTGGATTTCGCCTGTCTTCATGCAGGACTTGTCATAGAAATCGACGGAGTCAGCCACGACAGTCCAGCCGCCCGGCTCAATGACGAAACCCGGGATGACTATCTGACCGGCCGCGGTTTCTATGTGCTTCGAATTTCCAATGCTGACGTCCTCCAAAGGCCTGAGGGAGTGTACACTCTCGTTGTTTCTACCCTCGAACGTCGCGCCGGCAATCATCGCGCGGCTCCCCCTCCCCAACCCTCCCCGCAAGGGGGAGGGTGTCTGGCCGGTGACCGTGGTGAGGGCAAGGTCCGATGAATCGCCTCATCCTTGCTGTCCTCGGGCTGTCGGCAACCGCCCTGCCAGCCTTGGCCGAAACTGCCCATGTGGCGGTGGCTGCCAATTTCACGGTGGCGGCCGAGGAATTGGCCGCGGTGTTCGCAGCCGAGAGCGGGCATGACCTGATCCTGAGCTTTGGCGCGACCGGTGGGCTCTATACCCAGATCACCCAGGCGGCACCCTTCGACGTGTTCCTGGCAGCCGATACGGCGCGGCCGGAACGGGCGATTGCCGAGGGGTTCGGTGTGGCTGGCTCGTTCTTCGTTTACGCTGAAGGACAATTGGCGCTCTATGCGCCGGGACGCGATGTGAGCGGCGGCGAAGCGGCGCTCGAGGGTGACTTCGAAAAGCTCGCCATTGCCGATCCTGGTGCGGCGCCCTATGGCGCGGCAGCGGTCGAGGCGCTGACCGCGCTGGGACTCTATGATGCCATAGGGCCAAAATTGGTCATGGGCGAGAATATCTCCCAGACGCTGCAGTTCATCGAAAGCGGCAATGCCGAAATGGGTTTCGTGGCGGCAAGCCAGGTTCTGGGCAAACCGGACGTGTGGCTGGTGCCGACCGAGTTGCATGCGCCGATTGCGCAAGGGGCGGTGTTGCTCAAGCAGGGTGCGGACAATGCGGCTGCGGTCGGGTTCCTGGACTTCTTGCGCAGCGACAAGGCGGTGGCCGTGATCGAGGCGGCGGGTTACGCTGTCCCCTGATGGACCTTGCCCCAATTTTCTCTCCGATCCTCCTGACCCTTGCCCTGGCGCTGTGCGTCACGCTGATCCTTGTCGTGATCGCGACGCCTTTGAGCTGGTGGCTGGCGCGGGGGCGGGGCGGCGGACGGGACGTCGTGGGGGCGATGGTGACGCTACCGCTGGTGCTGCCGCCGACGGTGCTGGGCTTCTACCTGCTGCTGGCGCTGGGGCCGAACGGACCAGGCGGCGCCATTGCCGGCCTGTGGGGCGCACGGACGCTGGCCTTTTCCTTTGCCGGCCTAGTCATCGGCGGGGTTGTGGCCTCGTTGCCCTTCATGGTGCAGCCCTTGCGCAATGCCTTTGCCGCCATCGAGACAGAGGTGCTGGAGGCGGCCGACACGCTGGGCGCATCGCATATCCAGAGGTTCTGGCGCGTCGTGCTGCCGCTGGCGCGGCCGGGCTATATCGTCGGGACGATCATGAGCTTTGCCCACACGATGGGCGAATTCGGCGTGGTGCTGATGATCGGTGGCAATATTCCGGGCCAGACCAAGGTCCTCTCGATTGCCATCTATGACTTTGTCGAGCGGCTCGAATGGGACAAGGCCCATGTTCTGGCCGGCGGCATGGTGGTCTTCGGGTTCCTCGTGATCTTTGCGACGCTTGTCGTGGGGCGGAACAGGCAGACCTAAGTCACATTGACTGCTAACATGTTAGTTGCTAGGGCAGGCTGGAGATCACGCCGGAGCGCCCAAAATGTCCGCCATCGACAAGGTCCTGACTGTTGACGAGATGAAGCGGCTGGCGCATCGCCGGGTGCCGAAAATGTTCTTCGAATATGCCGATAGCGGGTCGTATACCGAGAGCACCTATCGGGAGAACGAGAGCGATTTTCAAAAGATCAAGCTCAACCAGAAAGTGGCGGTGAACCTTGAGGGGCGCAACCTCAAGGTCAAGATGCTGGGCCAGGAGATCGCCATGCCGGTGGCGATTGCGCCAGCGGCGACAGGCGGCATGCAGGTGGCCGATGGCGAGATCAAGGCGGCCAAGGCGGCGGAAAAGTTCGGCATTCCCTTTTCGCTCTCAACCATGAGTGTGTGCTCGATCGAGGATATTGCCGAGAACACGACGGCGCCCTTCTGGTTCCAGCTCTATGTGATGCGCGACCGCGACTTCATCAACCGGCTGATCGACCGGGCCAAGGCGGCCAAGTGCTCGGCGCTGGTGCTGACCATGGATTTGCAGATCCTGGGGCAGCGGCACCGCGACATCAAGAACGGGCTCTCGACGCCGCCCAAGTTCACGCCCTATTCGATCTGGCAGATGATGCAGCACCCGCTCTGGTGCCTGCGCATGCTGGGCACCAGGCGGCACACGTTCCGCAATATTGTGGGCCACGTCGGCGGGGACCATGACTTGGCCTCGCTTTCGGCCTGGACGGCTTCGCAATTCGACCCGACGCTCAATTGGGGCGATGTCAAATGGATCAAGGAGCGCTTCGGCGGGCCGGTGATTGTCAAGGGCGTGCTGGATGCCGACGATGCGCAGGCGGCGGTGGACAATGGCGCTGATGCGATTGTCGTTTCCAACCATGGCGGGCGGCAGCTCGACGGGGCGCCCTCGACCATTCGGGTGTTGCCCGAGATCGTGGATCGGGTGGGGCACAAGACCGAGGTCTATCTCGATAGCGGCATTCGCAGCGGGCAGGACGTGATCAAGGCGCTAACCTATGGGGCGAAATCAACCTTTATCGGCCGGCCCATGCTGTATGGCCTTGGAGCAGGCGGCGAAGCGGGTGTGACCCGCGTGCTCGAGATCATGCGCAAGGAACTCGATACCACCATGGCGCTCTGCGGCGAGCGCGACATACTCAATGTCGGGCTGCACAATATCTATTCGAACGACATTCCGCCGCGGAACGCACCGAAGCGAGGGTGAAGGCAAGGCTCTCTCCCCTCAAAGGGAGAGGTGTCAGAGTTCGCGATAGACCGGCGCGGGTGCTGCTGCCGGGGTGAGTTGCGAAAAAACGCTATCTGCCAGGGCCTGAAGGGCATCGACCGGCTGGGGCCCCACAATGGTACAGGTGATGATGGCATTGGCCCAATAAAGGGCGTTGTCACTGCCGAACCGGACGAGTTCGAGATTGGGGCCGTCAACGCCCGTCTTGGGCGTGATATAGAGCGTCACCCGTTGGCCGGTGTCATCTTCATACATCAGCTGGGCTGCGCGACCGCCGGGAATGGCCGGGGCGGGCAGCAGGCGTCCACCGAGGAAGCTGAACCCGGCCGTGGCGAGGTCGGGCATGGCCAGTCCGGTTCCGAGCCGGTTGGACAGCCAGCTCGAGAGATGGTCGGTTTCTTCGCCTGCAACCTCCACGGCGTGGCGGCCCTCAGCTACGAATACGGTATGGGCGCTGACCGCGTCGGCGATCAGGCGATTGTACAGTGCCAGATTGTCGGCCCAGGGACGCAGCAGCCAGCCGGCGGCCATGCCGATGCCCAGGACACCCACAATCATGGCGGCGCGGGCCAGGCCCTGCCAGCGGCGGCGCTGGGCGGCGAGGGCCAGGCGATGAGGGCTAAGGCGCGAGGGCACCGGCTCGGTCGCGGCCGGGCCATAAAGCGTGCGGATGGCGTCAGCCTGTCGCTGCATCAGCGCGGCCTCGGTCGCGGCTTCCGGATCGGTGGCCAGCTGGCGCTCTATTTCGGCACGATCGTCCGGGCCGAGCTGGTTGTCGAGATAGGCCATCAAGCTGTCGCGATCGATCTCACTCATTTGACGGTCCTCAGATGCGGCTCATGGGTCGCTCCGGTCAGCTGGCGCAGGGCGGAGCGGGCGCGGCCCAGCCGGCTCATCAAAGTGCCGAGCGGAATTTGCAGAATGGCCGCCGCCTCGGCATAGGGCGTCCCTTCCAGGGTCACAAGCAGCAGCGCCTCCTTCTGGTCGAGGGGCAGGGTATCGATGGCGCGGGCGATCTCGTTCAGCGCCATATGGGCCGGCTGCGGCGCCGGCGTGCCCAATTCGGGCAAGGTGTCCATGTCCACGGTCGGGCCATGGCGGCGCTCGGTGCGCAGGGCGTTGCGGTGCAGATTGGTCAGGATGGTGAAGAGCCAGGGGCGCACCGGCCCGCCGGAGCGAAACAGCCCACGGCGGGAGATGGCACGCTCCAGGCAATCCTGCACCAGGTCATCGGCGCGGTCGATATTGCGGGTGAGCGCGCGGGCGTAGCGGCGCAAGGCCGGTACATTGGCTTCGAGCTCATCGAGAAAATCGACCACGCCTATTGTTCCTATGCGTCAGCCAGGATTATTCAACGGCAAGATGCCAGACGCCACCGACGCCGTCACCCGTGGTGTCGCCGGGGTTCATGTCGTTGACCCAGTAATAGAGCGGCATGGACTTGTAGGCCCACATCTTGGTGCCGTCGGTGCGCTCGACAATCGAGAAGTCGCCTTCGGCCATGGCGGCATCATCGGCAAATAGCGGCGGCCAGTTGGCGGCGCAGCTGTCGTAGCAATTGGAGACGCCGGGCTCGTCCTTGTCGAAGATATAGAGCGTCATGCCATTGGCATCGGTGAGCACCATCTGGCCACCAATGTCGGTCGACATGACGGTACCACCGAGATATTCGGCGGAAAGTGCAGGGGTGGCGAGCAGGGCCAGGGCTGTTGCGCCAGCCAGAAGCGAACGGAAATGCATGGGATTGTCCTTCCTGTTGCGAGGCCGGACAGCGGCCTCCAGAACCACAAACACCGCCCGCCGCAATTTAATCCCGACGCCGCAGATTTTTTTCGTGGCCGGTCGCGCTACCCAGTTTTACGGGGTGCGGATCGCTTTGTCGGCTCCACCGGTGCGCTGGCCATTGAAATGGCACCAGTTGCCGTCCTATCGGTCCTGGGTCCGCCGGGAAAGAGCGGGCAGGGAGGGTTTGAATGCAGATATTGGTGGCGTTCACGCGCCTGATCAGCGGGTTGAACTGGCTTGTTGGTCAGGTTTTGTCGTGGCTGGCCTTGGGGTGTGTTCTGGTGTGCT
>NZ_CAJXJS010000029.1 GCF_913055165.1 uncultured Devosia sp.
TGGGCGCCCTCAAACCCATCCATTCGATCGCGCCGCATTTCTACGAGCAGTTCACCCCTGCCGGCTACAAGGTCGAAGTCATTCCATTTGAAAGCCCGACCGAGGGCAAGAACGCCGTCGTGACCAAATCTGTCGACTTCGGCATGTTCGGCATCGCTGCGGCCACGCTGGGCGCGGCAGCCGGTGAACCCATCGTCGTGATTGCCGGTGCCTGCAACAAGGGTATGGGCGTCGTCGCAGGGAAGGACAGCGACATCGGCGCGATCAGCGACCTCAAGGGCAAACGTGTCGCCATCTGGCCCGGCTCTACCCAGGAAGTGTTCATCCTGGAACGGTTGCGCATGGAAGGCATGTCGATTGCCGATATTACCCCGGTTCGCATCTCGTTCAGCGAAATGCACCTCGCGCTCGCCCGTGGCGATATTGATGCCTATGTCGGCGCAGAGCCCGCGCCGGGTGTCAGCCTGGCCACGGGTGTCGGCAAGATTGTGGAGTACCCCTATGGGACCGAGATGGGGGCGCTCAACATGATCTTCGGCGCCCATCGTGACACGTTGGCGGACCGGCCCGAACTGGTCACAGTCATCCTCGACATCCACCGGCAGGCGTCGGAATACGCCATGGCCAATCCGGAAGCCATGGTCGACATGGCGGTGATGAAATTGGGTCAGGACCGCGCTGCCATCGAGCTTTCGGCTCCGAATGTGGAACTGACCTGGAATTTCGGGGAGACAGAATTGACCCAATCCAAGACCTACGCCCAGCACATGCTGGAACTCAATCAGATCCAGGCCCTTCCCGATTTCGACCAATTGTTTGACACCAGCTTTGTCAACGCACTGGCACAAGGGGCCTAGCCATGAGTGTCGCGGCCGACCGGAACCAGACACCGCCAGCCGCAACCGCTCCTCGAAGGCAGATTGCCTTCGAGGCTGCGCGGCTCAAACAACCTGCCTTGGCGCTCTTGCTACCCCTGCTGGTGCTCATCTTGTGGCATCTGGCGACAGCCGGAAAAGCCTATAGCCTGATCCCACCGCCCGCACAGGTGGGGCTCGCTTTTTACGACCTCGCCTTTGGCGGCATACGAAACGACTTCTTCAGTGGGACACTGCTGACCCACGTCATCGCCTCGGTCTCCCGCGTCTATGGCGGCTTCTTTCTGGCAGTCCTCGCAGCGCTGCCCCTTGGCTTGCTGATCGGGCGTATCGAGGTCGTGCGCCAGATGCTCGACCCGATGCTGCAGATCTTGCGGCCCATACCTGTGACGGCGTGGCTGCCGCTCGCCATGATCATCTTTGGTATTGGTCCCACCTCCGCAATCTTCCTGGTCTTCCTGGGCGCGTTCTACCCGATCCTGATCAACACCGTTTTCGGCGTGCGCTCTGTCGAGCCGCGCCTGTTCGAAGCGGCCAGCATGTTGGGATGCACACCCTCGGCGCAATTTGCCAAGGTTGTCCTGCCCGCATCCCTGCCTGCTATCTTCACTGGTCTCCGCCTCGGGCTGGGCTTTGCCTGGATGATCATCGTGATCGGCGAAATGACCGGGGTTCCCACCGGCCTTGGCGCCATCATCATGGAGGCGCGGCAACTCTCTCGCACCGAAATCGTCATCTGCGGCATGATCGCCATTGGCGTCGCCGGTTTCATCTCCGATCGCATCATCCTGATGATCGGCCGCAAGCTCTTGTCCTGGAGCCCCAACCATGTCTGACACGCCCACCATTCTGTCCCTGCGCCATGTCGGCAAAACCTTCGACGTAAAGGGCCGCAAGATCGAGGCCCTGCGCGATGCCAATCTCGACGTGAAGCGAGGCGAGTTTGTCTGCCTGCTCGGCGCCTCGGGCTGTGGCAAGTCGACCCTGCTGCGCATCGTTGCCGGGTTTGAAACCGCAAGCAGCGGTGAGGTGCTGATGTGGAACCGGCCGATCGAAGGGCCAGACCCGACCCGAGGCATGGTCTTTCAGGATTACGGCCTCTTTCCGTGGCTGACGGTCCGCGACAATATCGGTTTTGGCCCGGCTTCGCGCCGGCGTCCCAGCCGTGAGGTCAAGGACACAGCAGACCACTTCATTGATCTGGTCGGCCTCGGCAAATTCGCCGACGTCTATCCACACCAGCTCTCCGGGGGCATGAAGCAGCGGGTGGCCATTGCGCGGGTTCTCGCCAATGAGGCCGAAATGGTGCTGATGGACGAACCGTTCGGTGCCCTGGATGCGATGACGCGAGAGCGGTTGCAAGACGAGCTGCTGGAATTGTGGGATCGCACCAAGCTGACCGTGCTCTTTGTCACCCACTCCATTGAAGAAGCGGTCGTCCTGTCTAACCGGGTCATCGTCATGAGTGCCGGGCCGGGGCGTATCGATAGCGACATCACCGTGAACCTGCCCAGACCGCGCGACGTATCCAGCCAGGACTTCAACGAGCTCCGACGGTCATTGTCCGGCAAGTTGCACAGCCATCACGGGAAGGTCGCCGCGTGAGCTTCGTAGTGGAGGAGAAGAATGACCCTCCAGTCTGGCGCGGCATGGACCGAGCTGCCCTGGACCGCGCCTATGACAATAGCGGCGCTGTAGCCGAGAGCGGACAATACCTTGCAGGCTGGTATACAAGGACTGCGGCGCTTCGGGCAGAACCCGGTCATCTGCTGGACCTGCGCTATGGACCAAGGGAGCGCAACCGCATCGACATCTACCGCTGCGGCCATGCTGATGCACCCATGCTGGTGTTTGTTCACGGCGGTTACTGGCAGCGCAATTCCAAGGAAATATTCGGCTGCATGGCCCAGGGGCCGATCACCGCCGGTCTGGATGTCGCTTTGGTCGGCTACACGCTGGCGCCTGACGCGTCCCTGGCAGAAATTGTTGCAGAAGTCCGGGCTGCGATATCCTTTATCCGTCAGAGTTCTTCAAACCTCGGCACCGGCAAGGACCGACTGGTGATCTCCGGATGGTCCGCGGGTGGGCACCTAGCGGCCAGCGCGATGGACATGGCCGAGGTCGATGCCGGCCTGACCATTTCCGGCGTATTTGATCTCGAACCGATCCTGTTGGGTTCTCTCAACGACAAGTTGGGCCTTATCCGGGAGGACGTCCAACGCCTCAGCCCGATGCAGAACCTGCCGAGCCGGGCAGGCAACCTTGTTGTCGCCTATGGCACAGCGGAACTGCCCGAACTGCAGCGCCAGTCACGAGACTATCTGGCTGCCTGGCAGGCAGGGGGGTTGAACGGACTCCTCGTGCCCATAGAGGGGAGCAATCACTTTTCCATTCTCGAACAGCTTGCGCAGCCGGATGGACTGCTGGCGCGTGAGGCCGCACGACTTGGCGGACTGTCCTGAACATTGGATCGCCGAGGCCCTGACCACATCGCCCCTGCCCTGTGTCCACATCATCGTCTTGGGTGCAACAATCACGATGGTACCCAGCCAGGCAACGGGGTCGACGACAGGAAGGGCGCACTCCTGCCAAGGAAGACCTGTTGGGTGGCTAGAGGAACCTATGGATGTGCTGTTCAGACGAGGCGGCCTCCCATCCTGGGTCACCGGAGCGCGCAAACCGCAACAGCGATCGAGACAACTCGGTCGCCAGGGCCGAGGCCGATGCATTCCCGCTAGCGAGAGGAATGCAACCGAGCTGACCAAAGGCAAACGGTTCGTCAAAGCCATGCGCGGCGCCCAACCGCCCGTTCTCGAAGTCAGGCACCCAGCAGAATTCATAGGCATAGCCTGTGCCGCCCGCGGCCGCATGGACCGATTGGGTCCTGAGCGCGGGATCGCGGTAGATCGCGCGAGACAGGAATACTTCCTCATATTCGGTGAAGCTCAGCCCAGGCCGTTCTGCTTCCAGTGCCGTCAATCGGGCCTGGGCATCATCAGGGTGGAAACGGGCAATCGAGGCAAGAAGGGCTTGACGATCCGGCACCTCCGGCATCAGTCCGAACGCGTACCACATGCGCGCTTCGTCGCGCGTCCAGCCGGTGACGATCCGGTGCTGTTTGAAGCGGCCCGATGCGAGTCCATCCAGTGGATGGCGTGGAAGGCTTGCCCCATCCAGAACGATGCCGAAGGTGCGGCCACCCGGTGCGTTGCGCTCGCCCAGATGGGTCGCCAGCACCTGCTCCTGTACGGAAAGGATGGTCTCAACCGGCAGTGCTTCCAAGGCCGCAACGTCGCCCGGACTGATACCCGTCTTGCCCAGAAAATCAGCGGCCAAAGCGGAGGCCGTGGCACTGTCGATGATCCGGCTGGACGGTCCACTCATCACCCACACCCGGCGATAGAGATGGGCCAGCCCCCCCACTCCGAACAAGGCGGAGATGGTGAAGGCACCCGAGGACATGCCGACCAGGGTCACATTGTCAGGGTCGCCGCCGAAAGCCGCGACATTCTCATGCACCCAGCGGAGCGCGGCGACGAAATCGAGCATGCCGCGATTGACGGCACCATAGTCGGGCCCGAAGGCGTCGGCCAGATGCAGGAAGCCCAGCGCCCCGACCCGCATATTGGGCCGGACCAGCACGACGTCACCACGCTGGGTAAAGCCCACCTCGTCCAGCCAGCCACCTTGGGCGGCCCCGCCCTGGAAACCACCCCCGAAGGCATGGACGATCACGGGCCGGCGGCCATTGTCGGCGGTCGGCGTGTAGAGATTGAGGTTGAGGCAGTCCTCGCCGGTCTCGAACCCATCCCCTTTCGGTGCCCAGGCTGGCATCGGGCGCCGTGCTTGTGGGGGCGCGAACCCGTAGCGCGTTGCGTCGACCAGACCTTGGGGTTCAAGCGGCTCGGGCGGCTTGAACCGCCTTTGCCCGATCGGGGCATCGGCATAACGAATGCCCAGGAAGCGATCGCCCCTGACGTCCCTCAGGCCACGATAGGTCGCGTCACGGCTACGGATTTCAATAGGAGTGGCGTCGGTCATGCCGCTTCGGCCTTGTCCAACAGGTGGCAGGCTGCCTTCTGGCCGCCGCCAATGTCGCGCATTGCCGGCTTTTCGTTGACGCAACGGTCAAAGGCATGCGGGCACCGTGTCCGGAACGCGCAGCCGCTGGGCACGGCATGGGCGCTGGGAATTTCACCCTTGAGCCGTGCCCTTTGGCCGCTTCCCTTGCCGGGGGCTGAAGCAAGGAGCGCTTGCGTATAGGGATGGGCCGGCGCGCCATAGATGCGGTCGCGCGGCCCCTGCTCCACGATTTCGCCGAGATACATGACGCCGATCTCGTCGCACATGAACTGGACCACCCGCAGGTCATGCGAGATGAACAGCATGGTGGTGCCATGCCGGTCCTGCAGGTCGCGCATGAGGTTGAGCACCTGTGCCTGTACTGAAACGTCCAGCGCGCTCACCGGCTCGTCAGCCACGATCAATTCGGGATTGGTTGCCAATGCCCGCGCAATGGCGATGCGCTGCCGCTGTCCGCCGGAAAACTCATGCGGAAACCGGTCCAGCGCCGCCCGTGGCAGGCTGACTTCGGCCAGCAGGCGCTCGGCTGTACGCAATCGATCGCTGGGCGTGCCGATATCATGCACCAGTTGGGGTTCGACCAGCGTTTCGCGCACGCTCATGCGGGGGTTGAGAGAACCGAACGGATCCTGAAAGATCATTTGCATATGCCGGCGCTCAGCGCGCAGCGCCCTGGGGGCAAGCTCGGCCAGGTCCCTGCCCCGGAAGCTGATGGACCCGGTTGTCGGCTCGACGAGGCGCAGGACCAGCCGCGCGGTCGTCGACTTGCCCGAACCCGACTCACCGACCAGGCCGAAGGTCTTGCCGCGTGGGATCGAGAAGCTGACATCGCGCACCGCCTTGACGGCCCGGAAGGACTTGCTGAGGCCGGTGACGCTCAAAATGCTCTGCTCGGTCATGGCCGGTCCTCCAGCGGATGCCAGCAGCGGGCGTCGGTCACCCCGTGCCGCTCCAGCGATGGTCGGGTCCTGCACTGGGCGTCGGCGCGGCCACAGCGCGGCGCGAACCGGCAACCTTCGGGCCATTGGCCGACCGGGGGTACGGTGCCCAGGATCGGGGTGAGGCGGGTCCGCCCGTCGTCATGCGCCGGGACCGCATCGATAAGGCCGCGCGCATAGGGATGGGCCGGGCTGCGCACTATATCGGCGCTAAACCCGCGCTCGACCACATCGCCCGCATACATCACCACGGCTTTCTCGCAGAAGTCGCCCACCACTTCGAGATCGTGAGTAATGAACAGCATGGCCAGGTTGAGCTCACGCCGCATGTCCTCGAGCAGATCGAGCACCTGCGCCTGGATGGTCACATCGAGCGCCGTGGTCGGCTCGTCGGCAATGATCAGCGAGGGCCCGCAGGAAATGGCGAGCGCGATCATCACCCGCTGCCGCATGCCGCCAGAGAGCTCGTGTACATAGCCCCGGAGAATGTCGCGGGCCCTGGGAATGCCGACACGATCAAGCAGTTCGGCCGCCCTGTCAGTGGCGTCCTTGTGACTGAGCCCCAGATTGTGCCGGAGCGTATCGGTCATCTGCCGCCCGATGCTGAGCGTGGGATGCAGCGCCGTCATCGGCTCCTGGAAGATGAAACCCATATGCCTGCCGCAAAGCCTGCGCCGGTCCTTGGGAGGGAGCGCGGAAATTACCGTCCCGTTCAGCGTGATATTGCCAGCAATCTCGGCGTTGTCGGGGGCGATGCCCATGATGGCCGAAGCCGTGATCGACTTGCCGCACCCGCTTTCTCCCACCAGCGCCACGGCCTCGCCCTCGGCAATGGCAAAGGAGACATCGGTGACGATGGGAAGGAGCCCGTCGGCGTTGCGGAAGGCAAGACTGAGGTTCTCGACTTCGAGTACGGTCTTGCGGGCGGCTCCTGGCGATACAGTCTCGGCCGGCAGCGGTGTGATATGCGCGGTCATTGGTAGCGGATCCGGGGGTCAAGAATTGCGTAGATCAGGTCGATGACCAGGTTGAGCACGGCCAGCACCAGCGAA
Organism: uncultured Devosia sp.; assembly: GCF_913055165.1. Taxonomy (GTDB): domain Bacteria; phylum Pseudomonadota; class Alphaproteobacteria; order Rhizobiales; family Devosiaceae; genus Devosia. The sequence goes on from NZ_CAJXJS010000029.1 coordinate 6,949, forward strand.
ATGGCAAGGACGCCGCCCTCGACCAGCGGATAGTCGCGCCGGCCCACGGCCTCGACCAGCATGCGCCCCAGGCCCGGCAGCGCGAAGATGATCTCGATGGTCACCGCGCCACCCAGCAGATAGCCCGCCGAAAGACCGGCGACGGTGATCACCGGCATGGCGGCCGTGCGCATGGCATAGCGGCCGATCACCGTGCTTTCGGGCAGGCCCTGGGCCCGTGCGGTGGTGATATAGGGCTCGTTGAGCACATCGAGCATGGACGAGCGCATCATGCGGGTCATCAGAGCCGATTGGCGCACGCCCAGCGCCAGGGCCGGCAGGAAGATCGTGGCACCAAAGGCAATGAGACCGGCAGTCGGCGGATTGTAGCCCGCCACAGGAAACCAGCGCAGCGTCACTGCAAAGACGAAGATCAGCAGCAGCGCAAACCAGAATTCGGGCAGCGAAATCCCCAATACGGCTGCCGTCACCACGCCCCGGTCGATGGGCTTGTTCCGGTTCATCGCCGAAATCAGACCCAGGGTCACGCCGATCAGCACCGCCAGCGCGAGCGCCACCACCGCCAGGAGAATGGTCACCCCGGCATAGCGCGGGATGATCTGCATCACCGGTTCGCGGAAGAAGATCGAATTGCCCAGGTCCAGCGTCACAATGCCCCTGATCCAGAACAGGAACTGCACCCAGATCGGCTGGTCGAGGCCGAGCTGGTTGCGCAGGGCGGCGATCTGCTCGGCAGTGGCCTGGTCGCCCAGCATCATGCCGGCGGGGTCACCCGGCGACAGGCGCAGCAGCAGGAAGACCAGGATCAGCGGCACGAAGATCGTGGGGAGGATGAGGAGGAAGCGTTTTCCGAGATAGCGCAGCATGTCAGCGCCTCCGTGCCAGGCGCGGGTCGAGAATATCGCGCAGACTGTCGCCCAGAAGATTGAGCGCAAGAATGGTGAGCATCAGCGCCAGGCCCGGGAACAGCACGATCCAGGGCGCCTGGGCGATGTAATTGCGTGCCTCAGTGAGGGCATTGCCCCAGCTCAGCTCCTTCGGGCCGATGCCGACGCCAATAAAGCTCAGACCGGCTTCGCCCAGCACGGCAGCCGAGAAGATGAAGGATGCCTGCACCAGGATTGGGGAGCTGACTGCCGGCAGGATATATCGCGTGAACAGACGCAGCGTCGGTACGCCGACGGAACGGGCCGCTTCGATCATCTGCAATTCGCGCACCACCAGGACTTGCCCGCGCACCACCCGCAGCGAAGGCGCAACCAGGACAATGGAGAGTGAGGTGATGACGGTGGACATGGACGGCCCCATGATGGCAGCAGCGGCGGTGGCCAGCACAATGCCAGGAAACGCCATCAGGCCGTCCACGATGCGCATCAGCACCATGTCGACCTGCCGGTAGAAGCCGGAAATGGCGCCTAGGACGACAGCGACGGACATTGAGATGGCAGTGACCACGAGGCCGACAAACAGCGATGTCCGTCCCCCATGCAGCACCATGTTGAACATGTCGCGCCCAAGATTGTCAGTGCCGAAGTAGTGCTCGGCACCAGGCGGAATGAACCGGTCGGCAGGGCTGACCTTGAGCGGGTTGCCCGGTGCCAGGAGCGGCGCCAGCACCGCGCTCAGCGCCAGGACCACCAGCAGGATGATCGAGGTCATGGCCGTTGGATTGGCCACCAGCCGCTGCCAGACCGGCTTGTTGGTGGTGACGAAGCTTTCTTCGTCACCACCGGCCAGGCGGTCGGGAGATGTCGCCTGCGTCATGCTCATGATCAGTTCGCCGGCGGCGCGACGTTATAGTAGTCGCCCGAACGCGAGGGGATACGGGCCGGATTGCCGACGCCCTGGCGGATGCCATACATGTTGGACTCCGTGCCGTATTTGATGAACGGGAACTGGTCATAGGCCAGAGCATGGATCTTCTCGAAGATCGCCTTGCGCGCTTCCGGGTCGATGGTCGTGGCGATTTCCTGCATCAGGGCCATCTTTTCCGGGTCTTCCCAGAAGCCGGGATAGCTGGCGTTGAGATAGGCGATCGAGGTCGGGTCCACATAGGTCGGCAGGAAGCTCGAAAAAGCATCCATCTGGGCAGCGTCGGCGCGGGCCTGGATATAGTTGGCCATCGGCGACTCCACGATCTCGACATTGATCCCGTATTCTTCGAGCTGCTGGGACGCAGTGATCGCGGTCAGGAAATGCTTCTGGTACTGCTCGGAGGCCACCAACCAGCGGATCGGCTCGCCGTCATAGTTTGACGCCGCCAGATATTCCGTCACCTTGTCCGGATCGGGTGTCCCGAAGCCCTCGGGAACACCGGCCGTGGTGTACCAGAACGAGTTCGGGTCTGGGATCCAGCTGGGGTCGAGCGTGTAGAACTCGGGATTGCCCACCGAGGCGAGCATGATCGGCTCCATCTCGAGCGCATGGTAGATGGCGCGACGCAGATTGACATCGGCCGCGACGCCTTCCCTGGTGTTGAACACCACGGTCAGCGATTGGTTGTTGGGCACTACCACTGCTTCGGTGTTGGGGTCGTTCTGCAGCGCATCGTAGAAGTCGCTCGGCAACTCGTTGGCGATGTCGATTTCCCCGGTGATCAGCGAGTCGCGCCGCACCGAGGCCTCCGGCATCAGGCGGAAGCTGATCTGGTCGGCATAGGCTTGTTTTTTGCCCGAGGCGCCCGATGTCGGCTCGCTGCGGGCGGCATAATCGTCCCAGCGGGTCATGGTGACGCCCTGGTCCGGCTGATATTCGGCGAGCGTGTAGGGGCCAGTGCAGTCGAGCCCGCGGGTGGCCTCGGTGGGCGAAGCCCCTTCAAGCGAGGCGCTCGACATGATGACGGCCTGGGTACCGGCCAACAGGCCCGGCACGATCGGGGATGGTGAAGCCATCTCGAACACCACCGTCTTGTCGTCCGGCGCGCTGATGGAAGACACCGCGCCCTTGAAAGCAGCGCCGATACCGGCCGATTCCCGGAAGCGGTTGAGCGAGGCGACAACATCGGCTGAGGTCAGGGCGGCGCCCGAATGGAAGTTCAGCCCGTCGCGCAGAGTGACGGTCAGGGTCTTGCCGTCTTCGCCATAGGAGAAGCTGTCGGCCAGCATGGGCTGGGGCGTCCAGCTCTCGTCGAGTGCGAACAGGCCTTCGCAGACGACGCCAGCCGTGGCCCAGTTGACGCCGAATGTCGTCACCACCGGGTCAGGCGACGGTGCCATCTGCGAAATGCCGATGCGCAGCGTGCCGCCTTGCGGAAAATCCTGGGCCAGCGCCGGGACGGCCAGGATGGCGAGTGACGCGCCGGCTAAAAGGCCACCACGCAGTGTTGATGTGAGTTTCATGCTCTTTCCTCCCTTTCGCCCGCTAGGGGGCGGTTTGCAGTTGGGGCGACGGCCTTGGGCCCTCTCCCGGTTCGACAGGCACGCGGATCTCCATTCCGAGCACCAGATAGCTCAGGCATTTGCCGTGGGTATCCAGCCCGAGGCTGGAATTGACCCCACCTTCAAGTGCGTCCTCGATGACGAAATTGAGGGCGCCCAGCCGCGGCAGTTCGTAGCGCGTCACCTGCGTCACGCCGCGATGGGCGAACAGCGCCGCCACGCGCTCAACGGTGACTTCGGACAGCAAGACCGGCCAGTGACGCGCCTCGTAGGCGATGACATTGACGTTGAGCCTGTTGCCCTTGTCACCCGAGCGCCCGTGGGCGATCCGATGCAGGGCCGTGGTGGCGAAGTGACCGCTCATGGATGATGCTCCGCGAACCGGTAGCGGGCCTCGACCAGGTCCCGCGGCACCATGTGTGAAATGGTGCGGACGCGCGGCCGCACGCTCTGGCGCACGCCCCCGCCCCCGGCCGGGCCGCAGCAATAGAGCGCATTGACCTCCTGCACGGCCTGTTCGACGGCACGCTGGGAATTGCCGCCGAAGGCAAAGCGCACGCGATAGTCGCCGGGCGCCTCATCCTCATAGTCGACCAGAAGATCGCCCTCGTCGGAATCGAAGGTGCTGACGGCCCCGATGACATCAGCGCGATGGCGGACACCGAGTTGACGCATACGGATGCGCTCATTGATCGTGGTGATTGCGAGCCGCGCCCGCGCCAACGCATTGGGTCCGGCATAGGAAATTTCGGCCTCGCCCAGCCAGTCACCATAAAGGCTCACTGTCGCCTTGAGGCGCGGCGGCGCGGCGTGGCCACGCGCCCCCGTGACACGCACCCTGTTGGGACCGTCCTTGGCAAGTTCGACCCCGGTGACATCCAGCGTCACATCGGGCGTCAGATAGGCTGCCGGATCGTGGATTTCGTAGAGCAGCTGCTCCTTGACGGTGCGCAGGTCGACAACGCCTCCAGTGCCCTCCGCCTTGGTGATGACGAAGCTGCCATCGGCCTCGACTTCGGCAATGGGAAAGCCGATATCTGCCGTACCCGGGACGTCCTTGAACCCTGGATCGGCAAAGAACCCACCTGACACCTGCGAGCCGCATTCGAGCAAATGCCCGGCAAGGGTGCCGGCCGCGATGCGATCGAGGTCGTCCCACGACCAGTCGAAATGGGCCACCAAGGGTCCCAACACTAGGGCCGGATCGGCCACCCTTCCAGTGACAACGACTTGCGCACCCGCCCGGATTGCCTCGGCGATCGGTGCAGCCCCCAGATAGGCATTAACGGCAATCACGTCCCCCTCGATCTCGGGTAAGCGCCCGTCCCCATCCCATCGCTCGGTCTGATCGAGGTCGATGCGGCCGGTGAGGTCATCGCCCTCCACCACCGCAATGCGCAAGGATCCAAGCCCGAGCCGCGCCGCCATCGCCTGGATGACGGCGGCGGCCGCCGGCGGGTTGGCCTGGCCGAAATTGCCCACGATGACGATGCCATGGGTTACGCACTGGGCCAGGATGGGCTCGAGCAGATCTTCAAGTAGCGGCTCGTAGCCGCGTTCGGGATGATGCTTGCGGGCGATCTGCCCCAGGGCCAGCGTTCGTTCCCCCAGCGTTTCGAAAATGATCGCGCCGCCCTGGCCGGCAGCGGCGATGCTTGCCACCACGGATTGGGGGGCATCCACACGATCCCCTGAAAAGCCGGCGCCACTACCGATGCGATACACCGCGATCCTCCCTGATCGTCATGATCATCGGTATCATTATCGATAATGTCAACGATGATTGTGTGGTTGTGGGAAACTGGGTAGGATGCCGCAAAAGATCGATTAGGAGTCGTGGGGCGGATGCGAACTGCCAAGCCTTTGTCGGATCAGACGAAAAACTGGGACGCCGTTTATCGCGACCTGCAGCGCCAGATCATTGCGGGCCAGCTCCGCCCCCGCGAACGTCTGGTGGAAGACGAGATCATCGAGCGTACCGGTGCAACGCGGCACGCCGTGCGCCGCGCCTTTGACGAGTTGGAACGAGTCGGGCTGGTGATCCGCCAACCCAACAAGGGCGTGCAGGTCCGGGATTACTCCATCGCCGAAGTCGAGGAACTCTACGAAATCCGCGAATGCCTCGAGACGCGCGCCGCCACCCATTTCGACCGCCCGGCAGGGCCGGAACTGGTCTCGCAACTGACCGATATCGCCACGCGCCACCGCGAAGCCTCGCGCAGTCAGCGCTATGGCGAGGTCTTTTCACTCAACAACGTTTTTCATGAAGTGCTGTACCGGGCTGCCGGCAACCAGCAATTGGCCGATGCCATCCTGCACTACACATTCGCAACTCACCCGATCCGCACCCGCGCCTTTCCCAGTGAGGAATTGCGCGAGATCGCCATTGGCGAGCATTTCGACATGATCGACGCCATTGCCCGCGGCGCCCCGGAGGAATTGGCCGGGATCATCCGCAAGCATATTCAGGGCCCCAAGGAGTTCTATCTCAAGGCGACCTATATCCAGGGATCGATCTAGACGATCTTGTCGACCCAAACTGGTCGTTTGCGAATTTGATCAGCCATGTCCACCACTGGAAGCAGCCCGTGAAGAGTTGCATAACCGGAATGGGGCCGCGGTCGGCCGGTCTTTCGCTAACGGGGGCATTGCTCCCCCTCCGATACGCAACCCCCATAGCGGTCGGCTCACGCTCCTTGAGTTGAAAAAGGCTGCAATACTCATATGCGCGCCCTTCATGCTGCCGGTCGGTTTCGATCCACGGACTGAGCCGGGCCGGACCGGCCAACGGCGCCCGCAAGTGTTCCCAATGGCGCGGCCACGCCCCGCAGTGTGGCATGTCAGGCGCTGGAAACTAGCACGTTTTTTCAATAGCTTAAGATGGGAATTGGCCGACACACTTGTCTACTAAAGTTTTAGTTTGACAAATGATGATGGGCGGGCTGATTATCGCGTCAGCCAGTGGGAGCTGGCTCACATATCTCAGGGAGGAGACAGGATGCGGAAGTACATTCTCTCCGCAGTGGCAGCGAGCGCTGTCATTGCGGGAGCCGGCCCGGCTTTGGCCGATGCTGCGGCTGCGCAGAAGTGGATCGACCAGGAATTTCAGCCATCGGTGCTTTCAAAAGAAGAGCAGATGGCGGAGATGGAATGGTTCATCAATGCAGCCCAACCCTATGCCGGCATGGAAATCAACGTGCTGTCGGAAGGCATTCCGACGCACTCCTATGAATCCAAGGTACTGACCCAGGCCTTCGAAGAAATCACAGGGATCAAGGTGAACCACCAGATCCTCGGTGAGGGTGAAGTGGTGCAGGCGGTGCAGACGCAGATGCAGACGCAGCGCAACCTCTATGACGGCTACGTCAACGACAGCGACCTCATCGGCACCCATTCGCGGCTGCAGCTGGCCTATCCGCTCAGCGACATGATGGAGGGGGGCTGGTCTGATGTGACCAACCCGGACCTCGACCTCGAGGACTTCATGGGGCGCCAGTTCACCACCGGGCCCGACGGCAAGCTCTACCAGCTTCCTGACCAGCAGTTCGCCAACCTCTATTGGTTCCGCAAGGACTGGTTCGACCGTCAGGACCTGAAGGACGCCTTCAAGGCCAAATACGGCTACGATCTGGGCGTTCCGGTCAACTGGTCGGCCTATGAAGACATTGCCGAATTCTTCACCAACGATGTGAAGGAGATCGATGGCGTGCCGATCTACGGCCACATGGACTACGGCAAGCGTGCGCCCGACCTGGGCTGGCGCATGACCGACGCCTGGCTGTCGATGGCCGGCGCCGGCACCAAGGGCGAACCGAACGGCGTGCCGATCGATGAATGGGGCATCCGTATGGAGGCCGGTTCGTGCAACCCTGTCGGCGCCAGCGTCAGCCGCGGCGGCGAGGCCAATGGCCCGGCGGCGGTCTATGCGATCGCCAAGTGGGACGAGTGGCTGCGCGAATATGCCCCGCCCGGTGCGGCGTCCTACGACTTCTACCAGTCGCTGCCGGCACTATCGCAGGGCAATGTCGCCCAGCAGATCTTCTGGTACACCGCCTTTACCGCCGACATGGTCAAGCCGTTGTCGGAAGGCAACAACACTGTGGATGCTGATGGCATGCCGCTCTGGCGCATGGCGCCCTCGCCGCACGGCCCCTACTGGGAAGAAGGCCAGAAGGTCGGCTACCAGGACGTTGGTTCCTGGACCTTCCTCAAGTCCACGCCTGAAGACCGTGCCAAGGCGGCCTGGCTCTATGCCCAGTTCGTCGTCTCCAAGACCGTCGACGTGAAGAAATCCCACGTGGGCCTCACCTTCATCCGCGACTCCACCGTGCGGCATGAGAGCTTCACTGAACGGGCGCCCAAGCTGGGTGGTCTGGTCGAGTTCTATCGCTCGCCCGACCGCGTGCGCTGGTCGCCGACGGGCATCAACGTTCCCGACTATCCCAAGCTCGCCCAGATCTGGTGGCAGCAGATCGGTGACGTGAATTCCGGTGCCTTCACGCCGCAGGAAGCCATGGACCGCCTGGCCGAGGAAATGGACATCACCATGGCGCGCATGCAGGCGGCGGACGAAAGTGCCAATGTCTATGGTGGCTGCGGCCCGCGCCTGAACGACCCTGTCGACCCGTCCGAATGGCTCGGCAAGGCGGATGGGCCCAAGGCCAAGCTCGAAAACGAGAAGCCGCCGGGGGAAACCATCGCCTACGAAGAGCTCGTGGCCCGCTGGGCCGAAAGCTGAGGGTCGCAACCCTGCCTGCCCGGGAGAGGTTCCGGGCAGGTCGGGCCGGGAGGCGCGGCAACATCCCGGCCCACGCATCGAAGCAAGATCGCGGCAACGCATCTTGGAGCGCTTTCCAGCAGACGCGGCAGCAGCCCTGCGGCTCGGAGCCTCCATAAAACAAGAACTCGTATCATTCCGGCGGTGCAATGGAACGCTGAAGTGATCGCGCACACCCTGGGGGGAACATGGCGCTGGAACTGAGAGCGATCACCAAGCGCGTTGAGCAGGTGACGCATATCAAGGAAACCTCGCTGCTACTGGAACCGGGCCGGTTCAACGTGCTCCTGGGAGAGACCGGAGCGGGCAAGACCTCGCTTATCAAGCTGATGGCCGGGCTCGACCGGGTAGCGACCGGGCAGATTCTCATGGACGGCCGTGACGTGACCGGGATGAGCCCGCAAAAGCGCAATATCAGCCTCGTCCACCAGTTCTTCGTGAACTATCCGCACATGACCGTCTTCGACAATATCGCTTCGCCCCTGCGAGTGGCCGGCATGGCCAAATCCGAAATCCAGGGGCGGGTCGAGGCAGCAGCGGACGTGCTGCAGCTTCGCCCCATGCTCCACCGGCGGCCGCATGAACTCTCCGGCGGGCAGCAGCAAAGGACGGCGCTTGCCCGCGCCATCGCCAAGGAGTCGACTGCCGTCTTTCTCGACGAGCCTCTCGCCAATCTTGACTACAAGCTGCGCGAAGAACTGCGCGAGCAATTGCCTGAGCTTTTCGCAGGGCGTGGCGCGGTCGTGGTTTACGCAACCTCGGAGCCCGCCGAAGCGCTCATGCTCGGTGGCCGCACGGCCCTGATGCAGGATGGGCGGGTGACGCAATTCGGCCCCACAGCCGAGATCTACCGGCGGCCCAACACGTTGGTTTCCGCCCGCGTCTTTTCTGATCCCCCGATCAATTCGGCGCCAGTCACCAAGAGCGGCGACCGGGTGGAACTGGGCCACGGTGTCGGCTGGCAGCTGACCGGCCCGGCGGCCGCGCTGCGGGACGGCACCTATACCGTTGCGATCCGGCCCAATTACATTTCGCCCGTGCGGAGCGAGGCCGCCTTTGTGCCCATGACCGGCACGGTACAGATCACCGAGCTTTCGGGGTCGGAATCCACCGCGCATTTTCGCCTGGGCGCGGAGACCTGGGTGTCGCTCGCGCCAGGCGTGCATCGCTACCATGTCGGCGAGGACCACGAGTTCTTCATGGACCCCGCGCACTGCTTCTATTTCGCGCCCGATGGCGCGCTCGTTGCCTGAGGATCGCGCATGGCCAAGATCACGCTCGACAAGCTGCGCCATAGCTACATGCCCGACCCGAAGGGTCCGCAGGACTATGCCATCAAGGAGATCAATCTCGACTGGCAGGATGGTGGCGCATATGCGCTTCTTGGTCCGTCAGGGTGCGGGAAGTCCACCCTTCTCAACATCATATCCGGTCTCCTTCAGCCATCGGAGGGACGCATCCTGTTTGACGGGAACGACGTCAGCGCCCTACCACCCGACCGGCGCAACATCGCCCAGGTTTTCCAGTTCCCGGTGATCTACGACACGATGACCGTCTACGACAATCTGGCCTTTCCGCTGCGCAATCGCGGGGTGGACGAGGCCAAGGTCACCGCCCGGGTCACCGAGATTGCCGAGATGCTCGAAGTCACCGAGATGCTGAGGGTTCGCGCGGCTAATCTCAGCCCCGACAACAAGCAGAAAATCTCGATGGGCCGGGGGCTCGTGCGCGACGACGTCAATGTCATCATGTTCGACGAGCCGCTCACGGTGATCGACCCGCATCTGAAATGGAAGCTGCGCTCCAAGCTGAAGGAACTGCACCAGAAAGTCGGCGTGACCATGATCTACGTCACCCATGACCAGACCGAGGCGCTCACCTTCGCCGACCAGGTCGTGGTGATGCAGGACGGCGAGGTGGTCCAGATCGGCACGCCGGTGGACCTTTTCGAGCGGCCCGCCCATACCTTCGTCGGCCACTTCATCGGCTCACCCGGCATGAACGTGCTGCCGGCCGAGGTGAAGGATGGGGCCGCTTTCTTTTCTGGCCAGAGGATCGCGCTGGAAGGCGCAATCATCCCCGGAGCCGGCCTGCATCAGATTGGCGTTCGCCCTGAATTTGTATCGCTCGCGGCCACCGGCGTACCGGCCACCGTGCGCAAAATCATGGACCTCGGCCGCCATGCTGTCGTCGAGGCCCTGGCCGGCGAAACGCGAATTAACGCCATCGTCGAGGGCACATTGCCGGGACCGGGAGAGGCGGTGCATCTCAGCTTCCGACCCGATCAGACGCGGCTTTACCGGGACGGCTGGATCGCCAGCGAAAAAGAGAGGGCCGCCTGATGCGCAAGGTCAACCAGAAGGGCTGGCTCTTCGTCCTCCCCGTTCTGCTTCTCGTCGCCTTTAACGCTTTGGTGCCGATGATGACGGTCGTCAACTATTCGGTCCAGGAAACCTTCGGCAACAACCAGTTCTTCTGGCACGGGCTGGGCTGGTTCGAGCAGATCCTGCGGTCCGAGCGCTTCCACGCGGCCCTTGGCCGGCAGTTCCTGTTCACCGCCATGATCCTCGCCATCGAGGTGCTACTGGGCGTCATCATCGCCCTGTCGATGCCGCGCAAGGGGTTCTGGGTGCCTTTCTGCCTCGTCACCATGGCCCTGCCAATGCTCATTCCGTGGAATGTCGTGGGGGCGATGTGGAACATCTTCACGCTGCCTGACATCGGCCTGCTGGGCTATGTGATGAACCATACGCTGGGCATTCCCTACAACATGACGCAGGATCCGCTCGCGGCCTGGATCACTGTCATCGTCATGGATGTCTGGCACTGGACCTCGCTCGTCGTGCTCCTGTGCTACGCCGGCCTCGTTTCGATCCCCGACGCCTACTACCAGGCGGCCAAAATCGACGGCGCCTCGAACTGGTCGGTCTTCCGGTTCATTCAGTTGCCCAAGATGAAGCAGGTGCTGACCATCGCGGTGCTCCTGCGCTTCATGGACAGCTTCAACATCTATACCGAGCCCTTCGTGCTCACCGGTGGCGGACCCGGCAATTCCACGACGCTGCTCTCCATCGACCTGGTCAAGATCGCGCTGGGACAGTTCGACCTCGGCCCGGCTGCCGCAATGAGCCTGATCTACTTCGCGATCACGCTCTTTGTCTCGTGGTTGTTCTACACGCTCATGACGCGGCACGACGTGAAATAGGGAACGAAGATGAAAAAAAGATCCATTGTCGTAATCGCCTATATCGCCTTCCTGCTGCTGCCGATCTACTGGCTGGTGGCGATGAGCTTCAAGACCACGCAGGAAATCCTCGGCGGCTTCTCGCTGTTCCCGCAGGTCTGGACGCTCGAGAGCTACCGGACGATCTTTACCGATCCGACCTGGTATTGGGGCTATGTCAACTCCATCCTCTACGTCACGATCAATACGGTGATCTCTGTCGCCGTGGCGCTGCCGGCGGCCTATGCCTTCTCGAGGTATCGCTTCCTGGGTGACAAGCATCTCTTCTTTTGGCTGCTGACCAACCGCATGGCCCCGGCGGCGGTCTTCGCCCTGCCCTTCTTCCAGCTCTATTCGGCGATCGGGCTGTTCGACACCCACATCGCAGTGGCGCTGGCCCATTGCCTGTTCAACATCCCGCTGGCGGTCTGGATCCTTGAAGGCTTCATGGGTGGCGTGCCCAAGGAATTGGATGAGACTGCCTTTGTCGACGGCTATTCCTTTCCGCGCTTCTTTACCCAGGTGTTTCTGCCCACGATCAAGGCAGGCGTCGGCGTGGCAGCCTTCTTCTGCTTCATGTTCTCCTGGGTGGAGTTGCTCCTGGCCAAGACGTTGACGGCCGTCTACGCCAAGCCCATCGCCGCCACCATGACGCGCACAGCCTCGTCGGCGGGTTATGAGCTTGGCCTGCTGGCGGCGGCGGGGACGCTCACCATCATTCCCGGCGCCATCGTCATCTGGTTCGTCCGTAACTACATTGCCAAGGGCTTCGCCCTGGGGAGGGTCTGATGCGCTACCTCATAGGCCTTCTTGCGCTCCTGCCGACCGGGGCGCTCGCCCAGCAAGCCGGCTGGGGCAATGTCGGCAAACCCGTCGAGACGGGCTTTTCCTGGACGGATCCGCTTTGGCCCTCCTTCTGGATGGCCTGGACACCCGCCACGCTTCTCGTTTTCATCGGCATCTTCACCGCGATGGGCGTACTCATTGTGCTCGAAATCCGCTCCCCCGGCGGGCATGAGCGCCGGGGCGTGCTCGGTCTGACGACGACCCGCGGCGACCGGCTCTTCATGACGCTTCTGGGCACCAGCTACATCTTCATGGCCTGGCTCGGGTTGATCGGGTCGCCGCTCTGGTGGCCGCTCGGACTCTCGCTCGCCTGGGGCGTCTTCTGCTTCTGGAAGGTCTAGGCGCTGTTTCAGGACGAAGGGCCATTCCACTTGGAGAATTACGCAAACCTTAGTAGAAAGGAGGCTTTCAGATCGTGCAGTATTGGACCGAGGCCGAAATGAGCCAGAAGAAGACGAAATTCCTGACCGAGGTGGAACTGGAATTCATGTCGAAGCTCTGGGAACTGGGCGAAGCCACGGTGCGCGATGTGCAGGATGCGCTCGGGCCCACGCGCAAGCTGGCCTATACCTCGGCCGCCACGATCCTGCGCATACTCGAACAAAAGGGCTTCGTGACAAGCACGAAACAAGGCAAGTCCTTCTTCTATACGACCACGCTGAGCAAGGACACCTATCAGTCACGATCGCTCAGGAACCTCTCCGAAAAGCTGTTCGACAACGCCCCCGCGACGCTCGTTGCGCGGCTCGTCGATGACAATGATCTGTCCGAGGAGGCGCTCGACGAAATTCGAGCGCTGATAGATAAGAGGCTCAGGGATGATAAACGCTAGCGCGCTTCTGGATGCCTATGTCGATGTGAACCTGCTTCTGGCTCTCGTCTGCGTTCTCTGGTTCTTGTGCCGGCGAATGCTGGACATGGCGGGTCTCGCCCATGCCGTGACGGCGCGGCTCAATCTGTTACGGGCGGTCCTGCTCGCCGTAATCCTGAGCCCGGTGTTCGTTGCGCTCCTGGCCCTTGTCAGCAAAGCGGGCTATGTCGCCCCCCACCACGGCGTCAACGTCACTGACTTCATCGTTGCCCAATATCTCCAGGGCCGGTTCGAGATGAACGCCTCCGCCCTCGAAGGGCTTCTGGGCATACGGAGCCAACTGGCCGAAGCGGCCTTTTCGCCCACGGGGCGGCTGGTGCTCTGGGCCCTGGCGGCGGGGACTGTCATCTTCCTCGCGCGGCTCGGCTGGAGCGTGGTGAAACTGCAGCGGATCATCGCCGACAGCTATGTCTGGCGCCGCTCGGGCCGTCTGGAACTGCGCGTCTCCGACACGGTCGCCGTGCCGTTTTCCACCCGCGGACTGCGTACCCGGATCGTTGTCCTGCCCTCCGGCATGCTGGCGCGTGAAGCCGATCTGAAGATTGCGCTCGGCCATGAATTGCAGCATCTGCGTCAGGGCGACGTGGAATGGGAGATGGTGATGGAGTTGGTCCGGCCCTTCCTGTTCTGGAACCCGGCCTTCTATGTCTGGCGGCGTCACGTCGAGGAGCTGCGCGAGCTCTCTTGCGACCGGCAGGTGCTGTCGCGGCGGGGCTACGATGTCGCGGCCTATTGCGAGTGTCTCTTGCGGGTCTGCCATGATGGCATCCGTCGTCACCGGCTTCTTTCCGTCGAAATGCCGGTCGTGGCTCTTGTCAGGCCCGAAAATCGGCTGTTCGGCGGCCGTTCGGCCATGCTGCTCAAGCGGCGGATGATGTCGGTGATCGAGGGGCGTGCGGAGCGGCATCCACGGCTGGTTTTTGCGGCGCTGGCCGTGCCTGCACTGGCACTGACATTGTTCGCCTCTGTCGCGATCCAGAAACCCGGCGACTGGAGCCAGGACCGGATCATGCTCTCAACCATCGTCAACCTTGAACGCCTTGCCGCGGTGAACGGTCCTGTGCCCTCGTTCGGCTCACCAGGCTTCTGAGCGCATCCATCCGAGTCTCGGTCTGGTGGCGTTAAAGACCGAAGGTTTGGTCGTCGCCGTCTCTCTCCATTGCAGGTCGCGGCAGATCACATAAACGAAGGCGCTAGGCACACGGGCGACGGCGCAGCCAATATCTTCCCGAACTGGGATGCTTCCAGCGCGTCGCCATTCTGAGGTTCATTTGTACCGCTCCTATATACCAGTCGCGCGGTTACAAAGCCAATAACTCCAGAGGGTTACCAGATAACCTGACATTTGGGAGTAATGGCGGAGAGAGAGGGATTCGAACCCCCGATAGAGTTGCCCCTATGCCGCATTTCGAGTGCGGTGCATTCAACCGCTCTGCCATCTCTCCGCGAGATCGAAACGTCCCTGGAAAGGACGCCGCTGGTCGATACGGGGCGGCTTATGACATAGCCTCGTCACGCCTGCAACACCTCTTATGCATGCAATTGGACCACATGGGACACACCGCGACGATCTCACAATCGCGTGCGTTCCAATCCGTCCCACCCCGGAGGCGTTAGTCCTAGTGTTATCGAGACAGAATGGGAGACTGCTCTTATGGTTACACGCCGCACCGTCGTCGCCGGCATGGCCGGCTTGCCCCTGGCCGGCTTAGCCGTCAATTTCGGATCAACCGTCGCAAAAGCTCAGGAGATGCCCATGGCTGACACCGTTAGCACCAGTGCCGGCGACCTGGTCATCCACCCCGTGGATCATGCCAGCCTCGTGCTGGAGTTCGATGGCAAGGCCATCTATGTCGATCCGGTCGGCGGGCCGGAGCGCTACGCCACCCTGCCCGCACCATCCGCAATATTGATCACTCATGGCCATGGCGACCATTTCGATCTGCCGACGCTCGAAGCCATTGCTGGCGATGCGCCCCTGATCACCAATGGCGATGTCCGTGAAAAACTGCCCGAAGCGCTCAAGGCCCAAGCCACCGCCATGGCCAATGGCGAGAGCGGTACTATCCTCGACCTGCCCATTCGGGCCATCGCCGCCCATAACATCACGGAAGACCGCATGCGCTATCACCCCGTCGGCGTGGGCAATGGCTATGTCCTGAGCTTCGGCGACAGCCAGGTTTATGTCGCGGGCGACACCGAACCGACGGAGGATATGCTGGGGCTGACCGGAATTGCCGTGGCATTCCTGCCCATGAACCTGCCCTACACCATGACGCCGCAGCAGGCCGTCGAAGCGATCAACACCTTCAGGCCAGCCATTATTTATCCCTATCACTATGGAGACAGCGACCTCAGCCCGCTCAAGACGGATGTCGAAGACGGAATCGAAGTCCGCCTGCGGAACTGGTATGCCCTGAGCCAGGACTGACCGGCGCTGGTTCGCCGTTACCGATGACAGGTCATCGCGACCATGGCTTGCCGCCAAACAGCTTGACTCTTGGGGACTTTGCCCCGATAAGCGCTCCAATCTGCGCACCGGTCCGTCCGGTGCGCTGGTTTTGTTTGAAAACGCTGCTCGAGGCTGCCGGCTGAATTTTCAGCCCTCATCATTCGAAAAGCCCGCGGAAAGGCACGAAATCCGCGGCGCCGCAGAGCGCGACAGATAGGGACCGGTTGGGAGTACCAGCTGGCATGCATATGACTTTCGCCGTTATCAAGACGGGCGGGAAGCAGTACAAGGTTGCTGCCAACGACGTCATCAAGATCGAAAAGCTCGAGGCCGAGGCTGGTGACATCGTCACCTTCGACCAGGTCCTCATGGTTGGCGACACCATCGGCGCTCCGCTGGTGGAAGGCGCCCTGGTTGCTGCTGAACTGGTCGAGACCAAGAAGCAGAAGACCGTCATCATCTTCAAGAAGCGCCGCCGCCACAATTCGCGTCGTCGCAATGGCCACCGCCAGCTGCTCTCGACCGTGCGCATCACCGAGATCCTGACCGGCGGCGCCAAGCCGACCGTCAAGGCTGCTGCCAAGGCCGAAAAGACCGAAGCCGTCGCCGAAAAGGCCCCGGCCAAGAAGGCCGCCGCCTCCAAGGCAGAAGCTGCTGCCGAAGCCCCGGCCAAGAAGCCGGCTGCCAAGAAGGCCGCCGCCAAGACCGAAGACGCCGCTGCTGAAAAGCCGGCGAAGAAGGCCCCGGCCAAGAAGGCCGCTCCCAAGGCCACCGAAGAATAAGAGGAACCGAGAACCATGGCACACAAGAAAGCAGGCGGCTCATCCCGCAACGGTCGTGATACCGCTGGTCGTCGTCTCGGCGTCAAGAAGTTCGGCGGCGAAGCTGTGATCGCCGGCAACATCATCATTCGCCAGCGTGGCACCAAGTGGGCTCCCGGCACAGGCGTCGGCCTGGGCAAGGATCACACCATTTTTGCGCTCGTGGACGGCACCGTGTCGTACCGAACCCGCGCCAACTCCAAAGTACACGTGTCTGTCATCCCGGCAGAGGCCGCCGAATAACCCGGCAGGCCTGACAAACCCGCCGGAGACCTGTTCCCCGGCGCTGCGTTTGGCAAAAGACAGCAAATGCGAAGGGGAACCGGTCCGCCGGTTCCCCTTTTTTCTTCCCCGGAGCATTTGCAAATGACCAGCGTCGCGACCAGCCTCAAGCACCGCCTGCCCACCGCCATCCGCACCCAGCGCCTGGTCCTGGTAACCCCGACACTGGCTCATGCTCCCGCCATTGCTGCCCTGGCCAACAATGCCAATGTGCATAAATGGATGGCACGGCTGCCCTTTCCCTACGGGCTGAGCGACGCCGAATTCTTCATCAACGAGATCGTGCCCAGCGCCGAGGAATTCTGCCTCGCCATCACCCGTGATGACGAATTCATGGGCGTGGTCGGCCTTCATTTCGGCGACGGACAGGTGCCGGAACTCGGATATTGGTTGGGAGAACCCTATTGGGGCCTGGGCTATGCCACAGAGGCCGCCAGGATGGTCGTCTCGGCGGCGCGAGCGGCTGGAGCCACAGCATTGCGCGCGCGCGCGCTCAAAGACAACCACGCTTCGCGCAACGTGTTGCGCAAAGCCGGATTTATCGAAACTCAGGAAGGCCCCGAGCCCCTGGGCACGAACCGCGGCAAGCCAGCGGTGTTTCTCTATCTGGAGTTCGACCAGAGATGACCGAACTCCACACGTCCCGTCTTGTGCTTCGCCCTGCCCGCCCCGGTGATGCCCCCTGCTTTGCCTTGGGGGTAAGTGACTTTGCCGTCGCCCGCTGGCTGACGCCCCTGCCCTTTCCTTTCACTCTCGCCATGGCCAATGACTGGCTGCGGCTGGCACCGGCAAACGGCCCCGACCGATCCATGTTCATTATCGATCTGCCCGGGCGCGGGTTGATCGGCTGTGTCGCTCTGAACAATGAACTGGGGTTCTGGATCGCTCGCCAGCATTGGGGCCGCGGCTATGCCTTTGAGGCCGCCCGCGCCGTCATTGGCTGGCATTTCGCCACCAGCAACACAGACCATATTTCCGCCAGCGCCCATCACGACAATCGCGCCTCACTGCGCCTCAAAGCCAAGCTGGGCTTTGAAGAGGTGGGGCGCGACATGCGATTTTCGCACGCGCTGCAGCACAATGTGCAACATGTGCTGACCCGGCTGACCCGGACGCGCTGGCAGATGATGGAGTCCAAGCAATGCGCCTGAGAAACGAGCTGCCCGAGACCATCGAGACCGAGCGGCTGGTGCTGCGCGCGCCGCACATTTCGGACCTCGATGATCTCATCGCCCAGGCCAATAACTGGAACGTATTGGAGCCGACGGCCAACCTGCCCTTCCCCTACCAGGAGAGCCACGGCCGTACCTTTCTTGGAAAGGAGCAGCGCGCCCTCCACCACCCGTTCGTTATTGCCGAGAGGGGCAGCGACCGTCTGATGGGCGTGATTGGCCTCTATTTTCACGACGACCGGCCCACTGAGCTCGGTTACTGGCTGGGTGAGAGCCATTGGGGCAAAGGCTATGCGCCCGAGGCGATCACCGGTCTGCTCGGCGCTGCCACCGCCATCGGGCTGACCCCGATTCGGGCGCGCGTGCTGGCACACAATGCCGGCTCGATCCGCGTGCTCGAGAAAACCGGGTTCACCACCATCGAGCACACCCATAGCGTGGTCGAGCGCCATCTCGGCAAACCACTCCTGGTAATGGAGTGGCGCGCTTGACACCTACCCTTCGTACCGACCGGCTGATCCTGCGGGCACCGCAGATGGGTGACGCCGAACCCATCGCGCGCTTCCTCAACGACATGGAGGTGGCGGGCAATTTGGCGCGTGTGCCCTTTCCCTATCATTTGAGTGACGCCCGCACTTGGCTGGCAACCCAGAAGGGCGACCAGCAATTGAACCAGACCAGCTTCTCCATCGAGCTTGCGGGCGAAGGATATGTGGGTCATATCGGCTACCAGCCGATGGGACGGGGTGCCATACTTGGCTATTGGCTCGGAAAGCCTTATTGGGGCAAAGGCATCATGACCGAGGCCGCCACGGCAGCGGTGAAGTGGTTTTTCGACACAAGTGATGCCCCGGCCATTGTGTCTGGTGTCTTCCACTTCAACACTGCCTCGCTGGCGATCCAGCGGCGGCTTGGATTTGTCGAGACCGGCCGATCCACCCTGCTCTGCCTTGCGCGCGGCGCTGAGCTGGAGCATATCGACACCAAACTGACACGAGCGCGCTACCAGCAGGGCTGGTTTCCCGCCAACCGGGCGGCAGGCGCGACCCAATAGGTGCTGGAAGGCACGACAGGCATGAAATTTCTTGACCAGGCCAAGGTCTATATCAAATCCGGTTCCGGCGGCGCCGGCGCCGTCAGCTTCCTGCGCGAAAAGTTCGTCGAGTTCGGTGGCCCCGACGGTGGCAATGGTGGCCGTGGCGGTGACGTCATTGCCGAATGTGCCGACGGTCTGAACACGCTGATCGATTTCCGCTACCAACAGCACTTTCGTGCCGGCACCGGCGTTCATGGCATGGGCAAGAACCGCACCGGTGCCGATGGGGAGGACGTTGTCCTGCGCGTGCCGGTGGGCACCCAGATTTTTGAAGAGGATCAGGAAACGCTGATCGCAGACTTCACCGAAGTGGGCCAACGGGTGGTTCTCTTGAAGGGCGGCAATGGCGGCTTCGGCAATGCCTATTTCAAGACCAGTTCCAATCAGGCGCCGCGTCGCGCCAATCCAGGTCAGGAAGGCATCGAAAAGGGCATCTGGCTTCGGCTCAAGCTCATCGCCGATGCCGGACTTGTCGGTCAGCCCAATGCCGGCAAATCGACCTTCCTTTCCGCGGTATCGGCCGCCAAGCCAAAGATTGCCGACTATCCTTTCACCACGCTGCATCCCAACCTGGGTGTGGTGCGCATCGCCGAACGCGAATTTGTTCTGGCCGACATCCCTGGCCTCATCGAAGGGGCAAGCGAAGGCATTGGCATTGGCGACCGGTTTCTTGGCCATATCGAGCGCTGTGGCGTCCTCATCCACCTTATCGACGGCACCAACGAAGATGTCGCCCACACCTATGAGGCGGTCCGCTATGAGCTGGCTGCCTATGCCGATGTGCTGGCCGAAAAGCCCGAAATCGTGGTGCTCAACAAGGTCGATGCGCTGACACCCGAAGAACTCAAGGCCAAGGTCAAGGCTCTCAAAAAGGTCAGCAAGGCCGAAGTGAGGCTGGTTTCGGGGGTCACCGGCGAGGGCGTGGAACAGGTGCTGTTCGACGTCCTCCATATCCTGGACGCCGAGAAGGCCGAAAAGGCGGAGACCGAGCGCCGGAAGACAGAAGAGAAATGGACGCCTTGATGGGCATGGCCTCTCCCCTCACCAACTACCGCCGCATCACCATCAAGATTGGCTCGGCCCTGCTCGTGGACAAGGCCGGCAGGTTGCGCGCCGATTGGCTGGCGGGCCTTGCCGCCGACATCGCCACGCTCAAGGCCGAGCGCCGGGAAATCGTCATCGTCTCCTCAGGCGCCATCGCACTGGGTCGCAGCCTGCTGGGCCTCTCCGCGCTCGCACTGACACTCGAGCAGAGCCAGGCTGCCGCCAGTGCAGGACAAATTGCCCTGTCCCAGGCCTGGGCAGAAGCACTTGGGCAGCACGGGATTGTCACCGGGCAAATTCTCATCACCCCCAATATCACCGAGGAACGGCGCTACTACCTCAACGCCCGCACCACCATCCAGACACTCTTGGGTCTCGGGGCCATTCCCATCATCAATGAGAACGACTCCGTTGCCACCGCCGAAATCCGCTATGGCGACAATGACCGGCTCTCGGCCCGCGTGGCCACCATGATCGAGGCCGACCTTCTGGTCCTGCTCTCGGATGTCGACGGCCTTTATACCGCGCCGCCCGCCAGGGACCCCGGCGCCCGCCATCTGCCCGTGGTCGAAGCAATCACCCCGGCAATCGAAGCCATGGCCGGCGGCGCGGCCAGCCATCTTTCACGCGGCGGCATGACCACCAAGGTCGAGGCCGGCAAGATCGCCACCCAGGCCGGAACGGCCATGATCATCGCCAAGGGTACCGAAGAGCATCCCCTGCGACGCCTGACCGAGGGTGGGCTGCATACGCTCTTCAAGCCGGCAACCACCCGCGCTCAATCGCGAAAACGCTGGATCATGGGCACGTTGGCGATCGCCGGCACTGTGCGCGTCGATGCCGGTGCAGCGCGCGCGCTCAGTCTGGGCAAGTCCCTGCTGCCGGTTGGTGTGACCCAGATCACCGGCAATTTCGAACGGGGCGATACGATTGCCGTGCTGGGCCCTGAAGGCCAGGAGATTGCCAGAGGCCTGGTCAGCTTCGACAGCGAGGACGCCCGCCTGGTCATTGGCAAGCACAGCGAAGCGGTAATCGAGCTGCTGGGCTCGGGCAATCGCGGCGCCATGGTGCACCGGGACAACCTCGTGCTCACGGGCGCGCGCGGCGACAACGAGACCGAACAGCAGATGGAGGCGAACCATGAGCCTGGCTGAAGCCATCACAACCGACATTCCAGCACTGATGGCCGATATCGGCCGCAAGGCCCGCATTGGGGCCAACGCGCTCAAGATCGCTACGCCCGAACAGAAGCGAACGGCGCTGCTGACCGCTGCGGGCGCCATCAACGCTCATCGCAAGAAGATACTGGCGGCCAACGCCCTGGACATGCAGGCCGCCGAACAAAAGGGCATTTCGAAGGCCTTTCTGGACCGGCTGTTGCTCACCGATGCCCGCATTGACGGCATTATCGAGGCCGTCAGGACGATTGCCGAATTGCCCGATCCCGTCGGCACGGTCATGTCCGAGTGGGATCGCCCCAATGGCCTGCATATCGAGCGCGTGCGCACCCCTCTGGGCGTCATCGGGGTGATCTTTGAATCCCGCCCCAATGTCACCGCCGATGCCGGCGCCTTGTGCATCAAGTCCGGTAACGCCGTCATCCTGCGCGGGGGCAGCGACAGCTTCCACTCGTCCCGCGCCATTGTCGATTGCCTGCTGGACGGATTGCATCTGGCCGGGCTGCCGGTGGAATGTGTGCAACTGGTGCCCACCACCGACCGCGCGGCCGTTGGCGAGATGCTCAAGGGGTTGGACGGAAACATCGACGTCATCGTGCCCCGTGGCGGCAAGACACTGGTGGCCCGCGTCCAGGCCGAAGCCCGGGTGCCGGTTTTTGCCCACCTCGAGGGGCTGGTGCATGTCTATATCGACAGATCGGCCGATCTCGACAAGGCCGTCAACGTCACCCTCAATGCCAAGATGCGCCGCACCGGCATTTGCGGCGCCGCTGAAACCCTGCTCGTTCACAAGGACGTTGTGGCCACCCATCTCAAGCCGATCATCGACGCTCTAGTGGCCAAGGGATGCGAAATCCGCGGCGACGCGACGGTCATGTCCATGGTCGAAGCCGCCAAGCCAGCGACGGAAGAAGACTGGAAGACCGAATATGAGGATGCCATTATTTCGGTGAAGGTGGTGGACAGTATCGAGGCGGCCATTGCGCATATCGAGCATTATTCGAGCTACCATACCGAGGCGATCATCGCCGAAGATTCAGCCGCGGTCGAAAAATTCTTCAACGAAATCGACTCGGCGATTCTCATGCATAATGCCTCGACCCAGTTTGCCGATGGCGGCGAATTTGGCTTCGGCGGCGAGATCGGCATCGCTACCGGCAAGATGCACGCTCGCGGACCCGTCGGCGTCGAACAGCTGACCAGCTTCAAATATCGCGTCCGCGGCACTGGACAGTTGCGACCCTGATCCTGTGACCCGGCGCCCACCCCTCCGCATCCCCGGCATTACGACCCTGCCGCCGTCGGCGACCGGCATGCGGATCGGGCTATTTGGCGGCAGTTTCAATCCGCTGCACCAGGGCCATTTGCTGGTGATGGAGGAAACGCTGCGCCGGCTGCAGCTGCACGCGCTCTGGGTGCTGGTGACGCCTGGCAACCCGCTCAAGGACAATTCCGGCCTGCCGCCGCTGCAGGATCGCGTTCTGGCCGCGCGCCGCCTGATCGCCGACCCGCGCGTGCGCGTCACCGGGTTCGAAGCAGAGCGGGGCTTTGCCTATAGCTCCCAGACCATCGACTTCCTGACTTCGGCCATGCCCGACCGTCGCTTCGTCTGGATAATGGGAGCGGATAGCCTGGCAAATTTTCACCGCTGGCAGAATTGGCGCGATATGGCCGCCAAGGTGCCCATTGCCGTCTATGTCCGGCCCGGCGCGGCGCGGCGGGCCTTGGCATCTCGTGCCGCCGCGACCTTTGACCACGCCCAGCACGACGAAAGCGACGCAGCGGTTCTGGCCAGTTGCCAGGCCCCGGCCTGGATCTACCTGCAAGGTCGGCAATCGGCCCTGTCCTCGACCGCCATAAGGGCTTCGCAGAACCATGCGCAAGGATTGATTGGCCCCTGATCTTGCGAAATTGGTCGCAAGAGCGCATATTTGGAACCAAGTGTGATCATTGTCACCGGAACAGGAACAGACGGCTTGCCGTTTTCACGACGCCGCAACATTCCGATCAACAACCAAGGATGCTCAACTTACGCATGACCCATGCTCGCGCATGGGCAGAAGGCCGTTTCTGATGGCCGCGCTGCCCGAAAACACCACCACCGCTTCGCCCGCCAATCTGGCCGGCGCGCAAAAACCCCTGATCGACCTCATTCTCGATACGCTGGACGATGCCAAGGCCGAAGAAACGGTCTCGGTGGACATCGCCGGCAAATCGTCGCTGGCCGACCACATGATCGTGACCTCGGGCCGCTCCCAGCGCCATGTCGGCGCGGTGGCAGACCAAGTCATCACCGCATTGCGGGACAATGGCTATGGCAAGCCGCGCGTAGAAGGCCTGCCGCATTGCGATTGGGTTCTGGTGGATGCAGGCGATGTGATCCTGCACATCTTCCGCCCTGAAGTGCGCGAATTCTACAATATCGAGAAGATGTGGCAGGCCGACTTCGCCGCAGATCAGCACTAGGCGCCGCCCGACCAGATGCGCATTGCGATTGCGGCCATCGGCCGGATGAAGAACGGGCCAGAGCGCGAGCTTGTGGCCCGTTATCTTGAGCGCGCCGGCGCCAGTGGCAGACCGCTGGCCCTGACCGGGTTCGACGTCACCGAAATCAGTGAGTCCCGTGCAGGTTCCTCTGCCGCCCGAAAGGCCGAGGAGGCCAAGGCCTTGCGCGCTGCTTTGCCCGACGGCATCACCATCATGCTCGATGAGCGCGGCAAGGGCCTCAATTCCGAGGCCTTTGCCGGCCAACTCGCGCGCTGGCGCGACGATGGCAGGGCGGCGGTCGGTTTCGTCATCGGCGGCGCCGACGGCATCGATCCGGATTTCGTACGCACGGCCGACCTCGCGCTCAGCTTCTCGCCCATGGTCTGGCCGCATCAATTGGTCCGCATCATGCTGGCCGAGCAGCTCTATCGCGCCACCACCATCCTTTCGGGTCATCCTTATCACCGCGGCGACTGACCAGCTCACGGCATGGTTAAGCAATGTTAACCGCCGGTTTGCTGCACGCTTGCTAGAGTGTGCCCCAATTGATTCGGGGGTTTCCCCTTTCTCAGGAGACGCCATGCCCCTGCGGCCGGCACATCGTATAGGAAGCCTGCTGGTCGGCCTATTGCTCACAGGCGCCCTCTCCTGGCCCGGCCTGGCGCAGACCGAAACGGCCCCTGAACCCGCAGTTGACATGGAACTGCGCCCCTCTCTATCCATGGAGCCGGAGGCAGCGCCCGAAGGCGCCGATGCCACTGGGGCACTTACTGAGGACCCCGCAGCCCAGGAAAGTGAAAGCGGCGACCCCGCCGTTCATAACGCGGCCGACCTTGCCGAGGTGGAGGCCACCCTTTCGCTCAGCCGCGAGCGCATCGACGCCCTGAAGGCCGAGATCGCGGCCATGGAAGGGGACCGCACCCAGCAGAACGCAGCCCTGATCGCCGCGGCCCAGCGGGTAAAGCTCGCCGAGATCGAAGTCGCCGATGTCGAGGAGCGCATTTCCGATCTGATCGTTCGTGAGCTGGAAGTTCGCGGACGGCTCGATGGCGCCGACGCCGAAGTCTCCAATGTCCTGGCGGCATTGGAACGAATTTCACTCAATCCACCACCGGCATTGATCGTCGATCCCGGCGACGCCCTTGGTTCGGCGCGCGGCGCCATGTTGATCGCGGCAATCCTGCCTCAATTGCGCGAGCGCGCCGATGCCGTGGCCACAGACCTCAAGACACTGACCGAAATTAAGGCCGCGGCTCTGGCCGAAGAGGAAACCCTCAAGGCCAATCATGAGGTTCTTGAGGAAGAACAACTGCGTATCGCCACGCTGATCGCAGCCCGCAAGGCGGGCATCGATCAGATGAGCGCCGAACTGCAGGCCGAAGAGGCCGAGGCCGTGGCTCTGGCCGAGCGCGCAAGTACACTGCGCGAATTGATCGGTGCCCTTTCCGAGCGCGCTGCTGCCGGCGCCACCGCGGCCCCGGCGACCACCGATGCCGACCTGCCCCAGCTCTCGCCCGAGGCCATCGAGCTGGCCTTTGCCGACGCCGGCCGTACCCAGCCCGCCGTGCCCTTCCCCCTGGCGCGTGGCTACCTGACCTCTCCCGCCAATGGTGTCACAGTGGTCGATTTCGGTGCCAATGACGGGCGCGGCGGCATCGCCCAGGGTCAGTCCATTGTCACCCGCGCCGAAGCCCAAGTTTTGGCTCCTGCCGATGGTTGGGTGCTCTATAAGGGGCCTTACCTCAATTATGGCCAGATCGTCATTCTCAATACCGGCAGCGGCTACACGGCCCTGCTTGCTGGCCTTGGCGCGATCACCGCAGAGATCGGCCAATTCGTGCAGATGGGCGAACCCTTGGGAACCATGGGATCACGCACAATTGGACGAACCGTAAGCACCAATGCTGGAAACGACCAGCCGACCCTTTATATTGAGCTGCGAGAAAACAACGAGCCTTTCGACCCGGCCGGGTGGTGGGCCAGACCAGAACAGACGGGATAAGACATCCATGCGCCTGACCACCCTTCGCCTTGCCGCTATCACGGCGGCAGTGCTGGTGCCCGCCACAATGCTGATTGCCCAGGATCAGGCCCCTGCCGATCCGGCGCCGGTTGAGGAGCAGATTGAGCCCAACCAAAGTGGCGAGGAAGCCGAACCGACCGCCGCTGAGCGGGCCGCAGCGCCGCGCGATCCATTGGAGATTTATGCCGATCTCAACCTTTTCGGCGAGATCTTCGACCGCATCCGCGCTGAATATGTCGACCCGCCTGATGAGCAGGAACTGATCCGCGCCGCCATCCAGGGCATGCTGACCTCGCTCGACCCGCATTCGGGCTATCTGCCGCCCATTGAATATGCCGACATGCGCGAGGATACTTCGGGCCAGTTCGGCGGCCTGGGCGTCGAGATCATCATGGAAGAGGGGCTGATCAAAGTCGTTTCGCCCATCGACGATACTCCCGCGGCCCGCGCCGGCATCCTGTCGAATGATCTGATCATCGAGATCGACGGCCAGTCGGTTCAGGGCATGACCCAGGACGAAGCCGTCGAAAAAATGCGCGGCGAAGTCGGCACCTCTGTCAAGATTACCGTCTTCCGCGAAGGCGTCAGCGATCCGCTAGAGTTCGAACTGACGCGGGGCATCATCTCCATGCGCGCCGTGCGCTGGAGCATGGAAGGCGGCGAGACCGAAGGCGAAGGCGATATCGCCGTGTTGCGCCTGGCTCGATTCTCCGAACAGGCCTTTGTCGGTATCGAGCGTGCCATCGAAGACATTTACGAGGAACGCGACAACGTGCCCCCCAAGGGCATCATCCTGGATTTGCGGAACAATCCCGGGGGTCTGGTCGACCAGTCGGTCTATGTGGCGGACGCCTTCCTCAATCGCGGTGCCGTGGTTCTGACCCGCGGACGCACCGAAAGCGAAAGCGCCCGTTATGACGCCGCGCCCGACCCGCTTGATGCGCAGCTTGCCGAAGTACCGCTGGTGGTCTTGATCAATGGTGGATCGGCTTCCGCTTCGGAGATCGTTGCCGGCGCCCTGCAGGATCACAAGCGCGCCACCGTGGTGGGCACACGTTCCTTCGGCAAGGGGTCTGTGCAGTCCATCATTTCGCTGGGCCCCGATGGGGCCATGCGACTGACCACGGCGCGCTACTACACGCCAAACAATCGCTCCATCCAGGCGCTGGGCATCACCCCGGATATTGAGGTCCGGCAGGTCGTGCCTGAAGAATTCCAGGGGCGCGACGAGATTATTGGTGAAGCCGGTCTTGAAGGGCACATCACCGTGGATGGCCAGGAAGAAGCCACGGTCGGGTCCTCGGTCTATGTCCCGGCGGAGAAGACTGAGGACACCCAGCTCCAATATGCCATCCGTCTGATCAAGGGCGAAGAATCCGATCCGGCCTATCCGCCCAGCGGCGAATAGGTCGCGTCGTGATAAAGTCGGGATGCGGCGGTCTGATTCGCGCCGCATCCGCTTGACGTGTTTCCGGTAACTCCGGCCTGTGAGCCCGGAAATACGACGGAGCCAAGACCGATCCGGGGACGAGCCCAGCGCCGATGGCCAATGATCTTTCCACGCCACTGACCGGACGCCGGCGCCAGAAGCAGGAACGAACGGGCAAGTTTCACTTTCCGTTGGCACGCCTGCTGTTCATTCTCATCTTTCTGGTCATTGGCGGCGTCGCTCTGCGGTTGGTTCTGGTTGACGATCCCGACGGGGGCCGCCCCAGCCAGGAGGTTGCCATCACCTCCACCCGCGACGGCAACACCATTGCCAACACGGTTGCCACCGGCCCCGCCACCATTACGGCCGATCCACATCAGTTTCCGGCAGATGGCTCCATTGTCTCGGTTCCCTTGCCCGGCAGCATGCCGACACCCGGCGAAAGCCCGGATCGCTTTGGTATCCTGCCCGATCTCAGCGAAGAAACCGCCCATGGCGCCATTCCGCGCATGTCCGGCACCGGGCTGACGCCCTTCATTGCCTATCGCCGCGATGCCAGCGCTGCGGTCGGATCCGGGCGGCCCATGGTCGCCATTGTCGTTACTGGCCTCGGCATCAACGAGCAGGGCTCGCTCGACGCCATTGATCAACTGCCCGACGAGGTCAGCCTCGCCTTTGCGCCCTACGGTCGCTCGCTGGAAAACACCGTTGCCGCCGCACGCACGGCAGGCCATGAGGTGATGCTCGAAGTCCCGCTCGAACCCTTCGACTATCCGCAGAACGACCCCGGTCCACACACGATCCTCACCGGTGAATCGCCACGCGACAATCTTGAGAAGCTGTTCTGGCTGATGGCCCGGTTCGGTGGCTATTTCGGCGTGATCAACAATATGGGCGCCCGCTTCACCGCCTCGGCGACCGATATGGCACCCATATTGGAAGAACTTGGCGCGCGCGGACTCGGCTATCTTGATGATGGCTCGTCAAACCGCTCCGTGGCCGCGCAAATGGCCGGCGCCAATCGCGTCCCCTTCGCCCGCGCCACACAAGTGATCGACGCCAATCCAGCGCGGGCATCCATCCTCTCAGCACTTGCCAGCCTTGAAGCGCAGGCCATGGAAACCGGCAGCGCAATTGGTATTGTCAGTGCATTGCCCATTTCGGTACAGGCCGTGGCCGAATGGGCCAGAGAACTGGATGCCAAGGGCATAGCGCTGGTTCCGGCCAGCGCGCTAATGAAATAAGAGTTGTGCCATGACCCCGCCCCCGCGTGATGCCTTGCCTTATCGTGACTGCGTGGGCCTCGCCGTGTTCAATGCGCATGGCAATGTGTTCTTTGGCCATCGCAAATCTGCTGGCGATCCAGACCAGTCGGCTGCCCATGGCTCTGCCTGGCAGATGCCCCAGGGGGGGATCGACAAGGGCGAAGACCCGCTCAAGGCCGCCTTGAGAGAGCTGCACGAAGAGACCAACATGACTTCGGTGAGCCTGCTCGCCGAAGCCCCCGAATGGATCTATTACGACCTGCCGGACGATGTGCTGGGCAAGGCCTGGGGCGGGAAATATCGTGGCCAGCGGCAACGCTGGTTTGCGTTCGCCTTTACCGGGCCGGAGAGCGAAATCGACATTTCCGAGCCGGCTGGCGGCAGGCATGAGCCCGAGTTCAATGCCTGGCGCTGGGAAAAGCTGAGCCGCGCGCCCAGCCTCATCGTTCCCTTCAAGCGCCCGGCCTACGAGAAGGTGGTAGAGGCATTCCGCGATATTCCGCAGCGTTTCACCCATGTCTGAAACGATGAAGACCATAGGCCTGATTGGGGGCATGAGCTGGGAATCCAGCGCGCACTACTATCGGATCCTCAACGAAGAAACCGGCAGACGGCGCGGCGGCCTTCACTCGGCGCCGGTCATCTTGCACTCGGTTGATTTCGCGCCAATTGCCCAGATGCAGGCGGCGGGGGAGTGGCAAGCGGCCGGCCACCAACTCAACGCCGTCGCCAGAAACCTGGCGGCCGCAGGCGCCCAGGTGCTTGGACTGGCCACCAACACCATGCATGTGGTTGACGATATCATGCTCGAAGGGGTCGATCTGCCGTTCGTGCACATTGCCGACCCCACCGCCGAAGCGTTGTTGGCCGACGGCTTCGACACGGTGGGCCTGCTCGGCACGCGCTTCACCATGGAGATGGATTTCTACAAGCAGCGCCTCACCAGCCATGGACTGACCACCCTGGTGCCGGAGGTGGATCACACCAATCTCAACGGCATCATCTACGAGGAGCTGTGCAAGGGCATTGTGCGTGACGAGTCCCGTCGCGTCTTTCAGGCTGCCATCGACCGCATGGCCGCACGCGGTGCCCAGGCGGTCATCCTGGGCTGCACCGAGATCGGCATGTTGATCGACGACAGCTCCAGCGCGCTCCCGACCTACGACACAACCGATCTGCATGCCCGGGCGCTGGTCAGCGCTGCGCTGGCCTCATAGCAGAGAAGCCAGGCGCTCGCTGCCTTAAGCCGCCTGCCTGACACTGCGCGGCAGATCGTCCGTCTCCTCGTCAAGGACGAATATCTCCACAATGGAGTCCAGAGTCTGCGTCTGGCCCTCGGTCTGGGCGATGACGGCATTGGTTTGCTCGACCAACGCAGCATTGTGCTGAGTCATCTGATCCAGCGTACGGACGGCCGAGTTGACCTCTTCGATTGAGGCCGCCTGCTCCTTGCTGGCCCGGGCTATGGTTCGCACCAGCTCACTGTTCTCCCTGACCGCGTCAAGCATGGCCTTGAGCTTGTCACTGGCTGCAGCCACCAGACTTGATCCACCCTTGACCTCTTCGGCGCTCTTTTCCACCAGCGCCTTGACCTCCGCCGAGGCCTGGGCGGCCGATTGCGCCAGCCGCCGCACTTCCACAGCAACCACGGCAAAGCCCTTGCCGGCATCGCCCGCCCGGGCAGCCTCGACCGAGGCATTGAGTGCCAGAAGATTGGTCTGGAAGGCGATATCGTCGATCATGCCGATGATGTTCGATATCTTGGAGGAAGACTGGGTAATCCGCTCCATGGCACCGGTCGCTTCGCCCATGACCGTTCCGCTTTCCTGGGCGGCATGGGACACCATCTCGGCCTTGCCGGCAGCCTGTTCGGCCATGCCGGCATTGTTGGCCACGGTTCCGGCCAGCTCTTCCATGGCAGCCGACGTTTCTTCGATCGTTGCGGCCTGCCGCGTGGTGCGTTCGGAGAGATCATTGGCGCCGGTCAGCAATTCACCGCTGGCGGTCCGCAGTGATCGGGTCGTTGCGCGCAGCTGACCGACCACATCGACAAAGCGGGCGACAGTGCCGTTGAGCGCGACGCGCAAGTCCTCGAACTCCGCCGGGAAAGGCTCGGCAATGGTGCTGGTAAGATCGCCATCCGAGAGCTTCTTTAGACCCTCGCCAATGGCCGCAACCGAGCGCTTGCGCGCGCTGACATCCGTCGCGAACTGCACGATCTTGTAGGCATCGCCCTCTGTATCGAAAATGGGGGTAAAGGTGCTTTGAATCCACACCTCCGCGCCATCCTTGGTCCGGCGGCGATATTCACCGCTTTTGAACGCGCCCTCGGACAGTTCCTGCCAGAACTGTCGATAGCTGTCGCTCGCCGGATCCGCGTCGAACAGGAACAGTGCATTGGGCCGGCCGACGATCTCCTCCAGCCGATAGCCAAGCAGGGCGAGGAAGTTGTCATTGGCCGTCATCACGGTGCCGTCCAGCCCGAACTCGGCGACCACCTGGCTGCGCGAGATGGCCTGCAACTGTCCGGTATGATCTGCAGCCTCTGCCAGATGCTGCCGGGCCTGCGCATCGAGCGCAGCTTTTTCCAACCCATTGGCACGGAAGACCTCGACTGCCCGAGCCATGGCACCCATTTCATTGCGCCGGTCGGTGTAAGGCACCGCGACATCGAGATCACCTTCGGCGATTTCGCCCATGACCGCCGCCAATCGCGGGATGGGGCGGGTCAGCTGGCGTGCGGCCAACAGCGCCGCAATGGCAATCAGGAACACGGCGACCAGGCTCGTTCCCCCGAGCACCAGCATGGTCTGGCCCAATACCGCCTCGTATGGGGCCCGGTCCACCACCACCATTAGAGTGCCAATGACCACGCCTTCACTCGTGGCGATCGGTTGGTAGCGCACCAGATTGGTGCTGCCGCCCAATTCCATCTCGGTTCGTACCGGTTCATTTGCGACCAGGGAGTCGAACAGCGGGGTGCCGGCCGCAATCGGCATCTCCATCATCCGCTCACCCTGGGGGTCCATAAGGCTGGTACTGCCGACCAGGAAGTCCGGGCTGACTTCCGTGTCCAGCACATAGACGGCCGCCGCAGCGCCAGAGACACCGGCGACTGCGTCGATGACATTGTGATTGCGGAAGCGCGGCATGTTTCGCGCCACCAGGGCCTCCACATTGCCGCCGTCGCCAACGACCACTTCCAGGCTCGGCAAGTTGACCTGGAAGATCTGTGCCGCGATCCGGGTGGTGTTGGTGAGTGCCTTGCTGGCATCCCGCTCCACTGAGCCGCTGAGGCTGACGAAGAGACTGGCCAGCACCGCCAGAATGGCAATGACGATAGCGCCGATCGTCAGGGTGGAGATGGCGAAAGTCAGGCGCAAATTGCCCAAAAGCCTGGTCATATTCTTGTCCCCGCAGGCCGAACTTCTGTCCGGCGGTCACCGTCTGGCGCCGACTTTGCGCGCAAAGCCTTAACCAACCGTATAACGGGTACAAAATCCCTTTTCTATCAAGGGTTTGCATATAAAGAGAGCAGCCTGCTCACTTCTCAAGCAAAAAGGCCGCCCCGAAAGGCGGCCTTGTTTCGATGCCAGCGGCTTGTCTTAGTGGACGTGGGCGCCGTCGATGTGCTGGGCCTCAATAGCCAGATTGAGCAGGCCCGACACCACTTCCTGGGCATACGACTTGTCCTCAGGCGTGGCAGCCCGGTTGAGTTCTTCTTCGGCCGCCTTGATCTGTGCCTGGAGATCGCCATGATCAAACTCGGCGAAGGGCACGGACTGCTCGGCAAGGATTGTCAGGCCTGTCGCAGACACGTCGGCAAAACCGCCCTTGACGAAGTACACGTCGGCCGCGCCGCCAGAACGAGTCACAGTGATGAAGCCGGGCTTGAGCGTGGTCATGAACGGGGCATGGTCATCCATGACGGTGAAGTAGCCTTCTGTACCCGGCACAGTGACCGAAACAACAGTTTCGGACAGCACCAGCCGCTCGGGCGACACGATCTCGATCTTGAGGCCTTCAGCCATCTTCTTTTTAGCGAGTAGCGAATAGCGAATAGCGAATGGTCTCGCCGTTGCTGTTCTCTACCCCTACTCGCTACTCCCTATTTCGCTATTCGCTTCTTAAGCAGCCTGGGCAGCCAGCTTCTGTGCCTTGGCGACGGCATCATCAATGGTGCCGACCATGTAGAAGGCGGCTTCCGGCAGATGGTCATAATCGCCGGCAACCAGACCCTTGAAGCCCTTGATGGTGTCTTCGAGCGACACGAACACGCCGGGCGAACCGGTGAACACTTCGGCCACGTCAAAGGGCTGGCTCATGAAACGCTCGATCTTGCGGGCGCGCGCCACGGTCAGCTTGTCCTCTTCGGAAAGCTCGTCCATGCCCAGGATGGCGATGATGTCCTGCAGGGCCTTGTACTTCTGCAGGATGGCCTGCACGTCACGGGCCACCTGGTAGTGCTCTTCGCCCACAACCTGCGGGTCCAGAATACGCGAGTTGGACGCCAGCGGGTCCACGGCAGGGTAGATGCCCTTTTCCGAGATCGCGCGGTTCAGCACGGTCGTCGCGTCAAGGTGCGCGAAGGTGGTGGCCGGGGCCGGGTCGGTCAAGTCGTCGGCGGGCACGTAAACGGCCTGCACCGAGGTGATCGAGCCCTTGGTGGTGGTGGTGATGCGTTCCTGCATCGCGCCCATGTCGGTCGACAGCGTCGGCTGGTAACCCACGGCGGAGGGGATGCGGCCCAGAAGAGCCGACATTTCGGCGCCGGCCTGGGTGAAGCGGAAGATGTTGTCCACGAAGAACAGCACGTCCTGGCCCTGGTCGCGGAAGTGCTCGGCCACGGTCAGACCCGTCAGGGCCACGCGAGCACGGGCGCCGGGAGGCTCGTTCATCTGGCCGAAGACGAGGGCACACTTGGAGCCAGCGGCAGAGCCACCATGTTCCTTGGGGTCCTTGTTCACGCCCGATTCGATCATCTCGTGATAGAGGTCGTTGCCCTCGCGGGTGCGTTCACCCACGCCGGCAAACACCGAATAACCACCATGGGCCTTGGCGACGTTGTTGATCAGTTCCTGGATCAGCACGGTCTTGCCCACGCCGGCACCGCCGAACAGGCCAATCTTACCACCGCGAGCATAGGGGGCGATCAGGTCCACCACCTTGATGCCGGTGACCAGCACTTCGGCTTCCGGGGACTGATCCACGAAATCGGGGGCTTCCTGGTGAATTTCGCGGCGACCGGCCGTATTGACCGGACCAGCTTCGTCGATCGGCTCACCGATCACGTTCATGATGCGCCCAAGCGTCTCGTCGCCGACTGGCACCGAGATCGATGCGCCAGTATCGGTCACTTCGGTGCCACGAACCAGACCTTCGGTCGTGTCCATGGCGATGGTGCGCACAGCATTTTCGCCCAGGTGCTGGGCCACTTCGAGCACCAGGCGCTGGCCATTATTGGTGGTTTCAAGCGCGTTCAGGATGGCGGGCAGGTGATCGTCGAACACCACGTCAACGACGGCGCCAATGACCTGCGAAACGCGACCGGCCTTCTTTTCTGCCATTTGTTCGTCCTCGCTGATGGGTTAGAGCGCTTCCGCGCCCGAAATGATTTCGATGAGTTCTTTGGTGATCTGGGCCTGGCGCTGGCGGTTGTAGCTCAGCTGCAGCTTGTTGATCATTTCGCCGGCATTCCGCGTGGCATTGTCCATCGCGGACATCTGCGCACCGTAGAACGAAGCATTGTTTTCGAGCAGCGCCCGCAGCACCTGCACCGAGATATTGCGCGGCAACAGGTCCTCGACGATGGCTTCTTCGCTCGGCTCGTACTCATAGGGCACGGCCGGGGCGTTGACCTCGCCTTCAGCCTCGATCTTTTCCAGCTTGGCCGGAATGATCTGCTGGGCCGTCGGGACCTGGCTGATCACCGAACCGAACTTGGCAAAGAACAAGGTCGCAACGTCGAACTCGCCCGCCGCAAATAGTTCAAGCACCTTGTCCGCAACCTGGCTCGCCTGGGTAAAACCGACCTGCTTGACGTCGCGGAAGTTGAAGGTGTCGACGATCAGCTCTGGATATTGCCGGCGCAGGATATCGTGACCTTTGCGGCCGACAGTCAAAATTTTGACCGTCTTGCCCTGGCCAATCAGCTTCTGAGCATGGTCGCGGGCGAGGCGGGCAATCGACGAGTTGAACCCGCCGGCCAGACCACGTTCGCCGGTCGCAACCACCAGCAGATGCACATCATCCTTGCCGGTGCCGCCGAGCAGCACCGGAGCGTTTTCCTGGCCATCATAGACTGCGCCGAGGGCAGCCAGCACTTTGCCCATGCGCTCGGCATAGGGGCGGGCAGCTTCCGCAGCTTCCTGGGCGCGACGGAGCTTGGCCGCCGCCACCATCTGCATGGCCTTGGTGATCTTCTGGGTCGATTTGACCGAGTCGATCCGGTTCTTTAGGTCCTTAAGCGACGGCATTGCCTGTCGTCTCCTTCAGGCTTCAGGCCGCGTAGGTCTTCTTGATCTCGTCGAGAGCCGACTTCAGCTTGGCGCGGGTATCGTCGCTGAGCTGCTTTTCGGTGGCGATGGTCTTCAGAAGGTCAGCGTGCTTGGAATGCAGGTTCGACAGCACGTGCTTTTCGAAATCCTGCACCTTGTTCACGGGAATGGAGTCCAGATAGCCCTGGCCACCAGCAAAAATCACTGCGACCTGTTCTTCTGTCTTGAGCGGCGAGAACTGCGGCTGCTTGAGCAGCTCGGTCAGACGCGCACCACGGTTCAGCAGGCGCTGGGTTGCAGCGTCGAGGTCCGAACCAAACTGGGCGAAGGCGGCCATTTCACGGTACTGCGACAGTTCGCCCTTGAGCGAACCGGCAACCTGCTTCATCGCCTTGATCTGGGCAGAGCCACCCACGCGGCTCACCGACAGACCCACGTTCACGGCCGGACGGATGCCCTGGAAGAACAGGTTGGTCTCAAGGAAGATCTGGCCGTCGGTGATCGAGATCACATTGGTCGGAATGTAGGCCGACACGTCGTTGGCCTGGGTCTCGATGACCGGCAGCGCGGTGAGCGAACCAAGACCGTGGTCTTCGTTCATCTTGGCGGCCCGTTCGAGCAAGCGGCTGTGCAGGTAAAACACGTCGCCCGGATAGGCTTCGCGGCCCGGCGGACGGCGCAGCAGCAGCGACATCTGGCGATAGGCGACAGCCTGCTTGGTCAGATCGTCATAGGCGATCACGGCATGCTTGCCATTGTCGCGGAACCATTCGCCGATGGCGCAGCCGGTGAACGGCGCGATGTACTGGAGCGGGGCCGGATCCGAGGCGGTCGCAGCGATCACGATCGAGTATGGCAGGGCGCCGGACTCTTCGAGCTGGCGCACGAACTGGGCAACGGTCGACCGCTTCTGACCCACGGCGACGTAGATGCAGTAAAGCTTGTCGGTCTCGTTGCCAGCGTCATGGGCCGGCTTCTGGTTGAGGAAGGTGTCCAGAATGATGGCGGTCTTGCCGGTCTGGCGATCACCAATGACCAGCTCGCGCTGGCCGCGGCCGATCGGGATCAGCGCGTCGATGGCCTTGAGGCCGGTGGACATGGGCTCGTGCACCGACTTGCGCGGCAGAATGCCCGGGGCCTTGACGTCGACGCGGCGGCGCTCGGTGTGCTCGATCGGGCCCTTGCCGTCGATCGGATTGCCCAGGCCATCGACCACGCGGCCCAGCAGGCCCGGACCGACAGGAGTGTCCACGATGGCGCCGGTACGCTTGACGACATCGCCTTCCTTGATGGCGCGGTCGGAGCCGAAGATCACAACGCCGACATTGTCAGCTTCCAGGTTCAGGGCCATGCCCTTGACGCCACCCGGGAACTCGACGAGCTCACCAGCCTGCACATTGTCGAGGCCATAGACGCGGGCGATACCGTCACCGACGGAGAGCACCTGACCGACTTCGGAAACCTGGGCTTCCTGGCCGAAATTCTTGATCTGGTCCTTGAGGATCGCAGAAATTTCCGCGGCTTTGAT
>NZ_CAJXJS010000030.1 GCF_913055165.1 uncultured Devosia sp.
CGTGCAGCCGAAACATCCGTGACCCGCCAGCAGGCCGAGGCTCGTGGCGTTGATCTCAAATTCGCCGACGCCCAGCAGAAGCAGGAAAACCAGATCAAGGCCATTCGCGGCTTCATCGCACAGGGCGTTGACGCAATTCTTGTCGCCCCGGTGGTCGCCACCGGTTGGGAAGACGTGCTGACCGAAGCCAAGGAAGCCGAGATTCCGGTGATCCTGCTCGATCGTGGCATCGACGCGCCAGAAGACCTCTACCTGACCTCGGTCGCTTCGGATCAGGTGCTCGAAGGTCGTGTCGCCGGCCAGTGGCTGGTGGACGAGGTTGCTGGTGAAGACTGTAACGTCGTCGAGCTGCAGGGCACCGTCGGCTCGAGCCCAGCCATCAACCGCAAGCAGGGCTTCGAGGAAGCGATCGCCGACGCGTCCAACATTACCATCTCCCAGAGCCAGACCGGTGACTTCACCCGCTCCAAGGGCAAGGAAGTGATGGAAGCCTTCCTCAAGTCGTCCAATGGCGGCGCCGATATCTGCGCGGTTTACGCACACAATGACGACATGGCCGTTGGCGCCATCCAGGCCATCAAGGACGCCGGCCTGAAGCCGGGTGAAGACATTCTGGTCGTTTCCATCGACGCGGTGCCCGATATCTTCACCGCGATTGCTGCCGGCGAAGCCAATGCGACCGTCGAGCTGACCCCGAACATGGCCGGCCCGGCCTTCGATGCCCTCGCCGCCTACTGGGCCGACGGCACCATGCCGGAGAAGTTCATCATCACCGAGTCCAAGCTCTACACCGCCGCTGATGATCCGCAGGGCGAATACGAGCGCCGCAAGGACCTCGGCTACTAAGGTTCACGCCAAGCTATCGCCACCCGGCCCGAGGGTCGGGTGGCCCGTTCATTTTGGGTGGCCTGGACCCCATCCAGGCCATGACGCCGTTCGGTATTTAGGGCAGACTGCGCGCAGGCAGGGAGGGGCACATGCCTGATGAACAATTCGCGCTCGAAGCGCGCGGTATCGTCAAAATATTCGGCAATCACATAGCGTTAGATGCTGTGGACTTCGGCCTGCGGGCCGGCGAAGTCCACGCCCTTCTGGGTGAAAACGGGGCCGGCAAATCCACCCTGATCAAGATCCTCACCGGCGCCTACCAGCCCGACGGCGGCCAAGTCCTCGCCAACGGCCAGCCGGTTTACCTGGATAATCCTCAGCAGGCTCAGGGACATGGCATTGGCACCGTCTATCAGGAGGTCAATCTCCTGCCCAACCGGTCGGTCGCCGAAAACCTTTTTCTCGGGCACCAGCCGACGCGTTTCGGTCTCGTCGATCGTCGCAAAATGGAGCGCGAGGCTCGAACGATCCTTAGCCGCTACGGGCTCGAGATCGATCCCTCCAGCGAACTGGGCGCCTATTCGGTGGCCGTGCAGCAGATCGTCGCCATCGCACGTGCCGTCGAACTCTCCGGCAAGGTCCTCATCCTGGATGAGCCCACCGCCAGTCTCGACCGTAACGAGGTGGAGCGGCTGTTTGAAATCATTCGCGATCTCAAGGCGCGCGGCCTGGCCGTCGTCTTCATCACCCACTTTCTGGACCAGGTCTTTGCAGTGGCGGACCGGGTCACCATCCTCCGCAACGGCAAGCTGATCGAGACCCGCGCGCTGGACGATATGAGCCGCACCGACGTGGTGCGCCTGATGCTGGGCAAGGACGTTGCTTTTTCGGGCGCCACCGGCGTCGAGGACGCGCGCCCCATGGGTGAGGTCCTGCTCGACTTTTCCAACTACGGCCGCAAACGCAGCGTGCACCCGTTCAACCTCACCATCCATAAGGGGGAAGTGATCGGTGTCGCTGGTCTTCTGGGGTCAGGCCGAACCGAGATGGCGCGCATCATGTTCGGCGCCGACGCGGCTGACGAGGGCGAGGTCTCCGTTGCGGGCAAGAAAACGACAATTGCTCGTCCGACAGATGCCATCAAGCATGGTTTCGGCTTCTGTCCCGAAGACCGCAAGGCCGAGGGCATATTCGGCGACCTCTCGGTCCGGGAGAACATAGTCATTGCCCTGCAAGGCAAGCTGGGTTGGTTCAGCGCTCTCAATCGTGACGAACAGCTTGAGATTGCTGGTCGTTTCGGCGAAGCCATGGACATCCGGGCCGCCTCTCTGGACATGCCGGTCAAACTGCTTTCGGGCGGCAATCAGCAAAAGGTCATTTTGTCCCGCTGGCTCGCCACCGATCCTGCCTTCCTCATTCTCGACGAGCCGACGCGCGGCATCGACGTGGGGGCGCATGCCGAAATTGTCCGGACCATCAATAGGTTGCGCGACGAAGGTCTGGCCCTGGTCGTGATCTCTTCGGAGCTGGATGAAGTCGTTGCCTATTCCTCCCGCATCGTGGTGATGCGTGACCGCGAAATGGTCGCCGAACTCAACGGCGAGAATATCAATCCCGGCGTCATCGTGCAGGCGATCGCCAATCACCGCGATGAGGAACTCGCATGACGCGGCGCCTATTGTCTCGCCTCGCCAATCCGCAACTGCTGGCCCTTGCCGGCGTTCTGCTGATCAACTGGTTTTTGTTTCCCAATTTTTTCCGCATTACCTGGCAGGACGGCAGGCTGTTCGGCAGCCTTATCGACGTTCTGAACCGGGGGGCGCCGGTGGCAATTCTGGCCATCGGCATGGTGGGTGTCATCGCCACCAAGGGTGTCGACCTGTCGGTCGGCGCGGTGATGGCCATGGCGGGCGCGGTGGCTGCGACATTGGTGGTGGCCGGTTATCCAGCACCCGTCGCTGTCGCCGCCGCGCTCGTTGTCGGCCTGCTCTGCGGGCTGTGGAACGGCTTCCTAGTGGCAATCCTTGATATCCAGCCCATCGTTGCTACCCTCGTGCTCATGGTGGCTGGACGGGGCATCGCCCAGCTGATCACCGAGGGCTTCATTGTCACTTTCACTGATCCAGTGCTCATCTTCATTGGCACGGGAACATTCCTGGGCCTGCCCATGGCTGCCGTCATTGCAATAGTCCTGTTGGTTATGGTCACGCTCCTCGTCCGCAAGACCGCGCTCGGACTGTTCATCGAAGCCGTCGGCGTCAACCGTGCCGCGGCCAGCCTTGCCGGCATACGAAGCCGCATGCTGCTGCTCTATGTCTATGGTCTGTCCGGCTTTTGTGCGGCTATAGCCGGTATCATCGTGGCCGGTGATATCCGTGGAGCCGACGCCAATAATGCGGGCCTATGGCTTGAGCTCGACGCCATCCTCGCCGTGGTCATCGGCGGCACCTCCCTCTTGGGCGGTCGCTTCTCGGTACCGCTGGCGGTGGTGGGCGCCCTGATCATCCAGGCGATGAATACCGGCATTCTGGTCTCAGGCTTCCCGCCCGAGTTCAACCTCATCGTCAAGGCCGCACTGATCTTCCTTGTCCTCATCATCCAGTCGCCTTTGGCGACCCGCATCGTCCCGGTGCGCATGCCCGCCAGGGAGGCCAGCAAATGAGCCGCAGCCTTCGGCCGCTCTTCGCCACTGCCGTGATCTTCGCCATCGCCTATGCCCTGGCGGTCATGCAGTTTCCTTCGATGTTTTCGACGCGCGTCCTGGGCAACTTCCTCACGGACAACGCCTTTCTCGGCATCACGGCGGTCGGCATGACATTCGTGATCATTTCCGGCGGTATCGACCTCTCCGTGGGCGCGGTCATCGGCTTCACCGGAGTGCTCGTCGCCGTTCTGATTTCCTGGGCCGGTTGGCATCCGCTTGCGGCCTTTGGCATGGCGCTTGCCGTCGCCGCCTTGTTCGGCGCCGTCATGGGCCTGGCCATCCATTATCTGCAGGTTCCGGCCTTCATTGTCACCCTGGCCGGCATGTTCCTCGCCCGCGGCGGCGCTTCCGTCATCACTCAGGATTCGGTGCCAGTCAGCCATGAATTCTATGACTGGATCTCCGACCTCGTCATCCGGCTGCCCGGAGGAGGGCGGCTGAGCTTCATCGGCTTGTTGATGGTTGCGGTCTTTGTCGTCGGCGCCCTTGTGGCCCATCGGACCCGCTTTGGCTCCTATGTCTATGCCTTGGGCGGCAATACGGTTTCGGCTTCGCTGATGGGTGTTCCGGTTGCCCGCACGACGGTAGGCGTCTACATGCTGTCTTCCGTGCTGGCAGCCTTGGCGGGAATCGTATTCTCTCTTTATACTTCCGCCGGCTATCCGCTGGCTGCCGTGGGTGTTGAGCTTGACGCGATCAGTGCGGTTGTCATTGGGGGCACACTGCTCACTGGCGGTTATGGTTTTGTGCTCGGCACATTCATCGGCGTGATGCTTTTGGGCCTGGTGCAGACCTACATCATTTTCGACGGCACGCTGTCGAGCTGGTGGACCAAGATCGTGATCGGGGCGCTGCTGTTCCTGTTCATCGTGCTGCAGCGGTTGATATTTGCCGCTTCTGCGCAGGGAGAGAAAGCGTCCTGAATGTATGGCTGGGTTCGAGCGGGGAGAACTGATCTCTCCGTCACGCGTGTTCGAAAGCCGCGAGCATGATCGAGACAGGCGGCCTGATCCGCTCGCTTTCCGGACGTCGCGCCGCGCGGAACTTCCATACCTTCGTCATCAATGAGATCGGTCACTCCATCGTCACCGGCGAGTTCCCGATAGGCTCGGTCCTCGCCAGTGACGCTGTGATGATGGAAACCTACGGCGTCTCACGGACGGTGCTGCGTGAGGCGCTGAAGACGCTTGAGGCCAAAGGGCTTGTCGAAGCGCGGCCGAAGGTGGGCACTAGGGTATCGCCGCGCGGACGCTGGAATTTCTTCGATCCCCAGGTCCTTGCCTGGCACTTCGATGCGCCGCCTGATGTTGCGTTCTACGAAAGCCTGTTTCGCTCCCGTGCCGCGCTGGAAGCGCCGATGATCGAACTGGCCGCTACGCAACGCACGGCCGAACATGTTCGCCTGCTCAAATACTGGTGTCATCAGATGGACACGGCTGGCCAGTCTATCGAGCAATATGGCTTGGCCTGTCTCGAGGTTCACTCCACCTTGGCCGAAGCAAGCCGGGACCCGCTTCTCCGATCGGTTATCGGGGTGGTCGAGCTGACATTGGCGCTGGCGCTGACTCGTGACCGGACCATGTCCGGAGCCGAATATCGCGAGATGTCAGTTCGCCTGTTCGAAAAGTTGATCGAACAGGTAGAAGCCGGCAAGCCCGAAGAAGCTGGTGAGACCTTCGACCGCATTCGGCAAGTAGATCATGCGCAGGTTATCGGCTGAAGCCAGCCGCCGGTCAGGCCGTGTCCTCACCACACAGAACCACTTCGGTTCCGGCGGCGGCAAGCGCAGCGCCCGCCAAGTCATCATCGGGCAATTTGTCCGTGAAGAAGGCAGTGATGCGATTGAACGGCACCACCCGGACTGAAGCGTCGCGCGACCATTTGCTGACATCGGCAGCCAGGAACTGGACCCGGGAATTGGCGATCAGGGTGCTGGTGGTCTGGGCTTCCGAATAGCTGAAGTCCAGAACGCCCTTTT
Organism: uncultured Devosia sp.; assembly: GCF_913055165.1. Taxonomy (GTDB): domain Bacteria; phylum Pseudomonadota; class Alphaproteobacteria; order Rhizobiales; family Devosiaceae; genus Devosia. Next base: position 5,511 of record NZ_CAJXJS010000030.1, read on the forward strand.
CCGGATTGAGGGCGCCGGCCCCGATTACAGCGTGGGTTGCGTAGAACTTTTCGAAGAACTGCAGGGAGTCTGCACCGACGACGTCGCGGTCATTGTGCCGGAACAGACCCCCGGTGATGTGCACTTCGATCTGGGGCGCATTGCTCAGGGCCAGGGCCACATCGATATTGTTCGTGACGATGCGCAATCCATTGTGGTCGCGCAGGGCCTCGGCCACGAACTGCACTGTGCTGCCAATGCCCATGAAGACGGTGGAGCCTGGCTCGATCGCTTCGGCGATACGGGTCGCTATGCGGCGCTTGGCGGCGCTGTTGAGGGCGGCGCGGGCATTGATCGAGATGTTGCGACCCTCGACCGGCGCATCGACACCGCCATGGAAACGGCGAGCATAACCCAGATCGCACAGGGCGTTGATGTCGCGCCGTACAGTCTGGGTGGTCACCTGATAACGGCTGGCGAGCTGCTCGATATATTGAGCGCCTTCCGCCTCGATCAGCGCCAGGATGTCGCGTTGCCGGCTCGACAGCATGTCTTGCCCCATAATGCCCCCGCTACCCGAGGAAAACCTTCGGATTGTCGGTGATGACGCCCGCAAGGCCGGCGCCCCAGAAGGAAACCAGCTGTATCGGATCGTTGCAGGTCCAGGCCCGCACCTTGATGCCGCGCTTGGTCGTTTCTTCGAGTAGGCCGATGCTAAGCGCCTTGAAGTGCATGTGGATGGTCGTGGCCGGGATGGCGGCCAGTTGTTCGGCCCAGTCTTCCGGCGGTCGGCCCCAAAGCATGGCCATTTCCAGCTCCGGCTCAAGCGCATGCATCGCCTTGAGGGCCTCCGGGTCAAAGCTGGATATCATGATCTGCGTCTGGGGCGCGCGCCGGGCGATATCGGCCTGTACTGCCCGCACCAGCTGATCGAGTGATTTGTGGTGCTTGTGTTGCTTGATCTCGACATTGGCGCTGAGGCCCAACTCGCCCAAGGCCGTGATCGTCTCGGCGAGAGTAGGAATGCGTTCCCCGGCAAAGTACGGATCGAACCAGTTGCCGGCGTCAAGAGCGCCGATTTCGGCCGCCGTCAGATCGCCCAGGGAGCCAGTGCCGGAGCTCGTGCGGTCCACGCTGTCGTCATGAATGACCACGAGCGTGCCGTCGGCGCTGAGCGCCACATCGAGCTCCACCCATTTTGCGCCAGCTTCGGCGGCGGCCCGGAAAGCGGCAATGGTGTTTTCCGGGGCGATCGCCGAGGCACCCCGATGGGCCTGAACTTCGTCCCGCTGGGGACCGATGGAGAATTGGCTTGTCATGACGCGTCTTCGTGATGAATGGCAGGCCCTTAGGCTGTTTGTGCTACAGATTTGCGACAGGGCTGTCGGTTCTCCGTCCCGTATCCGAATTGTAGGGATGGATGTCGGCGAGCCGCGCATGGAGGGTGATGTCTGCGCCTTCTTCCAGGTGCGGCCGTCCAGGGATGCTCAGCACAACGGATTGTCCCGAGCTGTCGAGCCGCACATGGACGTGGCTTTCCCCGCCAATGGGTTCGAGCAGTTCCACACTGCCCTTAAGACTGATAGAAGCGCCCTCCTGCGGGGCAATAAAAAGCGCGTCCGGACGTATGCCGATGATGTCGGTCTTGGCAGGCAGGGTGCCGATTGAGTTCTTGTTGGCAACCGATGAGACTTCAATCAGGTTCATCGGCGGCGAGCCGATAAAGCCGGCCACGAAAAGGGTCGCCGGACGATCATAGACTTCGGTCGGGGTGCCGATCTGCTCGACCAGGCCGCCATTCATCACCACCAGCCGGTCGGCCAAGGTCATGGCCTCGAGCTGGTCGTGGGTGACGTAGAGGCTGGTCGTCTTGAGACGACGCTGCAGCTTGCGGATTTCCACTCGCATCTGCACGCGCAGCTTGGCGTCCAGATTGGAGAGTGGCTCGTCGAACAGGAAGGCGGCAGGCTCTCGCACAATGGCGCGGCCCATGGCCACGCGCTGGCGTTGCCCCCCGGAAAGCTGGCGCGGCTTGCGATCGAGCAACGGCCCGATTTCGAGAATGTCGGCCGCTTCCTGCACTCGCCGGTCGATTTCGCCGCGCGGCGTGCCGCGGTTCTTGAGCCCATACTCGAGATTCCCGCGCACGCTCATATGCGGGTAGAGTGCATAGTTTTGGAACACCATGGCGATGTCGCGTTCGGCGGGCTCGGCCTTGACGACATCCTTGCCGCCGATCTCGATGCGGCCGGATGTGACGGTTTCGAGGCCAGCCACCATGCGCAGCAGCGTGGACTTGCCGCAGCCCGAGGGACCAACGAGGACGATCAGTTCCCCGTCCGCCACCTGCAAATTGATGCCTTTGACGGCCGGGACATTGCCGTAGTTCTTCTTAAGGTCGACCAGATTGATGGTGGCCATGGCTTATTTCTCCGTATCCACGAGGCCTTTGACGAATAGGCGCTGCATGAAGATGACGACGAGGACTGGGGGGAGCATGGCCAGGATCACCGAAGCCATGACCAGGTTCCACAAGGGTTCAGCATCAGCTGTCGCAGCGAGACGCTTGATGCCCATAACGACCGTGTAGTAGCGGCTGTCCGTGGTGACGAGCAGGGGCCAGAGATACTGCACCCAGCCATAGATGAAGAGGATGACGAAGAGCGCCGCGATATTGGTCCGGCTCAATGGGATGAGAATATCGCGGAAGAACTTCATGGGGCCCGCACCATCCACACGAGCCGCTTCCATCAATTCGTCAGGAACGGTGAGGAAGAATTGGCGGAAGAGGAACGTCGCGGTCGCCGAGGCGATCAGCGGCAGGGTGAGGCCCACATAGGAATTGAGCAGCCCGAGATTAGCCACGACGGCGAAGGTCGGGATGATGCGCACCTCGACCGGCAGCATCAGAGTGATGAAGATGATCCAGAAGGCCAAGAGCCGGAATGGGAACTTGAAAAAGACGATCGCATAGGCTGAAAGCAGCGAAATAGCGATTTTGCCCACGGCGATGACGATGGCGATGATCGTTGAGTTCATCAGCATGATCGAGACGGGTGGGGCCCCTGCCGTGGATATGCCCTCATTGAGCATGCGACCGTAGTTTTCCAGCATATGCGGGCCAGGCAGCAGGGGCACCAGGCCACGCATGAAGTCACCCGATCCGTGGGTCGAGGCGATGAAGGCCAGATAGACTGGGAACACGACGATGACGACGCCGGCGATCAGAACCAAATGGGTGAGAAAGCTGAGCCAGGGGCGATTTTCGACCATTTTCTCGGCTCCCTAGTACTGGACGCGCCGCTCGACATAGCGGAACTGGATGGCGGTAAGGGCGATCACGATCAGCATCAGCACGACCGACTGCGCGGCCGATGAGCCGATATTGAGCCCGAGGAACCCGTCAGCATAAACCTTGTAGACCAGGATGTTGGTGGCCTGGTTGGGGCCGCCATTTGTGGTGGCATCGATCAGACCGAATGTGTCGAACATGGCGTAGTTGATGTTGACGATCAGCAGGAAGAAGGTCGTGGGCGAGAGCAGCGGAAAGACAATGGTCCAGAACCGTTTGAAGGGGCCCGCGCCATCGATGGCTGCTGCTTCGTTGAGCGCCTGCGGCACCGATTGCAGCCCGGCGACGAAGAACAGGAAATTGTAGGAAATCTGCTTCCAGCTCGCCGCAATGACCACGAGGATCATCGCCTGGGTCCCATCGACCCGGTGGTTCCAGCTGATGCCCAGGCCGCGCAGCAGATAGGGGGCAATGCCGATGGTGGGATTGAACATGAACCACCACAGGATACCCACCACGACCGGCGCCACGGCATAGGGCCAGACCAGAAGCGTGGTGTAGGCACGATTGGTCCGGATCACCCGGTTGACGGCGACGGCAAGGAGCAGCGACAGGCTCATCGACAGCAATGTCACCGAAATGGCGAAAATTGCGGTTTTGGTCAGTGAGTTTACATAGCCGGGCTCGGAGAAGAGCCGCGCATAGTTCTCGAACCAGATGAAGGTCGTGCGGAATCCGAAGGGGTCTTCGCGTTCGAAGGAGGATTTGACTGCCTGGCCAGCCGGCCAGATGAAGAAGATCAGCGTCACCGCCAGCTGAGGCGCAAGCAGGGCATAGGGCAGCAGCTTGTTGGGAAATATGGTGCGCTTGGTTTGCATGGGCCGAGAACTCCCCCGTGTAGTCGCGACTGGCTAGGCCGGGCGGCACAAGGCCGCCCGGTTGGATCACCCCGGCAAGGCCGGGCCGGAGTGATCCTGGGAGGTTCAGCTATTGGCTGCTTCGAAGTCGCGCAGGATCTGGTTGCCGCGTTCAACCGCAGCATCCAGCGCCTCCTGGGCGGTCTTGCTGCCCGAGAGCAGGGCCTCGAACTCTTCGTCCACCACGGTCCGGACCTGAGTCAGATTGCCGAAGCGGATGCCCTTGGAGTTCGCCGTAGGCGTGCCGCGTGTGATCTGATTGATCGCGACCTCGGAGCCGGGATTGGCTTCGTAGTAGCCCTGCTCCTTGCCCAGTTCGTAAGCGGCATTGGTGATCGGCAGGTAGCCGGTTGCCTGGTGCCATTCGGCCTGGACTTCGGGGCTCGATAGATGTGTGAAGAACTGGGCCACGCCCTCATAGACCTTGGGGTCTTTTCCGTTCAGCACCCACAATGTGGCGCCACCGATGATCGAGTTCTTCGGTTCATCGATCTCGTCGTCATAATAGGGCAGGGGTGCGAAGCCCACTTCGAATTCCTTGGCGTTGTTGATGACGCCGGCCCGCGATGCCGATGAGTTCATGTACATCGCGCATTCCTGTGCATAGAACTTGGGCGGGGCGTCGCCGCCGCCCACCGGGCCACCATATTCGAACAGGCCCTCGTCTGCCCATGCTTTCAGGTTTTCCCAGTGCTTGACCTGAACCGGGCCATTGAAGGTGAACTCGGTCCCCAAGCCACCAAAGCCATTGTCCATCGTGCCGTAGGGCTGGTCATGGATGGCTGAGAGATTTTCCAATTGGACCCAGCTCACCCAGCCAGTGGTGAAGCCACAGGGCGCGGCGCCGGACTCCATGATCTGCCGGCTCATAGTTTCGAGCTCGGCCCAGGTTTTCGGGGGCGTTTCCGGATCGAGGCCAGCCTGCTCGAACACGTCCTTGTTGTAGTAGAGGATTGGCGTAGAGGAATTGAATGGCATCGACAAGATGTTGCCGTCAGTGTCGGAATAGTACCCCGTCACCGGAGCGAGGAACCCACTAGGATCCCAAGGCTCACCATTTTCCTGCATCAACTGGTAGACCGGATTGACCGCACCTTCAGCGGCCATCATCGTGCCAGTGCCGACTTCGAAGACCTGCACGATGGCCGGTTGTTCATTGGCGCGGAAAGCAGCGATGGCGGCTGTCAGCGTCTCGGGATAGGTGCCCTTGTAGCTGGGCACGACAACGAATTCGTCCTGGCTCTCATTGAAGCCCTGCGCGATGGCCTCAAGACGTTGGCCCAATTCCGCATCCATGGCGTGCCACCAGGCGATTTCGGTCTGCGCAATGGCCGGACTTGCAGACATCATGGCGGCAAGCGCGACAGACAGACACAAAGTGTTCTTGGACATGCTCTCTCCCTTGTTCTTGTGCCGGAGCCTCCCCGCTCCGTGCTGGCGCAGACGGTAGCACTGGGGCGCCCCAATGCAACAGAAAAATGTTCATTTGAACATTAATGGGCTGCTCCCTGTCCGCCTATTCGCAGGTAACACCCTGTAAAAGCGTCATTTTGTGACGAAGGCACGACCTTTTTCCACATTCACTTGAGTGCATTGCATGTAATATGCTCATGTGAACACTATGAGCTATCGGTATTCTGCACACGCGTGCAACCGGGGAGGTCCATGTATTTCATCGTTGTCCAACTGATTGCGGCCATCGTCCTGCTGCTCTGGGCTGTGCGCATGGTGCGGACCGCGGTGGAACGGGCCTATGCAGCGGAGCTCAAGCGTACGCTGGGACGTGCCGAGCGAAGCCGGCTAGGTGCGGCCGCCGTCGGTGTGGCCCTGGCTTTCGCACTGCAAAGCTCGACCGCCGTTGCGGCATTGGCCGCCAGCTTCGCGGGTGGCGGTCTCATGTCAGTTGCGACAGGCCTAGCCCTGATGCTGGGCGCCTATCTTGGATCGGCCTTCGTTGCCAGCGTCCTCTCCTTCGACCTTTCGCTTCTGACTGCGCCCTTGATCATTGTTGGTGGCGTACTTTTCCTCAGGGGTAGTTCACGACGGACCAAGCAGGTCGGGCGGCTGATCATGGGTATCGCCTTCGTCCTGCTCTCGCTCGAAATGGTCTCGCAGGCCACGGCGCCCTGGCGCGACAGCGATCTGCTGGCGGCTGTGGTGGGTTATTTGCGCGGTGATCTCTGGACCAGCTTTGCGGTGGCAGCACTCATCACCTGGGCGTCCTATTCCTCTGTGGCCAGCGTCCTGGTCATCATCACGTTTGGCACCACGGGTCTCATTCCCATAGAGGTCGCCATGGCGTTCCTCCTGGGTGCCAACCTGGGAGGAACCTTGATTGCTTTCGGCATGACGCGCGGTGCTGATATCAGGCCCCGACGCATCGCGGCAGCAGCGCTGGTCCTGCGGGGCGGCGCGGCACTAACTTGCCTGCTGCTGATCCAGCTGTTCCAACTGCACACTTTAGGTCTCCCAGGTTCGGTCGGTCAGCAGGCGAGCCTGATGCACATCTTATTCAATCTGGGTGTCCTGATCATCGGCCTGCCGCTCGTAAGTGCGGTAGAGGCCCTGATGACGGTCCTCGTCAAGGAGGCGCCAGCAGCCGGCCAGTCCGACATTGCCCGTTTGCGCCAGACGGCGCTAGCGATCGATCCTAATGGGAACATCGATGCCTCGCTGGCGAGCGCCACGCGCGAATTGCTTCGTATGAGCGAGATGGTCGAAGTCATGCTCCAGCCGGTTATGGAGATCGTGCGGAGCGGCGATAAGGCCGCCATCCGACGGGTCAAGGACTTGGAACCCGAAGTCGATAGCGCCAACCGCGCCATCAAGCTTTTTCTTACCCGTTTGGACTGGGAGCGCATGGATGCCAATCAGTCTCGGCGCGCCTCCGACCTCAACACCTTCGCCATTGGCCTGGAACAGGCCGGCGACATCGTGACTCGCCAGCTTCTGCGTGTTGCGGACCAGAAGTCCGAACGACGCATTACCTTTTCGCATCAAGGGTGGCAGGAACTCACGGACCTGCATGCCAGGGTGCTGGCCAATATGCAGCTCGCGCTCAACGTACTTGTCTCCGAGGATGCAGAATCCGCTCGTCAGCTGGTCGCTGAGAAGGACGAAGTTGGCTTGATGGAACGGCGCAGCATGGACAAGCACTTTGCCCGCCTGCGCGCCGGGGATCCCAACAGCTTTGAGACCAGTGAGCTTCATCTGGAGACCATGCACGCGCTGCGTCGCATCAATTCCTTGCTGACCGGTATCGCCTATTCGATCCTGAGCGAGCAGGGCGAGCTATTGCCGACCAAGCTGGTGGCCGATAAGGCCTAGTTACGGCACCGCCTTGGCCCGAAACGGCTCTACCAACTCCCCATGCACCGCCTAAGTTCATGAAAACGCTGCGAGAGCGGATTTTGATCGCCACGGGCTTGACTCCCTTGTGCAATCGATTTCATCATCTATGGGATCGGTCCCATAGAGGGCCGACGGGGAGGAATCGGGCGGTATGGTCACCATCACCGACGTGTCAAAACGCGCGGGCGTATCACGCTCCACCGTTTCGCGGGTGGTGGCTGGCAACGGCTATGTGTCCGAGGACAAGCGCAAGGCCATAGAGGCCGCCATAGCTGAGCTGGGGTACCGCCCCAACACTCTGGCGCAGGCGCTGCGGTCCAATCGCTCCAATCTTATCGGCGCCGTCATGGTGGATATTGGCACACCCTACTTCGCCAACATGATCTATGGCGTCCAGCGGGCCACCCGCCCGGCGGGCAAGTCGCTTATCGTGTCCTCTGGCTATGCGGATCAGGACGAAGAAGCGCGCGCGGTGATCGAACTGGTCGACCGGTCCTGCGACGGCATCGTTCTCTATCTCGAACGGCCCATGCGCGAAAATGTGGTGGAGATCGTGCGCAAGGCGCGCATCCCCGTGGTGGCTATCGGTCACAGCCCCAATCCTGTTGCGCAGGGCAGGGTCGTGCTGGACAATTTCGAGGGTGCCCGCGCCGCCATGAATTACCTGCTGGAGCAGGGGCACCGCAAAATCGTTCATCTCTCCGGTCAGGTGGATTTCGGAGACACCGTGGCACGTATGCGGGGCATGGAAACCGCGCTTGCGGAACATGGGATGACCCTGGATGACATACATGTCGTCAACGGCATCTTTCATCAGGATTTCGGCTATTCGGCGACTCGCGACCTGATCGCCTCAGGGCGAGACTTCACCGCGATATTCGCAGGTGACGACGACATGGCCGCGGGTGTGTTGCTGGCCCTTCGCGAGGCAGGCCTTCGCGTGCCTGAGGACGTGTCGGTCATGGGTTTTGACGACGCCTTTCATGCCAAGCACATGTGGCCGCCGCTGACCACCGTGCGGCAGCCTGTCGATACGCTGGGCGAGGTTGCTGCCTCGCTGCTGCTCAGACTGCTGGGGGAGCCCAGAGTTGATCCCCTGCAGTCGATCGTCGAAACCAACCTCGTGGTGCGTGCAAGCGTCTGCGCACCGCGACTGCAAAGGGAGGTGGCCTGAACGCATGAGCGGTCCGCCCAAGCGCGGCCGCCGCACAAAATTGGGGAGCGAACCCATGAACAATGTGGGATCGATCCCATAACATTGGTCCACGAGGAGGAGAAACAAGTGGAGGGACATTCGATGAAATCAATCAAGGCCGCAGCGCTTCTGGGCGTCGGCATTTCCGTATTGGCCGCTATTGCGCCGTCCGCAGCGCAGGACGAGGTCATCCTGCGGCTGCTGCCCTATCACACCGACGCCATGGTCGAGAACTACAACCCCAACAATCCGACCGGCCCGCAACAGCGCATGCGCGACTTTGCATATGAGCCGCTCTGGATCGACAATATTTGGCATCCTGGCGAGAACGAGGATGCGCTGGCCGTTGCCTGGGAAATCGGCGAGGACCTGAAATCCGTTACCTATACGCTGCGCGAAGGCGTCAAATGGAGTGACGGTGAAGACTTCAACGCCGATGACGTGGTCTTCAGCTATGAATATGCCAAGGCGCACCCTGATTTCCCCATGGGCATCGACGTCTACAATGGCGAAACCGGCAATGTGACCGGGGCCGAAAAGATCGACGACTACACCGTCAAGTTCACGCTCAATGAACCCGACGCCCTGGCGCGATATGGGCTCAACGGTCTCTATCCGCTGCCCGAACATGTTTGGAAGGACGTCGAAGACCCCAAGAACTTCGCCAATCTCGATGTCGTGGCCACCGGACCCTGGACCGAGCCCCGCAACTTCACTCGCAACGGCTTTGACCTCTGCCGCAATGAATTGAGCCGTTACAACGAAGACAACGCGATCGATTGCCTCCGCTTCCCGCAGATGAATGGCAATGAGCAGACAGTGGCGGCGCTATCGGCCGGCGATCTCGATTGGCTGGGTGATGGCCTGACCGATCCCGACGTGACCTTCCTGCCCCAGTCCGAATACAACAATTACTGGCTGCCTGCGGGTTCGGACGTCAATCTGCAGCTCAACACGACCAGGGCACCCTTCAACAATCTTGAATTCCGCAAGGCCATGTCGGTCGCCATCGACCGCGACACCTTGCTCGAGATTTCGACCTTTGGCCTGACTACCGAGACAAAATATCCCATCGGCACCGGCGAAATGTACAAGACCTGGTACGATGCCGAGGCGCTTGAGCCTTACACTTGGCTCATGCAATACGACCCGGACAAGGCCATCGAGATCCTCGATGCAGCAGGCTTCGTGGACGCCGATGGAGACGGCTGGCGCGACAATCCTGACGGTACGCCCATCGCCTTTGGCATTTCCATGCCATCTGGCTGGACCGACTGGGTCAATACCGGACAGACCGTAGCTGAAAACCTTCAGGATATCGGGGTCAATGCCAGCCTCAAGACCATGGACCAGGGCGCCTGGTTCGACGCGGTGCCGCGTGGCGACTTCGACGTCTATGTGATGTGGACCAATGGTGGCCCCACGCCCTACAACCAGTACCAGCCCATGTTCAATCCCCGCTTGATGCAGGAGGGCCAGATCGACTTCCAGGCCATGCACCAGATGCAGATCCCTGAGGTCGAAGCCGCGCTCGACATCTTCAAGGGCTCGGCTGACGAAGCAACCCAGCGAGCAGCTCTCACCGACATCCACAAGGCTGTCGCCGAGAACCTGCCCACCATTTCGCTCTTCGCCAACCCGATCTGGTACGAATACTCCACCCGCCGCTTCACCGGCTGGGTGACCGAAGAGGACCAGAAGTTCCGCCCCCAGGTGCATGATGGTACGCGCGAACGCGTCTGGCACGCCCTGGCCCTGAAGCCGATCGAATAGTCGGTTCTCTATCTGGCAGGCTTCCGGATCGGCATCTCGAAGCTGATCCGGGTGCCTTTGCCAGAGAGCCGCGGCGGGGCTCTCCTCCCGATCTCCGCCCGGCACTGTGCAGATCGCTCCCGCGGGGCGGGAGTTGCCTGGGCTTAAAGAGGACCTGGATGCAATGGCATTTCTATTGAGGCGTCTCGCCTTTTATCTGGCCGCCTTCTTCATGGCCGTGACCCTGAACTTCTTCATCCCGCGCATGATGCCGGGTGATCCATCAGCGCGCATCATTGCCTCCTATCAGGGGCGTCTCAATGAGGCGCAGGTTCAGGCGATCCGCGAGGCATACGGGGTCACAGGGTCTCTCTGGGAGCAGTATCTCAGCTATTTCGGCAGCGTCTTGCGGCTCGATTTCGGCATCTCGACCGTGCAGTTCCCTGAGCCGACCGCATCGCTGCTCTTCTACGGCGCCACCTGGACCCTGGTTCTCGTTGGCCTGTCCATCTTCTTTGCCTTCGTCATCGGCTCGGTCATGGGCATCCATGCCGCCTGGCACCGCGGCGGCTTCTTCGACAGTTTCTTCACGCCCATCAACGTGATGCTGAACGCCTTCACGCCCGCCATCGTGGCGCTGGTGCTGTTCTATGCCTTCTCTTTGCAACTCAAATGGTTCCCGCTGGGGCGAGCGCATGATCCGAGCCTGATGCCGGGGTTCGATCTGCAGTTCATCGGCAGCGTCCTCTATCACGCCACTCTGCCTGTGCTTTCCATCTTCATCGTCAGCTTCGGCGGCTGGCACCTGGGCATGCGCAATGTGATGATCAACCTGCTCAACGAGGACTTCGTCATCCTGGCCCGCGCCAAGGGCCTCAGCGATCGCCGTGTGCGCTATCGCTATGTCGCCCGCAACGCCATCATGCCGCAGATTACCGCGCTGGCGCTGTCGGTCGGCTTCCTCATCGGCGGCGCATTGGTGACCGAGCAGGTGTTCAACTATCCGGGCCTCGGCAAATTCACCTTCACCGCCATCCAGAGCCGCGACTATTCCTTCATCCAGGGGCAGTTGCTGTTGCTGACCATGTCGGTGCTGGTCGCCAATCTTCTCTCCGACATCGCCAATGTCGTCCTTGATCCACGCTTGAGAAAGGGCTGACATATGGCCGATCTCACTCATTCCACGCCGCTGTCGCTCACTGACCGCCTTGAACAGGAAGCCCTGGCGGCTTCTGCGCCAAGTCAGTCCGAGTTGATGCGCGAACTCGGCGTCAAGCCACGCCCGGGCTGGACCAGCCGCTTACCGCAGGGCCTTGCCGCCTTCGTGACCAACCCCAAGGGCATGGCGGGGGTCATCATCCTCCTTGCGCTGGTGCTCTTTTCGGTCCTGGGGCCGGTGGTCAGCGAGTACAATCCGAACCGCCGTGCCGGCAAACCTCATGTCATGCCGGGTTACGAGCACGTGCTGGGTACCACCCGCATGGGCAAGGACGTTTTCACCCAATTGGCCTATGGCGGCCGGGTTAGCCTGGCCGTTGGCTTTGGTGCCGGCCTTGCCGCTGCGGCCATCGGCCTCGCCATAGGCATCTCCGCGGGATATTTCGGCGGCCGCATCGACGACATCCTGACTTTCTTTGTCAATGTGGTCCTGGTGCTTCCGGGCCTGCCTTTGATCATTGTCATCGCCACCATGGTGGAGCAAGCCAGCCCGCTGGTCATAGGCGTGGTCCTGGCGCTGACGGGCTGGGGATGGGCCGCGCGCACCATCCGAACCCAGACGCTATCGCTGCGCACCCGTGAATTCGTACTGTCGGCCGAACTCATGGGAGAGAAGAAGTGGCGCATCATCCTCGTCGAAATCTTCCCCAACATGCTGAGCTTCGTCATGGGCGGTTTTGTGCTGGGCACCATCGCGGCCATTCTGGCCGAAGCGGCGCTGGAGTTCATCGGCCTGGGCGATCCCAATGCCGTGACCTGGGGCACCATGCTGTTCTGGGCCCAGAACAATCTGGCGCTGCAGAGTGGCGCCTGGTGGGAAATCTGGCCGCCCTGCATCGCCATCATGCTGACGGGCGCTGCCCTGGTCTTGGTGAACTTCGCAGTCGACGAAATCACCAATCCCCAGCTCAAGGCATCTCGCAGGATTGGCCGCATCCGGAAATTCCTGCAACGTCGGGGGAGAAGTGCCGATGTCTTCTGATCGCGCCCTGATCGAGGTGAGGAACCTCACTGTCGACTATGTGGGCGAACACTCCGTCGCCCGCGCCGTCAACGGCATTGATTTCGACATCCGCGAGGGCGAGGCCTTTGGCCTGGCCGGCGAAAGCGGCTGCGGCAAATCCACCGTCGCCTTCGCCCTGGCCAGGTTGACCCGGCTTCCCGGACTGGTTTCCGGCGGTGAAGTCCGGCTCAATGGCGAGGATGTGCTCAAGTTCGACAAGGCCAGATTGAAGGCCTATCGCTGGAACGAGGTCAGCTTCGTCTTTCAATCGGCCATGAATGCCCTTAATCCGGTGATCCCGGTTTCAGAGCAGATCATGGACGTGATCGAGACCCACGAACCGGAACTGGGCCAGGATGGTGCTCGCGCTCGGGCAGTGGAGCTCTTCGAACTGGTCGGTATCCCATCCAAGCGGCTCGACGACTATCCGCATCAGTTTTCGGGCGGCATGCGCCAACGCATCTGCATCGCTATCGCGCTCGCTCTCAAGCCCAAGCTCATCATCATGGACGAGCCGACCACGGCGCTTGACGTGGTGGTGCAGCGCGACATCATCGAGCAGATTGTCGATCTCAAGACGCGCCTGGGCTTTTCCGTACTGTTCATCACCCATGATCTGGGGCTGATGATCGAGTTCTGCGACCGCATCGGGGTGATGTATTCGGGCGAGCTGGTGGAGGTGGCGCCTTCGGAAGCCATCCTGACAGCGCCACAACACCCCTATACGCGCGCGCTGGGGAACAGCTTTCCGCCATTGACCGGCCCGCGGGTCCGGCTCGAGGGCATTGCCGGGACGCCGCCCGATCTGAGGGAACTGCCGACGGGATGCCGATTTGCGCCGCGCTGTCCCCATGCGATGGAGCAGTGTCGCATTGATGCCCCGCAATTGCGCTTCATCCCCGAACACAAGAGCCAGGCCGCATGTCACTTGCTGAACTAGAACCCGAGCGCACCACCGTGGAAGCCGACGGCCCGGTCCTTGAGATGGACAATGTCGACAAGGAATTCGTGCTGGGCGGCGCCTTCCTCAATCAGACCTTCCTCAAGGCCCTTTCGGGTGTGTCGCTGCAACTGCAGCAGGGCAGGGCGCTTGCCCTTGTGGGCGAGTCCGGTTCGGGTAAGTCAACTTGCGCGCGCATGCTGGCCGGAGCCTACGAGCCGACGAGGGGCGTGATCCGCCATCATGGCCAGGACATTGCTGCCTTCCGTGGTGCGCGCATGCAGCAATACCGCGCCCAGGTTCAGATGGTCTTTCAGGACCCATTCGGCTCGCTCAATCCGACCCAGTCCATTGGCTACCATCTGGAGCGCCCCATTCGTCTGCATCGCCCCGATCTCAAGGGCAAAGCGATCGAGGCAGAAATGCTCTCGCTGCTGGAAAGTGTGGGCCTGAGGCCGGCGGCAGACTATCTCAAGCGCCGGCCCCATGAACTCTCGGGAGGGCAGCGCCAGCGTGTCGCCATTGCCCGCGCGCTCTCGGTGCAGCCGGAAGTGCTGCTGGCTGACGAGCCCACCTCGATGCTGGACGTATCTGTCCGCCTGGGCATTCTGAACCTATTGGAGGATCTCAAGCGCGACCGGCAGTTGGCAGCTCTTTACATCACCCACGACATTGCCACGGCGCGCTACTTCGCCGAAGAAACGGCGGTTATGTATGCCGGGCATCTGGTAGAACAGGGGCCGAGCCAGGAAATCACCGACAATCCACGCCACCCCTATACGCAACTGCTGATTGAATCGGTGCCCAACCCCAAGCGCAAGATCGAAACGGGTAAGGCGCGACGTGCAGTCGATATCCCGCTCTGGACGCGCGACAGCCGTGGTTGCCCCTTTGTCTCGCGCTGCCCCAAGGCGACGGCGATCTGCAAGGAAACCATGCCCGGCCCCACGGTCGTGGGTGCAGGACATATGGTTCGCTGCCACAATCTCGTTGCGGTCAGCCCGTGATGCGATTGCCAGCCTGATCAAAAAGCGCGGCCTTCTCGGGGGGGTGACCCACCGTCAGCGTCTCCCCGACTGTGCAGGCCGTGTCGCCGTCCAGGGCGACGATCAGGTGCTGTCCATTGACCAGTGCCAGATTAACGATGGTCTCGTTGCCCAGATGCTCCACGAGCGTCACTTTGCCGGTGAAGGCGCCATCGTCCATGGGTTTGAAGTCGTGCGGTCGCACACCCAAGGTCAGGATGTCTCCCGCCTTCTGGCCCGCTCCGGTCAGTGGCAGGGTCTGCGCTTTCATGGCGGGGCCTGATATCCGTATCGCACTTGCGTCAACGGCGTCTATGGTGACCTCGACGAAATTCATCTTCGGCGAACCGATGAAGCCGGCGACGAAGAGATTGGCCGGGCGGTGATAGAGTTCCAGCGGCGAGCCAACCTGCTGGACGGTGCCGGCACTAAGCACCACGATCTTGTCGGCCAGCGTCATGGCTTCGACCTGGTCATGGGTCACATAGACCATTGTCGCCCCAAGATCGCTGTGCAGCTTGGCCAGCTCCATCCGCATGTCCACGCGCAGCGCCGCATCGAGATTGGAGAGCGGCTCGTCGAAGAGGAAAACGCCGGGTTTGCGCACGATGGCGCGCCCAATGGCGACGCGCTGGCGCTGGCCCCCCGAGAGTTGGCTGGGGCGGCGTTCGAGCAGATGTTCCATCTGCAGGATGCGGGCCGCTTCAGCGACCTTGGCGTCCTTTTCCGCCTTTGGCGCATTGGCGATTGTGAGCCCGAAAGCCAGGTTTTCCCGAACGGTCATATGTGGGAAAATGGCATAGGACTGGAACACCATGGCGATGCTGCGATCCTTGGGCGGCAGGTCGTTGACCACGCGGTCGCCGATGCTCAGTGTGCCACCGCTGATGTCCTCGAGCCCCGCAATCATGCGTAGCAGCGTCGACTTGCCACAACCCGAAGGGCCGACAAAGACGCAGAACTCTCCATCGGCGATTTCGATGTCGACGCCCTTGATGATGTCGGCGGCGCCATAATTCTTGCGGACATTCTTGAGGGAAACGCTGGCCATTTTTGGTGTCCTTGCGAGGTTTGAGGTCAGACCTTGGCGCCCGGAGGGAGCTTGTCGAGTTCAGTGTGCAAAAGGCCATCCGCATCAATGCGGACCGGGATCGGGTCACTGACCTGGCCAATGAACGAACCATCTGGCGCGTCATGGAGAAAACCCATGAAAACCAGGCCATTGTCGGTCGTCACGATCTTGCCGGCATAGCGGCTGCCCTGCGCGCCATCGAAGAACGGACCGGGCGCCACTTCCCAGGGACCGAACGGGTCATCGGCCATCAGATAATGCGTTCCGCGGACGGGCTCTTCGGTATTGAAACGCTTGTAAGCTTCCGACCAGTGCGATCCATCGGTGCAGAACAGCATGTACCATTTGCCATTGGCCTCGAAGACCTGCGGCACTTCCATCTGCCCGAACATGCCGCCGGCATAGACCGGGGGCTGCAGCGTCCAGCTATAGAGGTCGGGCGAGGTGGCAAAGCCGATCGTGCCCCCGGCATTGGGCTCGGCGACGCCGGGGCGACGCGCGACAAAGTACATTATCCAGCCATCGCCCTTTGGGTTCTTCATCACCCACGGGTCGCGGAAGGCACGGTCGTGCCAATGGCCGGATGTGTATTCTTCATAGTCGGGTCCAGAGATATCGAGCGCCAGGCCATTGCCGACACGGGTCCAGTTGTGCCCGTCGGTCGAAGTCGCGTGACCCAGGCGCTGCTTCATGCCCTCTTCGGCGTGTTCGGTGCCGGTATAGAAGAGGTGCCAGAGCCCGGTGTCGTCGCGCAGGGTCGAGCCGGTCCAGGTTGTCCAGTCATCCCAGGAGGGCGCGGCCGCCGGCGCGAAGGTGGTGCCCAGATGGGTCCAGTTGACCAGGTCTTTTGAGACGGCGTGTCCTTGGGTGACATGACGGTGGCGCATGTCCGGATGGGCCAGCCTATTGTCGGCCTGCAGAAAATAGGCGTGGTAATCATCGCCGTCGCGATAAATCCAGAAGTCCCAAATCCATTTGTCTTTAAGGGCAATAACCACTTGTCGTTGTCTTTCAAAGGAGGTGCCGCATCAGCCCTTGACGCCCGTGGAGGCGATCGAGGCGATGAAGGCGCGCTGCAGGAAAAGGTAGAAGGCCAGCACCGGGACGGTGATCAGCGAGAGATAGGCCATGATCTCGCCCCAGGCGCGGTTGAGCTGGAAGAAATATTGCAGCCCGACCATCACCGGCCGGTAGCGTTCTTCCTGAACCACCATGAGCGGCCAGAGATACTGGTTGTACATGACCAGGAATTTGAGGATGGCCGCCGTCGCCAACACCGGGCCGGCAAGGGGCATGACGACGCGGCGATAAACCTGCCACCAACTTGCGCCCTCGACCCGTGCGGCCTCGATCAATTCGCCCGGCAGATCCTTGAAGTACTGGACAAAGAGGAAAATGGTCAGACCATCGGCAATAAACGGGACGATCTGCACCTGATAGGAATTGAGCCATCCATAAGTCAGGCCATCGAGCCCCAGCCAGGGCAATTTGGAGGCGATGAGCAGGAGCGGGATGGCAATCGTCTCGAACGGCACGATCAAGGTCGCCAGGATCAGCGTCAGCACCAGATCCCGTCCGCGCCAGTCGATGAAGACGAAGGCGAAGGCGGCGGCCGAGCAGATGAACAGGGTCAGGGCCACCGTCACACCGGTGACGATGACGGAATTGAAGATGAAGAGCCCCACCGGGGCGCGGCGAAAGGCGTCGAAATAATTGTCCAGCGAGATGTCGCCAACCGGCAGGAAGGCGCGGAGGCTCCGCGTGTCGCTGAGCAGTTGCGCGTCGGGCTTCAGGCTCGACATCAGCATGAACACTAGCGGAAAGACGAAGATCAGGGCGATCAGCCCCAGCACCGTGTAGCGCACCGCAAGGCGCAGCCCGTGATTGTCTGCGGAAAGCTGCGCCATCACTTCTTCTCCCTGGTGAGCCAACGCTGCAGCAGCGAAATGGCGAGAACAAAAACAAACAGGATCACCGAAATGGTCGAGCCACCGGAGATATCCTGCTTGCCATAGCCGCGCTCGACGGCCTGGAACACGATGGTTTGCGTCGAATCGAGCGGACCGCCGCTGGTCATCACATCGATCTGCGCGAACAGGGCAAAGGCCTGCATGGTGATGACGATCAACACCAGCACCGCAGTATTGCGCAGACCCGGCCAGGTCACATAGCGGAAGGTCTGCCATTTGCTGGCCCCTTCGATGGCAGCCGCTTCGTAGAGCGAGGGGCTGATGGTCTGCAGACCCGAGAGCCAGATGACCATGTGAAAGCCCACGGCCTGCCAGATCGACATGGCGATGATGGCGCCAAGCGCCGTACTGGGATTGCCTAGCCAGTCGATGCGGGGGAAGGCGCCAAACGTCAGGGCGCCCAGCAGATTGTTCAAAAGGCCGCTCTGACCGTCATAAATGAAGCGCCAGAGCAGCGAGACCACCACGATCGAGACCACGACGGGCATGAAATAGATGGCGCGAAAGACATTGATGCCGCGCAGTTTCTGATTGATCAAAAGGGCAAGGACCAGTGCCAGCCCGCCCTGCACGGGTGCCACGACGAGCACAAAGATGATGGTGTTGACCACGGCCTTGGCGAACACCACGTCGCGTGCCAGCACATATGTCCGGCTCTCGCCAAGCGAGACGCTGAACCATTCGCGCATGCCGTCAAACTGCGGATAATCGGGATTGTTGCGCGTATAGCCACGCAGTGCCGGATAGCTGACGGTCCCGTCCTCCTCGCGCAGGATTTCGCCGGCATCATCTCGCTCCGGTTCCAGCGTGAGCAGCCCTATACCCAGAAGCTGGCTGTAATTGCTCAGGCCCACAAATTGGGTGGGATTGGGCGAAATCAGGCGCTGATTGGTGAAGCTCAGGCCAATAGCGAACAGGAAGGGCAGGACGATGAACAGCCCCATCAGCACGGCCGCGGGCCCCGCCATCAGCCAGCCGGTTGAATTTGAGCGTGTGAATTTTGAGGCCATCTGCCGCGAACCTTTCCGCATTGGGACCCCAGCTGCAGCCGGGGTCCCTCCAGAGTCGAGGGGAGGACTCTAGAACCCGTAACTGTTGTTCTTGGCGATGTCGGCGTCGATTTCGTCGACCGCGGAGTCCAGCGTGTCCTGGACATCAGCGCCATTGGCTATATCGGCCAGGGCCTTCTCGAAGACCTTGGCGGCAACGACATAGCCGGGCGTAACCGGACGGACGAGAGCCTGGGCCTCGGAGAGGTCGAAGAACACGGCCAGCGGCCCGCCATCCTTGTAGTTCTCCGTCATGGCGGCAGCCGAAGCGGTGGCCGGGATCAGGCCGATGCCGTTGGAAAATTCGGCCAGATACTTGTCCTGCAGCGCGAACTCGATGAAGGCCGAGGCGCCCTCGGGATGCTCGGATGCGGCTGAAACGCCGAATTGCCAGGAGGCGGCGCCGATCTTGGGGCCATTGCCAAAGTCCGGGGCAGGCAGGAACAGCACATCGTCATAGGCATCCAATGTGCCCAGGGCCGCCCAGTTGCCGTTCCAGGAGAACGCATATTTGCCGCTGTTGAAGCCGTTGTCGCGGTCCGCCGGGTCCTGCGTCGCCTGGGCGTAACCATCGTTGAAGAGGCCCTGCCACCAATTGCCGAATTCGACTGCCGCATCGCCATTCAGCACGCCTTCGGCGGTTGTATAGGTGGAGCGGTCGACGATGTCGCCGCCAAAGCTCTGCAGGAATGGCGAGAATGCATAGGGATACCATTCGCCGGTCCAGGCGGTGCCCAGATCGAGCGCATAGTCGAACTTGCCCGATGCCTTGGCTTTGGCCAGGGCGTCCATGAATTCGTCGCCCGTCCAGGGCTGCTCCAGCGTGGGCACACGCAGGCCGAGTTCATCGAGATAGGACTTGCGCGTCACCAGCGAGATGGCTGCGTCCCAGAGGCCAATGGAATAGAGCTGGTCGTTCCACACGCCCTTGGTGCCGGGCAGGTAGTTGGCGATCTTGGCTTCGTCGATCTGCAGCGGCTGCATGTAGCCCGACCACGCCCAGTTGGGCATCACCGGACCATCGACATCGAGAATGTCGGGAAGATTGCCCGCCAGGGCGCCAGCCACGACGCTGTCATTATAGGCTGCCTGCGGGAAACTCTGCATTTCCACCACCCAGTCGGACTGGCTGGCGTTAAAATCCGAGATGATCTGGTTGACGATGTTGGATTCAACCTCATTGCCGGCGCCGTGATACCACATGGTCAGGGTCGTCTGCGCGAATGTGGCGCTGCTCATGGCAGTCGTGATGGCGATGCTTGTCGCCAATAGGCGTAGGGATGTCATGTTTCTCTCCTCCTTGAGTTCAGTTGGGTGACATTGCCGTCACGGGTCAGGACGCTGTCGCGCCAGGCAACCGGGGCTGAGACGAGTTCACGGCTCGGCTCGCCGGATTTCGGGGTTCCGTTGATCAGGCGCAGCAACTTGTCGGCTGCGCGCGCACCCATGGCGGCATAGGGCAGTTCGGCGCTGGTGAGGCCGGGATGCAGGTGCTCGGCGATCATGCGGTAATCGTCATAACCGGCCACCGACATCTGCTGGGGTATGGCGACGCCCCGGTCGCGCAGCAGGCCATAGACGCGCATGGCCATCTTGTCGTTGGCGCAGCAGATGACAGTCGGCTCGGCCTTGAGCACGCGATCGAGCGCGTCCCAGAGCAGATCATATTCATGGGTGGGGCTGGGTAGCGCACCGACCTGAACCAGGCGTTCGTCCACCGCGATGCCATGATGGGCATGCGCCCGGCGGTAACCGGCAACACGCAGGCTGCAGGCGGCCTGATGTTCGGGCAGGGTCAGATAGGCGATACGCTGGTGGCCCCGGCGAATGAGCCCGTCGACCAGGGCAAACTGGCCGCCTTCGTCATCTGGCAGGATGCAGGGTGTACCGTCGGCGTCAAAGCAATTGACGAGCACGATCGGCAGATCACGCAGCGAGTCGGGGAGGGTCACTTCCCGGTGATATTCGGCGACGTAGAGAATGCCTTCAACGCGATGCTCGCGGAAAGTCTGCAACAGGGTGGGGATGCGCTCGGCCTGCCCGCCACTGTCAGCGATGAGCAGGGTGCGGTTTGACTGGTCAATAACCCGTTGCGCGCCCTGCACCAGGTAGATTTCGGGCAGGCCGGCATCTTCGAACTGGTGGGTGGTGCTGATGGCGCCGGTGATCATGCCGATCAGGCCCGAACGCTGCGAACGCATGGTGCGGGCGGCGCTGGAGGGGACGTAATTGAGCGTCGCCATGGCCCGCTCGACGGCCTCGCGGGTCGCCTGATTGACCGGCGCATCGCCGTTCATCACCCGGCTCACCGTCTTGGGTGAGACACCCGCAGCTTTGGCAACATCATAGATCGTGGCCACAAATTCCTCCTCTGGTTGATTGGAACCAGCAGTCTACGCGGTCGCGCAGCGCGGGTAACCAGTCACCAAGATGCCGCCGGCGCTCTGTGACACCGATGTCATGACATCGGTGTCATGAATGAATGAGGAGCGCGCAGGAGTCAAGAGGTCAGCGTGGACTCTAGAAGGAAACGCAGCAACGTCACGCCGTTCGGGGGCTAGAGGCGACTGGTCGGCGCCCACGCCGCAGCGTTCGGCTGTTGTTGTCGCATTGGCTGCGTGACAACGGTCCTGCATTAGCAACGCCACCTGGCATCTGGGCCAATATGAATGATCTGGACATGTGGGCCGTTTGCTGGCCAGCCGCGTCGGGGGTCACTCTCGCACGAGAAAGTGGCGCGCAACGGCGCCGATCAGCTTCAGGTCTTCCAGCGAATCCTCAAGGCTTGTCTTGTTGGGGGTGTCATTGACGATGCTGCCGCGGAAGGCTTCAAGTTCGACGCGGAAGGGGTCCTCGTAGATCGGACCAACGATTTCCGTACCGGTTTGCGTGGCGCTCGAGGTGATGACCTCGAGCCGGGTGGGGAGATTACGGATATAGGGAGTGTCGTAGTTGAGCTTGAAATGCTGGGTCTGGGTGAGGACCTCAATGCCGGCATCGAAACGAGACACGTCGTCGATCACGGCCTCATAGAGCGCGGTGAAACTGCCATAATCGAACAGCGCAACCACGGTTTCACCCCCGTGCTGGGTGGCGTGGCGCACGCCTTTCGGCGTCCCAAGCAGATCGCGCATGGCAGAGAAACTGTCGTCTAATCGCTCCGCATAATGCAAGTCCTTTTTAGCAGGCCGATCTGTCGTTTGCCGGGAGCACGGTCGTCTTCGCGGTCGGCATAAGCCGCCGCATGATGGGGCTTCGCAGGATGAACCTTCCAATGTGTGAGACGCACTCGGCCAGCCTTATGGTGGCTAGAGGGTGCAACAGCCTCAGCGGAATGGTTCGCCCACGTCCCGGCAGGGACACCTCGACGCGCTTCTAGGCGCGGCAAGCTCGGATGTTTGAGGTCAGGCCACGGCGGCCTTCGCATGATAGGGTTCGCCGGACTTCAGCATGGCGTGCATAACGACAGCCAGCTTGCGCGCGACGGCCACGGCGGCACGCTTGAAGCCGAGCCGTTCCCACAGCGTCAGTCCCCATGTGCGCAGATCGCTATCAACGCGGCTGCGCGTCAGAAGAACGGTCGCCGCCTCGTACAAAAGCCCCCGCATATGAGCGTCGCCTCGCCGGGAGATGTGTCCGTCATAGTCGACTTCGCCCGATTGATAGCGACGCGTCGTTAGTCCGAACCAGGCTGCGACTGAGCGTGAAGACTTGAAGTTGTCAGGATCCTCCACTGCAGTAACAAACGAGGTTGCGGTGATCGCTCCTATACCGGGAATGGCCATGAGCTGCCGGCAAGCCTGGCTCTGCCGGGCACCAGCAAGAAGGTGGCGCCCCAGTTTTGCAGCCCGCGTCCGAACCGCTTGCCAGGCTTCGAGCAGGGGAAGGATAATCTGGGTCAATCCTTCGTCGCCGGACAGAAGACGCTGAACCTGGGCCTCGAATGATCCACCTCTCGCGCTGGGCACGATCAGGCCGAACGTCTTCATGAGGCCCCGGATCTGGTTAGAGAGCTCGGTCGACATTTGCACCAGCTTGTTGCGTGCGGCGACAAGCGTTCGCACCAGCATGCTATCATATCCCTTCACACGCACCTCGCGGAAGAAGCCCACCTCCGCCAGATGTGCCAAGCCTTCGGCGTCATTGGCGTCGGTCTTGTTGGGCGCCATGTCGAGGGCGGCCTTGGCGTGGCGGGCATCGATGCAAATCGCCGGGACCCCTTCCGCCGTCAGGGCATGATAGAACCAGATCGACAGCGGACCCGTCTCGAACACGACCCGCTCGGCTTCTGGTGCATTCTTACGTAGCACTTTGGCAACAATCGCGGGATCGGACGCGCACTTGCCGCGCCAAACTCGCTTGCCGTCCCTGCGCACGCAGATAGCCGTCTCTTTCAGGGATACGTCGAGACCGATATACTCACTCATGGTTGTTCTCCGCTTGTGGCATGGGCCCGGCGTCCAGTCGTGAGCCCGCAACTCCATACTGCCGGGGAACAATCGCCACTTCCAATCCAGGCCGACTCAATCCGGCCCAGGGCGCTCGATCCCGCGATTACCCCATGTGTGAGGAAAGACCGGTGAGGACCTGGTAGGCACGTAATGCGTCGGGCGGACAATCATCACCCATCACCGAGCGGAGCATGACCTGAGTGCGTGCGCGCCCCTCTGCAATGAGTTCGGCTGGCACATCGGCAGGTCTGAAGACATTGCGCGTCTGGGCGACGAAGTAAGGCGCCTCGCGGATAATGTCACGAATGCGCACGTGGCGATTGGCGTCGAGTGGCGGCAAGCGCCTCTTGAGTTCGAGGAAAGCCCTCGAGAAGCGGCGCATATAGCCCACGAACACCACTTGCCCGGGCCGCCGCGGCACCGAAAGGATTGGTTCGAGCTGTGCCGCCGTGAGGCAGGCGGGCTTTTCGACGAACACGTGCTTGCCGCTGCGGATGGCTCGTTCAAGCAGTTCGGCATGCAGGTGATCGGGCGTCAGGATGAAGACGGCATCAAGCCCATCATCGGCGATTAATGCATCCGCACTCTCATGGCGCTTGGCCACTCCATATCTTTGGGCGATGTATTCGACCAGCGAAGGCGATACGTCGGTGATTGCCGCGATGGAAAAACACGGATCATCGGCCAGCAGCGGCAGATGCATGAGCTGGGCGACTTCGCCCAGTCCGATGAGGCCGACTTTGAGATACGGGCTCATCCGGAAATCCCGGTCATATAGGCGAGATTGCGGGCGGCCAGCTGCAGCGGTGTTTCGGCGGCGTTCTCGGCCATATCCTGTTCGACCACGATGGGACCGGTGAAACCACGCTCGGCAAGCAGGCGCATTACTGACTGAATATCAACCGCGCCATCGGGCAGGGGGCACATGACCCCGGCCCTATAGGAGTCACTGACCGAGATTTCTCCCGAAAGAACGCGCGCGCGCACTGCCGGGTCGACATTTTTCAGATGCATATACGCGACACGAGGGTAGACCCGTTCCAGATAGCCAATGGGGTCCTGGTCCCAGAAGGCATGATGGCCGGTGTCGAAGCAAAGGTCGATTTCGGTGTCGGCCAGGAAGCGGTCGATCTGTGCCTCCTTTTCGATGGCGGTGCCGATATGCGGGTGAAAGCTGAGCTTGAGCCCGTGCTCGCCTTCGACAACCTTCTGGGCAGCACCCACCATGGCGATGAGGCCGCGCCACCCTTCGGGGTCGAGCACGCCTTCCTGCCCATGGGGATAGGCATTGCTTTCATCCATGACGACGAGATGCTTCGCGCCTAGCGAGGCGAGCAGATGGGCGAGATCTGCCACGGTCGCCAGGAACTCCGGCATCGTGTCGGCATCGCTGAAGGTGTGGACATGGGTCGCGCCGATCAGCGTCAGTTCGCGTCGCGCGAGCTCGGCCTTGAGCACTGTCGCATCCTTGGGCAGGAAGCCGAAAGGTCCCAGTTCCGTGCCGCGATAGCCGGCGGCGGCGACCTCATCGAGGTATTGCTGCCAACCATAGTTATTGCCGGTGGGATAGGTGATGCCCCAGGAACAGGGCGCGTTGCCGATCAGCATCGTTGGGCCTCGATATAGATGGGGTTGCTTAGCGCACGCCGGAGCGGCTGCTCGGAAATGCGCGCGCCTTTGAAGTGATCAGGCAGTTGCACGCCCTTGAGCACGGCCTGCAATTCTCCCACCAGACGGTCGCGACTGGCCACTGCGATCACCTCGGCTCGGACAAAGCCGGTCGGCCGGTCGAGGGGCACCCGTTTCGTCCAGTCGTTTCCCTCGATCTCGACTTCCGCAATCGGGCCGGTGGCATCGATGAGGACGACGTTGTCGCCGGCTGCACCTCGCACTGTCACGTCCAGCCCAAGGAGCATGTCGACGCCCCCCCCCATGACGACGGCACCGGCACGAATTTCGAGATGGGGCCCGTTCGGCCCCTCGGTGACATATCCATGGCCCGATTTCATGGCGGCCAGGATCGCGTCCTCGCTCAGCTCAGGCAGGAAGAGCACCGTCGTGGGCCGCGCCAGGACCAGCGGCCCCTCGGGTCGCAGGTCTGCAGGCTGGTGGTAATCTGAGCCGCCAATGGCCGAAAACTTCATGCCGGAGGCCAGCCGGTTCTGGTAGCGCTCCAGGGCGACCCAGTTCCAGTCGAGCCAGGTGGACTGCCACACTTCCTGGCAGTCGGCCGCAGGCAACTCGTAGTCCCAGGGAATGACCGGCTTGTCGTGATTGATCGAGAGCAGCCCGCCCCTTTCATGCACCAGGCGCTCAAGGACATGCGCGTCCGATGGCCTAGTCATGCGGAAGTCGATCCACTCGTCAAGCCCGAACACATTGGCGTGGCCTACCGCGGTCGTCACCTCCATGCCGCGCACGAAGACCAGATCGGGTGAGGAGTGCGGATGGAAATAGCGGCGCTGGCTGATGGTGTTGTGGTCGGCGATGGCCAGAAAGTCGAGCCCCGCCTGCCGCGCCGCCGCGTGCAGCGTTTCCGGGGAGCCCTTGGCGTCTGAATGATAGGTGTGGCAATGCAGGTCACCCTTGTACCAACCGGCTCCCCCACGGACCGGAAAGCTACGCTCCGGCTGCGGGACAAGGGCGCGCGGGGTGGCGTCGAGAGCAATGTCCGCCCTGATCATGGCGCCCTGTTCGGGTACCTTGTAGAGCCCCAGGATGACGTTCCAAGTACCGGGATGGATTTCGCCATGAATGTAGCCCGGCGTCGCATCATCGGTGGCGATGAAGAAACGGTCGCGGGCGCCCCCGCTCCAGCCACGAAAGCCATCCGCCGTGGGATAGCCTGTGTCTCGCGGGTCGAAGGCACCTAAGTCGATGATGCAATCCTCGGCCTTGGGATAGCTGAAGGTCACATCGATGCGAGTGGTGCCCTCAGGTACCTCAAAGGGGATGTAATAGTAGGGGTTAGCGGCCTGGTCGGCGCGGGTGACGTGGGCGGTGATGGTGGTCATGGCTGTTTCTCAGACTGCAACGCCGTGGATGGGCCCGAACCCCCGCCCTTGGTCCCTCCCCACAAGGGGGAGGGAGAC
Source organism: uncultured Devosia sp. (assembly GCF_913055165.1). Lineage (GTDB taxonomy): Bacteria > Pseudomonadota > Alphaproteobacteria > Rhizobiales > Devosiaceae > Devosia. Next base: position 31,817 of record NZ_CAJXJS010000030.1, read on the forward strand.
GATGAGCTCAGGCTTCGCAGTCCTGCGCCGCCCTCTTCTTGACGGGGAGGGAATGAGTGTGGGGTGATGCAGCAGGCCCTCATGCCGCGCATGCAGGTTATTCCCCCACTGCCGGGATACGCTTGCCCATGGCGTCGAACAGATGCACGTGCTCGGCCGAGAAGCTCAGGCTCACCTGATCGGACACATGGAGATGGTCGTCGGTGAAGATGCGCGCAGTGACGCGGGCGCCTTCGCCACGATCGATGGTAACCAGGCTTTCCGGCCCCATATTCTCATTTGCAAAGAGCGGTGCGCTGATGGAGTTGGTCGCACCGGCCGCTGTGAGCGAGAGATGCTCCGGGCGGACACCGAGTGTGAGTTTCGAACTGCTCGCCAGCGCATTGCCAATGGCGTCGGTCATGGGCAGGCCGGCCATGGCGAGACCTTCGCCTTTCAGCACCAGCTGTCCGCCGGCTTGAGTGCCGTCCACCTCGACCAGGTTCATCGGCGGATTGCCGACGAAATTGGCGACGAAAGTGGTGGCGGGACGGCGATAGATTTCGATCGGCGAGGCATATTGGACGATCTTGCCCTGATCCATCACCGCGATGCGGGTGGCAAGCGCCATAGCTTCGGCCTGGTCATGGGTCACATAGACAGCCGTCATCCCCATGTCGCGCTGCAGGTGGTTGAGGAAACCGCGGGCCTCGAGCCGGAGCTTGGCATCCAGGTTGGAGAGCGGTTCATCGAAGAGATAGACCTTGGCCGGATAGACCAGGGCACGTGCCAGCGAAGTGCGCTGCTGCTGGCCGCCGGAAATCTGGCTGGGGAGGCGGTCCATCAGATGGCCGATCTTGAGCACATCGGCGACCTCGCGGGCGCGCCCATGGCGATTGGCGACGGCCTCGCCGCGCACCTTGAGCGGGTAGGCGATATTGTCGGCCAGGTTCATGTGCGGATAGAGCGCATAGTCCTGGAACACCATGGCGATGTTGCGGTCTTTGGGATGCAGATGGGTCACCTCGTCGCCGCCGATGAGGATCTGCCCGGAGGTCGGCGTTTCCAGGCCCGCCATCATCCGCAGCGACGTGGTCTTGCCGCAGCCCGATGGGCCTAGCAGGCAGACGAACTCACCATCGCCGATGTTGAAATTGACTTCGGAGACAGCCTTGAAGTCGCCGAAGCTCTTGGTGACGGATTTGAATTCAACTGAAGCCATGAGTGATCAAGCCTTGATGCCGCCGAAGAACCGGAAGCCGAACTTCCAGCTGACGAAGAGATAGAGCGCCACGACGGGCAGGGAATAGATGAGCGAATAGGCCGCCAGGAGCGTCACGATTGGCGTGCCGGCTTCCGAATAAAAGGAGTAGATGGCAACCGAGGCCGGCATGTTGTCCGAGCTGCGCAGCAGGACGAAGGGGATCAGGAACGAGCCCCAGATATTGACGAAGCTCCAGACTACCACGACCACGATGCCCGGGCGGATGACGGGCAGGGCGACGTCAAAGAAGGCCTGCACTGGCGAGGCGCCCGCCACCATGGCGCTTTCCTCATACGACTTGGGAATGGAGTCAATGAAGTCACGCAGGATGAACATGGCGGTGGGCAGCAAACCGCCGGCGAAGGTGAGGATGACGGCGACATGGGTATCCATGATTCCTGCCGCCGAGATGATGAGAAAGATCGGGACCATGGCCGCCGAACCCGAGACCACCGAAGAAAACAGCAGCAGGACATAGGTGACCGCGCCCTTGCCCGGCACCGAGGAGCGCGACAGGGCATAGGCGGCCAGCGTAGCGGCGGCACCCACCAGGATGACACCGCCGGTGGCCTGGATGAAGCTGTTCCACAAGGCCTGTACGGCATAGGAATTGCCGAACACGGTGACGAAGTTGCTCAGCGTCCAGGGATCGGGCACTGCCAGGCCCATTTGCGCCTGAGCATTGAATGGCGCGAACAGGAACCATAGGAGCGGCAGGGCGAAGACGGCGCCGATCAGGGCGGCCAGGGCCGAGAAGGCGATGCGGCCGAAAAAGGCGGGAATGGTCAGGTTCATGGCGCGGTCCTCAGGACTTGGGGGCCTTCTTGCGGCCCAGACGCAGATAGATCAGCGCAAAAGCCAGGTTGATCAGCATCATGATGACGCCCACCGCGGCGCCCTTGCCGAACTGGAAGTCCTGGAAGGCCACGCGATAATTGTAGATCGAGACCAGCTCGGTCCGATAACTCGGCCCACCATTGGTGAGCAGGAAGGGCGTGAAGGTATTAAACGTCCACATGGTGATCAGGATCAGGTCGGTGACGATATGGCCCCGGATCAGGGGCAGGCCGATGTCGCGGAACTTCTGCCAGCTCGAGGCGCCCGCCACATCTGCGGCCTGGAAATAGCTCGGTGGGATGGACGAGAAGGCCGAATTGAACAGCATCATCGAGAAGGCGGCGCCGCGCCAGGTGTTGAACACCACGATGACCCAGAAGGGCTGCTGCAAGAGAAAGTCGCCGGGGGGCAGGCCAAGTCCGGTTAGCAGCATATTGAGAGTGCCTGCGTCGCGGTCGAGGAAAGCAAACCAGGCAAATCCGATGACCACTTCGGGCAAAATCCAGGCGGCGATGACGAAGGTCTCGGTTATGCGCTTGATCCAGGGCGGTACCGTCTGGATCAGCCAGGCGAGCAGCAGTCCCAGAAGCGCCTGGCCCACAAGGGCAGACATGAGCACGAACTGGGTGGTCAGGATCAGCGAGAAGCCGAACTGACCGCGCTGGAAAAAGGTCGCCGGATCAAATAGGGCCAGGTAGTTGCCCAGCCCGACGAAATCGGGATTGAGCGCTGTCTTGCCAATCAGCGTCCGGTTGGTGAAGGAAACAAAGATCACCCAGAAAAAGGGAACGATGACGAAAACCGAAACCAGCAAGCCCGCCGGCAGCATGAATGCAGCGCCGGCGCGATTGGACAACAGGGCAAAGTTCCTGACCTTGCGTTGCGGCTGGGTGGAAATGGGTTCGGTGGTCATGGCGTACCGCTTCGATCTGGTGGCAAGTTGGCTGGTCAAAGGCAGGTCGCGCGGTCCTTGGATCTGGCCCGTGGCATTTGCGAAACGCGCCGATCCTGAAAAGTCCTCGGATGACATTCGAGGACTGACTTGCATGGGTGTCGCGTTCAGGTGCCCTTCCTGTCCCCTGAGACCCAGCGCCCCTTGGGGCGCCGGGCGGGCAGGGAGGAGCTTAGAGCAGGCTGACGGTGTTCTCTTCACCGACGATGGCGGTGACGGCAGCCTTGTACTGGGCCATGGCCTCTTCCGGCGACAGTTCACCGGAAACCACGGCCTCGGTCATGCGCTGTATTTCCTGCGACACGGCGTTGTAGTTCGGGTCGTTCGGACGGGCCGTGGTCAGCGGCAGCAGGGTCTGACTGGTTTCGGTCAGGAACGGGTTGTTCGGGATCGGCACGTCCGAACGCGAACGGATGCCCGGCTGGTAGTCCTGGAAGGCCGTCATCTGCTCCTTGCTCATCATGAAGGACAGGAGCTTCCAGGCCTCCATCGGCGCATCGGTGTTCGGGTTGATCACGAAGCCCGTGCCGCCCGAGATCGAGACGAAGTCCTGGCCGCGAATGGCACTGCCAGGCTCTTCCGCCGGCATCTTCACCCAGCTCATCACGTTGCCGCGGTCTGCTACCTCGAATTCCGAACCCGGCGCGGTGACCGAGCGGTAGAACCAGTCACCTTCAACCAGCATGGCGGTCTTGCCATCGCGGAAGTTGGCGAAGGACCGGTTGCGGCCATCGGCCAGCAGCTGGGCGCGTTGGTCGCCAAGGCCTTCATCAACATAGATGGTCTTGTAGAGGTTGAGCACGTCCAGGATACCCTGGCTCTCGACGATGAACTTGCCATTTTCGTCGGTGACGCCTTCACCCGTACCGAGCAGTGCCATCCAATAGCCCTGCATGGTAGTCGCTTCGCCCATGGCCACGCCGGCGTTGAGCTGCAGCGGGGCCTCCACGCCAGCCTCCTTGAGCTTGCGGGCAGCATCGAGCACGTCATCCCACGAGGTCGGCTGCCAGTCGGCCGGGATGCCGGCCTGCTCAAGCAGGTCCTTGCGCACGAAGATCATGCGCACGTCGGTGCCCAGGCCGATGCCGTAAGTTTCCCCGTCATAGGACATGATCGAACGGATGCCGGGCGAGATGTGATCCCAGCCTTCCCAATTGGCATAGTCTTCGCCGATCAGGTCATCGAGCGATTTGAGCTGACCACCTTCGGCAAAGGCGGGGATGAGGAAGCCGTCGAACGCGGAGATGTCGGGGCCGGCGCCGGTCGAGAAGTCGAGTGCCAGCTGTTGGGTGAGCTGGGCATCTTCGCCGCCAAACTGATTGAGCGTGACATTGATGTCCGGATTGGCCGCTTCGAAGGCCGGAATGACCTGTTCTTCCAGCCATTCCGCCGTGGCGCTGTTGACGCCGCCAATCACGCAGCGGCAGGTAATGTCGAGATCAACGGCAAAGGCCGGGACTGCCACGGCAGAGGCGCCGATCAGGCCAAGCGCAAACGCGCACATACGATTTTTCATCGTCCAAATCCTCCCAAATGATGGCTCCGGATTCTCCGAGCCGGTCTTGGCCGGATGGCTCCTCGCATCCGACCCGATCAAAATGAACACGTTTTCACTTTTCGTCAATGCGGAGATTGCGCGGTGGAAATGTGTCGCCCGAGGAGCGAGGTCACTCAATGGCAGGAAAACAAGACAATGCAGTGACGATCAGTCATTCAGTTGCGGCCTCCTTGATGGTCGGATAACTTGACATTGAGCCTCTGAAGCTCGAAGAAGTTGAACACGCTTTCAAACATGTTGGGCGGGAGGGGTATGTGTCCGAAGGTGCCGGAGAGCAGCGAGGCAGGGCAACGGCCGAAATGGTGGCCGAGCGCGCCAAGGTATCGCGCGTGGCGGTGTCGCGGGCCTTCAATCCGCACACCTCGCTCAAGCCGGAAAAGCGCGAACTGATTCTGAAGATCGCGCAGGAACTGAACTACACGCCCGATCGCGCGGCGCGAGCACTGGTCAGCGGCCGGACCCACCTTGTGGGGGTTATTGTGCCTGATGTGTGCAGCCATTGGGAAAGCCAGGAGATCGACGCGCTGACCACCGCGCTGCAGGCCGAGGGCTTTGCGACCCTGCTGTTCAAGACCCGCACCGACTATTCGATGGACGAGAAGTTGCTCGCCTATATGCGCGGGTTCAATCCGGACTCCGTCATAGCCTTCGTCGAAAACGTCAAGCCCCGGACGCTCGCCCGCTTCCTTGACCGCGCCGTGCCCATCTATGTCGATTATCCGCTGGCAGGGCAGGCAGCCCCTGCAGCGGGTGAACCGCTGTTTGATCGGCTCAACATCCTTCAGCACGACGGTATCGACCAGGCCGTGGCCTTGTTGCAGGGTTATGGCGTCAGCCGCATTGCCTATCTCTCAGGCATCGACAAGTCCCGCGCCAGCATCGCCCGTGAAACCACCTTGCGCCAGGTTATGGCCGAGCGGGGAATGGCGCCGCCAACGGTCATACAGGGCGACTTCGGCTATGATGCAGCCTACCAGTCGACTATCGATCTGTTTCGGGTCGGCGTGGGGGCCGAGGCCATTTTTGCTGCAAACGACGTCAGCGCCTTTGGTGCACTCGACGCCTTGCGGTACGAATTGAACCTTCGGGTGCCGCAGGATGTCAGCGTCATCGGCTTTGACGACATCGCCCAGTCGCACTGGAAAAGCTACAACCTGACGACTGTGAAGTTCGACCTCGATGCACGCGTGCGCGCCCTTGTGCGGCTGATCCTGCGTCGGCTCAATACCCCTGACGCCCCTGGTCTCGAGGAGACCCTCAACACTCGCCTTGTCGTGCGCGGCACGGTGGGCTGAACATTTCATGACCACAAGCACCATTCATCTCGTCTTCAAGACCCACCTCGATATCGGCTTCACCGATCACGCTGCGCGTGTGCGGAGGCAGTATCATGACCAGTTCATTCCCCAGGCCATCGCCACCGCGACCCATTTCTTCAACGAGAACCCTCAGGCGCCCGCCTTTGTCTGGACCACCGGGGCCTGGCTGATCTGGGATCACCTCAATTCGCAGGGGCCCGAGCGCGTGCGCGCGCTGGAACGGGCCATCGAGCGTGGGCTGATTGCCTGGCACGGGCTGCCCTTTACCACTCATACCGAATTGATGAACCCGGCCGTCTTCCGGGCCGGCCTTTCCTATTCCGCCGAACTTGACCGGCGTTTCGGTAGGACCACCATGGCCGCAAAGATGACGGATGTGCCCGGGCATACGCTTGGCATGGTGCCGCTTCTGGCCCAGGCCGGCATTCGCTTCCTGCATCTGGGGGTCAATACCGCCAGCCCCGTGCCCGACGTGCCGCCTATCTTCCGCTGGCGCGCACCCTCCGGCGAGGAGGTGGTGGTGATGTATCAGGGTTCCTACGGCGCCACCGACTTTCCGGCTGGCAGCGATGTGGGTCTCAGCTTCGCCCACACCAATGACAATATCGGCCCGCAAAGCGTGGGACAGACGGTCGAGGCCCTGCGCCACTTGCAACACCAATACCCCGAAAGCCGCATCAAGGCGTCGACCTTGGATTTCTTCGGCGCGGAAATGTGGGCCCGTCGCGAGACCTTTCCCATTGTCACCCAGGAAATTGGCGACAGCTGGATACACGGCACGGCCAGCGATCCGGCAAAACTGGCGCGGTTCCGCGCGCTGTCCCGCCTGTATCAGGGCTGGGACGGCGCCCTGACGCCGGAACGCCTGGCCTTCGGGCGCGGCCTGACCATGGTGGCTGAACACACCTGGGGCGTCGACATCAAGACCTATCTGCGCGACGAGACCGCTTGGGATAGGGCTGATTTCGAGGCGGCGCGACGCAGCGATTATCGTTTTGCCTATGCTGAGCAATCCTGGCGTGAGCAGCGGGACTATCTGGTCAGTGCGATCGACCATCTGGTCCCGCAAGACAGGCAATCGGCCTCAATGGCGTTCGAGCAACCAGCGCCGGACCCGGCTGCAGCGCGAGTGCCCGGCCAGCGCATTGAACACAATGGCTGGAGCGCAGACCTCGACCTCGAGAGCGGTGATATCGTCCGCATCGCTGCGCCGGATGGACGCGCGATCGAAGGGCTCGACGGAAGCCTCCTGGGCTATCGCCACGAAAGCTACGACTGGCAAGGCCTGCAAAAGCATCTCGACAGCTATTTGCAGCATCGGCAGGAATGGGCCGTTCTCGACCATGACAAGCCCGGCCTGAAGCGAGCGAAAACTGCACAGAGTGGTTGCTTCAAGCCTCGCCACTGCGGCGTTTTTGCCGGTCGCGACGCATCAAGCGCGCAAATGCCCGAGGCGTCCGCACAGCTCCTGGGCGCCCCCAGCACGGTGAGCCTCAGCGTGAGAGGGCTCGATGTCGATAGCGTCGAAATCCGCCTGGCTCTCTATGACAAGCCCGCCAATCGCATGCCGGAAGCCGGGTTCCTCAGCTTCACGCCGCGAGAAAGCGTACGATGGGAACTGGAGAAACTGGGGCTGTGGAACCCCGCCGACAACATCGTCCGGCGCGGTGGCGGGCAGTTGCAGGCCATAGAGGCGGCGCGCGCCGAAGGAATCACGATCACGCCGGTCGATAGTGCCCTTGTGGGACCCGCTGCCGCGCCCTTCATGCCCTTCCAGCCCGAGGTCCCTGATTTCAGCAAGGGGCTGCGGTTCTGCCTCTACAACAACAAGTGGGGCACCAATTTCCCCATGTGGTGGGAGGGCAGCCTCGCCTTCCGGTTCGTGGTGACGCTCGGTCGCTGACGCGACCTGCGGCGCCACTGCCAAGGTGGATCACCTGTCCGACGTATCGTCGCCTCGCCCGCCACCACACATCGCTTGCGCTTGGAGACGGCCCGTCTATAGGCGCGTTTTCCTTTGGCGAAGGGCATGTTCGGCCGCAGTAACCGATTTCCTGCCTCGGGTAACACTTTTCCCGCATCGTGAATCGCTTTTCCCTAACTCACCCACAACTCATGGGTGAGTTGTGGGTGAGTTGTGGGTGAGCGGTGAGTGAGTTGTGGGTGAGTTATGGGTGAGTTTTGGCTTATTCTCGAGCGGATCGTGCGCCGTGGTCGTTCGGGTGGGCCGTGGACCACAATGATAGCGCCTTCTTCCAAGGACAGGATGTGCGGCCGCGATGCCCAGGACGATCGTACAGCCTCACTCGGACAGGTGATGTGGATTGGAGACGCTCGATTTTTTGCGTGTGCCTTGCCAGGAGCGCTCCTAGCCTGAGAGCGACTGTAACAAGCCTGCCAGAGATTATCGCATGGATACCCTCCCATATTTGCTGCGCCGTCCTGTACCCAGGACAGGACTGGTCCAGAGCCGGAGCCCGGCGACTGTGGCCGCCTATAGGACGCGCTACGACGGCATGGTGCGGACGCTGGAGAGCAGTTGGGATGACGGCAGATATGGTCCCTACGAAGTTGCTATCGACCTGGTTCGGCGTGCACCGGGTTTGCGCCGTGCCTCGGTCCGGCAATACCGCGCCGCCATTCTCCAGCATCTGCGCGACCTCTGGGACCGCGGGGCGATCGACGAGCACGAGATCAAGACCGTGGTGGATATGCTCGACACGGCAAAAGGGATGACGCCGGCGGATGCGCGCCGGGCGACATCCTTCCGGACGTCCGCTGGGCGGCGCAAAAGTGCTTCAAGAATCGAGATCATGACGGTGTCGGCCGATGTAGCGCGCCGCCGGAGTTCTGTAGCCCACATCACCGCAGATATGATCCAGCTGGGCGTACTGGTCGGCGCACGCCCCGGTGAGCTCTTTAGCCTCTTCAGAGCGCCTGACGGGAGCTTTTGGGTGCGGTCGGCCAAGTTCAGTATCCGCAACGCCCGCGGCCTCGAGACGATCCGCAGACTCGATCTCTCGCTCCTGGGGCAGGACCTGCGCAGAAGGCTGGAGGCGCTGATGCTGGCGATACGAGCGCTTCTGGCTGACGGCGCCACGCCGGACCAGCTGCTGCGGCGGTGCCAGGCACTGCTGCGCCGGGTCAAGGCCGGATACGATGTGCCCTCACGTCGTATCTGTCTTTATACTGCCCGCCAGCAGTGCGCGGCGAACTGGAAGGCGCGTGGTGCCGACCCTGCCGAGCTGGCCGTATGGATGGGCCATGCGTCCACAGACACTGCGACCCGCCACTATGCCCGTGGGTCGGCAGGATGGCGGGAGTACATGGCCCAGCCATTGCCGCCCGTTGATCCCGAGCTTGTGGCCAAGGTCCGCCGCCCGGATCGTTTTGCGACCGCGCCGTTCAGGCAGAAGCGGTCAGCCGGGTATGACTACAAGCCTTGATACCAGAGCCCGTTTTCTCCCGTTAACCATGAGCTCGAATTGATCTGGAACGAAGACAGAACCTTGTGCAGTGTGCTTGATGCCGGATCGATGAACGATTCGGACTGGCCGGGTCGCTTCGCATAAGAAGC
>NZ_CAJXJS010000031.1 GCF_913055165.1 uncultured Devosia sp.
TTCGGGGCCAGGTTTTCGCAACATGACCCAGTGAATCAAAAACCCCCGGCAAACGCCAGGGGTTTGTCAGCAGTCTGAAGCCGGGGTTCTACCCCGGCTTTTTCTTGCGCCCTTAGGTAACAAAGACGTGCCTATCAAGAGCCTCAAGGCGCTTTTCCGTTCGGGCCAAGCGTTGAAACCGGGCCGCGCGTCCCCATCTGCCAATCAGTGCATTGAGGGAGACAACCATGACCACCAGGACCACACTGATCGCGGCCGGATTGACGGGCCTTGCCTTGACCGGCGCAGCACATGGACAGGAAAAGAACTTCGACCTTTCAGGCTTCACCGGGGTTGATATTGCAACCGGCATCGAGGCGCGAATTACCCAAGCAGAGACGTTTTCCGTCATCGCCCGGTCCCGCAGCGCCGATGCGCTGGACAAGCTCGAACTCGAAGTGCGCGGCGGTGTTCTGGTGGCGCGGATCGAAAGCAACTTTCTCGATTTCATCCTCTCCGGCGGACTAGTCGGCATGCTCCTGAGCGGTGGCAACGCCGTATCCCTCGACATCTCCGTCCCAGCACTTGAGAGCGCATTGGCCAGTTCGGGCGCCGACATCGAACTGGTTGACATCATGTCCGACAGCCTGGAACTCGACGCCTCCAGCGGCGCCAATATCGAACTGACGGAGGCGCGGTTGCGGGCGCTGTCCGCAAGCGCCTCCAGCGGTTCGGATATCGCCCTGTCCGGCAGTGCGGAGGATATTGCGCTCAATGCCTCCAGTGGCGCCGATATCGATGCGGAGGCCCTGGAAGCCGTCTCGGGACGGATCGAGGCCTCGAGCGGTGCGGACATCGATGTCCGCATCACCCAGCAGGTGCGCGCCCGCGCCTCCAGTGGTGCCGACATCACCATCGAAGGCAATCCGCAGCAAAGGGACGTGGAGTCCTCAAGCGGCGGAGACATTCATTTCGACAACTAGTTGCAGGAAAGGGCGCCGGGTGGCGCCCTTTCCATGTCGGGGACGGAACTACTTCGACTTGGATTTAGCCACACCCTTCTGGGCCGTCACCTCTACGCGTTCACCGGCCACAACCGAGAAAGCGGTTTCGGTCTCGCTGTCATCATCGTAGCGGGTGACCACCACATAGTCGCCTTCCGGCAGCGTCGTCTGATATTCGGTGTCATAGCCGTAACCCATATCTTCCCGGTTGCCCTGAATGTCCTTTCGAGCCGAAAAGACCTGGAAAGACTTGGCCTCGGGCATGGAAAGAGCGGCCACGCCCGCGTCGATGATCACATCGACCTCGACACGTTCACCGCCGACGACGGTGAAAGGCACCTCGGCGCGCGCCGCGTTCATGCGTACCTCGGCGACATAATCGCCGGGCGTCAGCTGATACTCGTTGCCCGGGCCATAGCCGTAGCCCACCTCTTCCCGAGAGCCGTCGATTGCCTTTGCCGCCTTGTAAACGTTGACTGCCATGCCGCCATCTTCAATGGCCATGCCCTCGACATAGCTGCCATTGATGACCGCCAGGCCAACTCCGGCGACCAGATCCTTCTCGACCGTTTCGCCGGCGGCCAGGGCGAAGGTTTCGGATACCTCGCCCTGCCCGACCTTGGCCATAACCGTCACTTGGCCAGCCGGCACCTCGAACGTGCCCTCGCCATAGCCGTAGTCATCGCCGCCCTCGTAATAGACATTGAGCGCCGCACCATCGGCAACCGGCTCGCCCTCAGAGGCGTAGGCCCGCAGGATGACGATGCCGGCATTCATGACGAAATAGGGGGATGCCAGCTCTTCGGCAGTGATTTCAACGGACTGGGTCTGTTCGATCGGGCCGAAGCGCGCCAGAAGCTCGTATTCGCCCGGCTCGATCTGCTTGAGCGGTATGCCGTAGCCATAGTCAATCGTGTCGCCGCCCTGGTTGAGCTCCCAATAGACAGCATCATCATTCTCGTCGGTGAGCAGGTCACCGCCTTCAGCCAGGGTCATCTCGATCGTAAAGTTCTTTTCGAGCACAACCGGCTGCGGCGCGGGAGCCGGCTCGGGCGCTGCTTCGGGCTCAGCCTGCGCAACCTCTGCCACGGTCTGGGTCAGCGCCTCGACCAGATCATTGCCATCCTGCGCGGAGAGATATTTGCCGCCGGTGTTTTCAGCCAGGCACGCCACCTGGCGGCCTTCCTCATCCGACAGGCCAAATCCCAGCACATGCGCGGTGAAGTCGATGCCCTGCCCTTCCAACTCACCGCCGAGCGCGCACGGATCGACCTCGCAAGTTTCCAGGCCATCGGTAATCAGGATGACCGTAGCTTTCTCTTCGGTATAGCGCAGCTCTTCCGCCGCCAGGCGCACAGCATCGCTCAACGGGGTCATGCCCTTGGGATTGATGTCCCCGGCTGCCCCGGCGATGGCGGCACCGGTATTTGCCGCCGGTTCGACGAGCATTTCGATGTCGCCGCAATTGCCCTTCTCGCGGTGACCATAACTCATCAGGCCCAATTCGAGATCGGCCGGCAGTTCCGAGAGCACTTCGGAAAGGGTCTCCCGCGCAATGGTGATGCGCGCCTCGCCATCAATCTGGGCCCACATGGACCCCGACCCATCCAGGACAATGATGGCGCGTTCCGCCGCCATAACGGGAATAGCCAGCCCCAGGGCGGCAATGATCCCCAGCATGGTCTTGTGCAATAACTTCATGAATTCGCCCTCCAAGCAAAATCGTCGCCGCCACCGGCGACCGCGCCACGAAAAAGCCATGCGGTCGATGAAGCCAGCATGAACGGCAAGTTCAGACTATGTGCCAACGACAGCCCGAACGACACCTTTTTCAATCCGGGCCGGGATACCGCCCAAGCAATGCCCCATGACCAACTGACCGCCACGCCGAATGGACAGTGCCCTGGTCTATGTCATTTCCCCTCCGCGCCGTAATGACGGCCGGGCAAATGGCTAGTATGGTAGGACGTTCCTTCCCCGAGTCTTTCCCTATTTTTGGATATTGAGGATGCCCGTCGGCGTCATTCTGGCTTTTCTGGCCTATGCCAGCTTTTCGATGGCGGACGCCCTGATCAAGGCGACGGGCCCCGCCCTTTCTGTCTTCGAAATTGCCTTTTTCACCACCAGCTTTTCCATCATTCCGGCCATGCTGACCAAGCGCGGCGAGCGCTGGCGCGACATGTATCGACTGCACCATCCCTGGCTGGTGCATCTTCGCTGCCTGACGGCGATCTCGGGCACGGCCTGCGTCATGTACGCTTTCACCCATATTGCCTTTGCCGAGGTTTACGCCATTGGCTTCACCACGCCGCTCTTTGTCACCCTGCTTTCGGTGCTGCTGCTGCGCGAGCATGTGGCGCTGCACCGCTGGGTGCTGCTCTTCATCAGCTTCATGGGCGTGGTGCTGGTCATAAGGCCAGGCTTGAGGGCTTTGGAAACCGGCCACTTCGTGATGATGGCCGGGGCCGTTCTGGGCGCGCTTACCACCACCATCCTGCGGCATGTCGCACCCAAGGAGCGCCGCGTGAGCCTAGTGGGGTTGCAGGTGCTCTACTCGGCCATTGTCAACGGCGTGCTCATGGCGCCATCCTTCGTCGTGCCATCGATCGAACAACTGGCCATCCTGCTGGGAATTGGTCTGCTTGGGGGCATGGGTGGTTTGCTGATTATCCAGGCCAGCCGCCAGACCCCCGCAAATCTGATTGCGCCGGTGCAGTACAGCCAGTTGATCTGGGCCATCCTGTTCGGCGCCCTGTTCTTTGGCGAATATCCTGACTGGATCGCCATTGTGGGCATGGTCATCGTGGTCAGTGCCGGCCTGCTCAACGTCCTCAGTGAGCAGCCGCGCATCCGCTGGAAGCCACGCATCTTCTTCTTCCGCATCGGGCAGTAGCGTGCAGCGTGATCAGTAGACGATGGTGTCCCAATGATCCTGCCGCTGCAGGACGGCCGGGCCGTTCGACAAGCTGCGGTGAATGATCAGCCGTGTATGGAGATGAGCATTCGAGACGCGATTGGCGTGACCGGCACCCGGCAGTTCCATCCGCCGCCGGTCAGGCCCCAGATAGTCGGCCGTCTCGATATAGACGATGTCGTGATTGAGCTGGCCGATCAGCCGGTCCACCAGCAATTCGGCGCTGTCCGGCAGGCACAGAATGTCATCGAAGCCCATCTGCACGTAGCGCAGGAAAGTGTCGGCATCGCAATCCTGCGCCACAAGGATGATCGGCGCCAATCTGACGCGGGGCGAAGGATAACGCCGCAGCCGGGCGAGCATGTCGGCCTTCTCCGCATCTTCGGTCCCGAAATGCAAGAGGAAGAAGAGGTTGGGCACCTTGCGCCGGCCCAACTCGGCCGCATCCTGGTGATGAACAAAAAGACCGAAACCTGTTGCCTCAGCGAAATGCGCAAGACTCCTCAGTGGAGCGCCAGGACCACAGCACGCCACGGCGGCACATTCGGACAGGATAGTTGATCGTCCGCTCATCCTCGCCGACTTTCCCTACCTAAGGGACAATACTAGCGCGATTGGCAGGCCGACGAAACGCAAAGCGCCGTTCAGCATGGTAGCACGCTGAACGGCATCGCTAGAATTTTCGCTTATCTGCAGATCAAAGCAGCGCCCGGATGGCGGCGATAGCCTCGTCGGCCCTGGAGCCATCGGGCCCACCGCCCTGCGCCATGTCGGGCCGTCCACCCCCGCCTTGGCCGCCAAGAGCGGCCGTGGCGGACTTGATCAGGGTGCCCGCGGCATAGCGCTCGGTCAGATCGTCAGTCACGCCAATGGCCACCGTGCCCTTGCCGTCTTCGCCCTTGAGCACCATAACGACTACGCCAGACCCGACGCGCTTCTTTTCGGCGTCGACGACCGATTTGATGTCCTTGGCGGCGACGCCTTCCACGACCCGACCGACAAAGGTCACGCCGTTAACGGTCTCGCTCGCGCTGCCGGCTGCGCCGCCCCCGCCAAGGGCCAGCTTTTGCCGGGCGTCGGCCAGCGCCTTTTCGGCGCTCTTGAGTTGGGTCTGCAAGGCCTCGATGCGGTCCAGCACCTCGCTGGTGCCCGAACGCAGCAGGCCGGCGGCCGATGCGACAATGGCCGTATTGGTATTGCCGCGATGACGCGCTGCATTGCCGGTCAATGCCTCGATCCGGCGCACGCCGGCAGCTACGGCACCCTCGGAAACCACCGAAACCAGGCCGATATCGCCGGTGCGACGCACATGCGTGCCACCGCACAACTCGACGGACCAGCCAAGGCCGTTGCCCGTGGGCTCGCCCATGGAGACCACGCGCACCTCGTCGCCATATTTCTCGCCGAACAGCGCGCGGGCGCCAGACTCCTTGGCCTCTTCCACGCCCATCAGCCGCGTCTCGACCGGGGTGTTCTGCAACACGATGGCGTTGGCGATGTCCTCGACCTCAGCCATTTCCTGCGGCGTCATCGGCTTGGTGTGCACGAAATCGAAACGCAGGCGATCAGGCGACACCAGGGAACCCTTCTGGGCGACGTGGTCACCCAGAACGATCCGCAGCGCCTCATGCAGCAGGTGCGTGGCCGAGTGATTGGCGCGGATGGACGAGCGCCGATCGTGATCAACCACCAGCTCGACCGCCTGCCCGACCTTGAGCGTCCCTTCGCTGACCTTGACCCGGTGCGCAAAGACGCCGTGGTGCTTGCCGGTGTCGGATACCTCGGCCACCACGCCCTCGCCCTTGATGACCCCGGTATCACCGACCTGACCGCCGCTCTCACCATAGAAGGGGGTCTGGTTGACGACCACGATCCCTTCCTGGCCAGACGAGATGGACGAAACCTCCGCCCCATCGATCAGCAGCACCTTGATTTCGCCTTCTGCCGTCTCGGTCTCATAGCCAAGGAACTCGGTGGGGCCGAGCTTGTCGGCCAGTCCAAACCAGACCGTATCCGTCGCAGCCTCGCCCGAGCCGGCCCAATTCTTCCGGGCCTCCGCCTTCTGCTGGGCCATGGCCGCGTCGAACCCGGCCTGGTCGACCGAAATATTGCGCGAGCGCAGGGCGTCCTGGGTGAGGTCCAGGGGGAAACCATAGGTGTCGTAGAGCTTGAAGGCGGTGGCGCCATCCAGCACGGCACCTTCGCCCAATCCGGCCGTCTCGGCTTCCAGAATCTGCAGGCCCCGGCCCAGCGTCTTGAGGAAGCGGCCTTCCTCCAGGCGCACGGTCTCTGTGATCATGGCCTCACCGCGGCTGAGCTCCGGATAGGCCTGACCCATCTCGCGCACCAGGGTGGGCACGAGCTTGTGGATCACCGGCTCATTGGCGCCCAGCAAGGTCGCATGGCGCATGGCCCGACGCATGATGCGGCGGAGCACATAACCACGTCCTTCATTGGACGGCAGCACGCCTTCGGCAATGAGGAAGCTCATCGAGCGCAAATGGTCGGCAATCACGCGCAGGCTGCGATTGCCCGGGCCGTTGACGTCGGCATTGGTGGCATTGGCGGCCGCCCCGATCAGCGCCTTGAACAGATCGATGTCGTAATTGTCGTGCACGCCCTGCATCACGGCGGCGATACGTTCCAGTCCCATGCCGGTATCGATGGAGGGGCGTGGCAGACCCGTGCGGCTGCCATCGGCATGCTGCTCGAACTGCATGAACACCAGGTTCCAGATCTCGATCCAGCGATCGCCATCTTCCTCCGGAGAGCCGGGAGGGCCGCCCCAGATCTGGTCGCCGTGATCATAGAAGATTTCCGAGCACGGACCGCACGGACCAGTATCGCCCATCTGCCAGAAGTTCGACTTGGCGCCGAGGCGCACAATGCGGTCTTCAGACAGGCCCGCGATCTTCTTCCAGAGCTCCATGGCCTCGTCATCGTCCTGGTAGACGGTGACCATGAGCTTTTCCCGGGGCAGGCCCCAGTCCTTGGTGAGCAGGTTCCAGGCCAGCTCGATGGCGCGGTCCTTGAAGTAGTCGCCGAAGGAAAAATTCCCCAGCATCTCGAAGAAGGTGTGGTGGCGCGCGGTGAAGCCCACATTGTCCAGGTCGTTGTGCTTGCCACCGGCCCGGACGCATTTCTGCGCCGTCGCCGCTGTCGAATAGGGACGTTTTTCCACGCCGGTAAAGACGTTCTTGAACTGCACCATGCCCGCATTGGTGAACATCAGCGTCGGGTCGTTGCGCGGCACCAGCGGGCTCGAGGCGACGGCCTCGTGACCGTTCCGGGCAAAGTAACCGACAAAGCTGGAGCGAAGATCGTTTACGCTGGTCATGCAAAGGCTTTCTTGGGCGAGGACACGGACGCGTCCTTGGACGAAATTTGACGCTTTCTATCCCGCAGAACTCGGGCCTGTCCAGCATTGCGGCGCGCCGCACCCCGCCAAAAAGGCAAGAAAAAGGCACCGGAGAACCGGTGCCTCAAGCCTTGCATGGGATGGGTCAATGACGCTCAGTCATCAGTGCTGTCGGTATCGTCGCCACCATCGACCAGCAGCACTTCGCCCAACAGGCCCGAACTCTCACGCACACCCTGCTCGATAGTGGCGGCAATCTCGGGATTGTCCTTGAGGAACTGGCGGGAGTTCTCCCGGCCCTGACCCAGGCGCTGGCTGTCCCAGGAGAACCAGGCGCCGGACTTCTCGACAATGCCGGACTTGACGCCCAGATCGAGCAATTCGCCGGTCTTGGAGATGCCTTCGCCATACATGATGTCGAATTCCACCTGGCGGAACGGCGGCGCCAGCTTGTTCTTGACCACCTTGACGCGGGTCTGGTTGCCAACGACCTCTTCGCGATCCTTGATCGCGCCGATGCGGCGGATATCCAGGCGCACAGAAGCATAGAACTTGAGCGCATTGCCGCCCGTCGTCGTCTCGGGCGAGCCATACATGACGCCGATCTTCATGCGGATCTGATTGATGAAGATGACCAGGCACTTGGATTTGGAGATCGAGCTGGTGAGCTTGCGCATGGCCTGGCTCATCAGACGGGCCTGCTGACCGGGCAGACTGTCACCCATCTCCCCCTCCAGCTCGGCTCGCGGCGTCAGCGCGGCCACCGAGTCGACCACCAGAACATCGATCGCGCCCGACCGCACCAGCGTATCAGTGATTTCCAGAGCCTGCTCACCTGCGTCGGGCTGCGAGATCAGCAGATCATCGACATTGACGCCCAGCTTGCGGGCATAGACCGGGTCCAGCGCATGCTCGGCATCGACAAAGGCGCAGATACCGCCCTTGCGCTGCGCTTCGGCAATGACATGCAGCGCCAGCGTCGTCTTGCCGGAGCTTTCCGGCCCGAAGATTTCCACGATTCGACCCTTGGGCAGGCCGCCAATGCCCAGGGCAATGTCCAGCCCCAGCGACCCGGTCGAGATCGCCTCGACCTCAACGGCCTGGTTTTCGCCCAGCCGCATGATCGAGCCCTTGCCGAAATTCCGCTCGATCTGGCTCAGCGCCGCCGCAAGAGCCTTGTCCTTATCCATCGATCCACCCTCAACGACGCGAAGCGGCGAAGCTGCCATGTTGCTGTCTCCTTATTTCACGCTCCCGGAGCCCATGCAACGAGAGGTGGCTGATGTTGGCTGTGTTCTATTCGTGCTTTATTTGTTCTCATTTTGTTTCAGCACCGTCAAGAGACAAAATGAGAACATCGCGATTTCACATCGGAGACGCTTCCACCCCGGAGATAAGGCGATTCTGCTGCCCGGTCAGTCGCCGTAAAAAAGTATGATTTTTGACTGGACAGTTGGCCCCGGGGCACGTTTTATGCCGCCAATTGCCAACCGGGGACCGCTCATGCACCTGATCCAATATTATGATGACAAGGGAAACCGCGCCGTCGGCGTGACCAATGACGGGCAGACCCGGCAGGTCAAGGGCGTGACCAGCGTCTATGAATTGGTTCAGGGCGCGTTCTCTACCGTCGGCGGCTTGCCGGCCGCGGTCGAGGCTCGCGGCGTTGGCGAGACGATCGACAAGCAATTGCTCGCCAAGGAGGGGCGCCTGCTCGCTCCGATCGACCATCCCGATCCGGCCCATCTGCATGTGACGGGCACGGGCCTGACCCATCTGGGGTCTGCGGCCACCCGCGACGCCATGCACAAGACCAACGGCGAAAAGCCGGCTGGCGAATTGACCGACAGCATGAAGATGTTCCGCATGGGGCTGGAAAACGGCAAGCCCGCGCCCGGCGAAAAGGGCGTGCAGCCTGAATGGTTCTACAAGGGCAACGGCCATATCGTGGTCAATCCGGGACAGGCCATCCCCTCCCCCTCCTTCGCACTCGATGCCGGCGAGGAGCCGGAAATCGCCGGTATTTATGTCATCGACCCTGAAGGCCGCCCGCGCCGCCTGGGCTTTGCACTGGGCAATGAGTTCTCCGATCACGTCACCGAGCGGATCAACTATCTCTACCTGGCCCATTCCAAGCTACGCGCCTGCTCCTTTGGGCCCGAACTGCGCGTCGGTGATCTGCCACGGCACATTGAGGGCATGTCGCGCATCTTCCGCGATGGCCAGGTGCTATGGGAAAAACCCTTCCTCAGTGGCGAGGACAATATGAGCCACACCATCGCCAATCTGGAATACCACCACTTCAAATATGACCTGTTCTGCCAGCCTGGCGATGTGCACGTGCACATGTTCGGCACTGCGACACTGAGCTTCGCCGACGGCATCTCGACCAAGCCCGACGACGTCTTTGAAATCGAGGAAAGCCAGTTCGGACTGGCCCTGCGCAATCCGGTGCGGGTGGAAGAGGAAAAGCCGGTGGTGATCGGCGGGCTCTACTAGACCTGCCACAACCCCTGCATTCCTTGACCTTCGTCAAGCAGAACGGGACCAACGCTCATAGGCTCTCCGGAAACTTCCGGAGAGCTGACCATGGATATTTTCTGGCTGTATTCGGGCTTCGCGATCGTCCTTTTCGCCATATTGGCGGGGGTCGCTCTTATCGTGCTGGCGGCACGCAAGCGAAAAGAATAGCCGGCGCGGGCCTTTATGCGCCCCGCAAGGCTTCCTGCTTTACTCGGATCAACTAACATGTCAGTTATCGCCCAGGCTTACGGGAGGATGACATGACCACACGCAGCTTCGAGAAACGCCGGGTTGCCCAGACCGATCTGGCGATGACGACACTGGGTCTGGGCGGCGCCAGCCTGGCCGGCATCTTCTCGGCGGTTCCGGCCGATCAGGCTCGCGCCACCGTGCGTCATGCCCTGAGCGCCGGAATCAATTATGTCGATACCGCCCCCCAATATGGCCTGGGGCGTTCCGAGCACCTGGTGGGCGAAGTGGTCCGCGAGGCCAGCCCGCGCCCCATCATATCCACCAAGGTCGGACGACAGCTGCGGCCGGTGGACCCGGCCGTGCAGGACAAGGGGAACTGGGTCGATCCGCTGCCCTTCGACCAGGTCTATAACTATTCCTATGACGGAGTCATGCGGTCGCATGAAGACAGCCTGCAACGGCTGGGGCTGGAGCGGGTCGATATCCTCTATGTGCACGATATCGGCGCCATGACCCATGGCGTAGAGGGCAATAAGCCACTTTGGAACCAGCTCGCCACGGGTGGTTACAAGGCTCTGCGCGAATTGCGTGACAGCGGCGCAGTCAAGGCCATCGGCCTGGGGGTCAATGAGTGGCAGGTGTGCATGGACGCTTTCGACCTCGGCGACTGGGACGTGTTCCTGCTGGCTGGCCGCTATACCCTGCTCGAACAGACAGCCCTGGCGCCTTTCATGACCACCTGCATCGAGCGCAAGGCCTCCGTGGTGGTCGGCGGCCCGTTCAATTCCGGCATTCTGGTGGGTGGTGACAAGTTCAACTATGCCAAGGCGCCGGATGATGTGGTCGCCCGCGTCCGCGCCATCGAGGCGGTCTGCAAATCGTTCAACGTGCCCCTGCCCGCCGCCGCGCTGCAATTCCCCCTCACCCACCCGGCCGTTTGCAATGTCTTGCCCGGCCCGCGTTCGCCAGAAGAACTCGATGGCATTCTGGGCTGGTGGGACGTCAAGATCCCGAAAGCGCTCTGGTCAACCCTGGCCGAAGAAGGCCTGCTTGCCGAGGGCACGCCAATTCCCGGCGGCGCCGCTTGACGGTTTTCGCTCCCACTGGATATAACTGTCTGGTTCTGTAACCGGACTGTTCTGCATGGCTGATACCGCACGTCTCGATGCCACCTTTCACGCCCTGTCCGATCCCACGCGACGGGCCATACTGGCGCGGCTTGCGGCCGAGGGCGATGTGACGGTGATGGAGCTTGCAGAACCGTTCGACATGAGCCAGCCTGCCATTTCCAAGCATCTCAAGGTGCTGGAGAAGGCCGGGCTGGTCTCGCGCGGCCGCGACGCCCAGAAGCGCCCGGTCCACCTTGAGGCACAGCCCCTGGCCGAAGCCACCGGCTGGCTGATCGAATACCGCAAGTACTGGTCGGCGCAGTTTGGGCGGCTCGACGACCTGCTGGATGAACTGCAGCGCCTGGAGGCAGCAGCGGGCAAGAACTAGGAGCATTTCCGATGCGATATGGCGATCCCCTCTCAGTCACCACACCCACGGACACCCAAATCGTCATCGAGCGCGGTTTCGTGGCACCGCCGCATCTGGTCTATGCCTGCTATACGCAACCCAGCCTCATTCGCCGCTGGCTTACCGGCCCTGAGGGCTGGACCATGCCGGTCTGTACCTATGACGCACGCGTCGGCGGCTCCTATCGCTTCGAGTGGCATGGGCCGGACAACGGCTTCCTCGCCCTGTCGGGCGACATCGATCAGATAGAGGCCATCCGCTATATCGACAGCCAGGAAGTCTTCGACGGCGGCGTCATGGGGCCAGCCTATCGCGCCGAACTGAGCATCGCGCAGGAGGAACAGGGCACCAAACTGGTCAACACCCTGACCTATACTTCGCTGGCCCATCGCGACATGGTCGCTTCGACGGGCATGGCCGAGGGCATGGAGATGAGTTTTCAGAGCTTGGATCGCTTGCTGGCCAGCGTGCCGGGGTGAAACGCACCTCTTCCCGCGGAATCATCAGTTCAGATCAATCGCATAAGCCTTTAGAAATTCGAACGGAATGAGATCCAGCACCCGCTGGTTGGTGCTCCGCAGGAACACGCGCGGCGCCTTACCGGCATTATGGGCCTGCGCCCAGCGGGCCGCGACCAGACACCATTGATCGCCGGCAACCAGGCCCGGGAAATTGAATTCCGGCCGCGGTGTCGACAAGTCGTTGCCGACGCTGGCCGAATAGGCGAGGAAATCGTCGGACGCCAATATGCAAACCAGATGCACCGCCTGCCCTTCCGGGCCTGCCGCGCAATAGCCCGAGCGGAAATAGCCGGTTAGCGGGTCGTGCGAACAGGGCTGCAGCGGCTCGCCCAATACATTCAGTTCTGACTGGCCTTCGATGCGTGGCACAGCGGTCATGAACGACCTCAACTCCCTTGGGTGAGACACCCCACCCTTGATCCCACCCCACAGGGGGAGGGAGACGATGAACACCGGCGCCTGGCCCCTGCGCCTCCCTCCCCTTGATGGGGAGGGAATGAGGGGGGTAACAGCATCACGTGCTGAACATACTCGCCCCCACCAGAAGCGAGTGTCTCACTTGGCCCGACAAGAAGCGAGTGTCTCACTTGGCCCGACAATTGGCTACTCGCCCTTGTCCATCCGCCGCAGCACTTCCTTGACCTTGGAGTTGATCTGGTCGAGCGAATAGGGTTTGGGCAGGAAGTCGACGCTCTGATCGTCCTCGATGTCGCGGCGCACGCTTTCCTCGGCATAGCCTGAAACGAAGATGATCTTGAGCTTGGGCATCTTGTCCCGAATGACCTTGAGCATGGTCGGTCCATCCATTTCCGGCATCACGACGTCGGAAATAATGAGATCGACTTGGTAGTCTAGGTCTTCAAGCACTTCGAGCGCTTCCTCGCCCCCGTCCGCCTCGAAAACTTCGTATCCGGTCGCCCGCAGGGCGCGAGCGGAGAAGGCGCGCACGCTTTCCTCGTCCTCGACCAAAAGGATGCGCTCGTGACCGGTTAGGTCCTTGGCAGGGGCCGCCGCTGCAGCGGCCTTGGCAGCCGATTCCTCGGCAGTCGGCACATAGCGGGGCAGGAAAATCTTGAAGGTCGTACCCACGCCCACCGTCGAGACCGGATAGATGAAGCCCTCGGTCTGCTTGACAATGCCATAGACCGTCGAAAGCCCCAGGCCGGTGCCCTTGCCCAGCTCCTTGGTAGTGAAGAAGGGTTCGAAGATCTTGGCCAGCACCTCCGGGCTCATGCCGGTGCCGGTATCCTCAACATCGATCAGCACATAGTCCGCCGCTACCATGCCCTCAAACCTCAGGCTCTCGCTCTCCGCTTTGGTGACATTGGCAGTCCGCAGGGTGATCGAGCCGCCATTGGGCATGGCGTCGCGCGCATTGACCACCAGATTGATGATGACCTGTTCGAGCTGCACCACATCGGCGCGCACCGGCCAGATATTGCGGCCATGCTCGACCGTGAGATTATTCTTCTCGCCGATCATGCGCTTCAGGAGCACCGTCAGGTCATCAACAATCAGTGGCAGTTCAAGCACCTGCGGCCTGAGTGTCTGGCGGCGCGAGAAGGCCAGCAACTGCCGCGTGAGGCCAGCCGCACGATTGGCGTTCTGCTTGATCTGCATCAGCTCGTTGAACGAAGGATCGCCGGGCTTGTGCTTGAGCAGCAACAGGTCGGAGAAGCCGATAATGGCGGTGAGCAGGTTGTTGAAATCGTGGGCCACACCACCCGCCAGTTGACCGACAGCCTGCATCTTCTGGCTCTGCGCGAACTGGGCTTCCAGTTTGCGTTGGTCGGTCATGTCCAGCGCATAGACATTGACCTGCTCGGGCGAGCCGGCGCTGACCTCGGAGGCCGAAATGTAGAGGCGGACGGCATGATCGCCCTCGACGCTGAGGGCGGCATCGACCGGCGCAACCTCGGAGCGTTGCGCCATGGCGTCGGCCAACGCCTTGTCGAGCTTGTCACGGCTGCCTTCGCCGATCAGCGCGCTCAGCGGCTGCAGTTCCAGGCTCTTGTCCTCGCCCGACCAATGGAAAATGCGCCCGAACGGCGCATTGGTCCGAACGATCCGCCCCTGGGCGTCCAGCGTGGCGATCGCAAATGGGGTGTCGTTAAAAAATCGCGAGAATCGGACTTCGGCGGCCCGCAATTCCTCTTCCGTGTCCGGCGCGCTCGACATGTCGAGCACCAGGGTCCGGGTCTCGCCCAACTCCCCATCGGCCAGCCGCGCAGCGCGATGCAGCAGGCGCACCGGCAGGGCCGTACCATTGCGGCGGACAAGGTCGATATCGATGATTTCGGTGCGGATTTCCCCGTCACCCCTGCCCCGCATCAGCAGCGAAGCGCCATCGCCGCGCACAATGTCGGTGAGCGTCAATTGCCCGGCATTGAACTCGGCCAGGTCGTAGCCAAGCCAATCGGCCAGGGTCGAGTTGAGATATTGAATATGGCCATGCGCGTCGGCGGAGAAGAAGCCTGAGGGCGAATGATCGAGATAGTCGATGGCGCGCTGCAGGTCGCGAAAGGCCGTCTCGTTGTTCTCGCGGTCGCGGGTGATGTCCTCGACCGACCACGCCACCAATGGCTTCCGGCTGTCCTCGGTCTGCGGCAGCGGCCGCACCGACACGCGATACCAGAATACCCGGCCGGCCTCGGATTGCGATCCACCCAGCCCGCCAGGCACGCGAATGTCCTCGATGGCGCTGCGCCCGTCGCGCGCTGCCTTGGACAGCCTGTAGATCGCCTCGCCTGCATCGGCATAACCCGAAAACAGGCGGGGAACGCCAACCGGTACGCCATTGGTCATGGCGCCGGGAAAGCCGCCATAGTGCTGATTGACATAGGTGATCTTGCCCTCGCGATCGGCAATCACGGCGCCGAAGGGCAGGCTGTCGACCACCGCGTGGCTGAGGGTCCGCCGGTCTTCGCTGGCAGCAAATCGGAACAGCCCGGCAGCCAGCCCGAACAGGAAGAACACACCTGCCACGGATAACAGGCCGACAAAGGTCATGACCAGTTCGGGCGGAATGCGATCGCCGAACAGCGAGAAGGCGATAGCGACCGAAACCAGCACCGCGGCCAGCAAGGCCACACGCCACAGCCCTGCGCCACCCCGCCCTGAATTCAGGACCGGTTCGGGATAGCTGTCCTCGCCGAGCGGCGTCGATGCCATGGGGTTCTGCTCCAGAGCGCTGCGTAGCGTCCCGAATCGGGACATGGGAAAAGGTCTAGCAAATGGACCGGCCCGGCGGGAGGCCGAAGGGGCGTTTTGCCGTGGATGGAGGCACCTTCGCCACTACGCACTCGGCCGCCAGCCGCCGCCAGGCTTCTTGAGACGCATCACGAAGCCGATGACTTCGGCCACCGCCTTGAAGTGCTCGGTCGGTATCGTCTCGTCGATATCCACAGAGGCGAACAGAGCACGTGCGAGTGGCGGATTTTCGACAATCGGGACATCGTGATCCTTGGCCAGTTCACGAATGCGGAAAGCCACCGCATCGGCGCCCTTGGCGACACATTTGGGCGCGGCCATGCCCTTGTCGTATTTCAGCGCCACCGCGAAGTGGGTCGGGTTGGTAATGACCACGGTCGCGTCGGGAACGGCGGCCATCATGCGTTTGCGCGCACGGTCCTGGCGCAATTGGCGGATGCGACCCTTAACATGCGGGTCGCCTTCCATCTGCTTGTATTCTTCGCGCGTCTCCTGAACGGTCATCATTTGCCGCTTCCACCATTTCTGGCGGACATAAAAATAGTCCGCAGCCGCGATGGCCGTGATCACCGCCAGCACGGCGGCAAAGATCTTGATCCCGATCTCCTGGAAATCCATCAGGATCATGATCGGGTCGGCCGTCATCATGGTATCGAGCCGGTCACGCTCGGGCCAGCAAATGGCAACCACAATGGCCCCAACCACGGCGATCTTGACCAGGCCCTTGCCGAAATTGACCAGGGCGTCGGTCGAGAACAGGCGCTTGAAGCCGCCGATCGGCGAGACCTTGGAGAGCTTGGGTTTTATGGGGTCCAGCGACCAGACCAGACGGTGCTGCACCAAATTGGCAAGGATGCCGCACACCATCAGCACCGCAAGGGGTATCAGCACCAGCCCGATCATGGCCAGCGCCAGTCCGTTGAAGAAGTCGGCAAAGCCGGCGCCTTCCACATCGAACTGGTCGGCATTCATGAAGATCAGGCTCAGCGACTGGCTCAATTGGGTGCTGATCCAGGGGGACAGCATGGCAAAGACGATGCCTGAACCCATCAGCATGAACCAGGTCGTCACCTCCTGGCTCTTGGCCACATCGCCCTTCTTGTGCGCGTCCTCGAGCTTTTTCTGGGAAGGGTCTTCTGTTTTGGAGTCCTGATCGGGGGCCTCATCCGACATAGGTTAGCCCCTCCACATCGCAAGGTGATTTTCGAAGGCGGCGATGTACCAGCCCATCATCATCACCAGGAGGATCGCAAACAGCAGCAGGCCGACGATGATGTTGGCCGGCATCAGGATGAAATAGACCTGCAATTGCGGCATCAGCCGCGCCAGGATGCCGGCGCCAAGATTGAAGACGAGACCGAAGACGATAAAGGGCGCTGACATCTGCACGCCGACCGCAAAGGCCCCGCTGACCGTGCGCACCGCCAGTTGCATCGCGTCCTCGAACATCAGTGGATCCGTCGGGGAGAACACCATGTAGCTGTCATAGATCGCCGCCAGCGCCATATGGTGCAAATCGGTGGCGAAGATGAGGGTGATGCCCAGGAAAGACAGGAAGCTCGAGAACACTGCACCCTGCACGCCCATCTGGGTCGGATCGGCCGCGAGAGCACCGGACAGGCCGGTCTGAAAGGCGACGATGGTGCCGGCCACCTGCGTGGCCATGACCGTGATCCGCACGATTGCCCCGATGATCAGCCCCACAGCAAGCTCATGGGCCAGCAGCCCCACCATGCCGGCCAGATCAGACGGCATGGCCGGGATGACCCCGCTGAGCAGCGGGTAGACCACCAGCGTAAAGGCGAGCGCGAAGCTGAGGCGCATGCGGACCGGGATGGTCTGCTCGCCCAGCGCCGGCATCAGCATCAGCAGTGCCGCAATGCGCGCGAACAGAATGATGTAGGTAAAGGCGGTCGCGGGGAGCCAGTCGAGGCTGATCGTCACGTCAGCCGCCCACGATGATCATGTCCACCACCCGGTCCATATAGCCGGCCATGGTCGCCCCGAGGAAAGGCAGGGTGATCAGCATGGTGATGAAGATGGCAATGATCTTGGGCACAAAGACCAGGGTCATTTCCTGGATCTGCGTCAAAGCCTGGAACAGCGCAATCACCACGCCGACGACCAGCCCGACCAGCATCATCGGCATCGAGACGATGATCAGCGTCCAGATCCCCTGGCTGGCAATATCGAGCACTTCTGCGCCGGTCATGGCTTAGCTTTCCGGTGGAATCACCCGTTTAGACTACACCTCCAGCCCCACCATTCCATCGTCATCACCCGGCTTGACCGGGTGATCCACCACTTCCTCGCATGGATTGCCCGGTCAAGCCGGGCAATGACGACCAAGCATAGGCCGTAGCACGAAGCCGATCAGATCGGCATCCGCATGATTTCTTCATAGGCCGAGATCACCCTGTCGCGGATGGTGACCATGCTCTCGATGGCCATCTCGGTCTCACTGAGCGCGGTGACCATGTCCACCACATTGGCCTTGCCACTGACCATGTCGAGCGCCATCTGGTCGGCGGCCTTACCCTGGTCAACGACACCCTGAACGTTCTGCGCGAGGATTTCGGCGAAATTCCCACCCGCCGGGGAGGCGTTGGCAGTGATGTCCGCTTGCGGCCTGGCAGCCTGGTTGATCAGGCGGCTGGCATTGCCATAGGCGGCAGCGGCGGCGTTGAATGGGGTATTTGTGACGGCCATGGTGAATGCCTTTTCTGCCTATCAGCCGCGCAGGATGTCGAGCGTTCGCCCGAGCATCTGGCGGGTCACGGTGACGACGTTGAGATTGGCCTCGTAGCTACGCTGGGCCTGACGCATGTCGACCGTCTCGATCAGCGTGTTGACGTTGGGATATTGGACATAGCCGTTCTCGTCGGCGGCGGGGTGTCCCGGCTCATAGCGCGAGGTGAAGGCGCTCATGTCGTAGGCCAGCTTGCCGATCTCGACTACGCGCCCGCCCACTTCGGAGTCGAAGCTGGTTTCGAATGTCGGAATGCGGCGGCGATAGGGTTCATCACCCGGGGCCTTGCCGGCTGAATCGGCATTGGCGATGTTTTCCGCGATGACACGCATACGCGCCGTTTGCGCGTGCAAACCGGTGGCGGCGATGCGGAGGGAGGCGTTGAAGTCCATGGCTTACCCCTTACGCGTTCTTGCCCAGCGCGACGCGCAGGATGCGGATGGACTTCTGGTAAAGTGAAGTGGCGGCCTGATAGTCCATCATATTGGTGGTCACCTTCATCATCTCGTCCTCGAGCGTGATGCCGTTGCCTTCCGGCGTGATCTCAAAATTGGCCATGCGTTGCGCATCGAATGCCGCACCCTCGCCCGAAGACGCGGAAAAATGCATCGGCTGCGTGACCGTGGTGACCACGGCCGAGGACCGCATCATCCCCTGGCGGTCCGCGAAATCATATTGCTTGAGATCGCGGCCCCGATAACCTGGCGTCTCGGCATTGGCGACATTCTCGGCCAGGACGCCCTGTCGGGTCTGGTGCCAGCGCATCTTGTCGGTCAGCGCCGAAAAGACTGGCATATCCATAAGGCCCATGGGCCGAGCTCCCGCGACATAATCAATTAGGCAATTCTTGCCGGGCATTTGGTTAACAGGGCGTTAACCCTGCCAGTTCGACCCGCGAAATCCGTTGCAAGCTGCAGTTTTGCTGCATCAGCTAGGCAGGAAGTGCCGCGTTGAGGCGCCGGCATCTATTGCCGAACCTGGAATCGCGCTATGTGCGGGGACCGAACCGACATGCTCTGGAGACGCGGCCCTTGCAATTCATAACCGGCCTGTTTGGCGGCAGCGGCAATACCGTCCTGACGATGGTCCTGGCCCTCGGCATCGTCCTGGTGCTGATTGTGCTGGGGGTGTGGCTGCTCAAGCTGATTTCCAACGTATCGGGAAACGCGGTGCGCGGGCGCAACCGCAGGCTCAGCGTGGTGGACACGCTCGCCCTCGACCAGAAGCGTCAGTTGATCATCGTGCGGCGCGACGATGTCGAGCATCTCATCCTGACCGGAGGCCCGCAGGACGTCGTGGTCGAAACGGGCATTCCGGTCGTCGAAGTGGCACCGGCCCAGCCAGCACGACGCGGCCTGCCATCGCTTTCTGGCCGGCGCACGAACCCTGCCCCCGGCAAGAATGTGGCCGAGAAGGCACCCGAACCAGAAGCGCCGGCCCCCCATGTACCCGAGCCAGCCAAGCGCCCGGTCCGTTCGCTGCGCCACACCGGCTTGCTGCGTCCAGTGAGCGTACAGGATCCCACACTATCCGTGCAAAACCCGGACACGCCCGACGGGCAGTCCGCCGACTCAGCTAAAGAGGACGGCGACGACAAGGCGAGCCAGGGCGAAGCGCTTGAGCACCAGAACGGCGATCAG
Organism: uncultured Devosia sp.; assembly: GCF_913055165.1. Classification (GTDB taxonomy): domain Bacteria; phylum Pseudomonadota; class Alphaproteobacteria; order Rhizobiales; family Devosiaceae; genus Devosia. The sequence goes on from NZ_CAJXJS010000031.1 coordinate 19,609, forward strand.
GCCAACCGGAACTGACCCAGCGCGACCCTTGCGCTGGCGACGCTGGCTGCCGCTCGTCACCGCCGCAGGCTTTCTGATCCTCTGGTCCACCGGCGCTTTCGCGCAGGACCTCTCCATAGATTTTGGTGACGAGACGACATTGACCGAGCGGGCCATTCAGCTCATCGGCTTGATCACTCTGCTGTCGCTGGCACCTTCCATCCTGGTGATGGTGACGAGTTTCACCCGCATCGTGGTGGTGCTCTCATTGCTGCGGACGGCTATCGGCCTGCAGACCGCGCCACCCAATACGGTCATGGTGTCGCTGGCACTGTTCCTGACCTTGTTCATCATGCAACCCACCCTGCAGCAGAGCTATGAGCAGGGCATCGCCCCGTTAATGGCCGGCGAGATCGAATTCGCCGAGGCCTTCGACGCAGGCGCCGCACCAATCCACGAATTCATGCGTGCAAACGTGCGCGACCGGGACCTCGAGCTATTCTACGACCTGACGGAGGCCGAGCCGCCCGATGAGCCGGAGGCCATTCCGCTGCAACTGCTCATCCCTGCCTTCATGATCTCCGAACTCAGGCGCGCCTTCGAGATCGGCTTCCTGCTGTTCCTGCCCTTCGTCGTCATCGACATGGTCGTTGCCTCGGTGCTGATGAGCATGGGCATGATGATGCTGCCGCCGGTGATCATCTCGCTGCCCTTCAAGCTGATCTTCTTCGTGCTGGTGGATGGGTGGTATCTCGTGGCCGGTTCGCTGGTTCGCAGCTTTACCGGCTAGCGACCGGCCAACCTCACACGGCATCAAGAAAAGCACCCTGGCAGCGCTGCGCCCTCGGACGCATTCCCTTGGGCCATGTCGCAACTCAAAACCACGCTGGCACTTGCGGCCGACGCCCAAAAATGTCCACGAACATAGACACATTGTATAGTTTAATATACATAAGGTCATGTTATCTTGACATAAGAGGGTGCAAGGAGATGAGCTCGGTGGCACAAAGATGGCATGCAGCGGCCCTCGGCGGGTTGCTGATTGCAGCAATTGCCTGCGGCGTCCTTAGCTCGATGCCGGACATCGATGCCCCTGACTATTTCGAACGGCTCGCAGCCATCGAAACCGGAATTATTGTCGCGGCACTGTTTCAGGTGGCCATGGCGCTCGCCTATGCCGGCGTTATCGCGTTCACGTTTCCATTGGTCAGGGCCGCATCCCAAACGGCGGCGATGGCCTATCTGACGCTCCGGACGATCGGGGCTTCCTTCCTGTTCATGGGCGTCGTCGCGCTCTTGCTGTTCACAGTGATCGGGGATGGGCTCAGGACAGCCGCATCACCCGAGCAACTCGCTGACTACGCCTTCGCGGCCGAAATGCTGCGGCAGGGACGGGATTGGCTCAATCACGTTGGAATGATCTTGCCTTGGGCCACCGGCGGCGTCTTGCTCTACTGGGCGCTATGGCGCCTTGCAGCCGTGCCGCGATGGCTCGCGTTTGCCGGTCTGGTGGGTGCCGCGCTGACGCTTATTGCAACCATCTTGTACATTGCCGGTCAGATAGAGGTCGTGTCCGCTCCCTATCTGGCGCTCAACGCACCCGCGGCACTGGCGGAGATCGTCCTGGCCCTCACCCTCATTGTTCGAGGCTATGATCCGGGTTCCGTAGCGCTGGTCGAAGCCACCGTGTCGCGAGCAGACTTGCGCAGCTAGAGCGAGGCTAGGCCAGCGCTGGGGCTGCTGGCCTTAAGCGGGGTCAAAGCCCCCTCGCCGGCATAGGTCTCACGATAGGAGGCCAGGAACGCCGTAAGGCTATCGAGGGCAGCAACTTCTGCCGCCACTTTCTTGAACTCCAGGCTGGTGGTCTGGATCGGTCCGGTGACGAAATCAAACATCGGCCATTCGGGCGAAGCCACCATCTGCTCTCCAAACTTGGCTCGCAGCCGCGAGAGACCGAAGTCGTCACCGGCCAGAACATAGCCCACCGCGGCCTTGACCAGGCTCATGCGGGCCGCCCGGTCAAGCGGGCGTCCTGCCGGTTCTTGACTATAGATGGTTTCGATCATCTCGCCGGCCTGGCTATAGCGGCGCGCCTTCCAGTGCGCGTCGATCCGCATCAATTCGACGTCCTTGCCATCCATATTGCTGATCAGATCCAGGGCCAGTTGGTCCCGCCCCCCATCGATCATCGCCCGCGCCTCAAGCAGCCGCCTTTGGCGCTGCAGGGAATCCGGCAATCCGGGCAACTGCGTATCGTTAAGCACCCGCAAGGCATCCTGCGGCTTGCGATCGGCGAGATAGATTACGGCCAGATCGGCGGCAATCTGCGTGCGGGCAACGCCACGCAGACGATTGTCGAGCTGGTACTGCAACAATGTGGCCGCCTGGCTGAGCAAATCCACGCGCACGAGGCGCCGGGCAAGGTTGCGGATCATTTCGTCACCACGCGCACCGGGCGGCGTCAGATGCCGGAAGTCATAGTAGATCGCCAGCGCCTCCACCGGCCCAATGGAGTCGGCAACGCCATTGAGGAACAAGTCCGCAAACATGGACTGCGCCTGGTCGCGCAGACCGTTGACCGCCTGGCTCTCCGGATAATTGGCCACCGCTGACCGGACAGTCTCGAAGCCGGCCCTGTATTCACCATTGCGGAAATAGAGTTGCGCCAGAAGCGTTTGCATGTCCGCTTCCAGCGCGTCGCCACGCCAAAGCAGAGTCTCGGCAGCAAGCGTCTGGGTACCCTTGGCCAGGTCCAACCGCCCCTCGTCGTCAAGCAATCGCAGGGTGCGGTACACGGCTTCAGCGCGAGTCGGCCGCACTTCCGAAGCAATGACCTGCCCATAGGTGTCCAGAGCTTCCTGCGTGCGGCCTTCGACTTCGTCTATGCGACCGGACAGTAGATGATGCAGCGACGCCGACTCGACATCGAGGCTGGCAAAGTCGATATCGTCGAGCAGGCGCTGTGCCAAAGCCGCGTCATCCGTTTCCACTGCCGCGCGCGCCGCCGCCAGGCGGAAGCGATTGCGCGCCCATTCCGGATAGCTGTCTGCAATGGCCCGCGCTTCGATGGCGTCGAACCGGGCGCCCCGATAGTCATTGGCGTCGGACCGCGCAATCGTGCGCCAGAACAGGGAATCCACATCCTGATCCAGCGATGGCGAGTTCAGCGTCTGCAATGCATCCCGGGGGCGCCCCGCCAGAACGTCGGCAATCGCAGTGGTGGTGCGTATCTTCCGGGTCAGGTCCTGTGCGCGCAGCTCGCTTTCCAGAACGCGCAGAACACCAAGCGCCTCATGCGCAAGCTGGTTTGCGACCAGGTACTGCGCATAATCGAGCCTGGCGATGTCGCGCTCCCGCCCCTCATTTGCCGCCGCCGCCCTTTCCATCTGGTCGCGCTTCTCGGCAAATGCTGCCGGATCACGCTCTTCAAGCGAGCCAAGATCGAGATAGCCGGCTCGCGCCGCCTCCTGCGCTTCCGTACCGGTGTTCCGGAGGGTATCGATAGCCGAAACGGTCAACCCGCCTGTTGACGAAATCACCGCGACCGGGCTTTCGACATCGACAGCAAGATTGGCAGACTTGGGACGGATGACCAGACCGTGCACGCTGCGCAGCGCGGCAAAATCGACATAGTCGAGTGAACGGGTAAGCCCACGCGCCGGCGGGAATGCCGTGACGACCTTGAGAACGTCGCCGACCAGCGGATCCCGGAAATCGTGTACCCGGCCCGGGCGCATGACATTGGCGACCATCTCGAAAGACCCTTCAATGTCGCGGCGGCGCGACAAGGTCATCGGCTCTGTGGGGCTGAGCATCATGTCGCCAAGCGACAGCACCCAGGCCATGCCTTCCGAGCCCAGGGTCGCCAGACGATCATTGGCGAGGTCCAGCCGCACGATCTGGGTATCACCGGAGGAAACCACCGAAAACTCGCGAGCCACAGCGTCCAGGTCCATTGAGGCATCCGGCGCGGTGATGCCCGAAACCGTATCGAAGATCATCCAGACCGTGTCGCCGCGCCGGAACACGGCCGCGGGCGTATCCTGCTCGAAGGGAAAGACCAGCCGTACGGTATTGCCCAGCACGGACACAAAGGGTTTTACAGTCTCCGCCGCAGCCACTTGCAGCGCGGCGATCTGCGGCTCGTTTTGAGCTTCATCGGCAGCCTTGGCGGCAAGCTCATCAGCCTGTGCCGCCAGGTCCGCGGGCGCCAGCGCCGGCAAAGACGCCCCGGCAATGTCTATGTCGAGCACATATTGCGACGGGGAGATCGCGTAGAAACGCGGCTCAACCCCCTCGGCAAAGATGAAGCTGGCCGCTGCGCCATCGGCCGAATGCCCGGCCTCGACGGACACGATTTCGTCGGGCAGACCGGTCAGCAGACCGGTCAAGTCCATATCGACCGGCCACTCAAAGGTAGCCGCGCCGATCGCACCCTTCTGGCTGAACTCGCCATGTGTCGGCACCGTCCAGTCGAACTGCAGCCGCAAAAAGGTGGCGTTGCGCCCCACCCGGACATCGACTTTTGGATCCAGCTCGGCTGCGAGGCGCGCCTTACGCTCACGCTCCGCGGCAATGGCGGCAATCCGCGCACGCTCTGCCAATTCATCGATGATTTCCTGCGGAAGCGGCGGGGGCATGCCCTGCCAGTCCGCCGGCATCAAGTCGACGAACAGCTTCTCGCCAGCTTCTATGCGATTGAAGTTGAACCCGCTTTTAAGGCCCAGACGAAGCCCCCTGCCATCCGGATCGAGGCGCGCCACCGAAAGGTAATTCGGCATGGTAGCGGCCACGTCGGGCAAGAGAATCTCGACCGGCTCGACAAACTCGACTGAAAGCACACCATTGTCGATGCGGAAGTCGTATTCGGGCAAATCATCCAGAGACGGAAAGCTCAGGATGAGACGGCCATAACCATCCTCTTCGGTCGCAAAGAGCTGCCCCTGCTCCTGAGCCAGGACAGGCCAGGCGGCCATCATCGCACCGGCCATCGCCGCCGCCATGAACACACGGCTCAAGCCGCGTCTGCCTGTTCTGTTTGCGGTCTTCACCGGCCTTCTGCCCGCCCGACGCATATGGTCGCGATCGCAGGGACGGGGCGCATGGCCCAAAATCCTCAGGAAACGCGAGGGTTGCAACACTCCGAAGGACCCTGCCTTCTGGACAGGGCACACTCCTTCAGGCCAACCCTAGCGAGCGGTGCTTAACGTGCTCCTAAGGGCACAATTGGCAATTGACTATTGTCCGACGATCTGCGGCAGCGCAGCCAGTGCCTCCGGCGACATCTGGTCCAGCGGATCGATGCTGGCCGAGGCCATCCGCACGGTCAGCTCCTGGGCCCGCATCGTGTCCATTTCCGCCAGGATCGGCGCCATTTTGCGCGGGCTCATCATCTTGGCCACACGCAGCAGCACTTCGATATCCAGGGCATTGAAAATGTTGGCTGCATCCTTGGGCTTCATGGTTTCATACATGGCCACGATGCCGGCGAACTGCCCTTCTTCCATTTCCTTGCGCTGCTCAACCAGCGAAGCGATCTGGTCTTCGATGGACTTCAGCGTCTGCTGGCGTTCCTCGATCCGCTTCTCGGCGGCCTCGACCAGCGATGCGCGCATCGCCAGCTCCTGCTCATAGGTTTCCAGTTCGGTGCGGCGGGTGGCCAGCCGCTCAAGCAGGGCCTGCTCGGTAAGGGACGTGTCCCCCGCTGTCATCGGTACTGCGCCGGTCGGCGTCAACAGCTGCGGCAGCGCATCGGCCGGCGGCGGGCAATCCGCCGGAATGACCAGCAATTCACCTTCGCTCGTGTCGGTCTCGCCCGGCTCGGCGACCGGTCGCGGATCGCAGGCATTTTCTGCGGCAATGACATTGGTGACGGTCTCGCCATGGCCATCGTCCGTGGCGGCCTCGCCATGCCCCTCGGCGTCCCCGGCCGCTTCGCCGTGGTCGGAGGCGGGCGCGCCATGGTCGGAGGCCGCTGCCCCATGACCACCGGATGCGGCCTGGCCCAGCGTTGGTGCCGAGTCGGCAAGCGTCGGTGCACTGTCCTCAAGCGTCGGTTCGCTGGGCAGTGTCACCGGCCCGTCAGTGGCGGCGCCGCCGCCATGCCCGCCCCCGCCACCGCCGGCCGCATAGACCGTCGAGACGCCCGTCAGTACATAGCCGCCATTGGTCACGAGCCCGACGGTCTTGAGGACCAGCAGGGCCGCGACGGCCAGGATGACGACGGGGAGCAGGCGGATATTGGTCACGCGGCAGCCCCGCGGCTACGCACCCGCTCGGACAATTGCTGCAGCGCGGTCTGAACCTTGTTGGGTGCCTCGACCGGCTCAATGGCCTGGCTATGGCGGGCAACGCTGGTGATCTTGGCGATGCGCTCCATCAGCACCGTGCCGGCAGTTACGTGATTGGCCAGCTCAACGCCGAAGCGCTCCGCCTCTTCCATCCGCGCACTCAGCGTCAGGTCAGCCTCGACGGCCGTCGCCTTGAGTTCCTTGATCGCCTGATTGGCCAGATTGGTGGCGCTAACAAGGTCCGCGACCATCTTGGCCATGGCGTCCTTGTCCTGATGCAGGCGCTTAAGGCGCTGATTAAGCAGCACGCAATAGCCGATCGTCAGGGCCAGCAGAACCGCAACGGCGCCTTCCACGATTATTCCAAGTGGCAGCCCCAACATCATCGTCCTTCCATCGTCTCGTCGATTGCCTCGAAGGCCGCCATGGTGACCTTGGGCGGGTTGAGCGGGCGCGTCACCCGCACGGAAACATGATTGCCAATATGGCCCATGATGGCCTCGGTCAGCTCTACATCACCACAGCGCAGCCGCACCGGGTCGCTGGGGCTGCGCTCGAACATCAGCGTCTGCCCGGGCTTGAGGTCCAGCAGCCGCGACAGGGGCAGTTGCTGCTCGTGGAGCACAGCCTCGATCTCGACATCGGCCTGATAGATCTCGGTCGCCAGATGCCCTTCCCAGATGGGATCGCGGCCGAACTTCTCACCCATGAACATCTGCAGCAACTGTTCGCGGATCGGCTCGATGGTGGCGTAGGGCAAGAGGATTTCGATCTTGCCGCCGCGGTCGTCCATCTCGATTCTGAGCTCGATCAGAATGGCCGCATTGCCCGGCCGCGAGATGGCGGCAAAGCGCGGATTGGTCTCCATGCGCTCAAGCTTGAAATTGATCTGGGTCACCGGTTCGAAGGCGCGATGGGTATCATCAAGGATGATCTCGATCATCTTGCGGGCCAGCGCCATCTCGATGGTGGTATATGGCCGACCCTCGACCCGGATATTGCCGCCGATGCGGCGACCGCCCAGCAGCACGTCGATCATCGAATAGATGAGGTTGGAATCGACCGTGAGCAGGCCGTAATTCTCCCACTCCTCGGCCTTGATAACCGAAAGGATGGCGGGCAGCGGAATGGAATTGAGGTAATCGCCGAAACGGACCGAGGAAATCGAATCCATCGTCAACTCGACATTATCCGAGGTGAAATTGCGCAGCGAAGTCGTCGCCAGCCGCACCAGGCGGTCGAAGACGATTTCCAGCATCGGCAGGCGTTCATAGGAGACCAGGGCCGAATTGATGAGCGCCTGCACGCCGGTCAGCTCGACATTGCCGCCGGCATTGGCGTCAAAGCCGAGCAGGCTGTCGATCTCGTCCTGGTTCAGGACGCGGTCAGCCCCGCCTTCGCCATCGGCATCGCCGCCTTCGAGCATGGCGGCCCACTCGGCAGCGGCCGCCGCGGCACGCTCCTCGTCGCTCATCTCGCTTTCGTCGACCGGCCCGGGCGAAGCATCATCGGCGGCTTCGCCGAGGTCCTCGAGCCCCCAATCCTCGCTCAACTTGTCCTGATCGGTCGGTCCGGCCATTACTGCACCAGGATTTCCTTGAAGAGCACGCTCTCCACATGGGCAGGATAGATCGCCAGATTGACCCGGCGCAGCAGCTCCTCTTTGAGACGATAGATGCCTGCCGAGCCTTCCAGATCGCTCTTGCGCAGCTCGCGCATATAGACCTGGAACGCATCGATGACCTTGGTCAGCCGCGGCTGAATCTCGGTCATCACGTGCTCGTCAGCCACTTCCAGGGCGATGGTGAGCTTCATGAATGAAGGATTGTCCTGCCCCTCGGAATTGAGGTTCACCATCATCGGCGGCAGGTTGAAGATGAAGGTGTCATGCGCCTCGGCAGCGGCACTTTCCCCGTGCTCGCCGCCGCCATGCGCGTCCGCTTCGCCGCCCGAAGATGACACGAAGAAGAACAGTCCGCCCGCGGCCAGCAGAAGCACAACCACTCCGGCGCCAATGATGATGAAGAGCTTGGGAATGCCCTTCTTGGCTGGCGCTTCTGTCCCGGCTTCGGCTTCCGCTGTCATAAGAGGCCCTGTCAAACGCCTGCAATTCCGGACGATTCCGGCTTGCCGACCAGCTAAGGCCCACTTGGTTAACGAATGGTTACAAATGAGGCCAAGCCGGCAGTTTTTGCCGGGCAGCTTTTGCCGAATGCAACGGCACGACCTACCGCCGGTAAACCTACCCGCGAAACTAAGATGCTGATTTTATTAGATTTGTCGCCCTGGCATGGTTTCTGCAGTGTTAATGGGCGAGGCGACCAGCTTGGGGAAGCGGGCCGTCTCGGGGACCAAACCGGGGAATGCCATGATCGAGAACGCGCAACTCATCAGCCTTAGCCGGCAGATCGCGCTGCAGCGCCAAATGGACGTGGTGGCGAACAACATTGCCAACCTCAACACCACCGGCTTCAAGGCCGAGCAGATCCTGTTCGAGGAATATGTGATGCCGGTCGCGCGGGATAACGACTTCCCATCGCTCGACCAGCCGCTTTCCTACGTGCAGGACTGGGCCACGGTGCATGACCTGCAGGGCGGCGCCATCGTCCAGACCGGCAACGAGCTCGACGTCGCACTCAACGGCGACGGCTTCTTCGCCGTCCAGACCGCTGGTGGCGAACGGTGGACCAAGGCAGGCGCCTTCCAGCTCAACAATCAGGGCACCCTGGTCGACCAGTCCGGCAATCCCGTGCTGGGCCTTGGTGGCCCCATCCAGTTCGGCCCGGAAGAAACCGGCATCACCATCGCGGCCGACGGCACAATTTCCTCCAGCGCTGGCGCCAAGGGCCAGCTCCGCATCGTGGAATTCGCCAATGCCCAGGAGCTGGTGCGTGAAGGCCTCAACCTGTTCTCCGGCGGCACCCCAGACCTTAACGCCAATACCCGCGTCATGCAGGGTCATATCGAGCGGTCCAATGTCTCCGGTGTCACCGAGATGGCCGAAATGATCCGCGTGCAACGCGCCTATGAATCAATCGCCTCCCTCACCCAGAAGCAGGATGACATGCGTCGCAACGCCATCCAGCGCCTGGGCGACGCCAACGCCTGATCCTGAGGAGCAAACGCCATGAAAGCACTCTACATCGCATCGACCGGCATGGGCGCCCAGGAACGCAATGTCGAAGTCATTTCCAACAATATCGCGAACATGCGCACCACCGGCTACAAGCGGCAGCGCGCAGAGTTCCAGGACCTGCTCTATCAGCAGATCACTCGCGCCGGCTCGCAGACATCCGACCAGGGCACGATGGTACCGGCCGGACTCGAGATCGGTTCGGGTGTCCGCACCGTCTCCACCCCACGCATCATGAGCCAGGGGTCGGTCAACATGACCGAGCGGGAACTGGATGTGGCCATCCGCGGCGAGGGCTTCTTCATGATCCAGCTGCCCGACGGACGCACCGGCTACACCCGTGACGGCTCCTTTGAACGCGACGCAGAAGGGACGCTGGTGAACTCCACCGGCTATCCCGTCGATCCGGGCATCACCATTCCGGGCGACGCCCGCGGCGTCTCCATCTCTCCCGATGGCACCGTCGAGGCCTATATCGGCACCGATACCGCCCCGACACAGCTCGGGCAGCTTCAACTGGCCCGCTTCGTCAACAAGTCGGGACTGGAATCCATGGGTGACAATCTGTTCCTCGAGACCGCTGCCAGCGGCCCGGCGCAGGTGAGCGTGCCCAATACGGACGGTACCGGCGACCTGCTGCAGAACTATCTCGAGATGGCCAACGTCAATTCGGTGACCGAGATCGCCGATCTGATCGCTGCCCAGCGTGCTTATGAAATGAATGCCCGCGTCATCTCCGGCGCTGATCAGATGATGCAGGCCACGAGCCAGCTAAGCTGAGGAGGATGATCATGAAACCGATCCGCACAATCAGCCTGACCCTTGCATTGCTGCTCTCCACGGGCCTGGCCTCCGCCGCGCCGGTCCTCCGCGCCGCCATCACCGTCGATGCACCGATCGTGACGGTCGGAGACATGTTCGACGATGCCGGCGTCCTGGCCGAGCAGCCCCTGTTCCGCTCGCCACTTCCGGGCACGACCGGCAATGTGGACCTGGCAGCCGTACGCGCCGCGACAGCACGCATTGGCCTCACCCGCTTCGAAACAACCGGGCTGGCAGTGGTCAGCGTCTCCCGGTCAGCTTCGGTCGTCGACGAGACCCTCCTGGCCGACCTCATCACCCAGGACCTCCGGCATCGCGGCATCCTGGACGAAGGCATGAGCGCAAACATGCTGTTTTCCAGCCAGCCGGGTACGATCACCGTCGCCGCAAGTGACACGCCGGCCCGCCTTGAAAGCCTGCGCTACCTGCCCGGCAACGGCACGTTCTCGGCACGTTTCGCCCTGGCCGGCACCGACCGTCCCCTCGGTTTGAACGGCACCATCGAAATCAGCGTCGCCGCGCCGCATCTCGTCGCCGGGCTGCCCGCTGGGACCATCCTGCGGCCCGAGCACATTGTCATGCGCCCACTGCCTATCCAGCAGGCGGACGCACAGGGAATTCCGTCCATCGATCAGCTGGTCGGCATGGCGCTCAACCGCCAGAGCCGCGACGGCATGCTCCTGCGCGCCAGTGATGTCTCGACGCCGCTCTCCGTGGCCAAGAACGACCTGGTGACCATTTACTATCGCCAGGGCCCAATGACCCTGACCGTCAAAGGTCAAGCCATCACCGGGGCCGCAGAGGGCGCACCGTTGCAGGTCCTCAATCTGGTCTCAAGGCGCGTGATCAGCGCCACGGCCATCGCTCCCGGCGCGGTGGAAGTCTCTACCGCCCCCATCACGCTCGCCGGCCTCTAATTCGGGACAGATGAACATGAACATCGCCAAGATCGCCACCATCCTGACCCTGACCCTCACGCTGGGCGCCTGCAGCACCATGGACCGGCTGGCAAATGTCGGCCAGGCCCCTGCCCTGACCGCCATTGCCGACCCGACCACCACGGCCGGCTACCAGCCGGTGCGCATGCCCATGCCCGAGCCGATCGCCGATACCTATCAGGCCAATTCGCTTTACCGCACCTCCGCCAAGGGCTTTTTCAAGGATGAGCGGGCCCACCGGGTCGGGGACATCCTGACCGTCATGGTCACCATCGATGATAGCGCCCAGATCAACAACAATACTCAGCGCACCCGCAACTCGACCAACAGCGCCGGCATGGGTGGATTGTTCGGTGCGGCTTTCACCGGCATTGCCGGCGCCGAGATCGACCCGCAGGCGGCCATCGACTTCAATTCCGGCATCAAGGACGCCGGCGCAGGCTCGGTAAACCGAAGCGAGGCGCTGGAAACTTCTGTCGCGGCCGTCGTTACACAGGTCCTGCCCAACGGCAATCTGGTGATCGAAGGGCGTCAGGAAGTGCGAGTGAATTTCGAGGTTCGCGACCTCATCGTCGCCGGCATCGTGCGCCCCTCCGATATCCAGGCCAACAACACCATTCCCTCCACCAAAATAGCGGAAGCCCGTATTTCCTACGGTGGACGCGGGCAGATCACCGATGTGCAGCAACCGCGCTACGGCCAGCAGGTGATGGACGCCATACTGCCCTTCTGACGCTTCCCGGCGGCGCCATTCCCCATGGCGGCGCTGCGTTCCCCGCCGGACCAGAACGGCCCGGCACGGCCCCAAGCGCAGAAGGCGCCGGGCCTTCTCCCAAGGGCTCCAGCTTCCCAGGCCCGGAGCCCGTCCCCACGAGGCGCAGCTTCCCCGGCTGCGCCTCTCCCCTTTTCTGGCAACCTCCGGCCACCCATATGGGTTGGCCAACAAAGGAGAGCGCAGATGAACATGGCAACCGGTATCGCGGTGGGGATCGCCATTGGCGCCGGAATCGGCGTGTCCCTGGACAATATCGCCCTGGGTATCGGCATCGGCATCGCTATCGGCGTTGCGCTTGGAACAGCCAGCACAAAGCGCTCCGACAAGGACCCGCCCGACAGCAAGCCTTGATCCCTCAGGCGAGCTATGGAACAGATCGGCTACCTATTGCGGAGCCTTTCATGTCATTTCAAAAACTCGATGAACTCGGCCGCAAGCTCGAGTCACTCGAACATGCGATTTCAATTCTCGGTGCTGACGAAGCAACGCACATGGCCGTCGGCGGAGGCGAAAAGCGGGCCGAGGCCATGTCCAACCTCGCCGGCATGTATCACGCGCAAGCCACCGCCCCGCAGATTGCCGACTGGATCGAGAGCGCCAAAAGCGAGGATCTCGACGACGACCAGCGGCGTGCCGTGGGCGAATTCGAGCGCAGCTATGTCAACGCCACCTGCCTGCCGACCGAGTTCGTGCAGCGGCGCACGGCGGCCACGATGCGGTCCGAACAGCTTTGGCGCGATCTGCGCCCCAAGGGCGATTGGGATAGTTTTCTGCCGGCTCTGGAAGGCGTCATTGCCCTGGTGCGCGAAGAGGCGGCTTTGCGCTCTGCCGCAACCGGGTTGGCGGCATACGACGCCTTGATGGACCAATACGACCCCGGCAATCGCACGGCTGATATCGACACGGTCTTTGCCGACCTCAAATCCTTCCTCAAGGACTTCGTGCCGACAGCCTTGTCGGTCCAGGAGCGACGCCTGGCCCAGCACCCGCGCAAGCCGCTCCATGGCCCTTATCCCATTGAGAAGCAGCGCGAACTCGGACTGGCCGCGATGCGCGCGGTCGGCTTTGATTTCACCCATGGTTCACTCGCCGTCTCGCATCACCCCTTCTGCGGTGGTGTGCCGACCGATGTGCGCATGACCACGCGCTATCGCACCGACGAGTTTCTCACCTCGCTGATGGGGGTGCTGCACGAAACCGGCCACGCGCTTTACGAACAGGGCCTGCCCAAGCAGTGGTCGCATTGGCCGCTGGGCAAGGCGCGGGGCATGGGCATGCATGAAAGCCAGAGCCTGTTTGTGGAAATGCAGCTCGCCCGGAGCCCGGAATTCTGGGAATTCATGTTGCCACTGGTGCATCAGCATATGGGCGACCAAGCCATTCCCGGTTGGGATATTGCGGATGTGCTGAACGAGGTCAATTTTGTCGAGCGTGGTTATATCAGGGTCGACGCCGACGAGGTGACATACCCCCTGCATGTTATTCTGCGCTACGAACTGGAGCAGGACCTGGTATCGGGCAAATTGGAGGCAAGCCAGATCCCCGAGGCCTGGGACGCCAAGATGACAGAATATCTGGGCATCTCGACCATCAATGATCCCAAGGACGGACCAATGCAGGATGTGCACTGGCCGGGCGGCGCCTTTGGTTACTTTCCCAGCTATACGCTGGGCGCCATGATCGCCGCGCAATTGTCGGCGGCGATGCAGAAGGACTTGCCCGATATGCGCGACCAGATCCGTCAGGGGGACTTTACCGCCATCAACCAATGGCGTGCCGACAAGGTGTGGAACGAGGCCTCCCGCTACACCACGCCCGAACTGATCACGCGAGCCACTGGCGAGCCATTGAACGCCGACTACTTCAAGGCCCACCTGAAGGCACGCTACGGCGGCTAGCCAGCACCGCTGTCTTGCCGCGCCCGAAGGCCCGCCCGAACAACCGGCTGCGGTCCCGGGTCGAGCTGGCTTAGATTTGATATAAATTACAAAAGCTTATCTCGGGCGGCGGAATCAGTTTCCGCTGCCCTTTTTTGATGAACCCAAACTGAATTGACACTTCAGCGGGCGTTCCAAATCACTCCCCTAAAACAGTCTCCATCAACGACGCGGTCGGAGGGACCGCAGCCCCAACCCAAGGAGACGACAAATGATCCGCAAGCTTCTCATCACCACCCTGGCTGCCACCGTTCTCGCCGGTGCTGCCGCGCCCGCCATGGCCAATAGCCTGTTCATCGAACAATACGGCTTCGGCAACGCCGTCGGCGGTGGCCAGGCCGGTTGGAACAACACTTTCGGCGCCTACCAGAACGGCAATTGGAACACCGGCATTTCCAACCAGAATGGCGGCAACAACACCTCCGCCATTGGTCAGGACGGCAACAACAACTATGGCGACGTCTGGCAGGATGGCTGGAACAACCAGGGCGGCGTCGCCCAGTTTGGCGACAACCATAACGCCATTCTGACCCAGGACGGCAATGGCAACACCGCCGCCGGCGTGCAGGTCGGCAATGGCTGCAACGCCAATATGGTCCAGCACGGCTCCAACAATGTCAGCGCCTTTGTGCAGGTCTGCCCGTAAACCAAGGGCTCAGGGGGCCAGTCGCGGCTGGCCCCATCCACTTCAGAGGAGGACAATATGGTCTACTCCACGTTTCGCATGGCCGTTCTCGCGGTTGGCGCCCTGGCTCTGGCCGGCGCCGCCGCGCATGCCACCGGCAATGATGGCGATTTCAATTGCGGCATCAGCACCCAATCCGAACGCGGCCTGATGGCCATTGAAGGAGTGCTGCAAAGCCCGACTGCACTGTCCGGCGAATATCGCTTTGCCCTTAGGAGCAACAGCAGCGGTGGCTCCACCAATATCAGTCAGGGCGGCCAGTTCTCGGCCGCAGCAGGGGCGCCCGTGTCGCTGGGCAAGGTCATGGTCAATGCCGGCTCGACCATCGATGTCGATTTTTCCGTCGAAACCGGCGGCAAGCGCTTCGATTGCTCGGCACCGCTGACCACCCTGACCTGAGCGCCACGCACTCTCCCGATCCTTCCAACTGCCCCGCTCCGGCGGGGCTTTTTTTTGCCGGCGCCGGCGGCTGAACGCTATCTGAACGCCGCGCTCCGAACCGGTTCAGGCCGGCCGCCTTATCCTCTTTTCAAGCGCTGGGAAGACCAGCCCAGGGAACGCAACTCAAACTCGGAGACACCAGATGACCACTCGCTTCGCAAAGACCATCGCCGCCACTCTGACAGCTGCAATGCTTGGCCTTTCCGCCGCACCAGCCATGGCCGGCGGCCAGATTGCCATCGGCTTCTCGCCCACCGACCCCGAACAGGCCGAGGCGCTGGGGATGGGCCTTAAGATGTTTTCGCTGATGCAGGGTCTGTCGGCCAGCGGCGCCAATGGCTACCAGAACGGCTCGGGCAATTCCGCCGGCTTCAACCAGAATGGCTCGGGCAATCACGGGCTGATCTGGCAGGAAGGCAATGGCCACAATGGTTCGATCAACCAGAACGGCAACAACAATTCCTGCGGCCTGTTCCAATTCGGCGAGGCGACCAATGCCCAATGCCTTCAGAACGGCGACAACCAGAGTGGCATCACCACGGTCATCGGCTTCTGAAAAACGCAGTCAAGCAGGCCAACAGGCGGGGTCACAGGGCCCCGCCTTTGCTTTTCTGTTCGCCCGCCGCAAGATCGGCGCTAAAAAAATGTCGAAGCCTTCGCTCATCGCTCGTCGGCTCAGCAGACAGGCAATCATGCCTGCGGTGAAACAGGAGAAAGAAATGCGTGTTGTCGTTTTCGTCAAAGCCACCGCCGACAGTGAAAACAGCGTCATGCCGACGACCGAACTGCTGGAGGCCATGGGCAAGTACAATGAAGAGCTGATCAATGCCGGGATCATGATCGGCGGCGATGGCCTGAAGGCCACCAAATTCGCCAAGCGCGTCCATTTCAGCGGCTCGGACCGCTCGGTGATCGACGGCCCCTTTGCCGAGACCAAGGAAATCGTCGCCGGCTACTGGATCTGGGAAGTTCGCGACATGGACGAGGCCGTTGAATGGGTCAAGCGTTGCCCAAATCCCATGTTCACCGATAGCGACATCGACATCCGGCCAGTCATCGAGATGTCTGACTTCGCAGAAATCATGACACCCGAAGCGCAGGCCATTCATGACCGCAACGCCGAGCGCGTGCCGGGAAACTGAAGTCCGGCGGCCATCAAAGCAAAAAGCCCGCATCGCTGCGGGCTTTTTCATTAGCTAGGGGCAACCTATTCGTCGCGATAAACCTTTTCGCGCCGCTCGTGGAGTTCCTGCGCCTCGAGGCTCAGGGTCGCCGTCGGGCGGGCATCGAGCCGAGCCAGACCGATCGGATCGCCGGTCTCTTCGCAATAACCGTAGGTACCATCATCGATGCGCTTGAGCGCCGCGTCAATCTTAGCAATCAGCTTGCGCTGGCGATCGCGGGTTCTGAGCTCCAGAGACCGGTCGCTTTCCGAACTGGCCCGGTCAGCCATATCCGGGTGGTTCTGGCTTTCTTCCTGGAGGTTCTCGAGAGTCAGGCGGCTCTCGCGCAAAATCTCGTCCTTCCAGGCATTCAGCTTATTCCTGAAGTATTCCCGCTGCCGCGGGTTCATGAACGGCTCGTCCTCGCTGGGTCGATAATCCGTAAGTTCAACCGAAGACATCAGCAGACTCAACTCCAATGCGCCCTTGGCGGCCTATATATGCGCCTCGTCCGCCCCCCGCAAGCAAACAAGTTACGACTCGTTAACACAGGAAAGCCGGACGCCTCAGCCGCATAGCGCAAAACTGACAACATCTTGATGACTTGGATAGAATTGGCTGCGACCTCAAATCTGGGGAAAGCGGCCGATCTTGGCCAATTCCACCAGCACGCGCAGCTCAATTTCGTCCAGCACCGCGTCCAGCTCCGGCTCCACTCGCTCGCGCAGACCACGCAGCTGTTCGACCATGCCGTCCAGACGCTCGGGGGCCACTTGCCCCACCAGCAGATCGGCTTTCATGCCTTCGAGCAGATCGAGCAACCGCCGTCCCCGCTTCACGGCCTTGCGCCGGCTTTCGGAGAAGTCTCCCGCAGCCTGTAGAGCCAATATGGCATCAAGGCCTGCGGTCGGCGCTACCGGCGCAGCCGTACCGGCCCGCTGCGGCCCCTGCTCCTCAGCCGGCACGAAGGCAGGCCCGCTGCCCGCCTTGCCGGGCGCCGAGCGACCGGACACTGTGCTGCTGCGATTGGTTGCGTCGATACGCAAAGGGCCTGACTCGCTCGGTTTGTTATTCTCGGCAAATTCTGCCCACCGAAGTTAACAAGCCCTTAACGCACCCGGCAAGAATTGCACAGCATCACGGCAACGCACCCTTCCCCGTCGACTACAAACCTTCGAAATCAACGGCTTAGCTGCCCAGTCACAATCTGGCATGGTTCTCGCATTTGCTTGTCCGAAGGCCGCACCATGGGGATGGCGCGGCGTCAATCGGGGATGAATTGCCTATGCGCCTGATCCGCACCATAGCCGCCGCAACGCTCAGCCTGGCGCTGACGCTGTCACCGCTCTCCGCCGTCCATGCTGCGCCCGCCCGCATCAAGGACATCGTGGACATGGAAGGCATTCGCGAGAACCAGCTCGTGGGCTATGGCCTCGTTGTCGGCCTCAATGGCACCGGCGACAGCCTCAACAACTCGCCCTTCACCAAGCAGTCCCTCCAATCGATGCTTGAGCGGCTCGGGGTCAACACCCAGGGCGAGAACGTCCGCACGGCAAATGTTGCCGCCGTGATGGTCACCGCCAATCTGCCTCCGTTCGCCACTCAAGGCTCGCGGATGGACGTTTCGGTGGCCGCCCTGGGTGACGCCGACAGCCTGCAAGGCGGAACGCTGCTGGTAACACCCCTGCTCGGGGCCGATGGCGAAGTCTATGCCATTGCTCAAGGCCCGGTTCTGATCAACGGCTTCAGCGCCCAGGGCGATGCGGCCAGCGTCATTTCCGGCGTTCCGACCACGGGGCGCATTTCATCCGGCGCGCTGATTGAGCGCGAGATCGACTTTCACCTCGGCTCCCAGCATTCGTTGCGCCTCGCCCTGCGCAACCCGGACCTGACCACGGCCCGGCGCATCGCCCTCGCGGTCAACGACTTCATCGGCGCCCCCACGGCAGTTCCCGAAGACCCGGCCACGGTGCGCCTGACGCTGCCGCGCAATTTCAACGGCAATATTGTGGATCTGCTGACCGACATCGAGCAGTTGATCGTCCAGACCGACCAGCCGGCCAAGATCGTCATCGACGAAAATTCCGGCATCATCGTCATGGGCAAGGATGTGCGCGTTTCCAGCGTCGCGGTCGCCCAGTCCAATCTGACCGTGACTATCGCCGAGAACCCCGAAGTCGTGCAGCCCAACCCGCTGAGCCTGGGGCAGACGGCCGTCGAGCCCAATACCAATCTCAACGTCAATCAGTCTGACACCGCACTTCAGGTGGTCGAGGAATCGGTGACCCTGCAGCAGTTGGTCGATGGTCTGAACGCGCTGGGCATCTCGCCGCGAGACCTGATTGCCATCCTTCAGGCGATCAAGGCGACCGGAGCCCTTCAGGCCGAGATCGAGGTGCTGTGATGAACCTGATCAATCAAGCAGGCTCAACTCTTACACCGGGCCAGATGCAGCGTATCCGCGGTCAGGCCGAAGAACTTGAGGGCGTGTTCCTCAATATCCTGACCAAGGAAATGTTCGCGTCGGTCAAGGGCGACGAGAATTTCGGTGGCGGCGGCTTCGGCGAGGAGACGTGGCGCTCCATGCAAGCCGAGCAGCTCGCCAATTCCATTGCCCAGAGCGGTGGGGTGGGCATCGCCGATGACCTGATGAGCCAGATGATCGCCTTGCAGGAAGCGGCGAATGCCAGCCGCGCCCAGACCAGCTTCACACCCATTTCCAGTGCCGGAGTATACGGAAAATGACCGCAGCCGCCCGCCTTGCCGCCCTCGACGCCCTTCCAGCGGTAGAATTGTGTACGCACGCCGAACAGGCGCTGGCCTCTCTGGTGGATGTGATGAACCAGGAAACCACCCTGCTTCGCGCCGGCCATCTCCGCCAGGCCGGTCAGTTGACGCCTGACAAGACCCGGTTGGCACAGGATTATGTGACGTTCGCACGAGCGATCCAGCGGCAGGCCGTGCGTCTCAATGCCGAGGCGCCGCAGTCCATGGCGCGCCTGCGGGCCGGACACGAAAGCCTGGCCACCCAAATGGCAGAAAATCTGCGCGTGCTGGCCACAGCCAAGACTGTCACCGAAGACGTGTTGACTGATGTCGCCCGCATGGTTGGACAGCAGAACCGCACCAAGACCTACGGCACTGCCGGCACGGTCACCTCCGACCCCAATGCATCGGCCAAGGGAATAGCCATCAACCGGGCGCTGTAAAATGGTGGCATTTGACTAAAATGCGCAAAGGCGAGGTTACCTCAGCATAAGGGGCGCGACTTAGGGTTTCCGCGAATAGGTGCATTCGGGGGAAAGGTTATGGTTGCAAGCCTCGCCATCGAGCCCGTCTCCCCGGGCTCCGCAAATCTGAACGAATACCGCCATCGGCCGGCCATGGGTGAACGCACCCTGCTGCACGACAGCGCACAGAAATCCGCGGCTGGCGCGAAAGCGGGGGACCGGGACCGCAATCTGCCTTTTCAACAAAAGGACCAGAAAGCGGATCGGCCTGCAGAACCGGAGCGTAACCGGACGGCAGATTTCGCTGCAGCCGTTATCGCCGGCGCCCTGCCCCCGACCCCGCAGTCCATGGAAGAACTCATTCGCCGCATCGGCACCGCCGAGATACCCGAAGAGTCCCAGGCGCGCCTTCGGGATCTCATCGCTTAAGTTAACACTTCCCTAGACTCCTCCCTCACCGAGTCGCGCAAAAGGCCCCGGATTCCGGGGCCTTTTCGCATTTGGGTCGATAAATTCGGGCGAAGTATTAGCCCAAACTTTCGGCATCCATTTAACCCTTCCTTATAGCCTGGCAGCAGAGGATCGGCCTGCCTCAGGAGAGGCGTCGTAGTATGCGTAATCCTAGAAAAGGACTTAGCCAAAATGGCCGATATCTCTCTCTCCAAAGCCGTCCGCTCGAACCTGTTGTCCCTCAAGGGCACTGCCGATATGATGGCCTCCACCCAGAACCGCCTCGCCACTGGTAACAAGGTGAACTCCGCTCTGGACAATCCCTCCAGCTG
>NZ_CAJXJS010000032.1 GCF_913055165.1 uncultured Devosia sp.
GGGCGTATCTCGGTCCGCTCCGCCTATCGCTCACCTGAAGTCAACCACTTCGGCAACGCCAACAAGCTGAACTGTTCGACCAATGAGAAGAACCACGCCGGCCACATCTGGGATCGGCGCGACGCGAAGGGCCGCATGGGCGCCACCGCCTGCGTGATCGTCAACCGCTTCATCCCCTATTACGAGCGCACCGGCGATTGGGAAGCCCTGGCCTGGTGGGTGCATGACCACCTGCCCTATTCCGATATGGAGTTCTTTCCCAAATTCGCGGCCTTCAACCTGCAATGGCGGGAAGAGCCCGAGCGCACCATCTACAGCTTCATCCCACCCCGTCGCGGCCGCCTGACCAGGCCGGGCATGGACAATTGGGATGGGCGGCATGAGACGGCCTATGCGGCCATGCTCGCGGAGATCAGCTAGACGAAGTCCTGCCGCATCGGCGTGAACACGTCCACCAGCCGACCCTTCTCCAGCGCCACGACGCTATGCACGAGACCCGATGGCACAATGAAGCTGCCACCCTGGCCGACCACTTCCGTCTTGCCATCGATGGTTACCTCAAAGCTGCCTTCGGCGACGTAACTGACCTGGATATGCGGGTGGCTGTGCGGTGCGCCAACGGCCCCCTTCTCAAAGCCGAACTCCACCTGCATCAGCTCGGGCGTGTGAATCAGCACGCGGCGGGTATTGCCGGGCGCCAGTTCGGTCCAGGCGGTTTCATTGGGTTGCGCGAAGAGCTTATGTTGGGTCATCTCATTACCTCGCAAGCCAGCCGCCATCGACCGGGATGACGGCGCCATGCATGTAGTTGGACGCGGGCGCCAGCAGGAACACTGCCGCGTCGCCAATGTCTGACGGTACACCCCAGCGGCCCGCGGGAATGCGCCCGAGAATGGCAGCGGACCGGTCCGGGTCGTTGCGCAGAGCCTCGGTATTGTTGGTTTCGATATAGCCGGGCGCCACGGCGTTCACATTGATGCCCTTGGCAGCCCATTCATTGGCGAGCAGCCGGGTAATGCCCAGCACCCCACTCTTGGAAGCGGTATAGCTGGCCACCCGAATGCCGCCCTGAAAGCTCAGCATTGAGGCGATATTGACGATCCGCGCCTCGCGTTCCGCCGCGATGGCCTTGCGCCCCAGGGACTGGCTGAGGAAGAACATCGTCTTGAGATTGATGTCCATCACGCTGTCCCAGTCGTCCTCCGTGAAATCCACCGCATCGACGCGCTTGATAATGCCGGCATTGTTCACCAGCCCATCAATGGGGCCATGCTTGTCCCAGGCTGCGTCGAACATGGCCTGGGCGTCGCTGGTGGACCCTAGATCGGCCTGAACGGCGACCAGTTCGGCGCCAATCGACGCCATCAGCTCCGCCGTTTCGTCCATGGTCGACCGGCCCACAGCGATCACCCGCCCGCCGGCCCGACCGACGCTAAGGGCAATACCCTGGCCGATGCCGGTATTGGCGCCGGTGACCATGATGGTCTTGCCCGATAGGGAAAAGGCGCTGAGATCCATCAGCGCAGATCCGTCATTTCGACTTCTTCGACATCGGTATAGTCGACATTGTCGCCGGCCATGGCCCAGATGAAGGTATAGGCGCCAGTGCCTGCGCCGCAATGGATCGACCAGGGCGGGGAGAGGATCGCCTGCTCATTGCGCACGATCAGGTGCCGGCTCTCATCTGGCTCACCCATCAGATGCACCACGAAGGCGTCGGGTTTGAGGTCGAAATAGAGATAGGCCTCCATGCGCCGGTCATGCACATGGGCGGGCATGGTGTTCCAGACCGAGCCGGGTGCGAACTGCGTCAACCCGACGACCAGCTGGCAGGTTTTGACGCTGTCGGCATTCACATACTGGAAAATCGAGCGTTCATTGGCGGTTTCGTTGCTGCCCAAATCCAGCCGCTTGGCATTGGCCTTCTGCAGCAGCGTGGTTGGATAGCTGGCATGGGCAGGGGCGCTGAGCAGATAGTACTTGGCACCCTCGCCGGCAAAGCGCACATCCGTGGCGCCCATGCCAACATAGAGCATGTCGCGCGGTCCAACGGCATGGTCGGCGCCATTCACCGAGATCGTGCCGGGCTCCCCGATATTGACCGCAATCATCTCGCGGCGATCAAGAAAATTGGCCGTGCCGGTCGGCTTGATGGCCTCCAGGGCCAGCGCGCCGCCATTGGGCACCGCCCCGCCCACGGCCATGCGGTCGTAATGGGTATAGGTCCAGCGCACCTCGCCGGCGGCAAACAGGTCATCGATCAGGAAGTTTTCGCGCAACTCATCCGTGCCCATGGCCGCGGCCGTCGAAGGGTCGATGGCAAAGCGAATGTCGAAATCGGTACTCATTCTCTAGTCCTGTTTACTGGTGCTTTGTTCGGCCAGGCGGGCGCGATACCGGTCCTGGCTGCGCGAGAGGTGATCGCGCATGGCTTCGCGGGCGCCATCGGCATCGCGGGCGGCAATGGCGTTGAGAATGCGGCGATGCTCTTCATGCAGGCCGACCTGGTATTCATAGGTCAACACGCTGTCCGTGCCCCAGGGCGAGGCGACATCGCAGGGAATTGTGCGACTGCCCAGGGCATCAAGCACTTCCAGATAGAACGGGTTGTTCGTGGCCGCGGCTATGGCGCGGTGAAAGGCGAAGTCCGTCTTGCCGGTTGGATTGCCGGCAGCCATCAGGCGTCCGAATTCATTCCAGGCCTCCTGGATGGCCGCGACCTGGCTGGTGCTGTGGCGCTGCGCGGCAAGCCCCGCACTTTCAATCTCGATGCCCATACGCACTTCGAGCACGTTCAGGGCCACCGAAATCTTGTTCGAGCGTTCGCCGGCAATGGCGCTGAAGGCCGAGCTGGCCTGCGCCATAACGAAGACCCCAGCCCCCTGCCTGGGTTCGACCATGCCATCGGCCGCGAGTGCCGCGATGGCCTCGCGCACCACGGTGCGGCTGACCCCGAATTGCGCGGTAAGCTGGCTTTCGGTGGGAAGCTTCTCGCCGGGCCCGAACTCGCCCGAGCCGATGCGCTTGCGCAGCGCATCGACCACGATGGCGGCCAGCTTGGGCTTTCGAACCGGGTTTGCGACGTCCACCAGGGCCATCAGATCACCGGAACAGACTTGGCAGCCACAAGGACAGGGCCGGGATATAGGTGACCAGACCCAGCACCAGGATGCCGGCCAGATAGAAAGGCCAGACGCTGCGCATGGCCGCCCAGATGGAGATCTTGCCCACGGCCGCGGCGACGAATTGCACCGGCCCCAGCGGCGGGGTGTTGAGCCCAATGCCGAGGTTGAGAATCATGATCACCCCGAAATGCACCGGATCAACGCCGAAGCTGGTGACCATGGGCAGGAAGATCGGCGTCGTGATGATGATCAGCGGGCCCATATCCATGAAGGTGCCAAGCAGCAGCAGCAGCACATTGATCAGCAGCAGCACCATCAGCGGATCGCTGGTGAGCTGGCCCACCATTTCGGTCAGGATCGGCGCCACCCGGAGATAGGCCATCAACCAGCCGAATGAGGCCGCCGCACCAATGATGAACAGCACCATGGCGGTGGTCCGCACGGCGCCGGTGACGCAGTGGACGAAGTTCGACCAGTTCATGCTGCGATAGATCAGGAGCGTCACGAGGAATGCGTAGATGACCGCGATGCAGGAGCTTTCCGTGGCCGTGAAGATACCCGAGCGCACGCCGCCAAAGATGATGGCGATGAGCAACAGGCCGGGGATCGAAATGATGAAGTATTGCAGGGCCTTGGCAAAGCCCGGGAAAGGCTCGGTGGGATAGCCGCGCTTGCGGGCCACGACATAGGCGGTGACCATGAGCGCCAAGGCCAGCAACAGGCCCGGAATGACGCCGGCAGTGAAGAGATCGGCAATCGAAATGCGCCCGCCGCCGGACAGCGAATAGATGATCATATTGTGGCTGGGCGGCAGCAACAGGGCGATCAGCGCCGCCATCGAGGTCACGTTGACCGCATAGTCGGCCCCATAGCCGCGCGCCTTCATCTGCGGGATCATGATGCCGCCAACCGCCGCCGCCTCCGCCACGGCCGAGCCGGAAATACCGCCGAACAGGGTCGAGGCCACCACATTGACCTGTCCCAACCCGCCCCGGATATGTCCGACGACGGCGCCGGCGAAGGCGATTATGCGAGCGGCGATACCGCCACGCATCATCAGGTCGCCGGCAAAGATGAAGAAGGGGATGGCCAGCAGCGTAAAGGGCGAGACGCCGGAATTCAGCTGCTGAAACACCACCACGGGCGGGCGGCCCAGATAGACGATGGTGGCAAAGCTGGCGATGCCCAGAGAGAAGGCAATGGGGGTCCCCACGACCATCAGCAGGCCGAAGACACCAAAGAGAATCCAGTATTCCATTGCGATCAGGCCTCGGAAACAGTGTGGTCAGCGGCCTCGGCGTCCACTGGTTCGCCTGCAAGCCTGAGCGCCATGCGCTCGGCAATGAACAGGCAGATCAGCACGCCCGACACCACGATGGGAAGGTAGGT
Organism: uncultured Devosia sp.; assembly: GCF_913055165.1. Taxonomy (GTDB): domain Bacteria; phylum Pseudomonadota; class Alphaproteobacteria; order Rhizobiales; family Devosiaceae; genus Devosia. The sequence goes on from NZ_CAJXJS010000032.1 coordinate 4,515, forward strand.
GAAGGTCTGCGGCAGGCCGAGAACGGGAATGCGCACGCTCCAGCCCCGAATGGCCAGCTCCAGTCCATACCAGACCATGCCAAAGGCAAAGGCGAAGATGGCAATGTCGCTGAAGCCGCGCAGCCAGGGCTTGGCCGCAGGGGGCATGACATAGAGCAGCACATCAAAGCCCATATGGAACTTCTCGCGCACGCCCACAGCCGCACCCAGGAAGATGAACCAGCTCATGATCATGATCGAGGCCCCCTCGGTCCAGGGCGGCGACGCGTTGACCACGTAGCGCATATAGACCTGGTAGGCGACCAAAATGGTCATGACCACAAGGCCGGTTCCGGCAAGCCACAAGGCGGCGGTCGATATCGCGCCAAAGACGCGGCTGATGGCCAGGAGCCCGTTCTTCATCGGCTCATTCTCCCAAGGAAAGTCTCCGGGCCGGCACGACAGCCGGCCCGGACATCAGCATCAGCCTTCGGTGGCCTGGATGCGGGCAACCAGATCCTGCAGCTTGGGATCGGTGACATACTTCTCATAGACCGGCTTCATCGCTTCGATGAACGGGGTCTTGTCGACTTCGTTGATCTGCACGCCGAGCGCTTCGACCGCAGCCTTGGACTCCACTTCCTTGGCGGCCCAGAGCTCACGCTGGTAGGCAACCGATTCCTTGGCGGCTTCGCGCATGGCCTGCTGGTCTTCCGGGCTCAGGCCGTCCCAGACGATCTTGGAGACCACCAGCACTTCGGGCACCATCAGGTGTTCATCCAGCGAATAGAACTGGGCCACCTCGGCATGGCCGGCGGTATCATAGCTGGGATAGTTGTTCTCGGCGCCATCGATCACGCCGGTCTGGATGCTCGAATAGACTTCGCCATAGGGCATCGGGGTGGCATTGCCGCCCAGGGCGCCGACCATGTCCACGAAGATATCGGAACCCATGACGCGGAACTTGAGGCCTTCCATGTCGGCCGGCGAAGAGATCGGCTTCTTGCTGTTGTAGAACGAACGCGCGCCGCCGTCGTAATAGGCCAGGGCAATGACATCCACGGCCTCGAAAGCGGCCAGGATTTCGTCGCCGATCGGACCATCCAGCACATTGTGGAAGTGCTCGGCAGAGCGGAAGATATAGGGCAGCTGCGTGACGGTGGCTTCGGGCACCTGCGTGCCAAAGGCGCCGATCGAGATGCGGTTGAGGTCAATCACACCGAACTGGGTCTGTTCGATCGTGTCAGCTTCCTGACCGAGCTGAGCGGAGTGGAACACTTCCACCGAGTAGCGGCCATCGGTCTTTTCCGAAAGCAGTTCACCGAACTTCTTGACGGCTTCGACCGTCGGATAGCCATCCGGGTGCGTGTCCGACGAGCGCAGTACGGTCTGGGCGCTGACTGCCGAAACCATAAGTGTAGACGCGACGACGGCAGCAGCCGCCATCTTAGGCAGATGAAACATGGTTGTCCTCCCAATGAGTTACAGGCAAGGGTTGGGCCGGCTCTACCGCCGCTGCCACCGATGCCGCAGATGCACGGACGAGATATTCTCCCCTGCTCTCAGGCGCCGCAGGCGTATGTGCAAGTGCCGGCAGACCTGATGCCAAACTTGTATGGAAGATGAATTTCCGTGTCAACACATCTTCCATACCAGAACTTATTCCGCCTCATAATATCAGTCAACATATGATTTTTCGTATGTTGTATGATGAATTTTCCGCCGGCTTCCGGATCAAAATAAAACCTCCCGGAACCGAGATTCCGGGAGGTTTTGATAGGAAAGTCGGTCCGAGCGGCCGGCGAACTAGATGTGGATAGCGCCATCACCCAAGGACAAGGCGGCCTCGCGAATGGCTTCGCTCAGCGTCGGATGCGCATGGGTGGTGCGCGCGAGATCTTCAGAAGCGCCGGAGAATTCCATCAGCGTCACCAGCTCATGGATCATCTCGCCGGCATTCTTGCCCACGATGTGCGCTCCCAGCACGCGGTCCGTCTCGACATCGGCGAGAATTTTGACAAAGCCCTGCGTCGCCAGCATCGCCTTGGCGCGGCCATTGGCGGTGAAGGGGAACTTGCCGATCTTGTAGTCTACGCCGTCTGCCTTGAGTTCATCCTCGGTCTTGCCGACCGAGGCGACTTCCGGATTGGTGTAGACGACTGCCGGGATGGCCGCATAGTTCACATGACCGGCCTGGCCAGCCAGGATTTCGGCCACGGCGATACCCTCGTCCTCGGCCTTGTGGGCCAGCATCGGGCCGGCGATCACGTCACCAATGGCATAAATGCCATCGACCGAACTCTTGTAGTGACCATCGACCCGCACACGGCCGCGCTCATCCAGGGCCACCCCGGCAATGTCGAGCCCGAGCCCCTCGGTATGCGGCTTGCGGCCGATGGCGACCAGCGCCACATCGGCCCCGAGTTCCTCGGCTTCGCCACCCTTGGCGGCCTCCACCTTGACCTTGAGCGAGCCGTCGTCCTGCTTTTCGATGCCGGCAACCTTGCTCGAAAGCTTGAACTCCATGCCCTGCTTTTGCAGCATGCGCTGGAACTGGCGGGCCACTTCGCTGTCCATGCCGGGCAGTATGCGATCGAGATACTCCACCACGGTGACCTGAGCCCCCAGACGCATCCAGACCGAACCCAGTTCCAAGCCGATCACGCCAGCGCCGATAACGACCAGCTTGTTGGGCACCTTTTCCAGATTCAGCGCGCCGGTCGAGGTGACGACCTGCTTCTCGTCGATCTCGATACCCGGCAGATTGGCCGAAACCGAACCTGTGGCGATGACGATATTCTTGGTGGCGATCTCGGTCTGGGCGCCGCTCTGCGGGGTCACCAGCACCTTGCCGGCGGCCGGGATCGAGCCGATGCCGCGGAACACAGTGATCTTGTTCTTCTTGAACAGGTAATCGACACCACCGACATTGGAGGCGACCGTCTCGCTCTTGTGGGTGAGCATCTGCTTGAGATTGAGCTGGGGCGCGGGAATATCGATACCCAGGGCCTTGAAGCCATGACCGGCTTCCTCGAATAGTTCGGAGGCATGCAGCAGCGCCTTGGACGGGATGCAGCCGATATTGAGGCAGGTGCCGCCAAGGGTCGCCCATTTCTCCACCACGGCCACCTTCATGCCCAGCTGCGCCGCGCGGATCGCGCAGACATAGCCGCCCGGGCCCGAGCCGATGATGGTAAGGTCGAATTGGTCTGCCATTGTTCTTGCCTCAGAGAATGATCAGCGTTGCTGCGCCAGTGCGACACGCACAGCCAGCGCCAGGAATGTAATGCCGGTGACCCGATTAAACCACCGGCCGAAGCGGTAAAAGCCCTGCCGCACCGAGGGGGTCGTAAAGAAGACCGAGACCAATGCAAACCAGGCAAAAAGCATTAATGCCATGCTGGCCACATAGATCACCTTGGCCTGCCCGGCTGTTTGCACCGATACAAGCGAGGTGAACAGGGCCAGGAAGAACAGCACGGCCTTTGGGTTGAGCAGATTGGTCAGGAACCCCAGCGCGAAGGCTGCCATGTCGCCCTTGCGAGCGGACGTCCCGTCGATCACCTCAGGCGGTTGTGGCGGCGGACTGCGCAAAGCGGAAACGGCCAGCCAAACCAGATAGGCGGCCCCGGCCCATTTGAGAATGTTGAACAGGAGCAGCGACTGCCCCACGATCACCCCGACCCCGAGCAGTGTATAGGTGCCGTGGACCAGGATGGAGGTGGCGATACCCGCCGAAGTCAGCAGCGCCTCACGCCGTCCGTGCACCACTGACTGGCGTAGCACCATGGCGAAATCGGCCCCCGGAATGACCGCATTGATGCCGAAGGCCAGCATCAGACCGGCAAATTCAAGCCAGTGAAATTCCATTGGTCGCCACCGCCGCGAAAATGTCGCGGTAACGGTTACACCAGCAGCACGCCAGGGGCAACGCAGCGCAACACATGTCCCCCTGCCCTATGGGCATGGGTGCTAGCCGTAGCCAAGATAACTTTGGAGAACGCTGGGCAAGCCCCCCACCCTAGTTTTGCTACGGCCTTCGGCCTAGCGACGCTACCCTCCCCACAAGGGGGAGGGAGACGATGAACACAGCCGCTTCGGTCTTTTGCATCCCTCCCCTTGATGGGGAGGGACCGAGGGTGGGGTGGGCGGCAAACGTCGAACTTGGAATGATTCCGGGGCTAAAACGCCACGCCGAAAAACATAAGCACCAGTCCGAGAAACGAGATCGTCCAGATCAGCGAACGCATTTGTGGGATGTCGATGAAATAGGCCGGCAGATAGACCCAGCGGGCCCAGAACCAGACTTGCCCACCCCATTGGGTCAGGGCATCGGAACGGCCGGCCAGTTCAGTGGCAACGGCAAGCGCAATGAAAACACCATAGGTTTCAAGGAAGTTGCTCAGTGCCCTCTGGCCACGCACCGTCCACTTATTGGGTGGGCGCTCGTGGTCGCGTTGGCTATTGGCGTGTTCAAGACCATAGTCGATGCGATAAAGTGTCAGCTGCACGCCAAGATAGGCAAAGGCCAGCGCAGTGCTCCAGATGAGCAGGGTCAGTTCAACGCTCACGAAATACTCCTTTGCCCCGGACAACGCGGCAGCGCGCCCATCGGATCAACCGGAAAGGGCAGACTGGCAGGTCTCAGAGCAATCGGGCTGGGTCAGGAGGCCGAAATCTCCTGCGCGCGCTTGAGCACGCCGGGGAGTTGTTGATCAATGTCCAGCGCGCCACTCACCACCTGTTCGAGAAAGGCGCGACAGAACACCCCTTTGTCCGGCGACTGGTTGTAAGCTGTCATGATCTGGGTGCCGCCATAAGTCTCGGCGGTCTTGACCTCGGCCTCCGAACCGCCGCCCAGCCGCGCGATCACCCTGTCGGCCAGGTCCAGATAGCTGACATTGCGCAGATACCAATTGGCAGCGGCATCCTGGTAGGCGGTGTCGAGCCCGGTGGTTTCATAGCAATGGGTCGTCATCACCTCCACGATCGCCTTCGAGCCGTGAAAGGCCATGAGTTCGCCTACGAGTGCCGTATCGGCTGTGTCCTGTGCCAAGGCCGGCAAGGCCGGCAAGGCCAGCATCGACAGGCCCACACCCGCAACCAGTTTCACTCGCAACACGAAACTCTCCTGAACCAGAACGAGACCAGCGCCCACGCACCGCAGCGTATCAGGGCCAATTGCTAACGGAATCTTACCGGCCGGCCGCGCTCCACACACCAATTGGTGAGGCACGAAAAAGGCCCGTCGAAGCGGGCCTTTCAATCGCAGAACTGTGGCCAGAATTAGAGGTCCAGCACCAGACGCTCGGGGGCCTCGAGGCTTTCCTTGACGCGAACAAGGAAGGTCACCGCTTCCTTGCCGTCGACAATGCGGTGATCATAGCTCAGCGCCAGATACATCATCGGCCGGACCACGATCTGGCCGCCAACCACGACCGGGCGCTCCTGGATCTTGTGCATGCCCAGAATGCCCGACTGCGGAGCATTGAGGATCGGGGTCGACATCAGCGAGCCATAGACACCGCCATTGGAGATGGTGAAGGTGCCGCCCTGCATGTCGGCCATGGAGAGCTGGCCGTCGCGGGCCTTCTTGCCGAGATTGCCGATTTCCTTCTCGATCTCGGCAATGCTCATCTGGTCGGCATTGCGCACGACCGGCACCACCAGGCCCTTATCGGTGCCAACGGCCACGCCGATATGGGCATACTGCTTGTAGATCAGGTCATCGCCATCGATCTCGGCATTGACCGCCGGGATTTCCTTGAGCGCGTGGACCACGGCCTTGGTGAAGAAGCCCATGAAGCCCAGCTTGACGCCGTGCTTCTTCTCGAACAGCTCCTTGTACTGATTGCGCAGATCCATCACCGGCTTCATGTCCACCTCGTTGAAGGTGGTCAGCATGGCAGCGGTGTTCTGCGCGTCCTTCAAACGCCGGGCGATAGTCTGGCGCAGTCGGGTCATCTTGACCCGCTCTTCACGCTCGGCATCGTCAGCGGCAACAGGAGCCCGCGGCGCGGCAGGCTTGGCGGCCGGAGCTGATGCCGGGGCGGCCTGCGCTACCGAAGGAGCAGCGGCCTGGGCCGGGCGGGCAAGAGCCGACAACACGTCTTCCTTGAGCACCTGGCCGGCCTTGCCCGAGCCCGCGATATTGTTGGCATCCAGGCCCTTTTCGTTGATCAGCTTCTGCGCAGAAGGGGCCGGGGCCCGATCCGTCGCCGTCACCGGCTTGGGGGCGGGCTCTTCCTGGATCTGTTCCGGGCCCGCGGCATTATTGGCCGGGGTCTCGGTCTTGGGCTCGCTCGGGGCAGCAGCGGGGGCCGAGGCAGCGGCACCCGAACCGGCGGCGATGGCGCCCAGAAGCGCACCGACATCGACGGTGTCGCCGGGCTGGGCGGCAATCGCTTCGAGCACGCCGGCGGCCGGCGCCGGCACCTCGATGGTGACCTTGTCGGTTTCCAGTTCCACCACAGGCTCATCGGCGGAGACGGCGTCGCCAACCTTCTTGAACCACTGGCCGATGGTGGCCTCGGTAACGCTTTCACCCAGGGTCGGGACGCGGATTTCTGTCGACATTGAGAATTGTCCTTCTAGATCGGGTTACTGCGCGAACGCGTCGTCGAGGAATGCCTGAAGCTGAGCCAGATGCGTACGCATCAGGCCGGTCGCCGGCGAGGCAGCGGCCGGACGGCCCACATAGCGGACACGTTCGCCGCCACGCCCCATCTGGTCGAATACCCACTCGACATAGGGCTGGATGAATGCCCAGGCGCCCATATTGCGCGGCTCTTCCTGGCACCAGACCACATCGGCATTGGGGAAACGGCTCAATTCGTCCAGCACGGCCTTGGCCGGGAACGGATAGAGCTGCTCGACACGCAGCAGATAGACATCGTTGATGCCTTTCTTCTCACGGTCTTCGAGCAGGTCGTAATAGACCTTGCCGGTGCACAGCACCACGCGGCGGATCTTGTCGTCGCTGGCCAGCTTGATCGTGGTCTTGGGCGCGCCGGGTGCTTCCGCATCGTCCCAGAGCAGGCGATGGAAGCAGGAATCCGGTCCCATTTCCACCAGACCCGAAACGGCGCGCTTGTGGCGCAGCAGGCTCTTGGGGGTCATCAGGATCAACGGCTTGCGGAAGTCGCGCTTGAGCTGCCGGCGCAGCACATGGAAGTAGTTGGCCGGCGTCGTGCAGTTGGCGACCTGCATATTGTCTTCTGCACAAAGCTGCAGGAAGCGCTCCGGACGGGCCGAAGAGTGCTCGGGGCCCTGGCCTTCATAGCCATGCGGAAGAAGCATCACCAGGCCCGACATGCGGAACCACTTGCGCTCACCCGAGGAGATGAACTGGTCGATGACGACCTGAGCACCATTCACGAAATCGCCAAACTGGGCTTCCCATAGCGTCAGCGCCTTGGGCTCGGCCAGGCTGTAGCCATACTCAAAGCCCAACACCGCCTCTTCAGACAGCATCGAGTTGATGACTTCGTAGCGGGCCTGCTCCGGATCGAGATTGTTGAGCGGCGTATAGGTCTTGGCTTCGACTTCCTGGTCGTTGAGCACCGAATGGCGCTGGCTGAAGGTGCCGCGCTCGCAGTCCTGGCCGGACAGGCGCACGGGGTGTCCCTCGGTCACCAGCGTGCCGAAAGCCAGCGCCTCGGCCGTGGCCCAGTCAATGCCTTCACCGGCCTCGATCGCCTTGAGGCGATTGTCCATGAAGCGCTTCACCGTCTTGTGGACGTTGAAGTCCTCCGGCACCCGGGTCAGCCTGGTGCCGATATCGACCAGCTTGTCGACGGCAACACCGGTTTCACCACGGCGCGGACCTTCGTCCTCGGCCGGCTTGAAGCTTTTCCACTGGCCATCAAGCCAATCCGCCTTGTTCGGGCGATAGTCCTGGCCCGACTCAAACTCGGCCTCCAGATGCGCCTTCCAGTCGGCCTTGAGCTTTTCGACATCGGCCTGGGTGACCAGACCTTCACCGATCAGCTTCTCCGAATAAAGCTCAAGCGTGGTCTTGTGGCCACGGATCTTGGCGTACATCGTGGGCTGGGTGAAGCTGGGCTCATCGCCCTCATTATGGCCGTAGCGGCGATAGCAGAACATGTCGATGACGACAGGGCGGCCGAACTTCTGGCGGAACTCAACGGCCACCTTGGCGGCGAAGACCACAGCCTCGGGATCATCGCCATTCACATGCAGCACCGGCGCCTCGATCATCTTGGCGACGTCGGTTGGATATGGCGAGGAGCGCGAATACATCGGGCTGGTGGTGAAGCCGATCTGGTTGTTGATCACGAAGTGGATCGACCCGCCCGTGCGGTGACCCTTCAGGCCGGACAGCCCAAGGCATTCCGCAATGACGCCCTGCCCGGCAAAAGCCGCATCGCCATGAATGAGAAGCGGCAGCACCATGGAGCGGTCCGGCTTGCCATCGGCGATGTTCACCAGCTTGCCATCCGGGGCAATGTGCTGATCCTGCTTGGCGCGCGACTTGCCCAGCACCACGGGATCAACGATTTCCAGATGGGAGGGGTTTGCCGTCAGCGACAGGTGCACCTTGTTGCCATCGAAATCGCGGTCAGACGAAGCACCCAGATGGTACTTCACGTCGCCCGAACCCTCGACATCGTCTGGGTAGAATGCGCCGCCCTTGAACTCGTGGAACAGCGCGCGGTGCGGCTTCTGCATCACCTGGGTGAGGACATTCAGACGCCCGCGGTGCGCCATGCCCAGGACGATATCCTTGATGCCCAGCGCGCCGCCGCGCTTGATGATCTGTTCGAGCGCCGGAATGGTGGCTTCACCACCATCAAGGCCGAAACGCTTGGTGCCGGTATATTTGACGTCGAGGAACTTTTCGAAGCCCTCGGCCTCGACCAGCTTGCTCAGGATCGCCTTCTTGCCTTCGGGGGTGAAGGTGATTTCCTTGTCCGGTCCCTCGATGCGCTCCTGGATCCACTGCTTGGCTTCGGGATCCGAGATATGCATGAACTCGATGCCCAGCGTGCCGCAATAGGTGCGCTTGAGGATCGCCAGCATCTCGGGAATGGTGGCGTATTCGAGCCCCAGATAGTTGTCGATGAAGATCTTGCGGCTATAGTCCGCGTCGGTGAAGCCATAGCTCTTGGGATCGAGCTCGGGCGCCGGTTCGTCGGTCTTGAGCTTGAGCGGATCGAGATCGGCATGCAGATGCCCGCGCATGCGATAGGCGCGGATCATCATGATGGCGCGGATGGAGTCGCGCGTGGCCTGCAGCACATCGGTGGCGCTCGGCGCCGGCTTGCCCTCGGCGGCGGCCTGCTTGGCCACGGCCTTCTCGACCTTGAGGGCCGCCTGCCCCCAATCGCCGTCCAGCGCGCTGACCAGCTCACCGCCTTCGGCCTGCGGCCAATCCTTGCGGCCCCAGCTGGGTCCGTCGGCATTTTTCTTGGCCTCGGCCTGACTGTCGTCGAGCCGGGAGAAGAAGCTCGACCAGGTCGGATCGACGCTGGAAGGATCGGTTTTGAAGCGGGAATAGAGTTGTTCGATGTAGTCGGCGTTCCCCCCATAGAGGAACGAGGTCAGCAAGAACGTGTCGTTCTTTTCCTGTCGTGTCATCGCTTTTTTCGCAAGGCCTTGCGCCCCGCCATCCTTCTCAACGAACCGGCCTGGAGTATCCAGATCCGGTGTCAAATGCGGTCATCCAAAAAGTGGGCCGAATATTGACCGCGTTTCCTTTGTATCTTGTTAAGACTTGCGGCGCCCCGCAAGGCGCCACGGCTCACCGATATGTGTTTCAAACGGCTTCAGGTTCGGCCTAACACCGAACCTTGACCGAAGCGCGACCGCCATTGGCCGCATGATGGCACCCCGCCCATCTGGGCGGGGTCACAATTCCTACGCGATTTAGCCGCGCAGAACGTCCGCCAGCGTCGCGCCGATGCGCGCCGGGGAAGCCGAAACCTTGATCCCGGCCGCTTCCATGGCCGCGATCTTTTCTTCCGCGCCGCCCTTGCCGCCCGAAATCACGGCGCCGGCATGGCCCATGGTGCGGCCCGGAGGGGCGGTACGGCCCGCAATGAAACCGGCCATCGGCTTCTTGCGACCCTTCTTGGCCTCGTCGATCAGGAACTGGGCCGCTTCCTCTTCGGCCGAACCGCCGATTTCGCCGATCATGATGATCGACTTGGTGGCGTCGTCGGCCAGGAACATCTCGAGCACGTCGATGAATTCGGTGCCCTTGACCGGGTCGCCGCCGATACCCACTGCTGTGGTCTGGCCAAGGCCTTCATTGGTGGTCTGGAACACTGCTTCATAGGTCAGCGTGCCCGAGCGCGAAACAATGCCCACCGATCCCTTGGAGAAGATCGAGCCCGGCATGATGCCGATCTTGCATTCTTCCGGGGTCAGGACACCGGGGCAGTTCGGGCCGATCAGGCGCGACTTGCTCTTTTCGAGCTTGGCCTTGACGCGCACCATGTCCATGACCGGCACGCCCTCTGTGATGCAGACGATCAGCTCGATCTCGGCATCGATGGCTTCCTCAATGGCCGCAGCCGCACCGGCCGGCGGCACATAGATGACCGAGGCATTGGCGCCGGTCTTGTCCTTGCCCTCGGCAACCGAGGCAAAGATCGGCAATTCGGTGCCGTCGACGCCCGAGGACCAAACCTCGCCACCCTTCTTGGGGTGCGTGCCACCCACCATCTTGGTGCCGTAATAGGCCAGCGCCTGTTCGGTGTGGAAGGTACCGGTCTTGCCGGTCAGGCCCTGCACAAGAACCTTGGTGTCTTTGTTGACGAGAATGGACATCTGTTTCTCTTCCGTCTCTGGGCGCCAGGCGCCAATTCGTGCCCGACTTGGCGGGCGGATTACTATTCGCTGCTTGCGGGTTTCGGCGTGAGGATGGTGAGCTGGATGACAAAGCCCACGGCGTCCCAATGGGTGATCAGCAGGCTGTCGTCGCTGGTGCCGACCAGACTGGCATAGGTACCACCGCTTTCGGTGGTCACGTCCCCGGCATAGCCGTCAAGCGCGGCCAAAGCTTCGATGGCCTTGTCGCCCTGTCCCTTGGGGTCGGCAACGTCGATGCGGCAATAGCCCAGGGTACGATCCGGATAGCTCTCGACCAGCGCGAACATGTCGCCCCAGCCGATCCCCGGGATCTCCCGGCCTGCCGAATAGGACCGGATGAACGGGCTCTCCGAGTCATCCTGATAGGCATCCCATCCGGCGCTGACGGCCTCATCGACAGCCAGCACGTCACCCTTGGCAAAAGCCTCGCACATCTCCAGCGCCGCCACGGCCTCATCGGCCACGGACGTCTTGGTCTTGCCCTGCGCCAGGGCCGGTTGAGCAACCAGCCCCAGTGCCAGAACGAGTGCGAGGCTCCAGCGCATCGGCTTAGCCCTGCACCGCCTTGACGATCTTCTGGGCGGCATCGTCCAGATCATCGGCCGAGATCACGTCGAGACCCGAATTGTCGAGGATTTCCTTGCCTTCCTTGACGCGGGTGCCTTCCAGGCGCACCACCAGCGGCACCTTGAGGCCGACTTCCTTGACCGCGGCGATCACGCCTTCGGCGATGACGTCGCAGCGCATGATGCCGCCAAAGATGTTGACCAGAATGCCCTTCACTGCCGGATCGGCGGTGATGATCTTGAAAGCCGCGGTCACTTTCTCTTTTGAAGCACCGCCGCCAACGTCGAGGAAGTTGGCCGGCTCGGCGCCATAGAGCTTGATGATGTCCATGGTGGACATGGCCAGGCCCGCGCCATTGACCATGCAGCCGATATTGCCGTCCAGCGCCACATAGGCGAGGTCGTACTTGGACGCTTCGATTTCCTTGGCGTCTTCTTCGGTGAGGTCACGCAGCGGCTTGAGCTCTTCGTGGCGGAAGGACGCGTTGTTGTCGAACGAGACCTTGGCATCGAGCACGCGCAGATGGCCATTGGTCATGACGATCAGCGGGTTCACTTCAAGAAGGCTCATGTCCTTTTCGGTGAAGGCCTTGTAGAGGATCGGGAACAGGCTCTTGCCGTCCTCGGCTGCCGCACCATCGAGCCCAAGGGCAGAATTGATCTTTGCCACATCGGCATCGGTGACGCCGGCCATCGGGTCGATGGCGACGGTGATGATCTTTTCAGGCGTGTGCTCGGCGACGGCCTCAATATCCATGCCGCCTTCGGTGGAAACCACGAAGGAGACGCGCGAGGTGGCGCGATCGACCAGCAGCGAGCAATAAAGTTCGCGGGCGATATCGGCGCCATCTTCGATATAGAGGCGGTTGACCTGCTTGCCGGCCGGACCGGTCTGCTTGGTCACCAGGGTATTGCCGAGCATTTCCTTGGCGTTGGCAATGACATCCTCGACCGACTTGGCCAGGCGCACGCCGCCCTTGGCATCGGGACCCAGTTCCTTGAACTTGCCCTTGCCGCGACCACCGGCATGGATCTGGCTCTTGACCACATAGAGCGGGCCCGGCAGCGACTTGGCAGCCGATTCGGCTTCATCAGCCGAGAAGATGGCAACGCCCTGAGCAACCGGCGCGCCATATTCCTTCAGCAGCGCCTTGGCCTGGTGTTCATGGATATTCATTCTTTTCCCCTTGGGTGGGCAGACATCAAATCCGGCATTTCTGGAGCCGGAAAGCCAAAAGCCGCTGGCAGGGCCAGCGGCTTGGAACCTTACGCCAGCTTCGGCGCGATCTTTTGACAGGCCTGGATCAGGCCCTCAACGGCCGCGACCGACTTGTCAAAGGCCTTTTGCTCGGCGGAGTTGAGCGCAATCTCCACGACCTTTTCCGCGCCACCGGCACCGATCACGACCGGCACGCCAACATAGGTGCCCTTGACGCCATATTCGCCATTGAGCAGCACTGCGGAGGGCAGCACGCGCTTCTTGTCCTTGAGATAGCTCTCGGCCATGGCGATGGCGGAAGCGGCCGGGGCATAGAAAGCCGAACCGGTCTTAAGCAGACCCACGATCTCGGCGCCACCATCACGGGTGCGCTGGATGATCTCGTCGAGCTTTTCCTTGCTCATCCAGCCCATCTTGACGATGTCGGTGAGCGGAATGCCGGCGACGGTCGAGTAGCGGGCCAGCGGCACCATGGTGTCGCCATGGCCGCCCAGCACGAAGGCGTTGACGTCTTCGATCGACACACCCAGCTCATCGGCGATGAAGTGGCAGAAGCGCGAGCTATCCAGCACGCCAGCCATGCCGATCACCTTGTTGGCGGGCAGGCCCGAGAACTTCTGCAGCGCCCAGACCATGGCGTCGAGCGGGTTGGTGATGCAGATGACGAAAGCATTGGGCGCATATTTGGAAATGCCCGCACCCACCTGCTCCATCACCTTGAGGTTGATTTCGAGCAGGTCATCGCGGCTCATGCCTGGCTTGCGCGGCACGCCGGCGGTGACGATCACCACGTCGGCGCCTTCGATGTCCTTGTATTCGGACGTGCCCTTCATCTTGACGTCGAAGGACTGGGTCACAGCCGACTGGGCAATGTCCAGCGCCTTGCCGGGGCCGACGCCGTCGACCACGTCGAACAGCACCACGTCACCGAGTTCCTTCTGAGCCGACAGCAGGGCCAGCGTCCCGCCGATCTGACCTGCACCGATAAGGGCAATCTTCTTGCGCGCCATAAATCCTCATCCCGGACTGCGTTGAATTGGCGCACCTCTTAACCCTGTCAGGACATGCGGGCAAGTGAACCCTTCGTCGTAATTGGGTTTTAGCTCATGCTGATGGGTGATGGGGCGGTGCCGGTTGGGCATTGGTGGCGAGGAAAGCATCCACTGCCCGCCCGCTATTCAATTCATGGATGGCGACCCGACCGCACTCCGCCGCCAGAACGGCACGGTCGCGCGGACCGAAAACGCTGTCATAGTGCCAGGTCCAGACCAGCAAGCGCCAGTTCCACCCATCCCGGCGCATGACGCGCCATAGCCGCAGCAGGCGGGGCGGATTGAGCCAGATTATGCAGTCGGCTCGGGACGCCCGATAGTCATAGGTGCGACTGTTCCCACCTTCGACGATCCAGCGCGATCCGTCTGCGGCCGCCCGACTGTCGGCGTCGATCTGGTCAGGGGGCCTGACTTGCCCTGCCCCGTCATGGACAAACGCGTCTATCGAGATGACCGGGAGTCCCTGGTGCTCACCCAACCGCCTGGCCAGCCAGGTTTTGCCTGACCCGGGTCCGCCAATGACCATGACCCGGCCCATGTATCAGTCTGCCTCAGCGGGGGCCGCATCGCGCAGGCCCTTGCCCAGATATTCTTCGGACTGCATCTCGGTCAGCCGCGACAGGGTGCGCTGGAACTCGAACGCCGTCTTGTCATCTGCCCCGAGCTCGTCGAGCGGCACGGCGAAACTGGCAGCCAGTTTCACGCCACGGTCATATATTGAGTCGATCAGCAGGATAAAGCGCTTGGCCGCATCGGATTTGGTGCGATCCATCTGCGGGACATTGTCGAGTACGACAGAATCGAACTGATGCGCGATACGCACGAAGTCGCGTGTGCCCAGCGGTTTTTCGCAAAGGTCCGAGAAACCAAAACGCGCCGCGCCCATGGCCATCAGCGGCACCGGGATTTGGCGGCCAATGCTTTCCACGACGCCCGGCGTGCCCGGCTCGCCGCCTGTAATCCTGAGCCACATCTTGTCCATGGCCTCGCGCACCTCGGGCCCAGTGCCAAACGCGTAAACATGCTGGCCCGCAAATTTGAGGCGCCGATAATCCTGCTGGCTGGGCAGGTCGGCGACCACGGTCTTTTCCTTGAGCAAGGCGATGAAGGGCAGGAAGAGCTGCCGGTTGAGCCCGTCCTTGTAGAGCCCGTCCGGCACGACATTGGACGTCGCCACCAGCGTCACGCCACCGGCGAAAAGTTTCGAAAACAGCCGGTCGAGCAGCATGGCATTGGCAATGTCATGCACGTGGAATTCATCGAGGCAGAGGAGACGCAATCCCCCTTTGAGGATGGGCTTGACCACCGCCTCGACTGGGTCGGCATCGTCATCCTTGCCGCGCGGCGATTTGCGGAAAGCGGCAATCCCCGCATGCACCTCGTCCATGAACTCATGGAAATGCACCCGCCGCTTTTCCTTGAACGGTACGGCGGCAAAGAACAGGTCCATCAACATGGTCTTGCCGCGCCCGACTTCCCCATGGAGATAGAGCCCGCGGATGGCCTTCGCCGCTTTCTCGAAAAAGCCGAAGACGCGCTTGGGCTTGTGGGAGACCAGATCTTGGAGGACCCGGTCGAGTTCCCGTGCGGCTTCCACCTGCGCTGGATCGGGCGTCAGCGCGCCCCGGGCGACGAGGTCGTGATAGGCGGCCAGGACGGGGGAGGATTTTGCCATGGGGACCAGTTGCAGCCAAAAATCAAAGGAGAAGCCGACACCCCTCCCACCCTTCGCTAGGGGGAGCGCAGGATCAGGGATTACCGGAGATCGCGCCACACATTCTATGTCACCCTCCCCCTAGCGGGGAGGGTACCGTAGCTAGACCCGAGAGGGTCGTAGCGAAGGTCGGGAGAGGGTGTCCAGCCATTGGCCAAACAAAAAAACCGGCCCTGTCGGACCGGCTTTCAAACTCAGCGGGCCATCGATACGGCCTGGCCGCCGCCCATGGTGCCGATATAGCGGCCACCCGAGGGGGCGAGGAACGCAGCGATATTGCCGTTCTCATCATAAAGCTGCAGTTGCGAACCCACCTGCTGCCAGCCGGTGACCGAGGCGATCTGCGGCACAGTACAGCCCGGCGCCGAGGCGCGGTAGTAATTGGTGCCGGTTTTGGCGGTAAGCGGCAGGTTCAGGCGGCAGGTCTGGCCGGCGGCAACCACATTCCAGGCGCCTTCCGGGCCGGTGGAAACGCCGGTGGCCAGCGGCGTGCCCACTGTGGTGATCGACCCTGCGCCCGTGCCGGCAACTGTCGTGGTGGTGCTTGCAGTTGCCGTGGTCTGGCCGCCCAGTACCGGCTGGCCGGAAAGCCCCGGTGCCGGAGTGCCGGTGGCACCGATGGCGGGTAGAGTGCTCTGCTGCACGGTCGAGTTCTGCACTGGCTGCAACTGCTGAGGCTGGCCAACCACATTGAGATTGGCGGTATTGGTCCGGCTGGACGGAGAACAGGCCGCCACCACGAGGGCGAAGGCCGCCAGGCCGACAACGGATGAAGCGCCGCGCTTCCAATCCTGCATTGATCACTCCTGCCCCAAGGGCTTAATGCACATTAACACTTGTGGCGGCTTATACCGAAAGCCTCCACCCGGTTCAATTGCCCGACCCGCACCAATCCGCCTCTCACAGCAATGTGGCCGTTTTAGGCATGACCTCCAGGCGCGATCGCGCCGCTATTCCATGTCCTTGAGCAGATCCTGGGCCAGCAGGGTGGCATCGGCGACTTCCTCCTCCGGCACCTCAACCACAAATCCCTCCGGTCCGAAAAGATTGGGGACCCCGGGCAAACCGCCTTCGCGTGGCTCCAGCGGATGAAACCCATGCGCCCGCAGCGCCACGATGAGAATACGAGCGACAGACTGGTTCTTCACCTGCACGATGGGCGCGAATTTCATGGGCGTCTCCTGATCGGGCCGATCCTGACCAGTTCGGACAACTACGGCAAGTGCGCGTCAGCCGGATATGGTCGTGATCACAAGCAATTGGCCGGGGCCAGCTTGCCAAGCCGTCACCGAAATGTTGCATTGGGACAAATCCGGCGCATGCGGTGATTTGGCCCGTGCGACCGGTTGGAACAGGGAGAACCGGAGCAGGAATGGGCGCCTATATCATCCGCCGCCTCTTGCTGATGATCCCCACCGTTTTCGGCATCATGGCCGTCAGTTTCCTCATCACCCAGTTTGCTCCCGGCGGCCCTGTGGAACAGGCCCTTGCCAACCTGTCGGGCCAGAACGTCAGTGCGCTCGACCGCGTGACAGGCAGCGAAGGCGGGGACTTTGCAGGCCAGCAGGATCAGGGCGCCAGTTCTGGCTATCGAGGCAGCCAGGGTCTCGCGCCCGAACTCGTGGAGCGCATCGAAAGGCAGTTCGGCTTCGACAAGCCACCGCTCGAGCGCTTCTTCTCCATGCTCGGCAACTATCTGCGCTTCGATTTCGGCGAAAGCTACTACCGCGACATCTCGGTAATAGACCTGGTCCTGGAGAAGATGCCGGTCTCCATCTCGCTGGGCCTGTGGATGACGCTGATCGCCTATGGCGTCTCCATCCCGCTGGGCATTGCCAAAGCCGTCCGCGACGGATCACGCTTTGATGTCTGGTCCTCCACCCTCATCATCATCGGCTACGCCGTGCCGGGCTTTCTGGTCGCCATCGTGCTGGTCGTCTTTTTTGCCGGCGGCAGTTTCTGGCAACTTTTCCCACTGCGCGGCCTGACCTCGCCCGGCTGGGAGAGCTTCCCCTGGTGGCGGCAGGTGCTCGATTATTTCTGGCATCTCGTATTACCGATCATCGCGATGGGCCTGGGCGCCTTCGCCACCGCAACCCTGCTGACGAAGAACTCCTTCCTTGATGAGATTGGCAAGCAATATGTCATCACCGCCCGCGCCAAGGGCCTGACCGACAATCAGGTGCTTTATGGCCACGTCTTCCGCAATGCCATGATGCTGATCATCGCCGGCTTTCCCGGCGCCTTCATAGGCGTCTTCTTCGGCGGCTCGCTGCTCATCGAAACGATCTTCCTTTTGGATGGGCTGGGCCTGCTCGGCTTCGAAGCCGTGGTGAGTCGCGACTATCCGGTGGTCTTTGCCACCCTCTATATCTTCTCGCTGCTCGGGCTCATCATCGGGCTGATCTCGGACCTGACCTATATGTGGGTCGATCCGCGCCTCGATTTCGAGAGCCGCGACGTATGACGGTTGCCATCCATCCAATAGGCGCCCGCCCGTCCCGCCTGTCGCCGCTCAACCAGCGCCGTCTCGCCAATTTCCGGGCCAATCGCCGCGGCTGGTGGAGCCTGTGGATCTTCCTCTTTTTCTTCCTTGTCACCCTTGGCGCCGAATTCGTCGCCAATGACCGGCCGATCCTGGTCATGTACAAGGGTGAACTGCTCGTGCCCGCCCTTGTGGATTATCCCGAGTCCAAATTTGGCGGATTTCTCGGCCTCACAAACTATCGCCACGCGGTCAATATCGAGGAAATCGAGGCCAATGGCTGGATGCTCTGGCCGCCCATCCGCTTCAATCACAATACGGTAGACAGCTATGTCGCCTTTCCCGGCGCCAATCCGCCGAGCTGGCTGCTGACCCGGGAGCAGATCTGTCAGCGCTATCCCCAAGGCACCGCCGACCCCCAGTGTGTCCCCGGAAACTATCACTGGCTCGGCACCGATGTGACTGGCCGCGATGTGCTGGCCCGCCTCATCCACGGCTTCCGCATTTCGATCCTGTTTGGATTGGTGCTGACGGTGGTCTCCTCGGTAATTGGCGTCGTCGCCGGGGCCGTCCAGGGCTATTTCGGCGGCTGGACCGACCTGATCGGACAACGTCTGATCGAGATATGGACCTCAGTGCCCGCGCTCTATCTCCTGCTGATTATCTCGTCAGTGATCGCCCCCAATTTCTGGGTCCTGCTCGGCATCCTGCTGCTGTTTTCCTGGGTGACGCTCGTGGGCATCGTGCGCGCCGAGTTCCTGCGCGCCCGCAATTTCGAATATGTCAGCGCCGCCCGTGCCCTGGGCGTCTCCAACCGGCGCATCATGTGGCGGCATCTGCTGCCCAACGCCATGGTCGCAACGCTGACCTTCATGCCCTTCATCCTCTCGGGCTCGGTGGCCACCCTGACCTCGCTGGATTTTCTTGGTTTCGGCCTGCCGGTCACTGCCCCCTCGCTTGGCCGGCTGCTGGCCGAAGGCAAGGCGAGCCTGGATGCACCCTGGCTGGCACTGACGGGCTTTCTCACGGTCGCCATCATGATGACCCTGCTGGTCTTCATCGGCGAGGCTGTCCGCGACGCCTTCGATCCGCGAAAGACATTCCGATGACGGCACCCCTGCTTTCGGTCCGTGATCTGTGTGTTCGCTTCGGGCCAGTCTCTGCAGTCGACCGCGTCTCCTTTGATGTCTCGCCCGGCGAGACGTTGGCCCTGGTCGGTGAAAGTGGCTCAGGCAAGTCGGTAACGGCCCTGTCCGTGCTCGGGCTGCAACCCGCATCGGCTGCTGTCACGGGCATGATCGGTTTTGAGGGAACCGATCTTGCCCGAGCCGATGCCTCCACGTTGCGCTCGGTGCGCGGCAATCAAATCGGCATGATCTTTCAGGAGCCGATGAGTTCGCTCAACCCGGTCCACACCATCGGCAAGCAGATCGGCGAAGTCCTGGCCATCCATCAGGGCCTGCGCAAGAATGCCGCCCGCGCGCGCACGCTCGAGCTTCTTGACGCCGTCGGCATTCCTGAGCCGCAACGCCGCATTGACGATTTCCCCCACCAGCTCTCGGGCGGCCAGCGTCAGCGCGCCATGATCGCCATGGCCATCGCCAACGATCCCAAGCTGCTGATTGCCGACGAGCCAACAACGGCATTGGACGTGACCGTACAGGCGCAGGTGCTGGAACTGCTGAAATCGCTGCAGCGCCAGACCGGCATGGCTTTGCTCTTCATCACCCATGACCTCACAATAGTCCGTCGCATTGCCGATCGTGTCTGTGTCATGACCAATGGCAACATTGTCGAGGCGGGGCCGGTCGCTTCCTTGTTTGCAGCACCCCAGCATGTGTACACCAGGCGTCTGCTGGCTGCCGCACCGTCCGGCGCGCCGGCCAGCCTGTCCGGCGAACCGCACAGCGTTGTCTCCGCCACCGATCTGAAAGTCTGGTTTCCGGTGCGACGTGGATTGTTGCGTCGCACCGTCGGGCACATCCGCGCCGTGGACGGCGTCGATATGGATATCCGCAAGGGGGAGACCCTGGGCGTCGTTGGGGAGAGCGGCTCGGGCAAGTCGTCCCTAGGCTATGCGCTACTGCGATTGATCCCTTCCACCGGTCGGATCGCCCTGCTCGGCCAGGATGTGCAATCGCGCTCCTGGAATGATCTGCGGCCGCTGCGCAAGCATATGCAGATCGTCTTCCAGGACCCATTCGGCTCCCTTAGCCCGCGCATGTCAGTGCGCGAAATCGTCGGTGAAGGGCTGGAGGTGCACATGCCGAGGCTCTCAGCTCAGGAGCGGACCGCCCGGGTGGAAGGAGCGCTGGAGGAGGTGGGCCTGGACGTGTCGACTGCCGCCCGCTACCCGCACGAATTTTCAGGTGGCCAGCGCCAGCGCATCGCCATCGCCCGCGCTCTGGTGCTCGAGCCGGATTTTCTGGTGCTCGACGAGCCGACCTCGGCGCTCGACGTGTCCATCCAGTCCCAGATCATCGATCTGCTGCGCGACATCCAGCAGCGCCGGCAATTGAGCTATTTGTTCATCAGTCACGATCTGCGGGTCGTCAAAGCCCTGGCGCATCGCCTGATCGTCATGCGTGATGGCCAGGTGGTCGAACAGGGCGAGGCTGCGGACATATTCGCTGCACCGCGCGATCCCTACACCCGTCAGCTTCTCACCGCCGCCTTCGACCTGGCGGCGCCGCGCAATGTGACACAGACCACATTGCCGACCCCGCCCGCCAGTGACTAACATTCCCACCACGACCGCCATGGAGCCCCGTGCGATGACCTACGCCACCAAACTTGCCTCCCTGGGCCTGGCCGCCTTTGCAGCCATGGCCATAGCGCTTCCGGCCCTCGCGCAAACGCCGACCGGGGTGTGGGTCCACGCCGACTCTCTCACCGAAAGCCCGAAATATCCCGAAGGGTTCACGCATTTCGACTACGTCAACCCGGAGGCGCCCAAGGGCGGCACGGTACGCTTGGGCGCTCGTGGTGGCTTCGACACGTTCAACCCGATCCTGCCCCAGGGTGAGGCGGTCAGCGGGCTGGGATTGGTCTACGAAACGCTGATGACATCTTCCATGGACGAGGTGAACACCTCCTATGGGCTTTTGGCCGATGCCATGAAGGTGGCGGAGGACTACGGCGCCGTCACCTTCCGCATGGACGCCGATGCGCGCTGGCATGACGGCGAGCCGGTTACTGCCGAGGACGTCGTCTGGTCCTTCGACAAGGTCATCGAGATCAGTCCGATCTATGCCCAATATTACGCCAACATCGTCTCGGCCGAGGCGACGGCGCCAGGCGAAGTCACCTTCACCTTCGACCAGACGGGCAACCGGGAACTGCCGCATATTCTCGGCCAGCTGCTGGTATTGCCGCAGCACTGGTGGGAGGGCACCAATGCCGAGGGCGAACCCCGCGACATTGGCGCCTCGACCCTCGAACCACCGCTGGGCTCAGGGCCCTATCGACTTGCCAGTTTCGAGCCGGGCCGCACCGTCACCTATGAACGTGTCGAGGACTATTGGGGCGCAGATCACCCCACACAGGTCGGCACCAACAATTTCGACCGCTATGTCTACGAGTTCTTCCTGGACGAGACGGTCTGGTTCGAAGCCTTCAAGGGCGACCAGTTTGACTGGTGGAGCGAATATACCGCCCGCCGCTGGGCCACCGGGTTCGACTTCCCGGCGGTGGCCGAAGGCCGCGTCATCCGCGAAGAATTCCCGCAGGACTACAATGGCAGTGGGCAGATGACGGGCTTCATTCCCAATCTGCGCCGCGAGAAGTTCCAGGATGAGCGCGTGCGCGAGGCCTTCAACTATGCCTTTGACTTCGAGGAGCTGAACGCCACCGTCTTCTACGGGCAGTATGAGCGCATCGACAGCTATTTCCACGGGCTGCCCTTTGCATCCAGCGGCCTGCCACAGGGCGAGGAACTGGAGGTGCTCGAAAGCGTCCGCGAGCTGGTGCCGCCCTCTGTCTTCACCGAGGAATACACCAATCCGGTCAATGGCGACCCCACCAAGCTCCGCGCCAATCTGCGCATCGCGCTGGGCCTGCTCAATGAAGCCGGATACACGCTCGACGGCACCCGGCTGGTGGATGCCAATGGTCAGCAGCTCTCGATCGAACTGCTGATGCATCAGCCCACCCTGGAGCCGATCGCCCAGAACATGATCACCAATCTGGGACAGATCGGCGTCAACGTGACCCTGCGCATGGTCGACACGCCGCAATATATCAACCGTCTGCGCAGCTTCGACTACGACATGATTTATGCCAGCTGGGCGCAGTCCTTCTCGCCCGGCAACGAGCAGCGCTATTTCTTCGGGTCCTCCAGCGTCGACCAGGAAGGGTCACGCAACTATGCCGGCATCGCCGATCCCGGCATTGACGCGCTGATCGACAAGCTCGTCGTCGCCGATGATCGCGACACCCAATTGGCCATTGTCAGTGCATTGGATCGGGTCTTGCTGCACCACCATTTCGTGGTGCCAGGCTATACGCTCACCTATTCGCGCATCGCCCACTGGGACCGCTTCAGCCGCCCTGAGCAACTGCCCGAATTTTCCTCGGGCTTCCCATCCATCTGGTGGTGGGATGAGGAAAAGGCGGCAAAGACTGGCGGGGCCGCGGCGCAATGAACAAAGGGCGGCTCCAGGGCCGCCCTTCCTCTTTATGCAACTTGACTAAGCTAATAACCAAGGCGACGCAGCGGCGAAGAGGGGTGTCCGTAAATCCTTGCAATAACCAGGCGCATGCAATGCCCGCCATTCAGCAGAGTCCAATTTCCGCTCAATAGTCCCGCTCGTAGAACACGCCGACACTGGAATTGCCGTCCTGGCCGGCGGCCCCCTTGATGGTCAGGTCATCCGTCACATCCAGATTGATGGTCACCTTGGACTGGCCATTCGCGCCGGCGGTGACACCGAGATAGACATTGTCCTGAATATAGGTGCCGGCCTGAACACCGACATTGCCCTGGTCGTCGGTCACGACATCCAGATCGGCGAGGCCTGCGGCCCCGCGCAGGCTGTCGACCAGCCCACCACCGCCGCCGCCACCAACCAGTTCGGCCGCGGCCGCGGCCAGCTGCGCCAGTTGCAGCGGCGAGAGTTCGCCCATGGAGCGGTTAAAGATCAGCCGGCTCAGCACTTCGTCCTGCGGCAGGGTCGGGTTGGAGGAGAACGAAATGTCGGGCGACGATGCCCGGCCCGACAATGTCACGAACACCGTGATGCCATCGCCCTCCGTCCGAGCCACGAAATTGAGCTGCGGATCGAGGTCCCCCACCAGCGTCACCGTTCCGGTTTCGAAGATGACGCGCTGCCCCAGAATCGAGAGCCGGCCGCGGATGAGATTGAAGGCACCCACCGGCTGCACATTGTTGACGCTGCCGGTCAGGCGCACCGACCCGCCCACTTCCGCATCGAGCCCACGCCCGCGAATGAAGATCTGGTTGGGCGCATTGACCATCACGTCAAGCTGCAATTGCGGCCCGCCACCGGCCGCCACGCCCGTTCGTTCATCGATCCTGGCGCGATCCAGGGTCCGTTGGACGTCGGCAGGCGCCCGGCGATGCTCAACATCAATCAGCTGCGCGCCCCCGCCCAGGCTTTCTGGCACGGTGATGTTGGCCTGTTCGACCAGCACATTGCCCGACAGCAAAGGCGCGCCGGTCAAATTGCCGGCAAGACCCAGATTGCCGGAAAGCGTCGCCACGAAGAGATCGCCATCGGCATAGCGTGCCGAATTGATCTGCACCGCCAGATCAGCCGGCAGGGCGCCGCTGAGCCCCACCGTGCCGGAGGCCGAGACGCTGCCGCCGGTCGCCAGATTGGCACTCAGGGACTCAATGGTGGCATTGGTGCCGTTCAGGGATGCGCGTCCAGTGATGCCGGTCAGGCGGAGATTGAGTTCGGGATCGACATATTCGGCGCCAGTGGTAGCAACACTGCCGGCAAATTGCGGATTGCTGAGGCTGCCGCTCACCCGCGCGTCAAAGCTCGCCGTGCCCGATATCCGGGCGCCCCGGTCGGAAACGAATTGGTTGGCTAGCGACAAGGGCGCGGAACCATTGAGCGCGATGTCGACACCATTGCCCGCCAGCGGCAACCGGCCCGAGCCGCTTACATTGAGACCGCCGCTGCCATTGGCGCTGACGCTCTCCAGGATAACGGCATTGCCGCCATAGCTGCCGGAGGCGGTAAGCGATAGCGGGGTGATGCCGAAGGGCGCGATGGCCCGCGCACCGACGCCCCCAGCCTGCACATCAAAGCCGACCTGGGGATCGCTGGCCTGTCCCGAGACGATCGCCTGCCCATCGAGTGTTCCGGACAGACCAAGGTCCGGCGCCACGGCATTGGCGATAGACAGCGGCAGGCTGGAAATATCGACCACCATATCGAGTGTCTGGCCCGCAGTGCCGGTGGCCGTAATGCTGCCCGAGCCGACATTGAAACGGATCGCATCGAGCGCAATGCTGTCGCCTTGCACCAGAAGCACTGCCGGATCGGCGAGGCGGGCGGTGAGGTCGCCCTGTTCCAGGCTGGCGCGATCCAGTGCCAGACGATAGCCGCCATCGACCGGGTTGAGGGAGCCCGCCAGATCGACGTCTGTTCCCGTGGCCAGCGCGGCCTGTGCGTCAAACTGTGTTGTCTCGCCTGCCTGACTGGCCCGCGCCGTCAGGTTGTCCACGACAATGCCTCCCGCCACGACATTGCTGGCCTTGGCGGTTCCGTTGACAATGGGAACGCCGAACAGGTCGGAAACGCCCGCGGAAATATCGGCATCGCCAACAGCGATGTCATTGATCCGGAGGTCCGACGCGTTGGCGGTGATGCCCGCGCCCTGCTCGCCATTCTGCGGGGTCAATTCGATCGCCGCGTTGATCGCCCCCGAGGCATCGGTCAGCAGCAGCGCCGCAGCCAGGGACACATCGCTGGCCGCAATGTCGAGCCGCCCGTCCAGCAGCCCGCTCTCGACCATGCGGGTCACGCCGCCACTCACCCGGGTGCCGGCGATTTCGAAGCCAATATCGGACAGCGCCTGGGTGTCGGCGTCGGATTCAAAATGGGTGGCCAGCGTCGCGCGATGACCATCGAGCATGGCCGAGCCCGAAACGTCGCCGTCAATGATGCCCTCCAGCAAGGTAGCGGCGATTCCCAGCTTGGCGTCGCGCAGCGTGTAGTCGCCGAGCGTACCGCTGGGAACCTGCACATCAAGCATCAGCACCAGCGGCGCTTCGGCTTCGCTCGTGCGCGCCGATCCGCGCAGGCTCAGGGCACCGCTGGCCTGCTCCGAAACAAGAGCGAGATCGGAGAGGTCGAGTGCAATGTTGAAATCGGCAATCTCACTGGCATAGCGACCGTCAGCAGTGAACTGCACCTGGTCATTGGCGATGGAAAACGCCTCGGCGGTTATCCCCGCCTCGGTGCGCGCCAGCCGGCCGGACAGCCCGACAGTACCAGCGAGCAGCGCATCGGCCGTTGGGTCATCTACCCTGAGGTCGGTGCCGGTGCCGTCAAACACCAGGTCGAACCCACCGGTGACCGGCAAGAAGCGGCCATCGGCAACCAGATCGAGACTGCCGCTCAGCGCACGATCTGCCAGGCCAGAAAAGGGGGCGATACTGCCGGTCTGGATCTGGATACGGCCATCAAAAATGGTGCCGTCGATTTGCCCGGCCATGGCAGCGGTCAGCGCTTGGCCGACCACGCGCAATTCGGCCAGTTCAATGGGCTCTCCGGCATTCCACAGGCCTGCAATCCCCAGCCCCACCCGGCTTCCCAGCGCCGCCTCCACGCCCGGGTCGGCCGAAATGCCCGACAGCGCACCGTCACCATTGAAGGTCACCATGCGGGTGGCCGGATCTTCAAGATTGCGGGCCACGCCGCCGACACCCAGCGCGAAATCCCGCGCCTCGAACCCGTCGGTTTCCAGGCCCTCAATGGCAACTTGAGCTTGCCATTCATCGCTTGCCGCCGTCCCAAACGCGATGCGGACTTGCCCACCCTGAACCAGCGTCGACGCGCCGGGCACTGGCAGCCTCACCCTGTTTCCTTCAGGATCGGCCACAGTCGCCGTCAAATCCAACAGGCTGAGGAAATTGTCCGCCGTGGTCTGCGCGCGCGCCGTCAGGCCCAGCTGTCCACCGCTCAATGTCAGATTGGCAATGTCGAGGCCGCCAGCGCTCTTGACCAGCGCATCCACGGTCAACCTTGTGTCGGCGCCGAAAAACGCGCGATAGGGCTCGGCCACCAGGGTCGAGAGCGGGCCGCCCAGCGTGGCATCGATATCGAAGCCTTCCGCCTGCTGCGCGATCATTGCCGTCCCTGTGAGCGCCGGCTGGTCATTGGCCAGCAATTGGAGCTGCGTGGTGAGATCGGCGACCGGCCCCTCCCCCTGCAGCGTCAGTGTCATGGCCGGGCGGTCCTGGATGTTGAGCAGGTTCGCCAGCACCCCATTGGGCGGCTCCATCAGCGACAGGCCGAGATCGATCGTATTGCCCTCACGCCGATAGGCGACGTCGAGGTCCAGCGTTCCACCAGGGCCATCAAGGCGCACAATGTCCAGCACCGCATCGAGATTGCCGCTTTCCAGCGTCATCGACCCGGCAAGGGAAATCTCCGAGCCCAGCCCGAACACCCCTTCGCCAAAGGTAACACTGGGCACGGCCAGTTCGCCGATCTGGATGGCGACCGGAAACTCGGGGATTTCCAGCGTCCCTGCCTCGGGTGGCGGCAGATCGACAGCGCCCTCCACCGGGATCGGGTTGCGGATATAGTCGATGGACTCCGCGCGCAGCGAATTGACCTCCAGCCGCCCGCCGAGCAGCGCCGACTGGTTCCAATTGAGGCTCGCATCGTTGATGCGCAGCCATACCCCTTCGGCGTCCGAGATGGTGATCTCATTGATCGAGACGTCAGAGCCGAGAATACCCTCGATATTGGAGAGTCGGATCTGCCGCTCCGGGGTGGACAATTGACCCTCGACAAAGCCGGTCAGCCAATCCTTCTGCTCTTCATTGTTCATGTCCTGCGCGACCAGCGCCACCGGCACGGCGGCAGGCGCCAGCAGCAGGGCTGCAAGCAGAAGCCGCCTGCGCATATTGGGGGTCCGCCCGGCCATCAGAACGCCTGCCCTATGCCAGCATAGATCGCATAGTCCGGATCGCCTGCCTTGCGATTGAGGGGCACCGCCACATCAAGGCGCAAGGGACCCAGTCCGGTATAGTAACGGACACCGATGCCCGCTCCCAGACGCAGGTCATCCAGCCCGGGGAACGTATCGGCTGCCACATAGCCACCATCGACAAACCCGACCACGCCAATATCGTCGGTCACCTTGGCGCGGGCTTCCAGCGAGGCCTCCAGCAAATAGCGCCCGCCGGTGATCGTTCCTGTCCCATCGTCGACGCCGATGGACTTGAACGCATAACCGCGCACCGAACCGCCCCCGCCGGCAAAGAACAGCTTGTCCGGCGGAATATCCACCAGTGCCGGCCCGACCACAGCGCCCGCTTTGAGCCGGCCGGCCAGCACAAAGGGATCTTCCTCCCCAAAGCCGAAATAGGTGCGGCCTTCCACCACCAGCCGGCCACCCGGCGAACCACCGAGCAGATCGATATAAGGCTCGATATTGGCCGAGGCATACCAGCCTTCGGTGGGATCGACCGTGCTGTCGCGCCCGTCATAGATCACGCCGGCATAAAGGCCTGCTGTCTGGAAGTCGCGTGTGCCAAAGACATCGTCAAAGCGCGCCACCTCGAAGCTCGCGCCCCCCTCGAAGGTCAGCTCGTCCGAGAAGAACCAGCTCAGCCCGACGCGTCCGCCGGCCGAGGTCTCGGTATATTTGGGATAGATCGTCCGCTCTGCCGATACCGTCGCCACCAGATCCACATCGGGGTGGTAGAAGCCCGGCTTGGTGAAGGTACCGCCGATGAAATAGTCGAACTGGGCGGTGTCGATTGGCCAAGCAATGCTGGCAATGCGCGCATCCAGTCGCAGCCTTTCGGCCTGGCCGAACAGATTGCGCCAGAGGTGATAGGCTTCCAGGCCAAGTCCATCCACGGTCGAATAGGTGGCACCCACGCCAAAGCGCCGCCCCGGCAACTCCTCCACGATCAGTTCGTAGGGCAACAGGCCATCGCTACCGATGCTCTCGGCTGCCTCCAGCCGCGATGCCCGAAACACCTCCAGACGGTCAAGCCGCTTCTGGGCACGTTCCAACTCGTCCGGATCATATTCTTGGCCCACGGTCAGTCCGGTCTGCTGAGCGACGAAATCCGGGTTCATCCGCTCCGCCCCGGTCACCCGCACGGGCCCGAAGGCCGCCCTTTGCCCAGGGTTCACCGTGATAGTGGCAGCCACCGTATTGGTCGCGTGATCCGCGACCACATCGCGGGAAACGATCTCTGCCTTGGCATAGCCCTGCTGCCGCCAGGCCTCCAGCGCCAGCTGCTCGGCCCTCAGGATCACCGCCGAGCGCGCAATTTCGCCGGTTCCATAGCCGCGCAGCACCGGCGAGGGCACCTGATCGGCAGGATCGGAGGTGGGCGGCGCCTGATTGACGATCATCACCTCGCCAAAGCGGAACAGCGGCCCCACCGAAACGGCAATCGTGACATCGACCGGATCGGGCAAGACCGTGTCTGGCGGCAGGCTGGCGGCTTCCCGTCCAGCAATGTGGATGCTGACGGCACCGCCGTAATAACCCTCGCCATAAAGCGCCGCGAGCAGGCGCCGATAGTCGCCACGCGCCTTGGCGATCAGCCCCGCAGCACCGGATGCAGGCTCGGCCTGGTCGGCGAGCAGGGCAGACGCATTGCGCAGCGCCGCCTCAACGGCACCGCCTTCGCTGGATGTGAAAGTGACGAAATAGGGTTGGGGATCGACAATCACCGCATCGGCGTCGATCTCGGACTGGTCCTCGAAAAACTTGATGCCGAACAGCTCAAAGCCACTAGCCGGAATCGCCGCCCCGACCGCCATGGTCAGGCCGATGCACAAGGCGCCAATACTCGATACCAGACGCGCGCTTTGCAGTGGTCTATCCCGCCCTTTTACGCTTCAACCAAACCGGGCCGAAGCGAAGTTTGCCGCATGGACGGAAAGAATGCGTTAAGCTTTCCCCATCCGCTTTCGAACCCGCCAAAAAGGCGCAGATTTCATGGCCAGTTTAGGGCCGCGGCGGCAAGTCGAACACCCTTTGCGTTGAAATTGTTCGATTTTGGCCGATCACAAGTGACCATTCGCCCATGCTGCCTATTCCCGCGCCAGCGCCTCGACGGGATCCAGCCGGGCAGCCGAGCGGGCGGGCATGAACCCGAAGACCACCCCGATGACGCTGGCCGAAATGATGGCCAGGATGATGGACTCGGTCGAATAGGCCAGCCGTGCGCCCGACACGATAGCCGTCAGACCCTGCCCCAGGGCAAAGCTCAGCGCAACACCAGCGGCGCCGCCGGCGAAGCAGACGAGAATCGCTTCGATCAGGAACTGCCGCATGATGTCGGATCGGCGCGCCCCCACAGCCATGCGGATACCGATCTCCTTTGTCCGCTCGGACACCGAGACTAGCATGATGTTCATCACACCGATGCCGCCGACCACCAGCGAAATCACCGCAATGGTCGATATCAGAATGGTCAGTGTCGCTGTGGTCGACTGGATCGTCTCGCGGATCGTATCGGTGTTCTGGAGAAAGAAATCCTGCGTGCCACCATGCAGCCGGGTCAACAGTTTCGTCATCTCTTCTTCGGCGCGCCCCGTATCGTAGTCATCGGCAACGCGCACCGCGATCGAATTGAGCCAGGATTGCCCCAATATGCGGCTCATGGCCGATGTATAGGGCACATAGACATTGGCATTGTTGCCGCCCGGTCCAAAACCGGAGCTGGTTTCGACCACCCCGATCACCCGCACCGGCACCCGACCCAGCATGATGACTTCGCCGATCGGATCCTCGCCATTGACGAAGATGGCGTCCACCGCGTTCTGGTCGATCACCGCTTCCTGCGCCATGTTGGCGATGCTCTCGGGGCCAAAGCCCGATCCGGCGGTAAATGTGCGGCCGTTGACCTGAAAGAAGTCCGCACCCACGCCCGTCACGGACGCGTTGCTGGCCGTGTTTCGATAAAGCACCGTCGCATTGGCACTGACCTGAGGGGTGACGCTGTCGGCGTAGTCCTGCTGGGCCAGCGCCTCGACATCGGTCGGCCGCAACGTGCGCACCCTTCCCGAGCGCATGTCACCGAACGAGCGCCCCGGATAGACATTGATGGTGTTGGTGCCGATCGAGGAGATATTCTCCAGCACCGCCTGTTGGCTGCCCTGCCCCAGCGCCACCACTGCCACCACCGACGCGATGCCGATGATAATGCCGAGCATGGTGAGGAAGGTGCGCAGCTTGTGCGCGCCCATCGCCCGCAACGCCATGCGCAGGGCCTCGCCCATGCGATCCAGCCCGCGCCGCCAGGTGGCGGCCGCCTTTATTTCCGTCTGGTTCTTTTCGACATGGCGCGGCTCGGCCGTGTAGCGGTCGGCAATGATCTCGCCATCGGCAATCTCGATGATCCGATCCGCCTGCGCCGCGATCTGCTGGTCATGCGTGACGATGATGATGGTGTGGCCATCCGCATGCAATTCCTTGAGCAGGGCCATGAGTTCCTTGCCGGACTGGGAATCCAGTGCGCCGGTCGGCTCGTCCGCGAGGATCACTTCGCCGCCATTCATCAGCGCCCGCGCCACGCTCACCCTTTGCTGCTGACCACCCGACAGCGCATTGGGGCGGTGATCGAGCCGTTCGCCCAGTCCCAGCCGCGTCAGCAGTCCGATTGCCCGCGCCCGTCGCGCGCCGGCATCGGCGCCGGCATAGATGGCCGGCACCTCGACATTCTCGACGGCGTCGAGATCGGCCAGCAATTGGTAGCGCTGGAAGATGAAACCGAAATGCTCGCGCCGGAGCGCCGCCAGCGCGTCCGCATCGAGCGCACTGACATCCTTGCTGTCAAACCGGTAGCTGCCCTCGCTCGCGCGATCCAGGCACCCCAGAATATTCATCAGCGTCGACTTGCCGGAGCCGGACTGGCCGATAATGGCGACCATTTCGCCGCGGCGGATATCGAGATCGATCGCCTTGAGCACGGCCACCGTCTCGGTGCCCGACTGGAAACGCCGCACCAGCCCCCGGATCGATATGATCGCGTCCCCGCGGCCGCCATCTTCTGCCCTGGCGGCCTCGCTGGGCGAAAAGGCGCGGTTCATCAGCCGCCTCCGCCGCGCATCATCATCATGCCCCCGCCGATCCGTGATCCCCCCGGACCTGCTTGGCCCGAAGCGCCTGGGAAGCGCACACCGGTGCCATTGACCACCTGCTCGCCCTCGGTGAGGCCCGATACGATCTCGGCATTGATATTGTCGTTGAGCCCGACCTCAATGGGGGTCGGGCGCATCTCTTCCGTGGCCGGATCATAGACCGTCACAACCACGTCACCACCAGGGCCGCGACGCGTCACCAGGCCCGAGGGTAGCGTCAGCACATCCCGCGCTTCCTCAAGGATAATCGTCACCGAGGCCGTCATCGAGATACGCAGCCGGTGATCCGGATTGGGCACCTCGAACAACCCGTTGTAATAAACCGCGCTGCCCGCACTGGTCGCGTCTTCGGCAATCGAGGTCGGTGCCGGCTCGATCTCGCGCAATGTGGCCTCTATGCGTTCGTCCGGCTCACCCAATATGGTGAAATAGACCTTCTGTCCCGGCCGCACCTTGACCACGTCGGCCTCGGAGATTTCCGCCTTGATCACCATGGTATCGAGATTGGCGATCTTGGCGATGGTGGGCGTCGCCGAATTGGCATTGAGGGTTTGCCCCTCCTCCACCAGCAGCGCCACCACCGTCCCGTCGGCCGGGGCCACAATCCGGGTGCGCGCCAAATCGAGTTCAGCCGACTCCACCGTCAACTCCGCCTGGGCAATCTGGGCGTCCAGCTGGTCGATCTGTGCGCGCGCTTGCTCGACCGCGGCCTGCGCCGTTTCCAGCTCGGTTTGCGACACCAGGCTATTGGCGCTCAATTGTTGCTGCCGCGCCAGCGCCGTCTCCGCCTTGGCGAGGGTAGCCTCCTGGCTGCGGCGTTGCGCCTCGATGCCGGCCAGTGCCGCTTCGGCCGAGCGCACGGCATTTTCCTGGTTGAGGCTGTCGATCTCGGCAATCAGGTCTCCACGATTGACCTGGTCCCCCAGCGAGACATGCACAGCCTTGATGCTGCCGGAAACCTCCGCGCCGACACTGACCAATGCGCTGGCCTGCAGCACGCCCGAAGCAAGCACGGTCGTTTCAATGTCGCCGCGACTGACCGTGACGGTGTCCGGGGCGGTGCTGGCCTGGGTCGGTGCCAGAAAATACCACCACCCGGCCGCGGCACCACCCGCCAACACGATCAGGACAATCAGAAATCTGGCAAAGCGCTTCATGGATTTGAAAAGGCCTTTGTTGAAACAATGCCGCATCCATACGCTCAAAACGCTACGCGTTCACGTTAGCACTGAGTCAGGAGCATTAAACTTTGGACATGTTGACGCGCGTGCAGGCAGCGTCCACCCTATGCCGGACTTTGTGAACTCCCCCTCAGGATCCGTCCATGTACCCGCTGCTCGACCCCAGCCGCTTTGTCGTCTTCATCACCGGTGCAACCTCTGGCTTTGGCGCCGCAGCCGCTCGCCGCTATGTCGGCGCTGGTGGCAAGGTCATTGCGACGGGCCGGCGCGAGGATCGTCTGCTGGCATTGCGCGATGAGCTTGGGCACGACAAGTGCCACATCATTCCCCTCGATGTGCGCGATCGCGTCGCCATGGAAGCGGCCATCGCCGCCATCCCGGCCCCGTTTGACGCCATCAACATCGTCCTCGCCAATGCCGGGCTCGCATTGGGACTGCAGCCGGCCGCCGAAGCCGATTTGCATGACTGGGAAACCATGATCGACACCAATATCAAGGGTCTGGTCTACACCGTCCGCCTGCTGCTGCCCGGCCTCATTGCCCGCGGCGGTGGCCATGTGGTGACGCTCGGCTCTGTGGCCGGCGAATATGCCTATCCCGGTGGCTCCGTCTACGCCGCGTCCAAGGCCTTCGTGAAACACTTCGCCCTCGCCATCCGGTCCGACCTGCAGGGCAAGAATGTCCGCGTCACCGATATCGAACCGGGCCTGACCGAAACCGAGTTTTCACTGGTTCGCTTCAAGGGCGACGAACAGAAGGCGGGCAATGTCTATTCGGGAACCAAGGCGATGAACGCCGAGGATATCGCCGAGTCCATCTTCTGGGCCACGTGCCTGCCCGAACACGTCAACGTCAACAAGATCCAGTTGATGGCCACGACCCAGGCCATCGGCCCGTTCGACATCTATCGGGAGAAATGAACTAGAGCGCGAGGAAGCGAATAGTATCGGGATCGAGCGGAATGCCCTCGATCCGCCGCCGCTCGAGCACCTCCCATTCCCGGTCCCCTGGCGCCATGACCTTGCCGCCGGCACGCACCGCCGAAGCACGCAGACTGGCGAGATAGCCGGTGATGGCGGCGGCGAAGGCCGCGCGTCCGGCAAACTTGTCCGGGTCGATCACCAGCACGAAATGCCCCATGTTCCGAGGCGTGGAGATATCGTCGCCCCCATACATGGGAATGAAATCGGGATCGAGCGTCGTTCCGGTCAGCAGCGCCGAGAACAGTGTCGCCACGCCCGCCAGCCCGGCGCCCTTATAGCCATAGTCGATGCCACCCAGCGGCAGCAGCATGTCCGCGGCAAAAGGATCGCGGGTCGGCACCCCTTCGGGCGTCGCCGCCACGCCCTGGGGGAGTTCCTTGTCGAGCGAACGATACAGCAGGACGCGATTGAGGGGGATCGCGCTGGTCGCCATGTCCAGAAGCCAGGGCTGGCTGTCGGGCACTGGCGCGGCAAAAGCCAGCGGATTGGTACCGTGGAATTTCTCGGCCCCGTCGAACAGGGCAACCATGGAATCGGTATTGGTGGTGGCAAAGGTGACGAACCCCTCTTCGGCGCCGGCCAGGGCATAGGCGCCTGCCGCGCCATAATGCGACGAGCGCCGGACACCTACAGCCCCGACGCCCGCTTCCCGCGCCAGTTCCATGCCCACCTCGACGGCCTTATAGGCCGCATAGTGGCCCAGCCCGTCATCACCATCGACCATGGCGCTGCCCGCGCCGCGCCTGTCAATGCGCAGCTCGGGGTTCTTGTTGAGCCGCCCGCCTGCCAGCATCCGGCAATAGTGTTCGGTCAGGCGGACGCCGTGGCTGTCGATGCCCAGCCGAGAGGCATGCAACATCGCGCGCACCGCCGCCGCCCGCGACGCCTCGCTAGCACCGGCCTCCGCCAGGCGCGCTTCGACGCGTTCACGAACCAGGGCTTCGGCAAAGCGGGGCGTGGTCTCGTCCTGATGCATGGTCATTTCTCTACTGGCCTTCTAGCCATCGGGCC
Organism: uncultured Devosia sp.; assembly: GCF_913055165.1. Taxonomy (GTDB): domain Bacteria; phylum Pseudomonadota; class Alphaproteobacteria; order Rhizobiales; family Devosiaceae; genus Devosia. The sequence goes on from NZ_CAJXJS010000032.1 coordinate 38,857, forward strand.
GGATAATCCAAAGCGATATTCCTGACAGGTCGAATGCATGTCCCAATTGCAACTTTGTGCTGGCACACCTCGCCTATCGGGCTATGCTGGATTGCAAAGTTGAGACTGCCCATGCCCCAAACTCCTGATCCCATAACCCGCAATCTCTGGCACGTCGTTGCCGCCACCGATGAATTGCCCATTGGCATGGTCGAAACAACGCTGCTGCTCGATACACGCCTGGCCATGACCCGCGGTGAGGATGGGCAACCTGTGGTCTGGCTGCGCGCGAACGAGGAAGATGGCGACGAGATCGACGCCGAAACCATCCTCGAACGCCTGCCGGTTCGCACCGCCTATGGCTATTCCTGGACCTGCCTGGGCACCCCCGCCGGCGAGCTCTTTCCCATCCCCGAATTTGCCGAACCCGACCGCAAGAACATGAGTTGCGGCTCCATCGGCATTCACGTGTCTGCCCCCCGCGCTGTCGAGAATTTCCTCGATATGGGTCACTTTCCGTATGTCCACACCGATATTCTGGGCGCCGAACCCCATACCGAGGTCAAGGAATACGACGTCGAGGTCTCCGAGGAGCGCGACGAGGTGCTGGCCACCAAATGCCGCTTCATGCAGCCCCGCGCCGCCAAGTCGGCTACCACGGCCATGGAAGTCGAATATGTCTAT
>NZ_CAJXJS010000033.1 GCF_913055165.1 uncultured Devosia sp.
AGAAGGACCAGGCCGCCGGCCGTCAACTGCCAGGCCGTGAAGCGCAAAGCGGAGACCGGCGGAGCCCATTTCCGACTAAGCACCGTGCCCGCGGCCATGGATGCCGCCCCTAACACGCCGGCCAGAATGCCTACCGGATCAAGCGCGGCGGTTGGCCCCAGAAGCAGGAGTGCGACCCCGACCACACCGGCGACCGCCGCAACAACAGCGCCGCCCAGAATGGGCGTGCCGAGCCAGGCACGCGCCAACGCGATCACCATAAGCGCCTGGACGGCACCAAGGGTTGCCGCAACGCCGCCTGGCAGCCGCTCTGCGGCGATGAACAGCATGGTCCAGAACAGCCCGAAATTGAGGACACCAAGCACCAGTATCCGGCCAATCAGGGCAAGCGGCGGGACGCTGCGGGTGAGCGCCAGCAGCAGCAGTCCAGCCGGCAGCGCCCGGAGCGCAGCCAGGGTCAGAGGGTGCCCAGCCGGGAGCGCCTCGGTGGTCACAATATATGTGCTGCCCCATACAGCCGGTGCCAGGGCCGTCAGGAGAATATCGGATATCCGTGCCATTTTTGGGTTCCAGTGCCGGATGGTGCAGGATCGGATCAGGACGTCTCAGGCCGCGTCCCGTGCCCAATCCTCCTGTGCGAGCCGCCCTGCAACCCGGGCCACATGAGCGCCCTGGAAGCGGGCACCGGCGAGATCGATCTCGGTAGGATGGAGCGAGCCATCGACGCCAGCGATGGTCCCGGCGCCGTAGGGAGATCCCCCTACAATGCTGTCACGATGCGTTTGCCCCGCGAAGGAATAGGGCAGTCCGACAATGACCATGCCGAAGTGCATGAGCGGAACATGGGTCGACAGGATCGTGGCTTCATGCCCACCATGTTGCGACCCGGTTGAGGCGAAGACCGCGCCGACCTTGCCCACCAGGGCATTGCGCGCCCACAATCCGCCCGCTTGATCCAGAAACTGCTTCACCTGCCCCGCCATCATGCCGAAGCGTGTCGGGGTCCCAAGGATGATGCCATCGTAGCTGGCGAGATCGCCGGGACTGATCAGCAGCGTTTCGTCGACGATGTAGCCGGATTTCTCGCGGACGGTTTCAGGAACGGTCTCAGGAATACGGCGCAGGTCGACAGTCGTCCCGGGGACGCTTTGCGCGCCTTCGGCCTCTGCCTGCGCCAAAGCGCGAACATGGCCATAGCTGGAATAATAGGCGACGAGAATGCGGGTCATTTGAATGCCTCCGGCAAGGTTTGGAATTGCCAGCAACATCCTTGAACCTGGGGCGCCGAGTAATCATCCGGCGCTCAAAACACTGTTCACGCCGCTTCAGGAATAGAGGGCGTTGAGCGCATCCCGAAGATGGGCCACAAAGGCTTTGGCCCTGGGGTCCGATCCCATATGCGAGGCGGTAACGGCAAAGATTTCGGGCGATGGCAGCTCGTATTCGGGCAAGACACGCACAAGACGCCCATCGCGCTCAGGCTCGCGCGATATGAAGTCTGGAAGGGTCCCGATGCCGCAGCCTGCGATCAGCAGGTCGCGCAGGACGACGCTGCTGCCGACCTTGATGCGCGGACGCAGGGTAAGTTTTTTTGGCTCGCCGGGGCCGAGCAGTAGCCATTCGCTCTGATGGCCAGCCAATGTAAATCCGATCACATCGTGACCAGCAATTTCCTCGGGCCTCTCAGGTGTCCCAAAGCGCTCCAGGTAAGTGGGTGAGGCAAAAATGGCCTGCCTGAGCTGTCCCAGGCGCCGAATTATCAGCGACGAGTCGGGCAGGCTGGGCCGAATGCGGATGGATATGTCGAAGCCGCCCTCGATCATATCGAGGATGTGATCGTCCAGCGACAAGGTAACTTCAAGGTCAGGATGGTCCTGCAAGAAGCCAGGAAGCATGGGCGCGATGACCAATTGTCCAAAGGAATGCGGAGCATTGATCTTGAGTTGGCCGCTTAGTGAGCTGGCGTTCGCGCGGATGTCGTTCTCGAGCGCGGTTACGGCTGAGAGAATGGTCACGGCCTGATCGTAATATGCGTGCCCAGCCTCGGTGAGCGACATGCTGCGGGTGGTTCGTGTTACCAGCGTGCAGCCCAGGCTTTTCTCGAGCAGCTTGATCTCTTTGCTGAGCAGGCCGGCAGACACACCGAGATCGTTGGCCGCGCCCACAAAGCTGCCACGCTCCACGATCCGTCGGAAGGCATTCATTACCGAAAGCTTGTCCATATGCGACCTGCAACCTCGAAACCTGCTTTTGCCGACGGTAGCGGGGTTTGCGGGCGGGCAAAAGTTGTTCAGTCTCACCGCGTCACGGCAGTGAGGCCGAAGGTCAGGATGACCTAGATGCCGCCGAGTTCCTCTGCGAGAAAGTCGAACACCATGCGGACTCTCCTTGAGGTATTGAGTTCGCGGTGCGTGGTGAGCCAGATGGGGAATTGAAAGGGTGTGTAGGCACCTTCCAGGGCGCGGACAATGCCGGGCGTGTTTTCGCCGAGAAATTCGGGGACCATGCCAATACCCAGACCGGCTTTGAGCAGTTCCCAGTGGACCAAATGGCTGTCCGCCAGAATGGTCAGATTGCTGCGGTCGATGGGTAGCCCCGCCTCCAGCAGTCCTGCCAGATAGGTATCGGGCGACCACAGGCTGATGAAATCGGCTTGGGCGATCGTTTCCGCAGTCAGCGGCCTGCCAAAGCGTTCGACATAGACCTCCGAAACATAGAGCCGCGCGGCAACGTCCTTGATCTTGCGGGCAATCAGTTCGGGCTGGTCCGGGCGGAAATTGCGGATGGCGATGTCGGCTTCTCTGCGGCGCAGATCAGCGGCGGAATTCTTGGCGATGAGGTCAACCGTCAGGCCGGTCGCGGTGCGGCGCAACTTCTCGATAATGGGGGGTAGCAGATAGGCCGCGTCGATCTCGCTGGCGGTAATGGCGATTGTGCCTTCGAGCGCCTGTGCCCGTCCCGACGCGCCGAGCGAGAGACGCCCTGCTGCCTCGCCCATGGTCCGCACATGCTCGAGTAGCTCCAGGCCGCTGGGGGTGAGTTCGAGACCCCGGCCGGTGCGCTCGAAGAGCACCACGCCCAGTTCTTCCTGCAAGGCCTCGACCTGCCGGCCCAAAGTGGGTTGGGCCATGCCCAATGCGCGGGCCGCGGCCGATAAGGACCCTTCTTCGGCCGTGACCAGAAAGGCCCGGGCACGGTTCCAGTCAAATCTGACAGATCGCCAATCCATGCAAATGTGCATACCGGAATACAGGATTTAGTCAATTCTGCAGAGGGCGTGTCTGCCGTACCTCTTGGCCATCGGCACCGCGATGGTGCATCCAAGAGGAGACGACAGATGAAAGCGGTTATTGCCAATGCCTATGGCGGCCCGGAAGTCCTGGTCATTCAGGAAATCGAACGGCCAGTCGCCAAGGACAATGAGATTCTTGTAAAGATTTATGCCAGTGCCGTGACCCAGGCCGATGTGATGATGCGGACGGGCAAGCCCCTGTTCGGCAGGATTTTCCTGGGGCTGCGCAAGCCCAAGGCCGCGGTGCCTGGCACGGCCTTTGCCGGCAAGGTTGAGGCCGTCGGGCGGAACGTAACCCGGTTTGCGGTCGGTGACGATGTGTTCGGCGAGACGACCATCGGATTTCACGCTCACGCCCAGTTCGTGGCCGTGCCCGAAGACGGGATCATCCAGACCATCCCGATGGCCATGTCCTATGAAGAGGCAGCGCCGGTGACCGATGGCGCGCTCACAGTGCACAATTTCCTGACGCGGCTGGTGACCATCCAGCCGGGCCAAAAGGTGCTGATCAACGGTGCGGCTGGGGGCCTGGGTACCTCCGCGGTGCAACTGGCCAAGCATCTGGGTGCAGAGGTCACGGCGGTCGCCAGCGGCCGCAATGCCGGTTTCCTGCGCGACCTTGGTGCCGATCATGTCATCGACTACACCACAGAGGACTTTACCCGGCGCCGCAGCGCTTATGACGTGATCTTCGATACGGTGGGCAAGGTACCATTCGGCAAGGCCAGACGGGCGCTCACGTCCGACGGCGTCTATCTCTCGCCGGTTCTGGGCCTGGGCCTGTTGTTCCGCATGCTCTGGACCGGGAAATTCGGACGCCGGAAGGCCATGTTCTCGGCCACGGGGCTTTTGCCGCACGCCGAACTCAGCAATCGCCTGACGGAAGTCAAAACCCTGATCGAAGACGGCGCTCTCAAAACCATCATCGACCGGCGCTATGACCTCGACCAGATCGCCGAGGCCCATGAATACGTCCAGAGCGGCCACAAGCGCGGCAATGTCGTGCTCGAAATCGACCACCACGACGTGGCGATCCTGGCAGCCGAGTAATTCTTTCCCCAGCGGCGGCATGTTGAGCCGGCCCGACCGGGCCGAGGATGGATGCCGCTCGCCCAATTCCGAGGATGATCCGATGTCCATTCCGTCCCAAGATGATTTCAACTGGGCCCGCTCGGCCGGACTGGCCTATCTGGCCGTCGCGGTCCTTGCTGGCTTTGCCGAATTTTCCGTTCGCACCGGCATGGTGGTGCAAGGCGACGCTGCGGCCACCATGGCCAACATCGCGGCGAACCAGATGCTCTATGGGCTTGCCGGGATCGCCGATCTTCTGGTGCTGTTGCTCGACGCCTGGCTCGGCCTGGCCTTCTGGATGCTGCTTAAGCCGGTCAACAAGCCTATCGCCTTGCTGGCGCTGTTCCTCAACCTCCTGCGGCTCCCCTGGATGGGCGCCAACGTGGTCTATCACTTCGGTGCGCTGTTGCTGGTCAATGGTGCCCTGCCATCCTTTCCACCCGAGCAGGTGCAGGACCTGGTGGCCCTGCTGCTGGATCTGCACGCCTATGGCTACACCGCCAACGGCATTTTCTTCGGCGCCTGGTGCTTCACCATCGGCTGGCTGTTCTACCGCTCCGGCTTCGTGCCGCGCCTGTTGGGCGTGGTGATGATGCTGGCGCTGGTGGGCTACTGGACCGACCTCTTCGTGGTGTTCGTGCTGCCGGCGTTCGAACCCTCGATCTCCCCCCTGGCCGTCATGCCCGCCGCTCTCGCCGAAATCTCGGTTTGCCTCTGGCTCACCTTCCGCGGCGGCGCCGTGCATCGGGGCTTCCAAAAACAAATCGCAACGCTGGCCGCCTGATCGGCCAGCCCACCCACTTCAGCCCAATGGAGGACAAGATCATGGTCGGACCTGACCTGCAAACCCGTTCCAACAAGAGCATCGCCCGTGTCACGGGCCTCTTCTATCTCGCCATCATCGCCCTGGGCATCTGGAGCGAAATGGCGGTTCGTGAAATGCTGATTGTGCCGTACAACGGCCCGCAAACGCTCGCCAATATCATGGCGTCCGGCGGCCTGTTCTCACTCAGCCTTGTCGCCGATATCGGCATGATCCTGAGCGATATTGCCGTTGGCATCCTTCTCTACCTGCTGTTTCGTCAGGTGGCGCCGCGTGTGGCGCTGGCCGCGATGATCCTGCGCCTGACTCAGGCCATCGTGCTTGCCGCAAACCTCCTGTTCCAGGCGGCCGCGATGGTTCTGCTGCGCGGGGAGCATTTTGCCGAGGCATTCGGCGCCGACAATCTCGCCTGGGCGGTGCAAGCATTGCTCGAATTGCAGGGGCAAGGCTATGACCTTGGCCTGATCTTCTTCGGGATCAATTGCCTGCTGACCGCCTGGCTGATCATGCGCTCGGGCATTGCCCCCCGCCTAGTCGCATTGGGAATTGCCGCATCGGGCCTGGTCTATCTGTCGGGGAGCGGGTTTACCCTACTGACCGGCAACCAGCCGATGGTCATAACCATTGCCTATCTCATACCCCTACTTGCCGAACTAGCGTTCGCGATTTGGCTGGTGTTTGGCGCGAGACTGAGCACCACCCCACGCCACAGCCAAATCGACGTCCATTAACTCGGGCTTGAGTCAAACTGAGCTGCCTCCGGATCTGAGGAAATTGGTCGCCCTCTTCGTGTGCCGGACTAATGAGTCCTGACCTTGGCTAGGTCGCGCTCCGTTCAGCCTGCTGGGTCCAGCTCCGGTGCCATTCGACGAATCTTTGCACGCCTGCTTCAATTGATGTGGCCGGCAGGTAGTCCGTGAGCGCCATAAACAGGCCCGGATCGGCATGGGTGATCTCAACATCGCCCATCTGCATAGGCAGCATATTCAGGATGGCCGGCTTGCCGACTGCGGCTTCGACGACCTTGATGAAGTCCATCAGCTCGATCGGCTGGCCACCCGCAATATTGACCGACCGCCACGGTGCCACCGGCGAAAGTGAATCGAGGCCGTTGTCGAAAGTCACTGGGGCGCCGGTTTTGGGCACGATGCTCATCAGCCGCACCACGCCCTCGATCAAATCGTCAACATAGGTGAAGTCGCGTCGCATTCGGCCTTCCCCATAGACGTCGATGGGTATGCCCCTTTCTATGGCACTGACAAACTTGAACAATGCCATGTCGGGACGCCCCCACGGTCCATAAACCGTGAAGAACCGGAAACAAGTGGTCGGTATTTTGAACAGATGCGCATACGAATGCGACATCGCCTCGCAGGCCTTCTTCGTTGCCGCATAAAGGGAAACGGGGAAGTCGGTACGGCTCACTTCCCGAAATGGCCTATCCGCGTTGCCCCCGTAGACCGATGACGTCGATGCGATCAGCAAATGTTGCGGTGGACACAGCCGCGCCGCCTCCAGCAGATTGGCGGTTCCGACTAGGTTCGACTGAACATAGGTGTCGGGGTGCTCGATGCTGTAGCGCACCCCAGCCTGCGCCGCCAAATGCACAATTATGTTCGGCCTGAAACTGGTAACGGTATCCCGCAAATGGGCGCTGTCCTCGAGCATGCCCTCTACGAACTGGATGCCATCGTAGTTCTGCAACATGGCCCGGCGACGCTCTTTCAGCGCCGGCTCATAGTAGGGGGTCATGCCATCGAACCCCAGCACGCTATGTCCGTCCACAAGCAGACGCTTCGCCAGGTGAAACCCGATGAAGCCGACAGCTCCCGTAACCAGAATTCTCATTCGGCCGCCCTATCTTACCACCATTGGCGCGCAAGCCATCAATCTTGCCATCATCGCGCAGTTTAGCGCTTGGGGAAGGACAGACGAGGCATTTCGTCGTCGCACCAGCATTTTTCCGGCGGGCGAACATGGACGCGAACACCGCATACATTTTCTGGCCTCGACTGGTGAGTACGGTCGGGGTCGCGAGGCGTCCCCGGCCGATCACCGCCAATCATCCGGCAAGCTGGGGCCGCGTGCCGAGGCCAGCCAAGTCAGCTCCTCGGCCGTGCGTTCTCGGGGTCATAGAGCGGCTTGTAGCCGACCCCGGCAACCTCGGCGCGATAGGTTTCGCCGAAATATTCCAGCAAGACCTCCCGGCCCGTCTCGCAATATGACCAGGGCAGATAGGCCAGCGCGATGTTCTTGCCGATGACCGGCCCGTAGACAATAGAGGTGGTGTAGGAGCGGCGGCCCAACTCATCCACCAGCGTCTCGCCAGTAGCCGGATCGAGAACCGGCAAGGTGCCGACCGGGTAGCGGGCGACGCCCTTGCTGTCGACATTCTCGGTCATGACCAGGGTGCACAGCATTGCCGGCTGGTGTTCGCGCTCACGATAGGCCACATGGCTGGCCTTGCCGCAGAAGTCGGCTTCCTTGACCTTGGGGCGGGCCAAATCGGCCTCCAGGAGATTATATTCGGTCAGAAGGTCGGCATTCTGCAGCCGCAGGCTCTTTTCCAGGCGGCGGGAATTGGCATAGGTCTCGACGCCCACGGCAATGACGCCGGTCGAGCGCAGGGCATCCCACACGGCCAGGCCGTCCTCGTAGGCCATATGCAGTTCCCAGCCCTGCTCGCCGACATAGGAAATCCGGAAGGCCGTGACCGACTTGCCCGCGATGGTGATGGGCTTGATCGAGGCAAAGGGGAAATTCTCCGGCGTCAGGATGGATGGATCATCTACCAGCTTGCTGAGGTTCTCCCGGGCATTGGGACCCCAGATGCCGATGGTGATGTACTTTTCCGTCACATCGGTAATGGTGACGTCCAGGTTCCGGTCCTGCGCCACCCGGCGCATATAGTGATAGTCACGTGGCCCGGCATCGGCGCCATTGATCATGCGGATGCGGTCGGCCATGCGGATGACGGTAAAGTCGGCGCGCACCATGCCCTGTTCGTCGAGGAAGTGGGTATAGATGCCCTTGCCGATATTGGCGTCGCCGCCAATCTTGGCCGCACAGAGCCATTCCATCAGATCGACGTGGTCCGGCCCTTCGATGTCGTAGATGGCGAAGTGCGACAGATTGATGATGCCGCAATTCTCGCTCAGCTCGATATGCTCGGCATTGGAAACACGCCAGAAGTGGCGGTTGTCCCATTCATTCTCGCGCACCGGAACGCGATCGGCATATTTTTCCAGCAGGTGCTCATTGGCCGCATAGCCATGGGCACGTTCCCAGCCACCCAACTCCATGAAATAGCCGCCCAGCTCCTTCTCGCGCTCGTAGAAGGGCGAACGGCGGACATTGCGGCCGCCCGAGAAAGGCTCGCGTGGATGTACCGGCGGGTTGTAGATCTTCATCGCCGTTTCGGTGCAGCGTTCCTCGATCCACTTCTCATCGAGCTGGAAGCTGTTGAACCGGGCGAAGTCGATCTTGTTGTGGTCGATGCTGGTGCGGCCATCGGTCATCCAGTCGGCGATGAGCTTGCCCATGCCGGGGCCGTCTTTGACCCAGATGCCCACGGCATACCACAGGCCCCGGACCTTCTGACTTTCGCCCATTGAGGGGCCGCCATCGGTGGTGGTCTGGAGTAGGCCATTGAAGGAATGGCCTTCATTATAGCCGAGCTCTGCCAGGATCGGTGTCAACTCCATGGCGCGTTCGAGCGGTTCCATGACCTGCTCAAGGTCAAGGTCGCGCTGCGACGGCGACAGGCGGGCCTGTTCCTTTTCCAGCAATTCGCGGGGATGGACGAGGCGCGGATTGTGCTCTTCGTAATAGCCCCATTCGATCTGACCGCCTTCGGCGGTCTTGGGATCGCCCGTATCGCGCAGATAGGCAGAATTGCCCTGGTCACGCAGCAGCGGATAGCCGATTTCGACGCCTGTATCGGCAAATTCGGTATAGGGCCCGAAAAAGGTCAGGGGATGGTCGACCGGCATGACCGGCAGGTCTTCGCCCGCCATCTCGGCGATCAACCGGCCCCAAAGGCCGGTACAAACGACCACATAGTCGGCCATGATGGTGCCGCGATCGGTCACCACGCCCTTGATCCGTCCGTCCTCGATGACCAGTGAGCGCGCCGACGTATTGGCGAAGGCCTGCAGCTTCCCAGCCTCGACGGCCTGATCGACGAGCTTACCGGCCACCGTCTGGGAGCGCGGAATGACCAGGCCCGCATCGGGGTCCCACAGTCCGCCCTGAATGAGGCTTTCCTCGACCAGCGGCATTTTCTGCTTGATCTCGGCGGGATCGATCAGCCGCGCCCGTGTGCCGAAGGCCTTGCCCGAGGCGACTTTGCGCTTGATTTCGTCCATGCGGGCATCATCGCCCACTCGCGCCACCTCGATGCCGCCGACGCGGGCGTAGTGGCCCATCTTCTCGAAGAAATCGATGGAATAGAGGGTGGTCCAGGTCGTCAGGAAATCGTGGCTGGTGGTGTAGCAGAAGTCCGAAGCATGGGCGGTCGAGCCGATATCCGTCGGAATGCCGGACTTGTCGATGCCGACAATATCGTCCCAACCCCGTTCGACCAAATGGTGCGCAACCGATGCGCCCACGATGCCGCCCAAGCCCACAATGACCACCCGGGCCTTATTGGGAAACGTTGACATTTCGACTTACTCCACAGTGACGGACGGGATAGTTAGAATAGATGTCGGCCGCGCCGGCGGACCAACCAGGCAGTTACCAGAGCTGGGGGACGGCAAGATTGCGGCGCCTGTAGGCGGCCAGCAGCGTATTGTGCATCAGGCTCATTATGGTCATGGGACCCACCCCGCCGGGAACCGGCGTGATGGCACCGGCAACGGACGAGGCGGAGCCGAATTCGACATCGCCAACCAGTCGCGTCTTGCCATCGCGGATGACCCGGCTCGTGCCCACGTCGATGACCGTTGCGCCCGGCTTGATCCAATCGCCCTTGATCATCTCAGCCTGCCCGACCGCTGCGACGACGATATCGGCCTGCCTCACCTTGGCGGCGAGGTCGCGCGTGCGGGAATGGGCAATGGTCACGGTACAATTTTCGGCCAGGAGAAGCTGGGCCATGGGCTTGCCGACCAGAATGGAGCGACCGACAACCACGGCGTCGAGCCCCGAGAGATTGCCCAGAGCTGAGCGCAGCAGCATCAGGCAGCCCAAGGGCGTGCAGGACACCATCCCCTCCAGACCCGAAACCAGGCGGCCGGCGCTGGATGGATGCAGGCCATCCACATCCTTGGCCGGATCGATGGCCTCGATCACGGCAAGGGAATCGAGATGGGAAGGCAAGGGCAACTGCACCAGAATACCGTCAACGGCGTCGTCGGCATTCAGCTTTGCGATCAGCGCCAGAAGGTCATGCTGGCTGCTATCTTCGGGCAGCACGTGTTCGAAACTGGCCATGCCCAGTTCGCGCGCCATCTTGCCCTTGCTGCGAACATAGACCTCGCTGGCCGGGTCGGAACCGACCAGGACTACGGCAAGGCCCGGCGAACGCCCGGAGTGCTGCTCGAGCGCCGGAATGGCCTGGGCGATGCGTCCGCCCAGGCCGTTGGCATATGCTTTCCCGTCAATGATCTGAGCAGGCATGAAACACCCTGGATTACGATGAAACCGCGACCGCTGATCCGGGCGGTGGTCAGGCAGAGAAGACGACGGTCCGATGGTGATTGAGCATGACGCGGCCCTCGAGATGATATTTGACCGCGCGGGCCAGCACCCTGGATTCGATGTCGCGCCCGGCCGCCACGAAATCGTCGGAGCTCATGGCGTGGCTGACCCGCTCGGTTTCCTGCTCGATAATGGGACCTTCATCGAGATCGGCAGTGACATAGTGTCCGGTCGCGCCGATCAGCTTGACGCCCCGCTCATGAGCCTGATGGTAAGGCTTTGCCCCCTTGAAGCTGGGCAGGAAGGAATGGTGAATATTGATCACCATGCCATAGAGGCGGTTGGACAGGTCATTGGAGAGGACCTGCATATAGCGGGCCAGCACGACCAGCTCGGAGCCGGTCTCCTTGACCAGTTCGACCAACTGTGCTTCGCGCTCGGCCTTGTTCTCCTTGGTCACCGGCCAATAGTAGAACGGGATGTCTTCCTGCTCGGCAGTGCGCCGCGAGTCTTCATGGTTCGAGACGATCGCCGCGACTTCTGCGTTCAGCCAGCCCACCTTGATCTGGTAGAGCAGGTGGAGCAGCGCATGGTCGAACTTTGAGACCATGATGATGATCTTGGGCCGGCGCGACAGATCCTCGAGCTTGAGCTTCATGTCGAAACGATCGACAGAGGGCTTGAAGGCCAGCTCGAAGGTTTCCTTGCTGGTCCCGGCAGGCGCCGCAAAGGCGATGCGGATGAACAGCTGATTGGTCAGGCGGTCGCAGAACTGGTTGGATTCCAGAATATTGGCGCCGCGCGAAGCCAGTGCCGTCGTCAACCCGGCCACGATGCCCGGCTGGTCAAGGCAACTCAGCTTCAGAATGAACTTGTTCTCGCTCATCGAGATGTCTCCACCGGATTGCATCAGCTTGTTCATAGCTGGCGCTCGAGTTCAGGCAGCAGGTCGAAGAGGTCGCCAACCAGCCCGTAGTCGGCCACCTGGAAAATGGGAGCGTCCCCGTCCTTGTTGATGGCGACAATGACCTTGGCGTCCTTCATGCCGGCTAGGTGCTGGATCGCCCCGGAAATGCCGATGGCGATGTAAAGGTCCGGGGCGACGATCTTGCCGGTCTGGCCGACTTGCCAATCATTGGGGGCGTAGCCCGCGTCGACGGCGGCGCGCGAGGCGCCAACGGCGGCACCCAGCTTGTCGGCGATGGGCAGGATGATCTCGCGGAACTTGTCCTGCGAGCCCAAGGCCCGACCCCCGGAAATCACGATCCGTGCCGACCCCAGTTCTGGCCGCTCGCTCCTGGCGATACGGTTCTCGATGAAGGTGGAGAGGCCACGATCCGCGATCGCCGCAACGGACTCGATAGGCGCTGATGCGCCGGTTTCCGCCGCCGCAAAGGCCGCGGTGCGCACGGTAATCACCTTCTTGGCGTCAAGCGCCTGCACGGTTTGCACCGCATTGCCGGCATAGATCGGGCGCTTGAAGGTATCGGGTGACACCACCTCGATGATCTCGGAAACCTGCATCACATCGAGCAGGGCGGCCACGCGCGGCAGGACGTTTTTGCCCGTGGTGGTCGCTGCGGCCATGACCACATCGTAGCCGCCGCCGAGCGAGACGATCAGATCGGCCAGCGGCTCGGCCAGCTGGTGTTCGAGCACGTCGCTGTCAGCCACAAGCACCTTGCGCACACCAGAAAGCTTTGCGGCGGCATCTGCGATAGCCTCGACGCCCTTGCCTGCCACCAGAATGTCGACGTCACCGCCGATCTTGCCGGCGGCGGTCAGGGCCCGCGCGGTCAGTTCGGAGAGCGATACATTGTCGTGATCAGCGAGAAGAAGAATTGCCATGTGTCTGTTCCTTCCTGCTGATCAGATGACGCGGGCTTCGTTGCGCAGCTTGTCGAGCAGTTCAGACACGCTGGACACCTTGATGCCGCCCTTGCGCGCCTCCGGCTCGTCTGTCCTGAGCACTTTCAGGCGCGGTTCGGTGCTGACGCCGTAGTCGGCGGCGGTCTTTTCCTCGAGCGGCTTCTTCTTGGCCTTCATGATATTGGGGAGCGAGGCAAAGCGCGGCTCATTGAGCCGGAGGTCTGCCGTGACAACGGCAGGCAGTGTGACGTTGATCGACTGCAGTCCGCCATCGACCTCGCGCAACACCCTGGCCGTACCGTCGGCCAGCTCGAGCTTGGAAGCGAAGGTGGCCTGCGACCATCCCAGCAGCGCCGACAACATCTGGCCGGTCTGGTTGCAGTCGTCGTCGATCGCCTGCTTGCCCAGAATGACCAGTTGCGGCTGCTCGGCCTCGACAACGCCCTTCAGCAGCTTTGCGACGGTCAGCGGTTCGACACTGTCTTCAACGGTAATGAGGATGGCGCGGTCCGCGCCCATGGCCAACGCCGTTCTCAACGTGTCCTGAGCCTGCGCCGGTCCGATGGACACAACCACGATCTCGTCGACCTTGCCGGCTTCCTTGAGGCGGATGGCCTCCTCGACGGCAATTTCGTCGAAGGGGTTCATCGACATCTTCACATTGGCCAGATCGACGCCCGAGCCATCGGGCTTCACGCGGATCTTGACGTTGAAATCGACCACCCGCTTCACGGGCACCAGAATTTTCATTCTATCCATTCCCCAGTCGCGCGATCAGGCAAACTGTTCAAAGCCGCGACCTCGCCGGGTTGACGAGGTACATTGATCATCGTGGGGGGAGCATTGCGACAGTTTCAAACTCTTGCCAGAATATTTGCGTCAATCATGGATTACCGCTACGACAGAGGTGGCGTATTTGGGGAGGGGCGATGGCCGGCACCACAATGCAACCATCCAGTTTGGGAAACAGGGCGCTTCGAGTACGACCTGCGGGGGTCCGCCTGAGTGTGGGGTTCATTCTGGCCAAGCGTTTCACGCTTTGCGCCTTCGCCAACTTCGTGGATGTATTGAGGCTGGCCGCCGACGAAGGCGACAGAAGCCGGCCAATCATGTGCGATTGGGCGGTTTTGTCGGATACGATGAATGCCGTGCCATCCAGCAGCGGCATCACGGTTCAACCCAATGAACGGCTGGGCGACCCCGGCAGGTTTGACTACATCGTCGTCGTGGGCGGGGTGATGGAGGACGATCTGTCCGGCCTCGGCCAGGCCTATATAGAATACCTGCGGAAAGCGGCGTCGCTGGGCATTCCCCTGGTGGGTGTGTGTACCGGCGGATTTCTGCTGCATCGGGCCGGTCTCATGGATGGCCATCGCTGCTGTGTGAGCTGGTTTCACCATGCCGATTTCCTGGAACAGTTCGACGGCCTCAACCCGGTGTCGGACCAAATCTTCATCGACGACGGTGACCGGCTGACCTGCTCTGGTGGCGCCAGTTCCGCGCATCTGGCGGCCTATCTCGTGGACAAGCATGTCGGGCGCGCCCAGGCCATCAAGAGCCTGCATATCATGATCATCGATGACGCCTTGCGCCCAGAGAAGCCTCAGCCCGGTGTGCCCTTGGACATATCGACGAACGACCCGATGGTCCTGCGGGCGTTGCTTCTGATGCAGCAGCATATCGACAACCCCTTGTCCGTCACCGAACTGGCCCGTCGGATGGGCAACAGCAAGCGCCAGCTGGAGCGGCACTTTCGCGCCGCGCTGGGCGCATCGCCCCAAGCAGCCTTCCTCCAGATACGCCTGGCCTTGGCGCGGCACCTCATTGAAACGACCGATAAGTCGGTTGCCACAGTGGCTGTCGAGTGTGGCTTTTGCGACTCCTCCCATCTGAGCCGAGTTTTCCGGCAGCGCTTCGATTGTACGCCGTATCAGGTTCGGCGGGCGCGACTGGACAATCCAGAAGTCGAGGCCGCCTAGGCGCACTGCGCTCCGGGCTTGTCACGGGTCACCGAAGGACGTGTCGTTATAGTGCGCTTGCTTTGACGCAAACGTCCTGTCCGCGAATACGCAATGTCGCAATGATACCCCAACAACGCGCGTCTGGGGTAAGCGATGACCCGCTTTTCTTTTCCGAATCTGTTGGCGAATGCCCTCACCGGCCACAAGAACTGGAAGCCGCAATGGCCTGATGCTCAGCCCAAGGCCGAGTATGACGTCGTCATTGTCGGTGCCGGCGGGCATGGTCTAGGAGCGGCCTTCTACCTCGCCAAGGAACACGGCATCACCAATGTCGCGGTCATAGACAAGGGCTGGCTGGGTGGCGGCAATACCGGCCGCAACACCACCATCATCCGCTCCAACTACCTCTATGACGAAAGCGCGATGCTCTATGAGCATTCGATGAAGCTGTGGGAAGGGCTGACGCAGGAGCTCAACTACAACGTCATGTTCTCGCAGCGCGGCGTGATGATGCTGGCGCACAATGTACATGACGTGCAGAGCTTCAAGCGCCATGTGCATTCCAACCGACTGAACGGCATCGACAACGAATGGTTGACGCCCGAAGAGGCTAAGGAATTCTGCCCGCCGCTCGATATTTCGCCGGGCGCCCGCTATCCAGTCATGGGCGCGGCCCTGCAGCGGCGCGGTGGCGTCGCGCGCCACGATGCCGTGGCCTGGGGCTATGCCCGCGGTGCGGCCGCCCGCGGTGTCGACATCATTCAGAACTGCCCGGTCACGGCCATTCGCCGCGATCCCTCTGGCAAGGTGATTGGGGTTGAAACCGCCAAAGGCTTCATCAAGGCCAAGAAGGTTGCCGTGTCCGCTGCCGGCAATACCTCGGTGGTCATGGATTCGGCGGGCGTCCGCCTGCCGCTTGAAAGCTATCCGCTCCAGGCGCTGGTTTCCGAGCCCGTCAAGCCGATCTTCCCATGCGTGGTCATGTCCAACACCGTGCATGCCTATATTTCGCAGTCGGACAAAGGCGAATTGGTCATCGGCTCGGGCACCGATCAATATGTGTCCTATAGCCAGCGCGGCGGCCTGCCGCTGATCGAGCATACGGTCGCGGCGATCTGCGAAATCTTCCCCATTTTCACGCGCATGCGCATGCTGCGCAAATGGGGCGGCATCGTCGATGTGACGCCTGACCGCTCGCCCATTCTGGGCAAGACACCGGTTCCCGGTCTCTACATCAATTGCGGCTGGGGCACGGGTGGTTTCAAGGCCACGCCAGGTTCGGCACATGTCTTTGCCCATACCATCGCCCGGGACGAGCCCCACCCCATCAACGCGCCCTTCACGCTGGAGCGGTTCACCACCGGCCGGCTGATCGACGAAGCGGCCGCTGCCGCCGTCGCCCACTGAGGAGACAAGCCATGCTTCTCATTCACTGCCCTTATTGCGACGCCACCCGTCCGGAAGTCGAGTTTGCCTATGGCGGCCAGGCCCATATTGCCCGGCCCCTCGACCCCTCATCGACCACCGATGAGCAATGGCGCGACCATCTGTACATCCGGGTCAATCCCCGCGGCATTCATGCCGAACGTTGGCGGCACATCCATGGATGCGGCCGCTTCTTCAACGCCATCCGCGACACGGTGAGCGACAAGTTCGTCACCACCTACAAGGCGGGCGAACCGCGCCCCGAATTGACCGAGAAGGAGGGGGCTCGCTGATGGCCGACTTCCGTATCCCCGGCGCGGGTCGCGTCAACCACGGCAAGCCCGTTCAGTTCACCTTCAACGGCAAGACCATCACCGGTCTTGAAGGCGACACGGTTGCGTCCGCCCTTCTCGCCAATGGCGTCCACCTCGTCGGCCGTTCCTTCAAATATCACCGGCCGCGCGGCATCCTTTCGGCCGGGTCGGAAGAGCCCAATGCGCTGCTCGGCGTTGACCATGGTCCGGCCAGGGTCGAACCGAATAACCGTGCCACGGTTGTTGAAGTCACCCAGGGCCTCAAGACCATCAGCCAGAACCATTGGCCATCGTTGGAGCGCGACATCGGCGCCATCAACGACGTCCTCTATATGCTGTTCACGGCGGGCTTCTACTACAAGACCTTCATGTGGCCGAAGTCCTTCTGGAACAAGGTCTATGAGCCGATCATCCGCGGCACGGCGGGGCTGGGAAAGCCGCCGGTTGAACCCGATCCAGATACCTATTCGAGCCGCTTTGCTCATTGCGACGTGCTGGTGGTGGGCTCGGGGCCAGCCGGTCTCGCCGCCGCACTGGCAGCGGGCCGGAGCGGCGCCAAGGTCTTTCTGGTCGACGAGCAGACCGAACTTGGCGGCAGCCTCTTGTCCGAAACCGATGCCAGCATCAACGGCATGAGCGGCTGGGCGTGGCTGAAGGCGAGCGTGGATGAACTGGCCGGCATGGACAATGTCACCCTGCTGCCGCGCACCACCGCCATCGGTTACTACCATCAGAACTTCGTTGGCCTCTGTCAGCGCATTACCGATCATCTTTCTTCGGCTCCCCAAGGCGCACCGCGCGAGCGGATGTGGAAGATCCGGGCCAAGCAGGTCGTGCTGGCGCAAGGCGCCATCGAAAAGCCGCTGGTGTTTGACGGCAATGACCGTCCCGGCGTCATGCTGGCCAGCGCAGCGCGCACCTATCTCAACCGTTACGGCGTCAAGGTCGGCAATAGCCCGGTCGTGGTGACGTCTCATGACAGCGCCTGGCTGGCGGCCTTCGATCTGGCGCGTGCCGGCGTCAAGGTCCAGGCCATCATTGATGTCCGCAAGGCCGTGCCCACGGACCTCAAGGCCACTGCGGAGAGCCTCGGCATCGAAGTGCTGGCGGGCTGGACCGTGACAGGTACCAAGGGCCGCCTTCGTGTATCCTCGGTCCGCGCAAAGCCGATCGACGGGGGGTCCGAGCAGGCGCGCGAATTTGCCTGCGACGCCCTGCTTATGGGCGGCGGCTGGACCCCCAGCCTGCATCTGTTCTCGCATACGCAGGGCAAATTGGAATGGCGCGAGGATGCCCAGACGTTCCTGCCCGCCAAGCATGTCGAAAGCAGCCGCTGCGCTGGCGCCGGCAATGGCGAGTTCGGACTGGCCAATGCGCTGCAACAGGGCGCCGCGGCCGGGCAGGCCGCGGCAGCCGATGCCGGATTTTCCGGCAGCGGTGCCAGCTATGAAATTGCCGGTGAGATCGCCCTGGGCGGCACCACGCTGCGCGAACTGCCCACCGACCGGAACACGGCCACGGCCAAGGCTTTTGTCGACTTCCAGAACGATGTGACCGCCAAGGATATCCGCCTGGCCGTGCGCGAAGGCTTCAAGTCGATCGAACACGTCAAGCGCTACACCACCACCGGCATGGCCACGGACCAGGGCAAGACCTCCAACATCAATGGCCTGCTGATTGCATCCGATGCAGTGCAACGGCCTGCACCGCAGGTTGGCCTCACCACCTTCCGGCCGCCTTATACGCCGACCACCTTTGGGGCCTTTGCCGGGTACAATCGTGGCCGTCTGTTTGACGTGACGCGCAAGACGCCCATCGATAGCTGGGCGGAAGAACAGGGTGCTGTCTTCGAGCCGGTCTCCCTGTGGCGGCGCGCCTGGTATTTCCCCAAGCCTGGCGAGGACATGCATGCCGCCGTTGCCCGCGAATGCAAGGCAACCCGCGACTCCCTGGGCATTTTTGACGCCTCCACGCTCGGCAAGATCGAGATCGTGGGGCCAGATGCGGCCGAGTTCCTCAATCGCATGTACACCAACCCCTGGACCAAGCTGCAGCCCGGCCGGACGCGCTATGGCGTGCTGCTCGGGGAAGATGGCTTCATTCGCGACGACGGTGTGATCGGGCGCCTCTCGACCGATCGCTTCCATGTGACCACGACCACCGGTGGCGCGGCCCGCGTGCTCAACATGATGGAAGACTACCTTCAGACCGAATTCCCCGATCTCAAGGTGTGGCTGACCTCCACCACCGAACAGTGGGCGGTGATTGCGGTCAACGGACCCAATTCCCGCAATCTGATTGCGCCGCTGGTTGAAGGCATCGACCTGTCCGAAGAGGCCTTCCCGCACATGTCCATCGCGGAAGGCAAGATTGCGGGCGTGCCGACCCGGCTGTTCCGCATGAGCTTTACCGGTGAGCGCGGCTATGAAATCAACGTGCCGGCCCGATACGGCCGCGCCATCTGGGAAAAGCTGATGGCCGAAGGCCAGCGCTATGGCATCACGCCCTACGGCACTGAGACCATGCACGTGCTGCGCGCCGAAAAAGGCTACATCATCGTTGGCCAGGACACTGATGGAACCCTGACCCCTGACGATGCCGGGCTCGGCTGGGCCATCGGCAAGGCCAAGCCCGACTTTGTCGGCAAGCGTTCCCTCAGTCGCCCGGACATGCTCAAGACCGATCGCAAGCAATTGGTGGGCCTGCTCACCGAAGACCCCAAGACCGTGCTGGAAGAGGGTGCACAGATCGTGCTCGACCCGAACCAGGCCGTGCCGATGAAGATGGTTGGCCATGTCACCTCCTCCTATTGGAGCGTGGCGCTCAACCGGTCCATTGCGCTCGCCGTGATTGAAGGCGGCAATGGCCGAATGGGCGAGACGGTGCATATTCCGATGCCCTCCGGCACCCTGCGCGCCAAGGTCACTGGAACCGTCTTCTACG
Source organism: uncultured Devosia sp. (assembly GCF_913055165.1). Lineage (GTDB taxonomy): Bacteria > Pseudomonadota > Alphaproteobacteria > Rhizobiales > Devosiaceae > Devosia. The sequence continues at coordinate 19,342 of NZ_CAJXJS010000033.1, forward strand.
ACCCCGAAAACACGCGTCTGAGCGCCTGAGGAGGCCGATGAAATGAGACAGGAAGAGCATCCCCTTATCGGTCGCAGCCTGGATATGCCCCATGCTCCGGCCACTATTCGGCCCGTCGAAGACGCCGCGCGTTTCAACCTGCGGATTAGCCCGGACAATTTGGCCGAAGCCTCCGCCGCCTGGGGCGCAATTCTGCCGGCAAGGATCGGCGAACTGGCATCCTCGCCCGGCCGCCTGGCAGCCTGCATCGGTCCAGACGAGTGGTTCTTGATAGCCCCTCTCGAAGAGCAGGGCGCCATCGAGGCAGCCTTCTCGGCCTTGTACGCCAAGACCATCCATAGCCTTGTCGATGTCGGGCACCGCGAGGTCGGCATCGCCATCGAGGGGCCAGCTGCGGCCGACGTGCTGCAGTCCTGCATCGCCTTCGAAGTGGGGGCCATGGCTATGAACGAGGCCCGCCGCACCATCATCGACCGTGTGCCGATCATTCTGTTCCGGGAAGCCCAGGAGCGCTTCCGGATCGAAGTCTGGCACTCGTTCTCAGATCACGTCTGGCACCTGCTTGCCGGCATCTGTCGCGAATATGAACTGGGCGTCTGACGCCGCAGGGAGAGATCATGCTTCACACCAAGACACCGGGCGGCCTGACTGATCTTGCCGTCGCCGCCGCCATCGAGCGGGAACTGGGTCGCCAGCAGAACCAGATCGAGCTCATTGCCTCGGAGAACATCGTCTCCACCAATGTCCTGCTCGCCCAGGGCTCGGTGCTGACCAACAAATATGCCGAAGGCTATCCCGGCAAACGCTATTACGGCGGTTGCGAGTTCGTCGACGAGGTCGAGACCATTGCCATCGAACGGGCCAAGGAACTGTTTGGCGCCGCCTATGCCAATGTCCAGCCGCATTCGGGCGCGCAGGCCAACCAGGCCGTCTACTTCGCCCTGCTTCAGCCTGGCGACCGCATCATGGGCATGTCCCTCGCCCATGGCGGCCATCTGACCCACGGCTCGCCGGTGACCATGTCGGGCAAGTGGTTCGAGGTCTCGAGCTATCAGGTGCGCGAAGACAACCAGCTGATCGACTATGATCAGGTTCGTGCCGTCGCGCTCGAAACGCGTCCCAAGCTGATCGTTGCCGGTGCTTCGGCCTATCCGCGCGTCATCGACTTTGCCTTTTTCCGGAAGGTTGCCGACGAGGTTGGCGCCTATTTGATGGTGGATATGGCCCACTACGCCGGTCTGGTGGCTGCGGGAGTCTATCCCGATCCGATGCCGCATGCCCATGTCGTCACCACGACCACGCACAAGACCCTGCGCGGTCCGCGCGGCGGCATGATCCTGACCAATGACGAAGCCCTGGCCAAAAAGTTCAACTCGGCCGTGTTCCCGGGCAATCAGGGCGGCCCGCTGATGCATGTCATCGCCGCCAAGGCCGTCGCCTTCGGGGAAGCCCTCGAACCTGGTTTCAAGATCTACGCGCAGGACGTCGCGGCCAATGCCAAGGCCCTGGCCGAAACGCTGATGGCCGGCGGACTCAACATCGTCTCGGGCGGCACCGACTGCCACATGGTGCTGGTCGATCTGCGTCCCAAGGGTGTCAAGGGCCGGGATGCCGAGCATGCGCTGGAACGGGCGGGTCTGACCTGCAACAAGAACGCCATTCCTTTCGATCCGGAAAAGCCCGCCATCACCTCGGGCGTGCGCCTGGGCACCTCGGCCGGTACTACACGCGGTTTCGGAGAGGCCGAGTTCGTGCGCATTGGCGAACTGATCCTCAAGGTCATCGACGCCCTTGCAGCAGCCGGGCCGGATGGCGATGCCGAGGTTGAAAAGCAGGTCCTGGCCGAGGTGCAGGACATCTGCACCAGGTTCCCGATCTACCAGTGAGTTCCAGGCAGCGATGAAACCACGCCCGGGCGCGCGGTGCGCCCGGTATTTCCCCAACAGGACGAGTCCGAACCCGTGTTTCTAAGCGTCTTTGATGTCTTCAAGATCGGGATCGGCCCCTCCTCGTCGCACACCATGGGGCCGATGACGGCCGCCGTAAGCTTCCTGCACCTGCTTCAGCAGTCCCCTTTGGGGCAACGGGCCGCGCGGCTGCGGGTCACATTGCATGGGTCTCTTGCATTTACCGGCAAGGGACACGCCACGGATCGCGCAGTGGCGCTGGGCCTGCTCGGCTGTTTGCCTGCCGAACTGGACGTGAACGCTGCCGAAGAGCAGCTGCTGGCGCTGCAAACCTGTCACAAACTTTGCCCAGCGGGTCTGCCGCCCCTGACCTTCGATCCGGCCAGCGACATTGTGTTCGACTATGGCCCGCCTTTGCCGGGCCACGCCAATGGCCTCGTCTTTTCGGCGCTCGACGCTGCGGGTAAAAAGCTGATCGAGGAGACTTACTATTCGATTGGTGGCGGTTTCGTAGTCACCGCGGCGGAGCGTGAGCATCCTTTGGCGGCGGTTGGGCACGAAGCCATATCCTGGCCATATCCATTCAACAGCGCTGCCAGCATGTTGCAGATGGCCAGGCAAAGCGGGCTTTCCATCGCCGCGATGAAGCGGGAAAACGAGGCCCAGTTGCGCGGCCCAGCCGATGTCGCATCCGGGGTCACCCGGATCTGGTCGGTGATGAATGCCTGCATCGACCGTGGATTGAGGCGCGAGGGCGACCTGCCGGGCGGGCTGCGGGTGCGCCGCCGCGCCCATCGCATCTACAATCAATTGCTGGCCGAACGGCAGACAAATTCGGGCCAGCCGCATACCGGATCGGACTGGCTCAGCGTCTATGCCATGGCCGTCAACGAAGAAAATGCCGCTGGTGGCCAGGTTGTGACCGCGCCAACCAATGGTGCTGCGGGGGTCGTGCCGTCCGTCCTGCGCTACTACCTCGACCATTGCCACGGTGCCGATCCAGCAAAGGTTTCCGATTTCCTTTTGACCGCCGCCGCAATGGCCGCGGCAGGACTATGTGCCGTGCTGGGCGGCACGCCCGAACAGGTTGAAAACGCTGCAGAGATCGCGCTCGAACACCATCTGGGCATGACCTGCGATCCGGTTGCCGGTCTCGTGCAGGTGCCCTGCATCGAGCGCAATGGGATTGGTGCGACAAAGGCTGTCGCTGCCGCCTCGCTGGCGCTGCGCGGGGACGGCTCGCATTTCATGCCGCTCGACAACTGCATCAAGGCCATGCGGCAGACCGGCGAAGAGATGAATACCAAATTCAAGGAAACCAGTCTGGGAGGGCTGGCAGTCAACCTGCCCGAGTGTTGATGCGGGGCAGGCATTTCAAGGAGGAGAAGACAATGAGCAGCAATCGTGGCGTGGTCTATGTTGGGCCGGGCAAGGTCGAAGTACGCAATATCGAGGATGCCAAGCTGGCCGCCCCCGACGGACGGCGCATCGACCATGGCGTCATCCTTAAGGTGATTTCGACCAATATCTGTGGGTCCGACCAGCATATGGTGCGCGGCCGGACCACGGCGGAGCCGGGGCTGGTGCTGGGTCACGAAATCACCGGACAGGTGATCGAGAAGGGCCGCGACGTCGAAATGATCGAGGTCGGCGATATCGTCTCGGTACCCTTCAACGTCGCCTGTGGCCGCTGCCGTTGCTGCAAGTCGCAGGACACCGGGGTTTGCCTCACGGTCAATCCGGCCCGCGCCGGCGGTGCCTATGGCTATGTCGACATGGGCGGCTGGATCGGCGGGCAGGCCCGTTATGTCACCGTGCCCTATGCCGATTTCAACCTGCTCAAATTCCCCGACCGCGATCGAGCCATGAGCAAGATCCGCGATCTCACCATGCTCTCCGACATCCTGCCGACTGGCTTTCACGGCGCGGTCAAGGCCGGGGTCGGCGTCGGCTCGACGGTCTATGTGGCCGGTGCTGGTCCGGTTGGTCTGGCGGCGGCTGCATCGGCACGCATCCTTGGCGCCGCCGTGGTCATGATTGGTGATTTCAACAAGGATCGCCTGGCCCATGCCAGCAAGATGGGCTTCACGGCAATCGACCTGTCCCAGCACGACCGTCTGGGCGAGATGATCGCCGACGTCACCGGCTCCGATGAAGTCGACAGCGCCATCGACGCCGTGGGCTTTGAAGCGCGCGGCCATGCCGGCGGTGAACAGCCAGCCATTGTGCTGAACCAGATGATGGAGATCACCCGCGCGGCCGGATCGATCGGCATTCCGGGGCTCTATGTCACCGAGGATCCCGGCGCCGTGGACAATGCCGCCAAGCAGGGCAGCCTGTCGCTGCGTTTCGGCCTGGGCTGGGCCAAGGCACAGTCCTTCCACACCGGCCAGACACCGGTGCTCAAGTATAATCGCCAGCTCATGCAGGCCATCCTGCATGACCGTCTGCCGATTGCCGACATCGTCAATGCCAGGATCATCCCGCTGGACGACGCGGCCCAAGGCTATGAGACCTTTGATCAGGGTGCGGCAGTCAAATTTGTCCTCGATCCGCATGGCGAATTGGCCGCCTGATCTGACCAGGACCAAATAGCAGCATCGCCTCCGGCCCCAACCGGAGGCGGTGCCCCGGAGTTCTCCCTTGTCCCGCACCGACGCGATCCTCAAACGCCTGTCCGGCCTGCATCCCAAGCTGATCGATCTCAGCCTGGATCGCATACTGCCTCTGCTGGATCGTCTAGGCCGACCGCAAGACCGCTTGCCGCCGGTCATCCACGTCGCTGGCACCAATGGCAAGGGTTCGACCATCGCCTATCTGCGCGCCTTCCTCGAAGCGACAGGAGCCCGGGTTCATGTTTATACCTCGCCTCATCTTGTCCGGTTCAACGAGCGCATCCGCCTGGCGGGAAAGCTGGTTTCCACCCGTCGCCTCAATGCAGCGCTTCGGGAGGTCGAGGCGCTTAATGCCGGGGCGGGCATAACGCTCTTCGAGATCACCACCGCTGCCGCGTTCAAGCTCTTTGCCGAGACACGCGCGGATTTCCTGCTGCTCGAAACCGGCCTGGGCGGACGCTTCGATACCACTAATGTGGTCGACAAGCCGCTGGGCACGATCATCACGCCGATCGACTTTGACCATCAGGAATATCTCGGCCGATCGCTTCGCGAGATTGCCGACGCCAAGGCGGGCATTCTCAAGCGCGGTGCACCTGCCGTCATCGGGCTGCAGCTACCGGAGGCGCGCGATGTGATCTCCGCCGCTGCCGCGCAACTGCAGGTCGTGCCGATCTGGCAGGGTCTGGAATTTTCCGGGCGGGCAGAGCACAGCAAGCTGCATTACACTGATGGGGCGGGGACCCGGCAATTTCCCGGCCCCGCTCTGGTCGGCACCCACCAGTTCGACAACGCGACCCTGGCGATCGCGGCAATCCGGCATTTCGGGCTGCCGGTAGATGACGTCGCCATTGCCGCGGGCCTGCGAACCGTCCGCTGGCCTGCCAGGATGCAGCCTCTCACCCAGGGACGATTGCGCGCCTCGCTCCCTGAAGGGCACGAACTTTGGCTGGATGGTGGTCACAATGCCCATGGGGCGGCGGCGATTGCCGCGAGCCTTGCTGCTCTGCCCCCGCGCGATCTCGTCCTGATCATGGGCATGATGAATACCCGCGACCCGGTGGCGTTTCTCGAATTCTTCCAGCCACTCAAGCCCCGGGCGGTGTTGACATTGTCCATCCCCGGCGAGAGCAATGCGCATGATGCAGAGACTTTGGCCTGCCTGGCTCGCGGGGCCGGCCACAACGCGATCGCCTGCCGCAATCTGAGCGCGGCCATGGCGCTGGCTGCTCCGACGGCCAATGCCCGCGTGCTGATCTGTGGATCCCTCTACCTGTCTGGCCGCGCTCTGCGCGAAAACGGAACACTGCCAGACTGAACACCCCAAAAGGAACCAAAATGACGACCGACGCCCGTGCCGCACTCGACAGCCTGTTCACCGAACTCGGCATTGTTCCCGTCAGCATAAAGCACCCGCCGGTGCACACCGTGGAAGAGGCACTGCCCTATTGGAGCGCGCTTGAGGGCGTCCACACCAAGAACCTGCTCCTCAAGGGTGCCAAGGGCGGCCTCTGGCTGATTTGCGTTCCGACCGATCGCCGGCTGGATCTCAAGGCCCTTGCCGCCCATGTCGGCGCCAAGAAGTTCTCCTTTGCCAGTGCCGAGGCGCTGATGGAGGCGCTTCACGTGGTACAGGGTTCGGTCAGTCCATTGGCGCTGATCAACGACAAGGACCATGCGGTACAACTGGTGCTGGCCGCCGACATGATGGCCATGCCGCGCATCACCGTACATCCCATGATGAACACCGAGACGGTGTCCCTGACCAGCCAGGAACTGCTCAAGTTTCTCGCCGCGACCGGGCATCGCCCCGAGATCGTGAACTTCGATACCCTGGGTGCCGCGTAAGAACGGTTACGGCCTCGAGAATTCAGCCTAAATCGCGGCCTTTCGCTCTTGGCTGGGCGAATGGCCGAAATGGTCGAGATAGCTCTGCGAGAAATAGGATGCGGAATTGAAGCCGCTTGCCATGGCCACGTCCAGAATTGGCATGCGGGTCTGGCGCAGCAGATGGCGGGCATATTCGAGCCGGATCTTGAGGTAGTATCGATTGGGCGGAATGCCCAAATGCTTGAGGAACATCCGTTCAAGCTGCCGCGACGAAACGGCAATGCTGCGGGCACACTCCTCCACGGCAAGGGGCCGGCCCACGGACCGCTCCATCAATGAGATCACCCGGAGGAGCTTGGGGTCGGCAACGCCCAGGCGCGTACGCATATCCATGCGCTGGCGTTCACTGGCTTCCCGGATTCGATGGAGAATAAGCTGGTCCGTCACGGCACTGGCGACGCCATCGCCGTGGTCACGCTTGATCAGCGAGAGCATCATGTCCGCCGCTGCAATTCCGCCAGCGCAGGTGAACCGGTCGCGATCGATCTCAAACAGGTCTTCGCCGACATCAAGATCGGGAAAATCGGCGCGCAGACCAGGTCGGTTTTCCCAATGAATAGTGCAGCGGTAGCCATCGAGCAGACCGGCCTTGGCCAGAACATAGGCGCCCGTGCACACGGCCCCCGGTGCCGCGCCAAACTTGACCAGCCGGCGCGTCGCGGCAAGCAGGTCGCGGTGATCCAGTTGCTGCACGTTGACGCCTGAGCAGATCACAACGGCGTCCATCTTCTGCGCGTCCCGGAACGAGCGGTCGACGCTCACGCGCACGCCGTTCGAGGCCTCTGCGCTACCCCCGCTCTGGGAGTAGAGGTGCCACTCGTAGAGCTTGCGACGGGCAACGCGGTTGGCCAGGCGGAGCGGTTCGAGTGCGGCCGAAAAGGCTATCATGGAGAACTGGTCGGTTAGCATGAAGCCGAAGACTTCGGGCTCGGAACGAATTGTCATGGGGCACCGACAAACAAATTGTCGGAATTCCTAAATTAGCCGTCGTTCGGCATCAAGACAGTCGTTCAAAAAGCAGGAAAGCATGGCCCTGCGGAGGCCCGGAGTGCCTTGTCTCGGTTGAGGATAAATGGTCATGCTCGACAACGTGTCCACCCTGAAAACGCTCGTCCTGGGGCGGAAGCCAGGCCATAGCCTGGAAGCGCCATTCTACACCTCGCCTGAGGTGTTCGAGGCGGACATGGAGGCCATTTTCTATCGCCACTGGATCTATGTCGGCATTGAGCCTGACGTGCCGGAGCCAGGCGACGTGGCGACCGTCAATGTCGGGAAGGCCTCGGTTCTGATCATTCGTGACGACGACAATGAGATCAGAGCCTTCCACAATGTTTGCCGTCACCGTGGCGCCCGCCTTGTCGGTGAGGAAAAGGCCACGGTTGGCAATATCGTTTGTCCCTATCATTCATGGACCTATGGCCTCGATGGCCAGCTCGTCCATGCGCCGCATATGGGGGCGGGCTTCGACGCGACGTGCAAGGGCTTGAAGCCTGTCCATCTGCGCTCTCTCGAAGGCCTGCTCTTCATCTGCCTGGCCGACAATCCACCGGAGGATTTCGACGAGGTCGCGGCACGCATGGGACCCTATATCGCGCCACACAAGGTCCGGGAAACCAAGATCGCCTACCAAAGCGACCTGATCGAGATGGGCAATTGGAAGCTGGTCATCGAGAACAATCGCGAGTGCTATCACTGCGAGGCCAACCATCCCGAGCTGACTGTTCCGCTCTTCGCCTATGGTTTCGGCTTTGCGCCGGAAGAAATGGACCAACTCGATCTGGAGAATGCCCAGCGCTACGATGCGTTGCGGCAGGCCAGCCATGCCGAGTGGGAAAAACTCGGGCTGCCATCGCGGGAGATCGAGGAACTCGATAGCCGCGTCACCGGCTTCCGTACCGAGCGCCTGCCCCTGGATGGCGATGGCGAAAGCCACACCATGGATACCAGGGCAGCTTGCAAGGTCCCGCTCGGCGCGTTCAGCAGCGCCAAGCTGGGCGGGCTGTCGTTCTGGACGCAACCCAATTCGTGGCACCATTTTCTGGGCGACCACATCGTCACCTTCTCCGCGCTGCCGCTCGATGAAGGCCGGACATTGGTCCGGACGAAATGGCTGGTGAACAAGGATGCCGTTGAAGGCGTAGACTATGACATTGATCGCCTGATCGAAGTCTGGACCGCCACGAATGCGCAGGATTCGGCATTGGTCGGCATGTGCCAGCAGGGAGCATCCAACCCAGCCTACGAGCCTGGCCCCTACTCGCCGAACACCGAGATGTTGGTCGAAAAATTCGTGCGCTGGTACATCTCTCGTATGACGGAATATGTCGGACAATGAAGGTTCTAGAAGGCGGTTTCGGCCCACATGACGAGAAGGCCCCGGCGCTCAGGCTGCCCGACGAGCTATGGGACAGCGAAAATGACGACGCGTTGATCTGCCAGGCGGTCCGGCAGGAGACGGCCGACGTCAAAACCTTCGTGCTTCGCCCCGTCGTGCCGCGCCGCATGCGCTTCCAGCCCGGCCAGTTCATGACCTATGCCATCGAAATCGATGGCGAGGTTATCAACCGTTGCTACACCATCTCGTCGGCACCAACGCGCCCCGATACGTTCTCGATCACGGTCAAGCGCGTGCCCGGTGGTCCGGTCTCCAACTGGCTGCACGACAATCTCGTGCCTGGCATGCAGATCAAGGCGCTTGGCCCCATGGGTCATTTCAGCTGCTATGCTCATCCAGCGGAAAAATACCTCTTCCTTTCCGGCGGTAGCGGCATCACGCCTTTGATGTCGATGGCCCGCACCTTCCACGATCTCGGGGAGCAGGAGGACATCATCTTTGTCCACAATGCGCGCACCCCCGCCGACATCATTTTCCGCGAAGAGCTGGAGATGATGAGCCGGCTGAGCGTCAATTTCCGCTTTGTCCCTATTGTTGAGGGCGTAACCCCGCTCTCGCCGACCTTCGGTCTGCGCGGAAGGTTGTCCGCGCCAATGCTCGAAATGATCGCGCCCGATTTCCGCAGTCGCGAAATCTTCGTCTGCGGCCCTGCGCCTTATATGGCCGCCGTGCGCGAGCTGCTGATCAAATCCGGTTTCGATATGTCCCGCTACCACGAGGAGAGCTTCAACTTCGAGGCCCTGCCCGTGCCAGATAAGGAAGACGTGGCACTTGGCGAAGCCATGCTCGAAGCGGCGCCAGAAGTGAAAACGTTCAGGGTCGAATTCACCAGGACCCGACGCGCCATCGAGGTGCCGGAAAACATGACCGTGCTGGAGGCCGCCAAGCGCGCCGGCATGCGCCTGCCCTCGTCCTGCACTCAGGGCCTGTGCGGAACGTGCAAATCCAAGAAGGTGTCGGGTACTGTCGAGATGAACCACCAAGGCGGCATCCGGCAGCGCGAGATCGATGCCGGAATGATGCTCCTGTGCTGCTCCAAGCCCACCAGTGACCTCGTCATCGAGCGCTAACCAGTGACCTTGGGTCGAGGCGGTCAGCCGCCTTGACCGCTATCGCTGCCACTTGCCGCGTCTGTCACCAGGTCGGTGACGGCGCAATCGTCCCATGAGACAGACAGGACCGTGAGTTCAACCGGCGCCGCGCAGCGGCGCCGGTGTCTGGGCATGTCTCGAAACAACCGGCCTGCCGTCGCAAACATACTATTTTGCCCCTCTCGTGACAGTATGCTCCCTCGTCAAAGGGTATTGTTTGAGTTGCAGCGAGCCGGTTTCCTGCACTCGCTCGCCCTGGCAGTTTGAGCAACAAGAGCGATCGCCGGGCATGCCCACGGTGTTCTTTCAACTGCCAGTCTCGCGCCCGGGCGTATTCAGGCCCGTGCGATTTGCTCGGCGACCAAGCTTGGCTTGGTTGCCCATATTTTCAGTCCACGCCGGCTGTCCCTTGTTCTGATGGGCAGGCCGGTTGTGGAGGCAGTCATTTAATTACAACGCGAAAGGAGACTTTGTGCCCTGCGCCACTGCGCAGGCTCAACAGCAGTCGAGTGGGTAACCAAGAGGGGCTTGCCGGTCGAGGGACAAATGGCTGGCAGGAAAAATGGGTCCCAAATGAAAACTCCCGAGCACGGGAGTTTCACAGCTATCGGAGTTAAGGGAACAACCTGATGAAAAATGTCGTAAAACTGACTTGTCTCGCGATCGGACTGTGCGCTGCCGGACCGGCAATGGCGCAGGAGGAATGCGGTGAAGTCACAATCGCCTCCATGAACTGGCAAAGTGCAGAGGTGCTGGCCAGCTTGGATAAGTTCATCCTTCAGCATGGCTATGGCTGTAACGTGTCGGTTATTTCCGGTGACACCGTTCCAACTTTGACGTCCATGGCCGAACGTGGCCAGCCCGATATCGCGCCGGAAGCTTGGGTGGATCTGGTTCCCGAGGTCGTCAACCGGGGCCTTTCCGAGGGCAAGCTGGAGGTGACCGGACTGGCATTGTCCGACGGCGCCGAGCAGGGCTGGTTCGTGCCGAAATACGTCATCGACGCAAATCCTGACATCGTGACCATCGCCGATGCCCTGAAGCATCCTGAGCTGTTCCCGGCCCCGGAAGAGCCTGGCAAGGCCGCAGTGTTCAACGGTCCCCAGGGCTGGGGCGGTACGGTCGTGACGTCGCAGCTGTTCAAGGCCTACGAAGCCGAAAAGGCCGGCTTCGTCCTGGTCGACACCGGCTCGGCTGCTGGTCTCGATGGCTCCATCGCGCGTGCCTATGAACGCGAGGAAGGTTGGATCGGCTATTATTGGGCGCCCACGGCCATCCTCGGCCGCTACCCCATGGTCAAGCTCAACTTCGATGCTCCCCATGACGCCGACGAATGGAAGCGCTGCAATTCCAATGCGGATTGCCCTGATCCGAAGCTCAATGAATGGGTTGCGGACAAGGTGCTGACCGTCGTCACCTCGGAATTCTCCGAGCGCGTGCCGGCCTCCGTCTCCGAGTATCTCGGTGCTCGCTCCTGGTCCAACGCCACTGTGAATAGCCTCCTCGCCTGGATGACGGACAATCAGGCAACCGGCGATGACGGTGCGCACTACTTCCTTGAGAACAACAAGGATCTCTGGACGACGTGGGTCTCTGCCGAAGCGGCCGAGAAGATCGAAGCGGCCCTCTAGGCTCAATTGGTGAGCCTATCCTAGACGAGACAGCTGGCGGCCCGGAACAGGGCCGCCAGCCCCGGTTGGCCTGTTGAGGGAGCCGCGATCGTATCGCTGGTACGACACGGAATGTTTATGGACTGGTTTTGGGAATTTCCGCATCTGGATGATGACTACCTGCGAATGCTGCGCATGGTCATCGATGACTCCTTCCGGAGCTTCACCCGTGCCTATGGGGATGCCATTCAGCAAGTCTTTGAGCCCTTGCGCTACCTGTTGCTTTACGCGGAATGGGTGTTGCTCAACTCGCCCTGGCCGGTCGTGGCTATGGTCGTGGCCGCTCTGGCCTGGTTGGCCAGCCGGCGCTGGCCGATCGTTCTCGGCACGGTTCTGACCCTCCTGTTGATCGGCTATTTCGACATGTGGGAAGACACGATGCGCACCGTGGCGATGATCCTGGTCTGCACACTGTTGTCCCTGGTGGTCGGCATACCGATCGGCATCATCATGGCTGGCTCGAACCGGGTGCAGAGCGTCGTCAACCCGATCCTGGACGTCATGCAGACGATGCCCAGCTTCGTTTATCTTATTCCCGTGGTCATGCTGCTGGGTATTGGCAGGGTGCCGGGCCTTATCGCCGTGGTCGTCTATGCAATACCGCCGATCATCCGGCTGACCAATCTGGGCATTCGGCTGGTGGACAAGGAAGTGCTAGAAGCCGCGGACGCCTATGGGTCCTCGCGATGGCAGAAACTGCGCAATGTGCAGCTGCCGCTGGCCATGCCCACTATCATGGCCGGCATCAACCAAACGATCATGATGGCTCTCGCCATGGTGGTGATTGCCTCGATGATCGGCGTCCAGGGGCTGGGACAGCCCGTGCTGCGCGCCATCAACAATCAGTATTTCACCATGGGCATGTTCAACGGCCTCGCCATCGTGGGCATCGCCATCATCTTCGATCGCATCAGCCAGGCCTTCGGCAAGCGCATCCAGAAGCACCAGGAACACACCCATGAATGATGCCTCCACCAGCTACGGCATTGAAATCAAGGGATTGTCGAAAATATTCGGCCCCAACCCGGAACGGGTCGTCCCGCTGCTGCAGCAGGGCATGAGCAAGACCGAGATATTGAACAAGCACCAACACGTGCTCGGCCTGAACAATATCAATATTTCCATGCCCGCCGGGTGCATCCAGGTGATCATGGGGCTTTCCGGGTCCGGCAAGTCGACGCTGATCCGGCACATCAATCGGTTGATCGACCCCAGTGTGGGCGAAGTGCTCGTCGCTGGCGTCGACGTGGTCAAGATGTCGCAAACTGAACTCCGGGAGTTCCGGCGGCACAAGACGGCCATGGTCTTCCAGAAGTTCGGTCTACTTCCCCACCGCAATGTTCTGGAGAACACCGTATTCGGTCTTGAACTGCAGGGCGTGCCCAGGGCCCGGCAACTGGAAGCGGCGAACCACTGGTTGGACCGCGTGGGTCTCAAAGGCTTTGAAGACCGCTACCCCAATCAATTGTCGGGCGGCATGCAGCAGCGGGTCGGGCTTGCGCGCGCCCTGGCCAATGACGCGCCGATATTGCTCATGGACGAGGCCTTCTCGGCCTTGGATCCGCTCATCCGCGTGGACATGCAGACCATCCTTCTCGACCTGCAGAAGGAGATCAAAAAGACGATCGTCTTCATCACCCATGATCTGGACGAGGCCTTGCGGTTGGGCGATCGCATCGCCATTCTGCGCGATGGCGAAGTCGTCCAGCAAGGCACCGGCCAGGAGATCGTGCTCAATCCCGCTGACGACTACATCATGGAATTTGTGCGGCACGTGAACCGCGGCAAGGTTCTGCAGGTCAAGACCGTCATGGAGCCCCTGGGCGACCCCGCCAGCCATGCCGATGGCGTCGAAATGGCGGGCGGCACCTTGCTCGAGCAGGCCGTTTCCAACCTGCTTGCGGCCAACAAGACCACGCTTATTGTCACTGGAGACCAGGGCAAGCCGGTGGGAACCGTATCGCTCAACCAACTGATCGGAGCCATGGTTTCACCGTGAACGCACGTCTATGCGCACCGCTGCGGCGCTACCTCCCACTGGCCAGAGGGGCATGATCATGTCGGACAACGCGCTGCCCGAACGCGAAAGCATGGAATTCGACGTGGTTGTCGTCGGCGCCGGGCCTGCCGGGCTCGCCGCCGCCATTCGCCTCAAGCAGATCGCGCCGGACCTGTCCGTGGTCGTGCTGGAAAAGGCGGCCGAAGTGGGCGCCCATATCCTGTCGGGTGCGGTCGTTGATCCGGTCGGCATCGACAGTTTGTTGCCCGGCTGGCGTGACGAAGCCGATCACCCCTTCAAGGTGCCGGTGACCGACGACCAGTTCCTGGTTCTCGGCCGTTCGGGCTCCCTGCGCATTCCCAATTTCCTGATGCCGCCATTGATGAACAATCATGGCAACTTCATCGTGTCGCTAGGCAATGTCTGCCGCTGGCTGGCAGCCAAGGCCGAGACACTCGGCGTCGACATTTATCCCGGCTTTGCGGCCAGCGAATTGCTCTACGATGACGAGGGTGCCGTCATCGGCGTGGCCACCGGAGACATGGGTATCGGCAAGGATGGCCAGCCGGGCCCCAACTATACGCGTGGCATGGCCCTCATGGCCAAATATGTGCTGATCGGCGAGGGCGCGCGCGGCTCGCTGGCCAAGCAACTCATCGAACGGTTTGGTCTCGACAAGGGGCGTCAGCCACAGAAATTCGGCATTGGCCTCAAGGAACTCTGGGAGGTGCAGCCCGAAAAGCACCGGCAGGGCCTGGTGCAGCATTCCTTCGGCTGGCCTTTGGACACTCGCACGGGCGGCGGCTCCTTCCTCTACCATCTTGAGGACAATCTCGTGGCGGTCGGCTTTGTGGTCCACCTCGACTACACCAATCCCTACCTTTCGCCCTTCGAGGAGTTTCAGCGTTTCAAGACGCATCCCGCCATCCGTGAGACATTCGCGGGAGGAAAGCGTCTGTCCTATGGCGCGCGCGCCATTACCGAGGGCGGTTATCAGTCCGTTCCAAAATTCTCATTCCCCGGCGGCGCCCTGTTGGGTTGCGCTGCGGGTCTGGTGAACGTTCCGCGTATCAAGGGCAGCCATAACGCGGTCCTCTCGGGCATGCTGGCGGCCGAGAAAGTCGCCGAGGCCATCGGTGAGGGCAGGGCCCATGACGAGCCGGCAGCGATTGAGCAGGCCTGGCGTGACGGCCCGATCGGCCAGGACCTCAAAAAGGTCCGGAACGTCAAGCCCCTGTGGTCCAGGTTCGGCACCATAATGGGTGTCGGGCTGGGTGGCCTGGATATGTGGATGAACCAGTTGTTCGGCGTCTCCCTGTTCGGCACCCAGCGCCATCCCAAGACCGATGCGGGGGCACTGCGCCCTGCCAGGGACTGCACCAAAATCGACTATCCCAAGCCGGATGGCGAACTCACCTTCGACCGTCTCTCCTCGGTCTTCCTGTCGGGCACAAACCATGCCGAAGACCAGCCGGTACATTTGCATTTGCGCGACCCGGCGCTGCAGAAGACGTCGGAACTGGAGGTCTATGCTGGTCCCTCCACCCGGTACTGCCCCGCGGGCGTCTACGAGTGGACAGAGGTAGAGGGAAAGCAGACCTTCGTCATCAACGCGCAGAACTGTGTCCACTGCAAGACTTGCGACATCAAGGATCCCAACGCCAATATCGATTGGAGACCTCCTCAGGGAGGAGAGGGGCCAATATACGCCAATATGTAGCGGCGGCGGGAGTGAGGCCGAACCAGAAGGCGGACGCTAGGGACGAAATCCGAACCGGAAAACCGCCAGGTCTGAGGATATTTGTGCCAAGTTGAGCCTTGCGGCCTATGAACGGGGTCCGCGGAGGAATGTGGGAGGAATGGCGGCATGACGCTGCAAATGCGTGCCGGCGACATCGCGACAAGGGTCGAGGCGATCCTCGCCGAACTGGCGGGGCTTGAAGGCCCGCTCCTGCCCATTTTGCATGAGGTTCAGGCAACGTTCGGCCATATCCCGTCCGAGGCCCTGCCCATGATTGCCGAGGCCCTCAATATCTCGAACGCCGAGATCCATGGCGTCGTCACCTTCTACCATGATTTTCGGCAGGAGCCTGCCGGCCGGCATGTCCTGAAGCTGTGCCGTGCAGAGGCCTGCCAATCGATGGGTTCGGACCTGACAGCCAAACGGTTGCAGGCCCTTTTGGGGACACAGATCGGAGAAACCAGTCCTGACGGTGCCGTAACCATCGAGGCGGTCTATTGCCTTGGGCTGTGTTCCTGCGCCCCGGCCGCCCTGCTGGACGGCGTGCCGCTGGGCCGGCTCGACGACGAAAAGATCATCGGCATTCTCGAAAAGGTGCGGGCATGAGCACCACCACGATTTTCGTGCCCCGGGACGCAGCAGCGCTGGCCTTGGGCGCAGACGCAGTTGAGCGCGCCATCGCTGGGCAGATCGCGGCGCGCGGGCTCTCGGCAAAAATCGTGCGCAACGGCTCGCGCGGTCTGCACTGGCTCGAACCTCTGGTGGAGGTCGATGTCGCCGGCACGCGGATGGCCTATGGACCGGTCGCGGCCGCGGACGTTCCTTCGCTCTTTGACGCTGGCTTTCTCGATGGCAAGACGCATCCGCTCGCCCTTGGCCCAACCGAAGCCATTCCTTTTCTCGCCCGGCAGACGCGCCTGACCTTTGCACGTTGCGGCATCATCGATCCGCTCTCGCTGGACGACTACCGCGCTCATGACGGCTTCAAGGGGCTGGAACGGGCCATTTCCATGGCGCCGGCCGAGATCGTGCGCGAAGTAACAGAGTCCGGCCTGCGCGGGCGTGGCGGCGCCGGCTTCCCCACCGGGATCAAGTGGAACACCGTGGCAGGCGCAGAGGCCGATCGCAAATATGTCGTCTGCAATGCAGATGAGGGCGATAGCGGCACCTTTGCCGACCGCATGATCATGGAAGGCGACCCCTTCGTTCTGATCGAGGGCATGGCCATTGCCGGGCTCGCTGTCGGCGCCACCAAGGGCTACATCTATATTCGCTCCGAATACCCCCATGCCGTGGCCACCATGCGCGCCGCCATCGACCTTGCGCGCAGTGCCGGCGTTCTGGGGCGATCGGTGCTGGGCTCCGGCCACACGTTCGATATCGAGGTGCGCGTTGGCGCCGGCGCCTATGTGTGCGGTGAAGAAACGGCGCTGCTCAATAGTCTCGAGGGCAAAAGGGGCATTGTGCGTGCCAAGCCACCCTTGCCGGCACTCAACGGCTTGTTCGGCAAGCCCACAGTGGTCAACAATGTCATCTCGCTGGCCTCCGTCCCGGTGATCCTCCACAAGGGGGCGGCCCACTACCAGCATTTCGGCCTGGGCCGCTCACGCGGAACCATCCCGATCCAGATTGCCGGCAATTGCCGCCATACGGGGCTGTTCGAAGTTGGCTTCGGGCTGACGCTTCGGGAGATCGTCGACGACATTGGCGGCGGCACCGCTTCCGGCAGGCCGATAAAGGCCGTGCAGGTGGGCGGTCCCCTGGGCGCCTATTTTCCGCCCCAGCTCTTTGATACGGTCTTTGACTATGAAGCCTTCGCGGCGAGGGATGGACTGGTGGGTCATGCCGGCATCACCGTGTTCGACGACAGTGCCGACATGCTTCAGATGGCACGCTTCGCCATGGAGTTCTGCGCCATCGAGAGCTGCGGCAAGTGTACGCCCTGCCGTATCGGCTCGACCCGCGGGGTCGAAACGCTGGACAAGATCGCCCGCGGGATCGATCGCGAGAAAAACCTCGAACTGGTGGCAGACCTCTGCAACACTATGAAATTCGGTTCGCTATGCGCCTTGGGCGGCTTTGCACCCTATCCCGTGATGAGCGCCATCACGCATTTTCCGGATGACTTCACCCCGGCCCGCTCCGCGACCGAATAGGAGATACGAACCATGGCTCTCGTCAAGGAAATCGACTTCGGCACCCCGGCCTCCACTGCGGAAAAGACCGTGTCCCTCTCGATCGATGGCTTCATCGTCAGTGTCCCGGAGGGAACCTCGGTCATGCGCGCGGCCATGGATGCGGGCATATCGGTGCCGAAGCTTTGCGCTACCGACATGCTCGACGCCTTCGGTTCGTGCCGCCTCTGCCTGGTCGAGATAGAGGGTCGCAACGGCACGCCGGCCTCCTGCACCACGCTGGTCAGCGAGGGCATGGTTGTCCGGACGCAGACCGAAAAGCTCAAAACCCTGCGCAAGGGGGTCATGGAGCTCTACATCTCCGACCACCCGCTCGATTGCCTGACCTGCGCAGCCAATGGCGATTGCGAGCTTCAGACCCAGGCGGGCGCCGTCGGCCTGCGCGATGTGCGCTATGGCTATGATGGCGACAACCACGTCCAGGCCAAGCGGGGTGACGAGAGCAATTTCCGCTACATGGCCAAGGACGAGTCCAACCCCTATTTCACCTATGATCCTTCCAAATGCATTGTCTGCTCGCGCTGCGTACGGGCTTGCGAGGAAGTGCAGGGCACCTTCGCGCTGACCATCGAAGGACGCGGCTTTGACAGCCGGGTCTCCGCGGGTATGCACCAGTCGTTTCTGGAGAGCGACTGCGTCTCCTGCGGGGCCTGCGTCCAGGCCTGCCCAACGGCAACCCTGACCGAAAAGTCTGTCATCGAGATCGGCCAGCCCGAGCACTCCGTCATCACCACTTGCGCCTATTGCGGGGTAGGGTGCTCGTTCAAGGCCGAGATGCGGGGTGACGAGGTCGTCCGCATGGTGCCCTGGAAGGACGGCAAGGCCAACCGGGGGCATTCCTGCGTCAAGGGCCGGTTTGCCTGGGGCTATACCACCCACCAGGACCGCATCCTCAATCCCATGGTGCGCGAGAAGATCACCGATCCATGGCGCGAGGTCAGCTGGGACGAAGCCATCACCCATATTGCCAGCGAGTTCCGGCGGATTCAGAGCACCTATGGCAAAGGGTCGGTCGGGGGTATCACCTCCTCGCGCTGCACCAATGAGGAGACCTATCTGGTCCAGAAACTGGTGCGTCAGGGCTTTGGCAACAACAATGTCGATACTTGCGCCCGCGTCTGCCATTCTCCCACTGGCTACGGATTGGGCCAGGCTTTCGGGACGTCTGCGGGCACCCAGGACTTCGACTCAGTTGAGCATACCGACGTGGTGCTCGTCATCGGCGCCAACCCCGCCGCCGCCCACCCGGTCTTTGCCTCCCGGCTCAAGAAGCGCTTGCGGTCTGGCGCCCGGCTGATCGTTGTCGATCCCCGGCGCACCGAAACAGTCCGCTCTCCCCATGTCGAGGCCGATTTCCACCTGGCGCTGCAGCCCGGCACCAATGTGGCCGTGCTGACCGCGCTGGCCCATGTCATCGTCACCGAAGGCCTGTTCGACGAGGCCTTCATCCGCGAGCGCTGCGACTGGTCCGAATTCGAGGACTATGCCGCCTTCGTTTCCGATCCGCGCCACAGCCCCGAAACGAGCGAAGCCCTGACAGGCGTGCCGGCGGATCTCGTGCGCGGCGCTGCTCGTCTGTATGCCCGCGGTGGCAATGGATCGATCTATTATGGCCTGGGTGTCACCGAGCACAGCCAGGGTTCCACCACCGTGATGGCGATCGCCAATCTCGCCATGCTGACCGGCAATATCGGCCGCCCCGGCGTCGGCGTTAATCCCCTGCGCGGGCAGAACAATGTGCAGGGCTCATGCGATATGGGCTCCTTCCCTCATGAATTGCCCGGCTATCGCCATGTGTCGGGCGATGCTGCGCGGGAAACCTTCGAAATGCTCTGGGGCGTCAAGCTCGACCCCGAGCCGGGCCTGCGCATCCCCAACATGTTCGACGCCGCCATCGAAGGCAGCTTCAAGGCACTCTATGTCCAGGGCGAGGATATCCTTCAGTCCGATCCCAACACCAAACATGTCTCGGCCAGCCTTGCCGCCATGGAATGCGTGGTGGTCCACGACCTGTTCCTCAACGAGACCGCCAACTACGCTCATGTGTTCCTGCCCGGCTCGACCTTCCTCGAAAAGGACGGCACCTTCACCAATGCCGAGCGCCGCATCAACCGGGTGCGCAAGGTCATGGCGCCGCGCAATGGCTATGCGGATTGGGAAGTCACCCAGAAGATTGCCCAGGCCATGGGGCTCGCCTGGAACTATAGCCACCCCTCCCAGATCATGGACGAGATCGCCCGGGCCACGCCGAGTTTCGCAGGCGTCTCCTATGAGCGCCTCGATGCGCTGGGGTCGGTCCAATGGCCCTGCAATGATGCGGCGCCGGAGGGGACACCCGTCATGCATATGGACGGTTTCGTACGCGGACGCGGCAAATTTGTGCGCACCGAATATGTGCCGACCGATGAG
>NZ_CAJXJS010000034.1 GCF_913055165.1 uncultured Devosia sp.
CCGCCCGGCGTATTCGCTTCAGGCGGTATGGGGACGCTATATAAAGTACTATTATATGTAAAGACGAAAATTGTAGCCACGATCCGGCACTGATCCGAAACCGGACCCGGCGCCCAAAACCTCTATATTTCAAGCACTTGATCCACAAAACATCGACCCGAACTGGGTGCGCACCATCTGTCCGCGCCCTAGACCGGACCGACGGGACACGCCGTCGTATTGGCAAAAATTGCTATTTCAATGCCGATATAATGGTTGCATGCTCGGTGTGTGCGGAACCGGTGTCACTGCAACGTGCAGGGGATCGGGACTGCGACGAGCGGCCGTTAACGCCCGACGAGCACAGGAAAATCTGTTGGCCCGCAAGACAGTGACATTGATGGAGGTTGCGAGGCTGGCGGGCGTCTCCACAGCCACGGTCAATCGCGTCCTCAGGCAACAAGGCTACATTTCGGCCGAGTCCAGGCAGAAAGTGTTGGCCGCCGTTGAGGCGACGAACTACCGACCCAACATCGTGGCGCGCGGCCTTCGGACCCAGCGCAGCTATACGATCGGCCTGATGCTGACCGCGATCACGGTCAATCCGTTCTTTGTCGGGGTCGCCCACGCTGTTGAAGCGGCTGCTATCGCGGCGGGCTATCGTGTGGTGATCTTCAACCACGGTGGCAGCGAAAGCTATGAGCGCTATGGCGTGGAGACGTTTATTGCGCAACGCGTGGACGCAGTGATGTTCTGCACCACAGCGAGCCCGGACAATATCGCGGTTCTCGAAGACGCCGGCATTCCGGCCATCGAACTGGAGCGGTCACTGACAGGCTCCACGCGGTCAGTGCGTGTGGACAACTATGTCGGAGCCCGAGCCGCGATCGATCATCTTGTCGGGCTTGGACACCGCCAAATTGCCTTTGTAGGCGGCGACCCGGCCTTCTATCCGAGGGACGCAGCCCGGCAAAGGTCGGTCGAAGACGATCGCCTTGCGGCCTACAGGGACGGCATGGCGGCCCATGGACTTGCGATCGACAAACACTATGAACGCCTCGGTATCTACTATGATCTCAACGCCGAGATATCCGGCGTTGAAGGACAGCAGCATGCGGATGCGCTGATGGCACTGCCCCGTCCTCCCACGGCCATTTTCGCGACTTGCGACATCCTAGCCACGGGGGTTCTGCAATCGCTTTATCGCATGGGCAAACGGGTGCCGCGTGATGTATCGGTGGTCGGCTTCGACGACACCATCGCCGCCTATCTCGCACCGGAACTGACCACCGTAGCGCAGCCTCTAGCGGCACTTGGGCGGCACGGGTTCGACATGGCCCTGGCGGCGATTGAAGGGCGCGAAACCCCCGAGGAAATCGTTCTCGAGACGAGCCTGGTCATCAGGAACTCCACAGGGCCTTCACCGAAGAATGCGACAGTTTGACACACCATTCAGACCCATGTTAGCTGTCGTACATGTTAACGATGACACACTCGTGTTCTGGGTCGAGGCGCCCTCGCACATAGCGAGATCAAAGGGGGGATTTTGATGCGGTATGGCCTGTTAGCGGCGACAGCGCTCGGTTCGATGTTGGTGGCGGCACCAGCGATGGGTCAGACCGTGACCTTCTGGCAGTTTTCGACCAATCCCAACGACATTGCCGCCTGGGAGGAGATCATCGCCGCGTTCGAGGCCGAGCATCAGGGCGTCGACGTGGTCATGGAGATCGTGCCCTGGTCCGAGCAGCAGCAACGACTTGTCACGGCGCTGACGACTGGCGGACTGCCTGACGTATCCATGCTGGGCAATAATGTTGTGGCCCAGTTTCAGGCCATCGGCGCCCTGGCGCCGCTCGACGATGCATTCGCGGCATATGACGCAGCGCATGGCACCGATGTTGCCGCCGACATCTGGCCGGGCGACCGGGGCTACTACAACCTCGACGGCCAGTGGTGGGCCTCGCCCATCGCAGTGGAAACGCGGGCGCTCTATTACCGCAAGGACCTGTTCGAGCAGGCAGGTCTTGATCCCAATTCGCCCCCGGACACGTGGGAAGAACTGCGCGCGGCGGCCAAGACGCTGACAGAGGCAGCGCCGGACGGAGTTTACGGCATAGGGCTTTCGACCAGCCTCGACTATTTCACCATTCACAATTTCATGAGCGCCTATCTTGGCTATGGCGCCCGCATGCTGGCCGAAGATGGCTCCTGTGGCTTTGACACGCCCCAGTTCAAGGACGCCCTGGCAGTCTATACTGGCATTGCGCTGGACGGCTCGACCCATCCCGACGCGGCCAGCATGGACGGCAACACCTTCCAACGCGGCTTTCTCGATGGCCGCTATGGCATGATCCTCATGCACCCCAGCCTGTATCGGGACCTGGTTGCCGAACAGCCCGACTGGCTCGACCAGGTTGCGATCGCACAGGTGCCGGCAGGGCCGGACAACAGGTCCGGGTTCCTGGGCGGTTGGCCGCTCGTGATGTGGGACGCCTCGGACGCCAAGGAAGCGGCCGGCCAGTTCATCATGTTCGCCACTCATGGCGAGGCCTTCAAGGAGCTGGCCGTAGCAGGCGGTTTCATCCCGGGCAGTATTTCACTGGCGCAGGGAGAACCCTGGACCGAATTCCCCTATCCGGTCTTCGTCGAGCAGCTGCAGAACGCCCGGCCTTACCAATATCCCAGCCAGGCCATCGCGCAGATGGGACAGCTCGAGGTCGACACCATACAGAAGGCGGTTCAGGCCGTGGCCCTGGGCCAGAAGGACATCGATGCGGCAACACAAGACCTTTGCGCCGACATCAACACGGTTCTCGCCCGCTAGAGGCGACACCCCGGGCGGGCCTGACCTCCTGCCGCCCGGGGCTTTTTCATTCGGTTGTATCCAGCCATGAGCCTTTCCAGTGCAGAGCGAGCGCCACGGTCCCCAGGGGACCAGGCGCTTGCCTATGCCCTGGTGAGCCCGGCAGTGGCCGTCGCCTTGGCCATAGCGGTCCTCCCCCTGCTCTATGCGCTCTGGCTGTCATTTCAGGACTGGTATCTGCTGCGCAATCCGCAGCCGATCTGGGGCGGGTTCAAGAACTTCTCGGCCTTGCTCGCCGACAGCGCCCTGTGGTCCGCCTTCTGGCGCACCTGTGTCTGGACGCTTGGCACGGTAGCCGTCGAGATTGCGTTGGCCCTGCCCCTGGCGCTGCTGCTCAATCGCGACAGTGCAATAGCGCGTGCCGCCTCGGCGCTCATACTTTTGCCCTGGGTGATGCCGTTCATCGTGCTCGGCTATGGATGGCGTTTCCTGCTCGATAGCGAAGTGGGCGCACTGCATGCCGTGCTGCAGGCCCTGGGCGTCGCCGACACCAGCTCGGTGCTCAATGATCCCAATTTGGCGCTCGGTGTCATCATCTTCATATCGGGCTGGAAAGGCATGCCCTTCATGGTCCTGGCGCTGCTGGCCGCGCTGAAGTCGATACCCGACGAGCTCTATGAGGCGGCGGCCATAGACGGCGCAGGCCATTGGCAGCGCTTTGTGACTATTACCGTGCCACTGATCCAGAACACGGTCGTGATCATCGGACTGGTCCTTGGAATTCTGGCCTTCTACAGTTTCGACCTGCCCTGGATCATGACGCGCGGTGGCCCCCAGGACGCAACAACCATTCTCGGCATCACCATGTTCAAGGCGGTGTTCACGGACCTACGGCCGGCCTATGCCGCCGCGATCAGTGTGGTGATGTTGCTCATCCTGGCCGGGGCCGCCCTGACCTTGCTGCAATTGCGGAGGCGAGATTGAACGACAAGCGCCTCATCGACGTCGCGCTGGATGCGCTGACCATATTGCTGGTGGTCCTGTTGCTGGCCCCGATCATCTGGGTGTTCGTTGCCTCGATCCGGCCCGATGCCGACCTCATGACGCGCAGCCTGATCCCGGCCCAGGTCACCTTCGAGCATTTTGCCGATATCCTGTCGCGCAGCGACTTTCTGATAGCCCTGCGGAACAGCCTTTTGGTTGGTGGCAGCGTTGCCCTACTCACCGTTCTCATCGCGCTTCCGGCAGCGTACTCGCTGAGCCGCTTCACCTATCGCGGCCGGGACGCGATAGGGTTCCTCATCCTGGCAACGCAGATGCTGCCGGCGGTGGCCGTTCTGGTACCCATCGTCGTCATCGTGCGTTCGCTCGGGCTCGCGAATACCTTGACCGCCCTGACTGTCACTCATCTGGCGCTGGGCCTGCCCATCGCGGTCTGGATGCTCAAGGGCTATATCGACGCCGTGCCGCGCGAGCTGGAGGAGGCCTCGATGATGGAAGGCTCCACTCAGTTGGGTGCGATGGTTCGTATCACCTTGCCGTTGATCCGACCGGCCATCGTCGCCGTAGGGACGTTTGCCTTCGTTCTTTCCTGGGGGGAATTCCTTCTGGCCCTCGCCCTGATCACAAGCACCGACGTCAAGACACTGCCGCTCGCCCTGCAGACGCTATTCGATCCCTATTCGTTCAGCTGGGGTGTGGTGATGGCCGGCGGCGTCGTAATCGGAGCGCCGGCAGTCTTGCTGTTCTTCCTGTTCCGCAACCAACTCGTCGGCGGGCTGACCGCCGGTGGCATCAAGGGGTGATAGCCGTGTCAATGACCACTCAATCGCTCTATTTCACCGGCCCGCGCGCCGTGGAGGTGCGCACAGAGACGCTGGACGGGCCCGGCCCCGATCAGGTGTTGCTCGACCTCGAGGTCTCCGGCATCAGCGCCGGAACCGAGCTCAATGTGTTTCGCGGGCTGGCGCCACAATGGCGGCAGGCGATGGATCCGCGGACCCGCCTGTTTTCTGACGCCCATGGGTCGGATTGGCACTGGCCGGCGCGGTATGGCTATGCCGCAGCGGGCCGGGTCGCCGAACTCGGGAACAAGGTCACGCGCCTAGCGCGCGGCGACCTGGTTTTCGCCTATGTGCCGCATGGCCAGCATGCCGTGGTCAATGCCGACGCGATTGTGCCGCTGGCCGACCTCGGCGATCCCGAGATCGGGGTGTTCTTCGCCAATCTCAACACGGCCTATAATGGCTTGCTGGACGCCAATATTCCGCTGGGCGCCGATGTAGTGGTGAGCGGGCTTGGCGTGATCGGGCAATTGGTGACGCGCCTGCTCGCGCGCAATGGAGCGCGCCGGATCATCGCGATCGACGGTATCGAGCAGCGCCGACAGCTGGCGATGCGCGGCGGGGCCACCCATGTGCTTGACCCTGTCGCCGGAGAGATAGCCGAAGCCGTGCGCGATCTCACCGAAGGCCGGGGCGCCGACACGGTCATCGAGGTGTCAGGCGCAGCGCCGGCGCTGAACGAGGCCATCCGCACCGTGGGCTTCAATGGCACGGTCGTGGCCATGTCCTGGTATGGCGGCACGTTTGAAAGCCTCAGTCTTTCGGGCGAGTTTCATCACAACAGACCGCGGATCATTTCTTCGCAGGTGGGGGCGGTCAGCCCGTTCCTGGGCCCGCTGTGGTCGGTGGAGCGGCGCGGCCGGATTGCCCGCGACTATCTCACCAGCCTGGGGCCCGACCTCAAGAGCTTCATTACCCACCGCCTGCCCCTGGCAGAAGCGGAGCGCGGATACCGCCTGCTCGATCAAGGTTCGCCCGAGGTCATGCAGGTGTTGATCGATTATCGCTGATAGACCACCCGATTGGACCGAGATGAAACTTTCCGCCTGTATTGAATGGCTGTTCGCCGACGCCAGCGCCGATTTTGCCGACCGCATCCGCCTTGCCAAGGCAGCGGGGCTGGATGCGGTGGAGTTCTGGTTCTGGTCCAACAAGGATATTGACGCCATCGAGGCGGCCCTCAGGGAGACCGGGCTGACGCTGAGCGGGTTTGTCGCGGAACCGATGATCGCGCTGACCGATCCGGCCAATCATGCCGCGTTCCTTGCGGGGCTGGCGACCTCGGTGAGGACGGCCCAAAGGCTGGGCGCCAAGGTGCTGATCGCCCAGGCGGGCGACGATCTGGAGGGTCGCACGCGCGAGGAACAGCACAAGGCACTGGTGGATTGCCTGCGCGCGGCGGCGGATGTGCTGGAGGGCAGCGGGGTGCGGCTGGGGGTGGAGCCGCTCAACACCTTCATCGACCACAAGGGCTATTATCTGTCCTCGACCCGCGAGGCGCTCAATATTGTCGATGAGGTGGGGCGGCCGGAAATCGGCGTCGTCTACGACCTCTACCACTCCTATGTCATGGGGGAGCGGATCGAGGACGTGCTGAACCAGCGCGTCTCGCGCGTCATCCATGCCCATGTGGCCGATCATCCAGGGCGCAATGATCCGGGGCTTGGCGAGATCGACCTGGGTGCGCGGCTGGCCTGGCTCTATGCCAATGGCTATGACGGAGCGGTCGGCCTTGAGTACCGGCCGGCCGGTTCAACCGCTGAAGGGCTGAAATCGGTGCGCGCCGCGCTGGCGGCCTCCAGCTGAGGCCGCCGCTGGTTTCAAGCCCGGATCAGAGGGCGCGGTCGGTTTCCGGATCGAAGATGTGCACCCGGCCCGGGGCGATGGAAAGACCGACCGTCTGCCCTGCCCGGATATCGCTCCGGCCGGTGATCACGACGGTCAGCTCGGGGTCGCCGCCGGTTGTCAGATAGGTGAGTGAGCCGGTGGATTCCACGACCGCAACCGGCAAGGTGATCTGCGCTGCAGCAGCGGGCCCGACCTCGACATGCTCGGGCCGGAGCCCCACGGTGACCTTGCGACCCGGCTCGAGGCCGCGGCCGATCGGCAGGGCACCGGAACCATCCAGTTCGAGCGCGATGCTCTGACCGTCGGCGGCAACGGTGCCGGAGATGAAGTTCATCGCCGGCGACCCGATGAAGCCGCCCACAAATCGGGTGGCGGGACGATCGTAGAGTTCGAGGGGGCTGCCCTGCTGCTCGATCACGCCGTCGCGCATGACCACGACATGGTCGGCCATGGTCATGGCTTCGATCTGGTCATGGGTCACATAGACCGAGGTTGCTCCCAGGCGGTCGTGCAGGGCGCGGATTTCCTTGCGCATGTGGACGCGCAGGGCGGCGTCGAGATTAGACAGGGGCTCATCAAACAAGAACGCCTTGGGATGCCGGATGATGGCTCGCCCCATGGCGACACGCTGGCGCTGCCCGCCCGACAGTTCGCGCGGGTAGCGGTGCATCAATTGCTGCAGGCCAATGGTCTTGGCCACCTCATCGGCGGCCTTCTTGGCCTCAGCCTTGGGGACGCGCTTGAGGCGCAGCGAATAGGTCAGGTTCTGCTCCACCGTCATATGCGGATAGAGCGCATAGGACTGGAACACCATGGCCACGTCGCGCTTGCGCGGCGGCACGCCGTTCATGACTTCGCCGGCGATCTTCATGGTGCCGCCGGTGATGCTTTCCAGGCCTGCCAGGGAGCGCAGCAGGGTTGATTTGCCGCAGCCCGACGGGCCGACCAGCGCCACGAACTGCCCCTTGGGAATGGACAGATTGATGTTCTTGAGCGCGTGGAAGCTGCCATAGTGCTTGTCGATGTCGACGAGTTCAATCTGCGGTTGGGCACTCATTTGAGGGCTCCCGAGGTTAGGCCGGAGACAATGCGGCGCTGCAGGATGACGAAGGCGGCCAGGATCGGAGTGACGTAGATGGTCGCATAGGCCATGATATTGTTCCACTCCGTGGTGTTGGGACCCATGAAGGCATTGAGGCCAACCGAGGCGGGCTGCAGCTCGACCGCGGGTATCATCGACTTGGAATAGACGAACTCACCAAAGGCCTGCATGAAGATAAGGATGGCCGAAACCAGAATGCCGTTGCGGGCGAGCGGCAGGACGATGGACCAGAAAGCCCCGGCCCGCGAATTGCCATCGACCAAAGCGGCCTCCTCAAGTTCGGTGGGCACACTCATGAAGCTGGCCCGGACGAGAACCACGAAGAAGGGCATGGCCTTGGCGGTGATGGCCAGCACCACTGCCAGTTGCGGATAGTTGAGCAAGCCCAGCTGCGCAAAGCCCACAAAGATCGGCGTGATCATCAATGAGGCCGGCAGAACCTGCAGCATGAGCACCAGGAACAGAGCCACATCGATCCAGAAATTGCGGTAGCGCGCCAGCACATAGGCGCATCCGGTCCCCAGAATGGCCGTCAGCATCATGGTGCCGAACGCAATGACCACCGAGTTCCAGAGGAAGCGGCCCATGCCCCGCAATTCCCAGACATAGCCGAAGACACCCCATTGCGGATTGGCGGGCGTGAGGCCGGGCGGCGTGGCGAAGATCTCCGACCCCGTCTTGAGGCTGGTGACATACATCCAGTAAAGCGGAAACAGATAGAGAGCGGCCAGCAACAGGGCTACGAGCAGAAGCAGGCGTTGAGTCCAGATCTGGTTCATCCCCGCACCTCATGACGGGTCGAGCGGACATAAATAACAGAGGCGATCATCACCACCGCAATCATGACCACGGAAATGGTGGAGCCTTTGGCGAAGTCATATTGCCGGAAGGACTGTTCCCAGGCCCAGTACTGCGCCACGTTGGATGAATTGGCCGGACCGCCCGAAGTGATGGCTGCAAAGAGGTCGAACTGCTGCAAGGTGAAGATCAGCCCAAGTGAAATCACGGCACCGATCGTCGCGCGCATCATCGGCAGGGTGATGGTCCAGAAACGCTGCCAGCCATTGGCACCGTCCAACTCGGCGGCCTCATAGAGATCGCGGGGAATACCAGCCAGACCCACGGCAAGCAGGATCATATTGAAGGCCGTGCCAAGCCAGATATTGGCGATGATCACTGCCCAGAGCGACCAATTGGTATCTGATCGCCAGAAAATGTTCTCGGAGATGATGCCAATCGACTTCAGCACATAGTTGAGGACGCCGAAGTCGCCAGCAAGGATCCAGTTCCAGATGGCGCCCACCACCAGGCCCGGCATGACCCAGGAGGCCAGGAAAAGGCCGCGGATATAGGATGCGCCGGGAAATTTCTGCGTGAAGAACAAGGCCAGACCGAAGCCCAGGAGGAATTGTCCGGCTATCGAACAGACCACAAACACGGCCGTATTGCGCATAATCGGCCAGGTTTCGGGAGCACTGAACACGGCGATGTAGTTCTTGAAGCCGACCCAGGGGCGCGCAAAGGTGCCCAGGCTGAACATGTCGACTTCCTGAAAACTCATCACCACGTTGTAGATGAGTGGCAGGCCGGAGAGCGCAATCAGGAACAAGAGCGGCACCGTGACGAGCACGATGTCGAACCCTTTGCCGTCGCGCAGGCTGGATAGCAGTCGGTTCAACGCATCCTCCCCCTGGAAAAGCAAGAAGATGCTGCCCGGTTGCCCGGGCAGCCAGTGGTCGGGAGGAGGTTACTGACCCAGGATACCGTCAATGGTTGCGGCAGCCTGGTCGAGTGCAGCTTGCGGGGACGCCTGACCGGTCAGAGCCTGCTGAATGGCGTCCTGAATGGCCTTGGAGATTTTCGGCCATTCGGGGTGCGGACCGCGAGCCTGAGCGT
This sequence comes from uncultured Devosia sp., assembly GCF_913055165.1. Taxonomy (GTDB): domain Bacteria; phylum Pseudomonadota; class Alphaproteobacteria; order Rhizobiales; family Devosiaceae; genus Devosia. The sequence goes on from NZ_CAJXJS010000034.1 coordinate 9,473, forward strand.
ATTGGAGCTGTTCCAGGAAGACCTTGAGGGCGGCATCCTTGAGCGCCACGCCAGTCTCGGGCAGTGCCACATCGGAACGGGCGGGCAACTGGCCGAATTCCGGGAACAGGCGATCATCCTGGCTAGCGAAGTATTCCAGAGCCTTGAACGCTTCGTCAGGATGCTGGGTGGACGCGAAGATGGCCCAGTTGAAGTCACCCATGGCCGAAGAGCGGGTTCCGCCTTCGGTCTCGGTGGGCAGCAAGGCCACACCCCAGTCGAACTTGGCTTCCTCGAGCATGCGGTTGAGCTCCCAGGGCCCGGAGATCACCTGAGCCGCGTTGCCCGAATTGAAGGTGCCGGTGGAATCCCACTGACCGCGGGTGAGCGTATCGGGGGAAGCGAGCTTCTCGTCGAGAATGGTCTTCCAGATTTCCAGCGCCTTCACCGCGCCCGGGGCGTTGATGTTGTCATAGCCGCCGCCGCCCATCTGGGCCCAGGGCAGGAACTGGAAGGTGCCTTCTTCGTTCGCCTTGGCCGAGAAGGCCAGGCCGTAGACGTTGTTGGCAGGGTCGTTGAGCTTGCGCGAGACCTCGACCAATTCGTCCCAGGTCTTGGGCGGCTCGGTGATGCCGGCCTTGGCGTAGAGGTCCTTGTTGTAATAAAGCGCAATGGTGTTGGTGGCCTTGGGCACACCATAGAGCTTGCCGTCCCAGGTCACCGAGTTGAGCGGGCCGGGGAAATAGTTGGCCGGATCGATGACGTCGGAATTGGCGATCTTGTCCGTGATGTCGAGGAAGGCGCCACGCGCCGCAAACAAGGCGTGTTCGGGATTGTCCACCGCGATGATGTCGGGCGCCTGGCCAGTTGCGAAGGCGCGCATGGCCTCGCTGACTACGTCATCGAACTGGATTTCGCGGTATTCTACCTTGATGCCCGGCTCCTGCTCATCGAACTCCCGCGCCAGGTTCAGCGCCGGCTGATTGGCATCGTCCAGCGACCAGATAGTGATGGTCACCTCGTCCTGGGCCATCGCAGGACCGAGGGTCAGTAGGGATGTAGTTGCAAGGGCAATCGCCCCTACCAGGCCGAAACGGATAGTCATGGTTGTCTCCTCCCAATGATGACGAGCCCATCGCCCGCCGTTCTCCTCCCTGCCCCGCATTCTCCTCCGAGCGGGACAAGGAAACCAGTCATTCGCGGTTGTCGACGAAATCGCCGCCGCGACACTCTTTCAGGTGATTGAGCGCACGCACCTGCCCGGTCATCTCCAGCGCATCGCGATAGACCGGATCGTGCCAGCCTTCGATGTCGATGGAACCAGACCAGCCGGCCAGGCGCAGCTCGGAAATGATGTCCGTCCAATTGCTATCGCCGAAACCCGGCGTGCGCATGAAGACGAAGGGGGGCTTGCCGAAAATACCGTGCTCGCGGATGACGTCCCAGCGAATGGTGGCGTCCTTGCCGTGCACGTGGAAAATCTTGGGCGCCCATTTGCGGATCTGTGGCAGCGGGTCGATGAGATAGACCATCTGGTGGCAGGGTTCCCATTCGAGCCCAATATTGTCGTCCGGGGTCTCGTTGAACATCAGCTCCCAGGCGTCGGGATTGTGGGCAATGTTCCAGTCGCCAGTCTGCCAGTTGCCGTCCATGGCGCAGTTCTCAAATGCAATGCGAATGCCTTTGTCGGCAGCGCGCTTGGCAAGCTCGGACCAGACTTGCTTGTACTTTGGCAGGCTCTCGGTCAGGGGCTTGTTGCGAATACGCCCGGTGAAGCCGGCAACACAGGTCGCGCCGAAGTGGTGGGCATTGTCGATGCAGTCCTTCCAGCCCTGCAGGGTCTGGCGATCCATTTCCTCGTCTTCCAGCGGATTGCCGAACATGCCGATGGTGGAGATGGTGATGTCGCGATCACCGATGGCATCCTTGCAGCGCTTGCCCAGCTCGGCGATGTCCTGACCGTTGGTTGTCTGCCAGAAGAAGGGCTCAAAGCTCTCAAAGCCCAGATCGGCAATTTCGCCAATGCGCTCAGCAGCCTTGCCGGCCGATGCAGAAACCATGGTGCCGATGCGAATGGACTTTGCGGGATCGCTCACTTTGAAAATTCCTCAAACCTGAATGGAGACGCGCTGCCCGGTTCGCGCGCTTTCAATCGCGGCAAGAACCATGGCGAGGCTGTTGATATTGTCGCTGCCCGCTGTTTCGGGCGCCTGTCCGGATTCAATGGCGGACAGGAAGTCGGCGATGACGCTGGCGTGGCCGTGAGTCTGTTCATCGCTGGCCAGGGCCGGCACTTCCAGGTCCTCAAGGTCGCGGAAAAAGCCCGTGTCGCCGGCGACAATTCGCGCCTGGAAGTTCTCTTCGCCATCCCAGAGCAGCGTGCCCTTGGTGCCAATGATGCGCCAGGCGCTTTCCCAGCTGGTATTGGCGCCTTCGGCGCACCAGGACCCGCGATAATTGAAGACGAGATCATCTTCGAACTCGAAGATCGCATTGGCCGCGGCGCCATGCCGATACCAGGAGCCGCGCGGATTGGTCTCGAGGCAATAGACCGCACGGGGTGCCTTGCCGGCCATGAACCGGGCGGCATCCAGGGTATGGACGGCCATGTCGAGCAGCAGGACATTGTCCATGTCCTCGCGGAAACCGCCGAAATGGGCGCCGATGAAGAAGTCGCAATTGAGGCCGGTAATCTCGCCGAGCGCGCCGCTCTCAATCAACTGCCGGATACGCCGAACGCCGGCAATGAAACGCCGGTTCTGCACCACGGCGTGCAACCGCCCGGCAGCCTCGGCCTGGACGATCATCGCCCTGGCATCAGCAATACTGGTGGCCATGGGCTTTTCGGTCAGCACGTGGCAGCCATGGCGCAGACCTGTGCGCACCAGAGCGGCACGAGCTGACGGCACAACGACATCGAACAGCAGATCGGGCCTGGTCTGGGCGAGAACGGTATCGAGATCGGTGCCAATGGCAATATCGCCCAAACCGAACTCGGCGGCACGCTGCTCGGCCATCGACCGGTCCAGGTCCACCAGCCCGACGATCCGCACCCTGCCCTTGAGCAACGGATGCTCGGACAAGGCGGACAGCCAGCCCTTGGACATGCCGCCGCATCCGGCGAGCACCGCAGAATAGACCAAGACGTCCTCCCTCTGGACTTTGTCCCGCCCTTGCCATCTTGTGCAGCATCAGGGCAGGAAGTCCCGTAAACGTTTACGACGATACATTTGCAGCCTTTCCGCTGTCAATGAAAAATCGTAAACGTTTTTGGAACACGGGCGGGACGGGGGAGAAAAATCACAAAAATGATTGGCATCAGAGACTTAGCGCAGCATCTCAATCTCTCGATCGGAACGGTTTCGCGCGCCTTGAACGGCAAGCCGGATGTGAACGAAGAGACTCGGCGCCGCGTGCTGGAGGCCGCCAGTGCCCTTGGCTACGTCCCGAACCAGGCCGGTCGCGCCCTGCGGAGCGGCGCCACCGGTGTGGTCGGCTTCATGATGCAGACGGGCTCGGAGATCACCGGGGAGGGCGACGTTTTCTTCATGAGCGTGTTCGACGGCGTGCAGGCGGTCTTTGCCCGCCACCAGCTGGATCTTGTCGCCCTGCTCTGTTCGTCCGAGGAAGACCCGGACGCCTATATGCAGCGCGTGGTGGCCAGGGGTTTCGCTGATGCCCTGATCATCTCGGCCACCAAGCGCGAGGATCATCGCATCGATTATCTCGCGACCCGCAAGATACCCTTCATCGCCCTGGGTCGGTCGTTGACCGATGCGGGGCATCCCTGGCTCGACCTTGATTTCGAGGGCATGGCGGAAGCGGGCGTAGCAAGACTGGTGGGCAAGGGGCACCGGCGCATCGGCATCTACGCGCCGCTGGATGACACCAATCTGGGCTATGTCTTCATCGATGCCTATCGCAAGGCGCTGGAACAGCGGGGGATAGCCTTCGATCCGGACCTGGTGTTCCGGGCCCATCCCAATGAGCGCGGGGGCCATGAGATCGCCCACGCCATTGCGGCAATGCCACCGGGCAAGCAACCCACCGGCTTCATCCTGACCAATGAATTGATGGCACTAGGCTTTTACAACGGGCTCAATCAGGTGGGCCTGCCGCCTGGGCAAAAATTCGCCGTCATCAGCCGCGACAGTCCGCAAGCGCATTTCCTGGTGCCCAAGCTTACCAGTTTCCGCCTGTCGCTGCGCGATCTCGGGATTGCGCTTGCCGAGGCCCTGCTGGCAACAATGCCGGCCTATGCCGCACACTATCCGCTGGGGGTGGTCAGAAAGATCGTGCCACTGGAACTGGTGGAGGGCGATAGCGACATGCCGGCGCCGAGCTGAATCGTTCAGGCTGGCGCTGCATCAACAAGAATGGCCCTCAGGGCCGGAGGAGGCCCCAATGCGCCGCTATTCTCCCGTTGAGTTCACACGCGTGAGCCTGACCGGACCGTTCTGGTCCGAGCGGCTAGAAACGGTGCTCACGCGCACAGTGCCCAGCCAATACCGGAAGCTGGGGGAAAGCGGCATCCTGGAATCGCTCGAGCTCAAGGATCCGCCGCCGCCGCTGCGCATCCCGCGCAATGCTGGCGGCTTCACGACCCAGTTCTTCTGGGACAGCGACATTGGCAAGTGGATCGAGGCGGCCGGCTATGCCCTGCGCCACCGGCGGGATCCCGAAATCGAGCGGCAGGTCGACGAGATCGTGGACAAGCTCGAGGCAGCGCAAATGCCGGACGGCTATATCAATCTCTGGTACCAGGGCCACGAGATCGAGAACCGCTGGACCAATCTCAGAGACCGGCACGAACTCTACAATATCGGGCATCTGCTCGAAGGGGCCATCGCCTACTACCAGGCCACGGGCAAGCGCAAATTGCTCGAGGTGATGGAGCGGAGCCTTGAGCATATCCGCACCATTTTCGGCACGGGCCCGAACCAGAAGCGCGGCTATCCCGGGCACCAGGAAATCGAGATTGCGCTCATCCGGCTCTACCAGTTGACCGGCGAGAGGAAACAGCTTGAGCTGGCCGCCTATTTCATCAATGAGCGCGGGCGCCAGCCGCATTATTTCGACCAGGAAGCGATCGCCCGCGGGGACGACCCCAAGGCCTACCATTTCTACGACAAGGGCAATCACGAATACAGCCAGGCCCACAAGCCGGTGCGCGAGCAGGACAAGGTGGTCGGGCATGCGGTCAGGGCCATGTACATGTATACGGCCATGGCAGATCTCGCTGCCGAGATGGATGACGACAGTCTCCGTCACGCCTGCGAAGTGCTGTGGCGGGATGTCACGACCACCCGCATGTATGTGACCGGCGGCTTCGGACCGTCGGCTTCGAACGAAGGCTTCACCACAGACTACGACCTGCCCAACGACACGGCCTATTGCGAAACCTGCGCGTCCATCGCCTTTGTGTTCTGGGCCCAGCGCATGCTGAACCTGGAACTCGACGGGCAATATGCCGAAGCAATGGAGCTGGCCCTATACAATGGCGTCCTGTCTGGCCTGTCGCGGGACGGCGAGTTCTATTTTTACGAGAACAAGCTTGAGAGCGACGGCAGCCATCGTCGCTGGCCCTGGCACCCCTGCCCCTGCTGCACGATGAATGTGTCTCGCCTCGTCGCCTCGGTGGGTGGGTATTTCTACTCGGTCGGGCCGGGCGCGATCGCGATCAATCTCTACGGCGGCAATAGTGCCGAACTCGATCTCGACGGCCGCCGCATTCGCATTGTCGAGCAGTCCAACTATCCCTGGTCAGGCAAGATCAACATCAGCGTTCATCCGGACGGACACGGGCCCTTCGCTCTCAATTTGCGGATCCCGGGATGGGCTCGTGATGCAATCGCCACGCTCAATGGCAACCCGCTGGATGTGCCGGGGCAGTTGCGCGGCGGCTACCTGGTGATCGATCGGGACTGGATCGACGGTGACACCATCGCGCTCGATCTGCCCATGGAGCCGCGGCGCATCTATGCCAACCCGAAGGTGAAGATGGATCGCCACCGGGTGGCGCTAGCGCGCGGGCCACTTATCTACTGTGCTGAGCAGGCCGACAATGGAACGCCAATAGCCGATCTCATCCTGCCACGCAGTGCTACCATCACTGCACATAGTGCCGATCTTTTCGATGGTATCGTGACGCTGTCGGCTCCAGCGCATACCATTGGCGGGAATGATTGGGGCCTGGACCTCTATCGGAGCAGTCCGCCGACACCAGCGGACACAAGCATGACGGCCATCCCCTATTATCTCTGGGCCAACCGGACGCCCGGACCGATGCAGGTCTGGCTACGGGAGGGCTGAACCAAGCGCGCGGCGTTGCCGCCAATGCCGCACAAGCGCCCGCTGCTCTCTTCGGCCAAAAACGACCCTCACTTGATCTGGAACAAGTGAGGGCATGGATCGGCTGCTATGGCTGCTGGCGCAATCCACGCCCAGGCAGGCCATGACCGCATTCACGCATGAGCTGATCGAGCGCTATTCGCAGCCCGTCCCGCGCTATACCAGCTACCCCACCGCCCCGCATTTCCATGGTGGCATCACCGCCCAGACCTATGCCCGCTGGCTCGGGGATTTGCCGCAGCAGGCAAGCATTTCGCTTTATCTACACATCCCTTATTGCGACCGCCTCTGCTGGTTCTGCGGCTGCCACACCAAGCACACGTTGCGCTATGAGCCGGTGGCCGCCTATCTCAAGGCGTTGTATGCCGAAATTGACTGGGTCAGCGACAAGCTGCGGGGACGTGGGCGGGTCACCGCCATCCATTTGGGCGGCGGCTCGCCAACTCTGCTGGACCCGGTGGATCTGCTGGCACTCAGGGACAAGCTCGCCACCGCATTCACCATTGCGCCGGATGCCCAGGTCAGCATCGAGATCGACCCCAATGATCTCGATGATGGCCGCTATGATGCCATGGCCGCATTCGGGCTCAATCGGGCCAGCATCGGTGTTCAGGACTTCGACCCCCGCGTGCAACAAGCCATCAACCGTTTGCAGAGCTTCGAGCAGACCCAGGCAGTCGTCGAGGCCATGCGCGCACGCGGCGTCAGTTCGGTTAATCTGGACCTGCTCTACGGCCTGCCCTACCAGACCGAGGAAGGTCTGGCGCAAACCATAGAGCAGGCCTTGAGCCTCCAACCCGATCGGGTCGCCTTGTTCGGCTACGCGCATGTACCGTGGATGAAGACCCATCAGAAGATGATCCCGGGCGAGGCACTGCCTGACACCCATGCTCGCTTCGCCCAGGCTCAGCTGGCGGCGGCTCGCCTCACCCGGGCAGGACTGGAACCAATCGGCTTCGATCACTTTGCCCGCCCTGGCGACAGGCTTGCTGAAGCAGCACGAACCGGCCGCCTGCGCCGAAACTTCCAAGGCTACACGGACGATGCCGCGGATGCCTTGATCGGGTTGGGCGCATCGGCCATCGGGCAATTGCCCCAGGGCTATGTGCAGAACATCACGCCCACGGCGGACTACAGCCGGACAGTGCTCGGCGGAGATGGCGCCACGGCTCGCGGCTTTGCGCTAACGCCGGCCGACAAGCTGAGAGGTTTGGTGATTTCGACGCTTCTGTGCCGCTTCAGGCTTTGCGAGCGCGACCTGGCTGGATTTGGCGCAGCTGGTCGCGCCATGATGCGCGAGGCTGAAGCCCTCGCCCTGACGGACCCTGATGGCATGATGACCATGCAGGACGGCGTGTTCGAAGTTACAGACCGCGGTCGACCCTTCGTTCGGGCTATTGCCGCCCGCTTCGACACCTATCTCGGACAGGGAACAGCTCGCCATTCGGCGGCAGTCTAGGGCAGATCGCCATCCAGCTGTGTTCTTCAGGAACGTCCAGGTGTTGTCTTGCCGCGCTGCCCGCTGAAGACGCGCTAGAGGGGAGCATCGTGAATATCGACGCGCAGGGCCTCGCTGTTCAGCAGCACGTTGAGAACTGCCCGTTCCCGGGCGGGAGGCAGCGCCACCTCGAGACGGCAGACGCTCCCCTGCAGACCTGGAACAGTTTCCGGAAGGGCGCCAAGACCGTCACAGCCCAACGCGTTGAGATCGGCGATTACGCCATCAACGCTCCGGGCATCAGCAAAATGGGCAATAGCGATGCGTGCACGCGACATTGCGGCTCAGTGCACCACGGCCTCGCATTCGGCCTGGTCTTGCAGGCGCACCAGGTCACGAATGACGAAGCTTCCCCGATCCGGCAACTCGACGATACCGCGGAGCTTGAGCTTGGTCAGGTTGCGGCTAACCGTTTCGATCGTGAGCCCGAGGTGATCGGCGATATCGGCGCGGCACATAGGCAGGTTTACGCGCTGGTCGTTCGCCGGGCTGCCCGAACGAGCGGCCAGAGATATCAAGAAGCCAGCGACGCGTTCCATTGCCGATTTGCGGCACAGCAGAACCGAAAGATCGTGCATGGTGGCGATTTCGCCAGCAGCCATTGCCAGCAGCTTCTCGCCCAACTCGGGCCGATTGCGGGCGGCGGCCAGCACATCGCCCCTGGCGGTGACCTGCACACGCGCCGGCGTCAGCGCGTCGCAATCGAAGCGATAGTTCTCGCCATGCCCGAAGCCGATGATATCGCCGGGATAAGCGAAAGCGACCACCTGCCGACGACCATCGGAGAACACCTTGGTGGCACGGAATACACCGCTGACCACTTCATAGAGCGCATCCGCCTTGTCGCCCTCGTGGAACAGCACTGTGGTGGCGCCAACGACCCGGCCGGCCTCACCAGCGCCAGCACGAACGGCATTCTGGCTCGCAGGGGCGGTATGGGGGAAGACATACATAGCGGGACTCCGTTCTGTGCTTGCGGAACGGAATTGACCACGCTCGTGTATTCGGCCTATCCGGTGAGTGTAACCGATTGTAACGGCCCATAGAGCCCCGCCGCGATGCAACGCCACCACATCCTGGTTGTCGACGACGACGCACAGATCCGCAGGATGCTGCGGCGGTGTCTGGAAGACGAAGGCTATGGGGTCAGTGAATCAAGCGACGGTGAAAATATCGGCGCAGCGCTCGCCCAAGCCGATCTGGTCACGCTTGATCTCAATCTGGGCGGCGCCGACGGGCTGGCCGTTGCGCAGCGCATCCGGCAGGTTTCAGACGTGCCCATCATCATGATCACCGGCAAGGGCGACATGATTGATCGCATTGTCGGGCTTGAAATCGGCGCCGATGACTATATCGCCAAGCCATTTCACCTGCGTGAGGTTCTGGCGCGTATCCGCAGCGTGTTGCGAAGAAGCGCCGGAACCGGTGCGGCAGCAAAGACGGCTTCGGAGACCATCACGTTCGATGGCTTCGTTCTCGACCTTGCCCGCCGCAGCCTGACGGGACCGAATGGTGAAGACGTTGTCCTGACCACTGGCGAGTTCGATCTGCTGGTGGTGTTTGCAAACCATGCCCATGCCGTGCTCGACCGCGATCGGATCATGGACCTGCTCAAAGGGCAGGATTGGGCCCCCAATGACCGCAGCATAGACAATCAGGTGGCTCGGCTGCGTAAGCTGATCGAGGCCGACACGCGCAATCCCCGCCTGATTAAGACCGTGCGGGGCGCGGGGTATTGCTTTACCCCGCAGAAGCTGGAGCGCTGACCTACGGCCCCTCCAGGGCCTCGGCGATGGCCCTGGCCAGATCGGCCTGGCGATAGGGCTTGCTCAACACCTTGAGGTGGGCAATGGCGTCGGCGTCCCGCCTTACGAGTTCGTCGGCATAGCCCGAGGTCAGCAAGACCGGAAGGCCGGGCCAGTCGGTGGCGATGCGCTGGGCCAGTTCATAGCCAGACATGCCCCCCGGCATGACAAGATCGGTAAAGACGAGATCGACCTCGGCGCCGCTGCCGAGAACCGCCAGCGCCTCATGCGCGTCAGCCGCCACCAGGGTGGCATAGTTGAGCGCCTCGAGACGATTGACCGTAAGCCGGCGAACGCGCGGATCGTCTTCCACGACGAGTATGGTCTGTCCCTTGGACTCCGCGCCGAGGGATTCCGCCTCGTCTTGCGGCGCAGCGGCAGCACCATCGCGCGGCAGGTAAATGTTGACCGTGGTCCCCCGCCCCTCCTCGCTATAGATGGTGGCATGGCCGCCGGATTGCTTGGCAAAGCCATAGATCATCGACAGCCCGAGACCGGTGCCGCGACCGGTTTCCTTGGTGGTAAAGAATGGCTCGAAGGCGCGGTCGCGCACATGGGCGGGCATGCCCTGCCCCGTATCGGCCACCGAGAGGCGGACATAGTCGCCAGGCCTGAGCCCGTCGAGCTCTTCGGACATGGGCGCATCGACCGTGACATTGCCGGTCTCGATGATCAAACGGCCGCCATCCGGCATGGCGTCCCGGGCATTGACCGCCAGGTTGACGATGGCGCTTTCCACCTGCGAGGGGTCGATCCGTGTCGGCCACAGCCGGGGCGTAAGGGCGTTGGACAGGGCGATGGTCGAGCCCATAGTGCGATGCAGCATGTCGGTCAGCCCGAGCACGAAATCGTTTAGATTGACCACCTCCGGCTCCAGATGCGACCGGCGGGCGAAGGCCAGCAAGCGAGCCGTCAGCCGCGCTCCGAGATCGGCTGCCTCAAGCGCCTCGGTGGCCAGCTCACGCTGGCTGCTGGTGGTCAACCGGCCCTCGAGCATTTCCAAATTGCCGATGATGACGGTCAGCAGGTTGTTGAAATCGTGCGCGATGCCGCCCGTCAACTGACCCATGGCCTCCATTTTCTGGGCATGGCGCAAAGCCTGCTCGGTGGCTTTCTGGCTCGACAGGTCATGAATGATGCCGGTGAAATGCTGGCGCCCATCCATCTCGAATTCGCTGACCGCCAGATGCATGGGGAAGGTCGTGCCATCCTGCCGCCGTCCGGTCACCTCCCGGCCGATGCCGATGATCTTGCGGGTGCCGGTGCGGCGATAATTGGCAATGTAGCCATCATGGGCAGAGTGGTCCGGCTCGGGCATGAGGAAATGCACATTGCGGCCGATGAACTCCTCCTGCCGATAGCCGAACAGCCGCGCCGCCGCGGGGTTCACCGTGGTGATGATGCCCTGCCCGTCGATGGTGATGATCGCATCCACGGCGGACTCGAGCATCGCCTGGAGCTTGCGCGCCTGCCCGACAAGGTCGATCTGATCTGGGTCCGATAGGGTCAAGTCGCCTCAGACTCCCATTGCAATCACGGCCAAGGATAGCGGCATTCGCCTCGCGGCCAAAGAGCTGACGCACAACAATTGTTGTCCGCCAACGGCAATTTGCACCGCGCAGGTTCGCAGCCCGTTGCCGAAGGCTGCGTCCCATCCGCGGCGGTCGTCCGAGCGGGCGGCGCGGAGCGAGCGGATGAGGTCACCGCGTTGAGGTCCGTAGTTGCAATAAATTTCAGTCCATGGATTTTTGTGCATTCCTATTGACGCCGGGAATGAGGTGGACTACACATCGCTTCCGTTGCAATAAAAACCGCAGCGCGAGATTTTTTCCAAGGCCGGGAGGGCCGGATGCTATCTCGTTTCATCGGAGGAGAAATTATGACGAAGTTCTTCAAGGCCGGCGCTGTCGCCGCCCTGACCGGCGCGCTCGCATCCGCCGGCATCCAATCCGCCCAGGCGCAGAGTACGTTCCAGTGCGAACCCGGCGAAACCTACATCATGAACGTGATGGTTTCGGCGCATCCCTATTGGGTGCCGGTATACCAGGGCTTTAAGCAGGCCGCCGAGGCCATGGGCTGCGAGACGGTATTCTCGGGCACGCCTGACTATGACATCACCAAGCAGATCGCCTCATTCGAGCAGGACCTCGTCAAGAAGCCCGCCGGCATCCTGCTGCACCCGATGCAGTCCGACCCCTTCATCGAGCCGATCAACCGGGCCATCGAATCCGGGGTGGAAGTGGTGACTTTCGCAGCGGACTCGCCGAACTCGAACCGCACCGCCTACATCACCTCTGACAATGTCGCCGAAGCAAAGTTCGCCGCCGAGGAAATCGTCAAGCAGGTGGGCGACAGCGGGGAATATGCGGTGCTGGAGAACCCGGGCCAGAGCAATCACGACCTGCGCGTCACCGCCTTCATCGACTATATGGCCGAAAACTATCCGAATATGGAACTGGTCGGGCGCCAGGCCACCAACCAGGACAGCAATGCCGCCTATCGCGCGACGGCTTCGATCCTGCAGGCCAATCCCGAGCTCGATGCGATGTGGATCCCGGAAGCCGGCTCAGCAGAGGGCGCTGTGGCAGCGGTGCTGGAAGCCAATTCGGACGTGCTGATCATGCATGCCGATATCACGCCGACCACGCTGGAACATATCCGCGCCGGCAATATCCATATGGCGCTCAATCCCAACCAGGGCATCCAAGGCTTTGTCGGCTTCCTGGCCACTTTCCTCGCCGCCCATTCGGACATGTTCGATCCGTTCAATGACTATAAGGTGTCGGGCTACAATCCCATGCAGATCCCCTTCGTGGATAACGGCTTTGCCGTGATCACCAAGGACAACGCCGACTCCTTCGATCTCAACGTCTACATGGAAGGCCGCGATCCCAACTAACGATCCGGCTTTCGACAAATACCCTGCGCCGTGACCTCGATTGCGGCGCAGGCTCCAGACCAGACGGGAGAGCGAGATGTCCGACGTCATTCTGAAAGTGAGTCAGCTGAGCAAGGCGTTCGGGGCCATACAAGCCCTGCGTGAAGCCAGCTTCGAGCTGCGGCGCGGCGAGATCCATGCGCTTGCCGGGGAAAATGGCGCGGGAAAATCCACGATGATGAACATCATCAACGGCATCCTGCAGCCGGATAGCGGCGAGATCCGCATTGATGACCAGGTGGTGCGCATCGGCTCGCCAACAGAAGCGCAGCGGCTGGGCATTGGCCAGGTGCATCAGGAAATCGCGCTCTGCCCAGACGTGTCGGTGGCCGAAAACATCTTCATGGCATCCACCAATGTCAGCCGGGCCCCACTGGTGGACTATGCCGGCCTCAAGCGGCGCGCCAGGGATATCCTGTCCGAACTGGGTGACATCGATCCGTCGGCACTCGTTGCCGGCCTGTCCATCTCCCAGCAGCAACTGGTCGAGATCGCCAAGGCCCTGACGCTTGACTGCCGCATCCTCATTCTCGACGAGCCGACCGCCGCGCTGACCGAGCGCGAGGCCCAGGCGCTCTTTGCCATCATGCATCGCCTGGCCGCGCGCGGCATCGCCATCATCTACATTTCCCACCGCATGGCCGAAATCTTCGCCCATTGCGACCGTGTGTCCGTCTTCCGCGATGGTCAATATGTGGTCACGCACAATGTTGCCGAGACCACGCCCACCCAGGTCGTCAATGCCATGGTGGGTCGCGAAATCGACGCCCGCTATCCCGCCAAGGCCGTTGGTACACCCACCGATGGGGAGGTCATTCTTCAGGTCGACGGACTCTCAAGCCCGGGCCGCTTTCAGGATGTCAGCTTCACCCTCCACCGCGGAGAAATCCTGGGGCTGGGTGGGCTGATCGGGGCTGGGCGCAGCGAGATCGTCAAGGGTATCTGCCGAATTGATCCGCACGCCACAGGCGAGGTGCGCCTGAATGGCAATGTGCTGCCATTGCGCCGCTACCAGCAAAGCATCGATGCTGGCATGGTCTACCTCTCGGAGGACAGGAAGGGAGACGGCCTGTTCCTCGATCTGCCCATCCAGGCCAATGTTTCGGCGCTGAAGCTGGAACAGGTGAGCAAGGGAGGACTGATCGACAGCCGTCGCGAAGCAACGCTGGCGCGTGAACTGGGCCGCCGCCTCAACCTCAAATATGGCAGTCTCTCGCACCCAGTCTCGTCGCTGTCCGGCGGAAACCAGCAGAAAGTGGCGATCGCAAAGCTGCTGTCCGTCAACCCCAAGGTCATTTTTCTCGACGAGCCGACCCGCGGGGTCGATGTGGGAGCAAAGCTCGAAATCCACCGGATCCTGCGGGACCTCGCCAATAGCGGGGTCGGTATCATGGTGATTTCCTCCGAATTGCCGGAGTTGATCGGCTGCTGCGACCGTATCCTTGTGGTGCGCGAAGGGCGGATCAATGGCGAGGTGGCGGGCGAAACCATGACGGAACAACGCATCATGCATATGGCATCCATCAGCGCCGATCTGCCCCGGGAGATGGCTTCATGAGTACGATCGAGACCAATATGGCCGCCAAGGACGAACAGATGGAAAAACCCATGCCGACGCCAGGTTGGCGCCGCCTCGCTGGTATGCGGGAGATCGGCCTGATCCTGATCATCCTGGCCTTGTTTGCCGCGATGTCCTTCGCCTCGCCCTATTTCCTGACCTGGGAAAACATGCGCGCCATGGCCATGGCCTTCGCGGTTGAAGGCATTGTCGTGGTCGGCATGACGATCCTCTTGATCTCAGGTGGCATAGACCTGTCGGTCGGCTCTGTCACGGCGCTCGCCATGGTCATTGCAGGCCTGTCGTTTCTCAATGGCGTCGACCCCTGGACCGCGTCACTGATCGCCATCCTGGCCTGCGCGGCCATCGGCGCCATCATGGGCTTTTTCGTCACCAAGGTGGGCCTGCACCACTTCATCGTCTCGCTGGCGGCCATGGTGATCGCCCGTGGCGCTTGCCTCCTGGGCACCGGTGGGCGGCCGCTCGGCCTCTTCACGCTACCGCCGGAGTTCAAGTTCATCGGCCAGGGTTCGATCGGGGTCATCCCCGTGGTCATCATCATCTTCATCGTGGTGGTCGTCGCCTTCGACTTCATGCTCAGGCGCACAACCATGTTCCGCAAGGTGTTCTATACGGGCAGCAATGAGAAGGCGGCCGCCTATTCGGGCATCCGCACCAAGAAGGTGATTTTCCTGACCACCACACTCTGCTCGGCCCTCTGCGGTGTAGCCGGGGTGATCTACATGGCGCGCTTCGGTTCGGCGCAGCCCACATTCGGCATCGGCATGGAGCTCAATGTCATCGCCGCCGCGGTCATCGGAGGGGCAAGTCTGTCGGGCGGCTCGGGCACCATCCTGGGCGCTATTCTGGGGACGATCCTGCTTTCGGTGGTGTCCAGCTCACTGGCCCTGCTGGACGTATCGGTCTACTGGCAGGACATAATCCGGGGATCCATCCTGCTGGCTGCGGTGACCATCGATCACTATCTGAGCAAGCGGCGGAGTTGAGGTCATGTTGAAGCGATTGGGCGAAGAAATGACGGACAATAGCGAGTTCGAATCCGCGCGACAGATCCACACCGTGCTGGTGATGCACTTCCTGGAAGGCCTCAAGCAATCTGATATTGCCGAAATGCTGAACCTGTCGACGTCCAAGGTGAACCGGCTGATAGCCCAGGGTCGCAAGCAGGGCATGGTCCGGATCGAAATCGAGTCGCCGTTCCAGCGGCTGATGGAAATCGAGCGCCTGCTGGTCAAGGCGACCCGCCTGACCAATGCCATCGTCACCCCCACCATTTCGGGCAATCTCGACACTACGCTGAAGCAGGTCGGTCGTGCTGCGGCCAACCAGCTGCTGGAATCCCTGCGCGACGGCGACGTCATCGCCATCACCGGCGGCAAGGCCATGAGCGCGGTGGTGGACAATCTCGAGCCTGAGCGCAGCTTCGATATCACCGTCGTGCCCCTCACCGGCGGCGTTCAGGGCAAATATCATACTGACGTCAACCACTTGGCCTCGCGCCTGGCGGAGCGTCTTGGGGGACAGACGCACCTGATGCACGCCCCGCTCTTTGCCGAAAGCGTGGAGCAGCGCGACATGCTCATGGACCTACCCTCGGTCAAGGAAACCCTTCATCTGGCGCGGCAGGCCGCGATTGCCCTGGTGGGCGTGGGGTCCATTCAGACGGCCGGTTCGAGCTATTACGACCTGCATCCCGATTCCACCGCCGACCGTGAAAAGCTGATCCGGAGCGGCGTGGTGGCGGAATTCCTCGCCCACCTGATCAACGAGTCCGGCGCCATAGCCAATTATTCCCTCAATTCGCGACTGGTCGCGCTGGCGCCCGGGGAGCTCTCCAACTGCCGCAAGGTCATCGGTGTCGCTGCCGGCTCGGACAAGGTCCTGCCAATCCGCGCCGTGCTCAATGGCGGCTTCCTCAACTCGCTGGTCGTCGATGAGGAAACTGCCTCACAGGTGCTGCAAGCGATGGAGGGTCAGACGCATGTTGCATGATCTGGGTAAGCGCCGCATCGGCACCTCCGCGATCAAGGCCCCTCCGGTCGGACTGGGCACCTGGGCGATCGGCGGCTGGATGTGGGGCGGCACCGACGAAGCCCAATCCATCGCCGCCATCCGGGCCGCGATTGACGAAGGAGTGAACCTGATCGACACGGCCCCGGCCTATGGCCAGGGTCTTGCCGAAGAACTGGTCGGCCGCGCCATCAAGGGACGTCGGGACCAGGTCGTCATCGCCACCAAATGCGGTCTCGTCTGGCACACCGACAAGGGCCGTCATTTCTTCGACTATGACGGCAAACCCGTCCATCGCTATCTCGGTCGCGACGCGATCTTCTACGAAGTGGAGCAGAGCCTGCGACGGCTGGAGACGGACCATATCGACCACTACATCACCCATTGGCAGGACCCGACCACGCCCATTGCCGAGACCATGGGTGCGCTCGAGGATCTCAAGCGGCAGGGCAAAATCGGCTCGATCGGCGCCAGCAATGTTTCGGAGGACGATCTCAAGGCCTATCTCGCGGCGGGCCAGCTCGATGCGATCCAGGAAGAATATTCGATGGCCAAGCGCGGCCTCGAACAGACCCTGCTGCCGGTGTGCCAGGAGAACGGCGTCTCCGTCCTCAGTTATTCGTCGCTGTCGCGTGGCCTGCTTACGGACAAGGTGGGGCCGGATCGCCAGTTCGAGGGGGACGACCAGCGCCGGACCGATCCGCATTTTTCGACTGACAACAGGATCAAGGTGGCCGCGCTGATGGAGGACATCGCGCCGATCGCAAAGGCGCATGATGCCACGCTGTCCCAGCTGGTCATTGCCTGGACGGTACAAAGGCCGGGGATCACCTTCGCCCTTTGCGGGGCGCGAACCCCCGAACAGGCGCGGGAGAATGCCGCCGCGGCGCGAATACGACTGAGCGAGCAGGACGTTCGGACCATGGATGACGCCGTGACCAGACATCTCTCAACACTCGACACCTAGGGCCAGACCCACATCGCCGAGACCACGAGCAGCGCTGTCGCGAGGCAGCGAAAGGATTTCTATTGCCAGAAACACGCCAGGACAGCTTCGACCGGATCAGCGCCGATCCCGCATTCGATGTGGTCGTCATCGGCGGCGGCATCAACGGCATTGGCGTGTTCCGGGAACTGGCACTGCAGGGCTTGCGGGTGCTGCTGGTCGAGCGCAACGACTACTCTTCAGGTTGCAGCGCCGCTCCATCACGCATGATCCATGGCGGTCTGCGTTACCTCGAAAATGGCGAATTCTCGCTTGTGAAGGAATCGCTGCGCGAGCGGGATGCCCTGCTCGCCAATGCCGCCCATATGGTGCGCCCGCTGCCCACGACAGTTCCCATCACCTCAATCTTTTCCGGGCTGCTTAACGGCGCTGCGAGTTTTCTGGGCCTCTCCACACCACCCGCGCGGCGCGGCGCCTTGGCGCTCAAGGCTGGTCTATCGATGTATGACTGGATCACACGCAAGCGCCGCCGGCTGCCACCACACCAGTTCAGGTCTGCAACCGAAACGCTGCGGCTCTGGCCGCGTTTGACGCCAAAACTGCGCGGCTCGGCCACCTTCTTTGACGCCTGGATCAGCTATCCAGAGCGCCTGGCCATCGAATTGCTGCTCGATACGGGGCGCGAAGCGCCGGGCAGCGTGGCCCTCAACTATGCCGAACTGGTCCGGCGCGATGCCGGCTACGCCGTGCAGGATCACCTGACCGGGCAAGAGTATCCCGTTACCGCAAGGGCGCTGGTCAATGCCACCGGGGCCTGGCTTGACGAATCGCTGGCGGACCTGGCGGATCGGGGCAGTTCCGGAGAGCGCTATGTCTCGGGCACCAAGGGCTCGCATATCGTGCTCGACCATCCCGAACTCCATGCTGCCCTGAACGGGCACATGATCTTCTTCGAGAACGGCGATGGCCGCGTCTGCGTGGTCTTTCCCTATTTGGGGAAAGTCCTGGCAGGGTCCACCGACATAAGGGTCGAGAAGGCCGAGCGGGTCTATTGCACCGATGAAGAGCGGGACTACATCCTTGACGCGCTGAGGGCGGTGTTTCCGTCCATACGGCTCGGCGCCGAGCAGATCATCTATAGCTATAGCGGCATCCGCCCCCTGCCCCGGAGCGACCATGCCTTCACCGGCCGCATTTCGCGCGGCCACATGGTCCGCCGGATCGACGGGACAGTGCCGCAATTCTGCATGATCGGGGGGAAGTGGACCACGTTCCGCGCCTTTGCCGAGCAGACCACCGATGCGGTGCTCGATTTCCTCGGGAAGGCGCGGGTTCGCGACACATATGATCTGCCCATTGGCGGCGGTGCGGGGTTTCCGGAGGAACCGGGTGCGCTGGAGCAGGAGCTCGTGGCCCGACATGGCATCAGTGCTGCACGGGCGGCCTGGCTTGTGGATCTCTACGGCACACGGGCCGATACCGTCCTGGCGTTCTGCGGCACGCGGGAAGACGATGTGCCCCTTGATGCGGGACTGGAGGTCACGGCGGCCGAAATCGCCTATCTCGCCCAGCAAGAACATGTCGTGCACCTGGCCGATCTGGTGTTGCGGCGACTGCCTTTGGCCATCACGGGTCTGATCTCGTCCAGGCGGCTGGAAGCGCTGGCCGCTGTGCTGGCCGGTGAACTGGGCTGGACGGTTGAGGAGAGGCAAGAGCAGATCGCCGACCTGGCCCATCAACTTCACACTTATCATGGCGTCTCGGCAGACATGCTGACGCAACGCAATTGAGCGGGGAGGCAAATATGCGCGTAAGCACCAAAGCCCGGATGAACCGGCTTTTCACCAATGGAGGGTGCCTCGACGTCGCCATCGACCATGGCGTCTGCAATGAACCGAGCTTTCTGGTTGGGCTGGAAGACATGGCCGGGGTGGTAGATGCCTTGATCGGCGCCAGGCCAGACGCCATTCAGATGGCCTATGGGCAGGCCGACCTGCTGCAGTCGCGTCCCGAGAAGGACAAGCCGGCGCTGGTGATGCGGATCGACATGGGCAATCCCTACAATGCCCAGCGGCATCGGGTCATGTGGTCGATGCTGCAAAACCGCGACGAGCCGATCGGCGGGGCGCTGGAAATGGACGCGGCCTGTGTGGTGGTCAATCTCTTCATGCTGCCCGATGAACCCGAACTCTTCCGCCAGTGCGTGGACAATATCAGCCGGGTGCGTGCCGATTGCCACAAATACGGCATGCCGCTGATGATCGAGCCTCTGGCCATGCTGTCCAATGAGGTGCGCGGCGGCTACCAGGTCGATGGGGATGTGGAGAAGATCGTGCCGCTGGTGCGGCTCGCCGCGGAAATGGGTGCGGACATCATCAAGGCTGATCCCACCGACAATCCCGAGGATTTCCACCGGGTCATCGAGGCGGCGCGGGTGCCGGTTCTGGTGCGTGGCGGCGGCAAGGAAGACCTTAAGGCTGTCCTCGAAAAGTCCGCCCGCCTGATGCACCAGGGCGCCAAGGGCATGGTCTATGGGCGCAATATCTACCAGCACACCAATCCACGGGCTGTCGTTGCGGCGCTCATGGCCATTATCCATGATGGTGCCGATGGCGAGGCTGCCTGGGAGGTCTACAATAATGGTTGACGCACCGCGCTATCTCCTGGGCCTGGATGCGGGCAATACCGTCATCAAGGCCGTTCTTTTCACGCTGGATGGCAAGCAGGTTGCGGCGCACGGCATCGACGGCGCCACGCACCAGCCGGCCGCGGGCATGGTCGAGCGCTCGGTGCCCGAGCTTTGTGACAATGCGAGGGTGGCGATCGGCCAGTGCATCGCCAAGGCAGGGATTGACGCCCGGCAGATCGCAGCCATCGGGACCGCCGGACACGGCAATGGACTTTATCTGCTCGACACGGACCGGCAGCCATTGCTCGGTATTCAGTCCCTCGACAGCCGGGCGGCACAATTGGCTGGCATTCTGGACCGGCGCGCAGGCAAGGCGCTTCATGCCATCTGCCTGCAGCGCCCTTGGCCGTCGCAGACGCCGGTCCTCCTGGCCTGGCTCAAGCAGAACCGGCCGGATCTCTATGGGCGTGCAGGCACGCTGCTGTTCGCCAAGGATGTGCTGACCTGGTACCTGACCGGAGAATTGGCGAGCGAGATTTCCGACATGTCCGGTGCAGGCCTCGTCCGCATGCCTGAGGCTGTGTATGACGAAGAGCTGATGCGGCTCTATGGCCTTGAGGATGCGCAGGGGATGCTTCCGCCGCTTCACCAACCCAGTGACGTGGTCGGCACGATAACGACGCAAACGGCTGCACGGACCGGACTTGCGGAGGGCACTCCAGTGGTCGCGGGGCTCTTTGACGTCGTGGCTTCTGCCATGGGGTCGGGTGCGGCCCTGCCCGGCTCAGCGTCGGTGGTTGCCGGCAGTTGGTCGATCAACCAGGTGTTCTCGACTGAGCCGGTGAAGGACGAACGGGTCTTCATGGTCGCCGCATACGGGCCCAACCGCTATGCCAATATGGAGAACAGCGCGACGTCAGCAGCAAATCTCGAATGGTATGTGCGGGCGCTGATCGAACGCGGGGCACACCACGATGACCCGTTCGGCTTCGTCAATGAACTGATCGGGCAAGTCAGTCCGCGCCATGACGATCCCCTGTTCCAGCCCTTTCTCTATGGCGGCCGGCTCGGCTCGCACTACCGCGCCAGCTTTTTCGGTCTTGCCGGCTGGCACAGCGAAGGTCACTTGCTGCGGGCGCTTTATGAGGGCGTGATGTTCGAGCATCGACGCCACGTCTCGGTGCTGGCAGATGCTGGCGTGGGCATGGACCAGGCAGTGCTGTCAGGCGGAGGCTCCCGGTCAGCGCATTGGCCACAGATCTTTGCCGACGGGCTGGGCGTGCCGGTGACCGTGGCGGAAGCCCGCGAGACCGGCGCCCTGGGTGCGGCCATGATGGCCGCTGTGGGGGTTGGCCTCTATCAGGATGAGGTGGAGGCCGCCGGCGCCATGACGCGCGCCGTCCAAACCTATGTTCCCGACCCTGCAATGGCCGCGCATTATGAGCGCCGCTATGGCATCTGGAGCACGCTCAACGCTGCCAGCGACCCGATCTGGCAAGAGCTGTTGTCGGAGCGACCGCATGCGGGTTGAGGGTGAATATGACTATGTGATCGTAGGAGCCGGCACGGCCGGATGCGTGCTGGCCAACCGGCTCACCGAGGACCCACGCAATCGCGTCCTGCTGCTCGAAGCGGGCGGCAATGACAATTACCACTGGGTCACCATTCCGGTCGGCTATCTCTATTGCATCGGTAATCCGCGTACCGACTGGATGATGAAGACGGCGCCGGAGCCGGGTCTCAACGGACGGTCGCTGGTCTATCCGCGCGGCAAGGTCCTGGGCGGCTGCACCTCGGTCAATGGCATGATCTATATGCGCGGCCAGGCGGCGGACTATGACGGTTGGCGCCAGGCCGGAAATACTGGTTGGGGCTGGGACGATGTGCTGCCCTATTTCATCAAATCAGAGGATCACCATGGCGGGGGCAATGCCATGCATGGCGCCGGGGGCGAGTGGCGCGTGGCGCGGCAGCGCCTCTCTTGGGACATTCTGGAAGCAGTGCAACGCGGGGCAAGCGAGTTCGGCATCGAACCGCGATCCGACTTCAACGATGGCGACAATGAAGGATCGGGCCTGTTCGAGGTCAATCAATCCGGTGGCCGCCGCTGGAACACCGCCAAGGGCTTCCTTCGGCCCGCGCTGAATCGCCCCAATCTTCGACTCGTTACCCAAGCGGAAGCAGAGCGGCTGATCGTTGAAGACGGTCGGGTCGCCGGCGTGACCTATCGTCAGGGAGGCAACAGCGTTCAGGCGCGGGCGGGTCGCGAAGTGTTGCTCGCTGCAGGCGCCATCAACTCACCCAAACTGCTTGAGCTCTCCGGCATCGGCCGGCCTGAAATCCTGCAGAAGAATGGCATCGACGTCCGCCTCGAAAGCCAGGGGGTGGGTGAGAACCTGCAGGATCATCTGCAGATCCGCATGGTCTACAAGGTGAGCGGCGCGCAGACGCTCAATACTCTGTTCCACAGCCCCTTCGGCAAGCTGCGCATGGGTCTGCAGTATGCCCTCACCCAGAGCGGCCCGCTGTCGATGGCACCGAGCCAGTTCGGCATGTTCACCAAGTCCGACGCCGCGATGGCCACGCCGGACCTGGAATATCATGTGCAGCCCCTCTCGACGAACCGGCTGGGCGAGCCGCTGCACGAATTCCCCGCGATCACCATTTCGGTGTGCAATCTACGCCCGCAGAGCCGTGGCAGTGTCCACATCGAGAGCATGGACCTCAATCGCCAGCCACTGATCCAGCCGAACTATCTTTCGACCGCTGCTGATCGCGACATCGCTGTTCGCTCGGTACAGCAGGCCCGGCAGATCATGACTGCCAAAGCGCTTCAACCTTATCGTCCCGAGGAAATCCTGCCCGGACCAGAGGTGAGCACCGAAGCTGACCTTTTGCGGGGCATTGGCGATATCGCCACCACCATCTTCCATCCGGTCGGAACCTGCCGAATGGGTGTGGACGACCGCGCCGTGGTGACACCCGATTTGCGTCTTAGAGGCATGGATGGCCTGCGCATTGTTGATGCCTCGATCATGCCGACGATCGTCTCAGGCAACACTGCAAGCCCGACTGTGATGATTGCCGAGAAGGCCGCCGACATGATCAGAAGGGGAGCCAGGCTGTCCGCCGCCTGAACCTGGGAAGCGGGCCGTGTGGTCCGGCAGCAAAGATCGGGGCCGCACATCTGCGGCCCCGATTTCGATTGATCTATTTCATCGTTGGCATCTGGAATTCGGCGCCGTCCTTGATGCCGCTGGGCCAGCGCGCAGTGACAGTCTTGGTACGGGTCCAGAACTTGATCGAATCCGTGCCGTGCTGGTTGAGGTCGCCAAAGGCGCTCGCTTTCCAGCCCCCAAAGCTGTGATAGGCTAGCGGCACCGGCACCGGGACGTTGATCCCCACCATGCCGACATTGATGCGGGCCGCGAAGTCACGGGCGGCGTCGCCGTCACGGGTGAAGATTGCCGTGCCATTGCCATAGGGGTTGTCCATCACCAGGTCGATGGCATCCTCATAGGTGTTGGACCGGACCACGCTCAGCACCGGACCAAAGATTTCTTCCTTGTAGATGTCCATGTCCGGCGTGACGCGATCGAACAGGGTCGGTCCGACAAAATAGCCATTCTCGTAACCCTGAAGGCTGAAACCGCGGCCATCGACCACAAGTTCGGCGCCCTGCTCCACGCCCCTGGAGATGAGCTGCTTGATGCGATCCTGGCTGGCCTTGGTGATGACCGGACCCATTTCTGATCCAGGGTCGCTGGCGGGACCAAGCTTGAGCTTTTCGATACGGGGCTTGAGCGCCTCAACGATGCGGTCGGCTGTACCATCGCCAACGGGGACGGCCACGGAAATGGCCATACAGCGTTCCCCGGCCGAACCATAGCCGGCACCCATCAGTGCATCGGCGGCCTTGTCCATGTCGGCGTCGGGCATGATGATCATGTGGTTCTTGGCCCCACCAAAGGCCTGCACGCGCTTGCCGTTGGCAGCGGCGGTTCCATAGACATGGCGGGCGATGGGGGTCGAGCCGACAAAGCTGATGGCCTCGATCTTTTCGTGGGCCAAAATGCCATCCACTACAGGCTTGCCGCCCTGCACAACATTGAGGATGCCCTTGGGCAAGCCGGCCTCGATAGCCAGCTGTGCCAGGCGTACCGGCACGGAGGGGTCGCGCTCGGAGGGCTTGAGGATAAAGGCATTGCCCGCGGCGATGGCCGGAGACAGCATCCAGAGCGGGATCATGGCAGGAAAGTTGAACGGCGTGATGCCGGCGCCAATGCCCACCGGCTGGCGCATGGAATACATGTCGATGCCGGGGCCGGCACCGTCGGTGAACTCACCCTTGAGTAGATGCGGCGCGCCAGCGACGAATTCCGACACTTCCAGCCCACGTTGGATGTCGCCCTTGGAATCTTCAACCGTCTTGCCATGCTCGGCGCTGAGCAGTTCGGCCAGTTCCTGCATGTTCTGGTTGATGAGCGCCACGAAATTGAAAAAAACGCGCGCGCGGCGCTGCGGATTGGTCGCCGCCCATTTGGGCTGCGCAGCGGCGGCAGAAGCAACGGCCGCCTCGAGATCTGCCTCTGACGCCAGAACGACACGCGCCTGGACCTCACCGGTGGCGGGATTAAAGACGTCCTGATACTGAGTCGAGCTGCCGGTGGTTTCGACACCGTCGATGAAGTGTCCAATGGTGCGCATGCAATTCCTCCTTGGTCGGCGAGGAAAATGTCACTATGTTTTTCGCACATCAACTCAACAATCTGCGCATCCGTTGTGCGGAAAGTATAGTAAGTGAACTGGGATGACGTCCGGATATTCCTGGCGGTGGCGCGCAATGGCCAGATCCTGGCCGCCTCGCGCACCCTGGGGCTCAACCACGCGACCGTGGCGCGGCGCCTGACGGCCCTGGAGGAGGCGCTTGGCAGCAGCCTGTTCCAGCGTCGGACCAGCGGCACCGAACTGACCATGCAAGGCGAGAAGTTCCTGACCCATGCCGAAGCCATGGAAAGCGCCAGCCTGGCCGCCGTCGAGGCGGCTGATGCAAATAGCGACATTGAAGGCACTGTCCGCATCGGGGCTCCGGACGGCTTCGGCGTCGCCTTTCTGGCGCCGCGCCTGCATGAGCTGGTCGAACGCCATCCTGCGATGCGCATTGAACTCGTGCCTGTACCGCGGGCTTTTTCGCTGTCGCGCCGCGAGGCCGATATTGCCGTGACGCTGGAGCGCCCCCGCGAGGGTCGGCTGGTTGCCCGCAAGCTGACCGACTATTCGCTGGGGCTCTATGCCTCGCGCAGTTATCTTGATCTGAACGAGCGTCCCAACAAACCCGAAGGCCTCAAGAACCATGCGCTGGTCGGCTATGTCGAAGACCTGCTCTACGCGTCGAGTCTGAATTTTACATCGGAGCTGTTCCCCGGCTAGCAATCGACCCTTTCGATGTCGTCGACCATGGGACTGACAGCGGCTGTTCGATCCGGCACAAGGATCGGCATTCTGCATGCATTCATGGCGAGCAGCTATCCTGAGCTTGACCTCGTCCTGCCTGAACTTACGCTCAGGAGGAGCTACTGGACGGTCGTACACGAGGAGCTGCGCGGGATCCGTCGCATTTCTGTGGTGGCCGACTTCCTGACCGAAATCGTGGCGCGAGGCCGGACGCTGTTTTCGCCCTGACCGGGCCTAGCTGTCCCGTTGCATGACCCATTTGTGGTCTGGGTCGGGCTCGAAGCGCCAGGCTCGGCGGGGGCCGGCCATGACGTTGAGGTAGTACATTTCGTAGCCATGCACGGCCCCGCAGGGGTGATGACCGCGGGGAACGAGAACGACATCGTGGCTCTGCACGGCCATGGTTTCGTCCAGCGTGCCGTCATTGGTATAGACGCGCTGCACCCCAAAACCCTGCGCCGGGTTGAGGCGGTGGTAGTAGGTTTCTTCCAGATAGGTGATGCGCGGGTAGTCGTCTTCGTCATGGCGATGACTGGGGTAGGACGACCAGTGCCCCTCCGGGGTGAAGACTTCGGTGACCAGCAGGCTGTCGCAATAGTCCTCGTTTTCCATGGCGATGTTGTTGATCCATCGCTCGTTGGACGCCTGGCCGCGCACCGTGAGCGTAATGCCATCGGGTCCGATGCGACGCGCCTCGTGACCGCCTTTGCAGGGCGCCGAGCAAACGGCAATGGTGCAGTCGGTGGTCGCGGTCGCTTCCCAGGCTCTGTCATTGGGGAGGTAGAGGCAATGGGGCGGCGTTTTCTCAAACACATCCATGCGGTCGCCCAGGATGCCCCAGTCGCGATCATTGGCCCGGAACTGTGCCTTGCCCTCGACCATAACGAGGATCACTTCACGGTCACCGGTGACTTCCGAGACGGTGTCACCAGCGCGCAGCCGGTAGAGGCTGAAGCCGACAAAACGCCAACCGGCCGACTGTGGTGTGATCTCATGCACCTTGCCATGCGTGCCGAATGGTTTGCGCTGAAGGCTCGTCATGGACGTGTCCTTTTCTCGTTTAGTCTGATCGGCCGGTGGCCTTAGTTGACCAGGCTCTGTCGGGCGATCTGACCGAGATATTCGAGATATCTGTCGCGTTGTTTCTGACGGTCGGAGGTTTGCGGGACGGCGACGTCCCAGAAGAAGCCATGCTCGCCGGCAGTGGTCTGAAGACCGGTCCCGGGGAAGTCCTTTGCGATCGTATCGATGACGATGACAGTCGGGATATTGCGTGAGCGGGCGGCCTTCAGTTCGGCTTCGAGCGCATCGGTCCCCGAAGCCTTGACCGCGAAGGCACCCATGGACGCAGCGTGGGCCACATAGTCGATCTCGGGCTGAACTTCGACATTGCAGTCGACATACATGTTGTTGAACGGCTCGCCGCCGCAGCCCATCGTCTGCAGGCGGTTGATGCAGCCATAGCCGCGATTGTCGGTGAGAACCACAGTAAAGGGAATGCGGCGCATGACGGCCGTTACCAGCTCGGAATTGGCCATCATGTAGGAGCCGTCACCGACAAAGCAGATGACTTCACGCTCAGGCTGCGCCAGTGCCAAGCCCATCGCGCCAGCCACTTCGTAACCCATGCAGGAATAGCCATATTCCATGTGGTAGCCGCCCTGAGATGGCTTCCACAGGAGCTTTAGGGCACCGGGCATCGTGCCTGCTGCACATATGGCAATGGCGCCATCGGTGGCGGCACGCTGCACAGCGCCGATCACCTGGCCGTCGGTAGGCGGTGCGTTCTGGTCGTCCGGGCGGGCGCAATAGACGTCCACGGCGCGCAGCCAGTCCTGGCGGGCACCGGCATCGGGCGCTTCGGCCTTGTAATCGCCAATGGCCTCGGTGAGGGCTTCCAGTGTTACCTTGGCATCCCCAACAAGGCTGACCGCGGCGTGTTTAGCCGCGTCATAACCATGCGTGTTGATGGAAACGAGCGTCGCATCGTGGCGGTACAGGGTGCGCGAGCCGGTTGTAAAATCCTGCAGACGGGTGCCGACGCCAATCACGAGATCGGCCCTGGAAGAAGCGGCATTGGCCGCTGCCGATCCATCGACGCCAGAGGCCCCGAAGTTCATCGGGTGGTCCTGCGCAAGACCGGACTTGCCGGCCTGGGTCTCGGTCACGGGAATATTGTGCCGCGTCGCAAATGCGGCGAGCGTTTCCTCGGCCTGGCTATAGATGGTGCCGCCACCCGAGACGATCACCGGGTTCTTCGCGCCCTTGATAAGCTCGGACACACGCGTCAGTTCACCCGCATCGGGGGATGGGCGGCGAATGCGCCAGACGCGCGACTCGAAGAAAGCTTCGGGAAAGTCGAATGCTTCCGCCTGCACATCCTGACAGAAGGCCAGGCAGACCGGGCCGCAATTGGCGGGGTCGGTCATCACTCTAAGAGCTCGCGGCAGGCAGGTCAGGAGATGTTCGGGCCGGGTAATCCGGTCGAAATAGCGCACCACGGGACGGAAACAGTCATTGGCGGACACCGTGCCATCGTCAAAGTCTTCCACCTGCTGCAGCACCGGATCGGGCCGACGATTGGCGAAGACGTCCCCACAGACCATCAGAACCGGCAGCCGGTTGACATGGGCCAAGGCTGCTGCCGTCACCATATTGGTTGACCCCGGGCCGATCGATGAGGTCACGGCATGGGCGCGCGCGCGCTTCTTGCCCTTGGCATAGGCGATGGCCGCATGGGCCATTGTCTGCTCATTCTGACCGCGCCAGGTCGGAAAGACATCCCGATAGGCATGCAATGCCTCCCCGATGCCAGCCACATTGCCATGCCCAAAGATCGCCCACATGCCTTCGATAAAGCGTTCGCCCTCTTCCGTCATTTGAACGGAGAGCCACTTGACCATCGCCTGGGCCGCGGTCAGCCGGATTGTCTGGGTCATGCTTCTGTCTCCGGCAAAAAGGTCAGGCCACGTGGGCGGCGCGCGCCGCCGATCTGGCTTGGTCCCAGATATGGCAAAGGTTCCGATAATTGCTTTCCATCTGTCCGACGGCCTCGTCATCGGACAGCTCTCCCGCAAGCCAACCGCGTGCGGCGGCGCCGAAAATGGTCCGGCCAACGGCAAAGCCCTTCACAAGATCAAACGAGGCGGCTACGCGGAAACTGGCGGCCAGTTCGGCCTCTGGGGCGTCCAAGCCCAGAACGACAATGCCGCGAGTGTGAGGATCGTTGGCACTAATCGTGGCGCAAGTATTTTCCCAGGCGCCCTGCGTCGCCATCGGTTCGAGCTTCCACCAGTCGGGATAGATGCCGATCTCGTAAAAGCGCTGGATCAGGATCGCCGTCGTGTCGTCATTGACCGGCCCAACCTTGGAGGGAATGATCTCAAGGAGGAATTCCAGGCGGTTGCGGCGGG
>NZ_CAJXJS010000035.1 GCF_913055165.1 uncultured Devosia sp.
AACTCGACCGTCAAATCCCTCCGCGCCAATGGTACTAAGTCTCAAGACTTGGGAGAGTAGGTCACTGCAAGGTCTGCCAAAAACACAAATTCTCTCCACAAAAAAAATACAAAACGCCCCGTCATAATCGACGGGGCGTTTTGCTATGTCGGTCCCACCCTATCCCAGAAACACCTTCTCACGGTGGAAGCGCAAATGCTCTGCCTTGGGCCAGGCCTGCCTGGTACTGGGAAAGCGGGCCCGCGTCTGGCCGTTAAAGCGCCTGTGCAAAGATGGCGGCATGCGAATGCTGGGAATGATCTGTCCGACCTCCGCCAGGGTAAACAGGCCCCAATCATAGGCCCAGTGGTGCTTGCGGCACATGGGCATGGCATTGGTTAGCTCGTCCGGGCCAGCCTGCCGCAGGGGCCTGAGGTGGCACACTTCGACCTCGTAGGCGCCCAGTTCGTGCACCGCATCGTCATCTCCGCACATCGCACAAGCGGCGCCATAGACTTCCAGCACCGACCACCGCAGCCGTGTGTTGCGTGCACCTTCCTCTCTCAACCGGCGCCCGCGTGATCCAAACGACGCCGGATGCACTGACAGCTCCGTCTGCGCAGACTCGCCAAAACCGGTTGATGCTTCGGTTCGCGTGAGCAAGGCGTGCGCTGCCCGCTGGTCGTCCAGCGTCAGTCCACGGATACTCATGGAGAAATAGCTGAAATCGAGCGAACCGTCTGCTCGATAGGCTCGGCTTTCGATCGGCGCGGCAAGTTCCTCCAACGCTACGAACCTGTTGAGCAGAGACACCTCTTCAAGTGCCACGAAAATGAAGCGACGTTGCGTCAGGTCAGGATTGACGTCTGCGATCCTGGCGGTGCCGAAATAGCCACGTCGGGGTTCATCCGCCGGCGCGTAAAGCAGAACGCGTTCACCAATGCACTGGAGCGCCAGATCCTTGTTGCGGTTGTCGGTGCGCACGAGGTGAAGCGACTTCAGTCGACTGGGACGAACATTGAGCACGGCAAGGGGCATGGGGATCTCCTGGTCAGGGGAGATACCTAGAAGGCGCTTCGCAAAAGTCACATTAATCGGTCACAGCTGGTATGGTTGCCGACGGATTGCCCACCCTACTGCGGACGTTTTGGTTCCTGGGCCCCGCCGCGCCCGAAGAAAGCCGATTCTGGGTCTGCCAGCACCAGCGCGCGAATGCGGGACCAGAGACGATCACGCAACTGTCCATAGGTCCGGGCTTGCCGTGCATCGGCGGTCGTCCGCGGTCGCGGCAGATGCACCAAGAAATCCTCAAGCACTTTGCCTCGACCCATCACGATAACCCGGTCAGCCAGGAGCAGCGCCTCATCCACGCTGTGGGTGACGAACAGCACCGTCGGGCGATGATTGCTCCACAGCGCCAGCAGGTCCTCCTGCATCAGTTCGCGGGTTTGCGCATCCAGGCTGGCAAAGGGTTCGTCCATGAGCAGCACGTCTGGCCTGCCCACCAGCGCCCGGGCCAGCGCAACCCGTTGCTGCATGCCACCGGAGAGCTGGGCCGGATAGTGGTCTGCCCAGCGACCGAGACCAACCTGCAGCAACTGGGTTTCTATGCGAGCTTTCCGCTCAGCGCGATCCAGGGGACCCCCCTCCAGAGCAAAGCCCACATTGTCGCGGACTGTTCGCCAGGGAATAAGCCGTACCGTCTGAAACATCATGCCAATGCCGGGCCCGGGCGCGGGGCCTGAATTCCCGATGGTCACGGCACCGCTGTCGGGCATGATCAGCCCGTCCACAAGCCTCAGCAAGGTGCTCTTGCCACAGCCGGAGGGCCCAACAATGGCGACGAACTGGCAGGCGGGCACCAGAAGACTGACATCGTCGATGGCTTTCACCCGAGCATTGGCGGCCGGCAGGAAGACCTTGCTCACCCGGCGCAAACTGATGCTGCGGCCGCCGTTGTGCGCCGGCCCATCCCCGTTCGTGTCGCCCATTCCCCGCCTCACCGGTCGGCGGGATCGGCATTCGGCTGAACGCCAAGTCTCGCCAACGCGGCATCCACTGGACCGAACTCGACCCAGTCTTCCAATGCTGGTCGAGTCCGCCCTGCAAAATCCTCGGTCGCATAGAGCCAGTCGGCAGTGTAGGTCAGCGCATTGCGGCTCATGCCGCCATTGACGCTCCAACTGGCCGAAAAACTGGGCGCCAGCGCCTGCAACACCGCGATGTCGGCGTCGGGAACGGCCCGCTCCATGGCAGAAACCCAGAGTTGCGGATCGGCGGCGAAATCGCGGCTGATGCGGACCAGCGCGCGAATGACGGCCGCCACATCTTCCGGGCGGTCGGCGAGAACCTGTCCTGGTACGACATTGACCTTGTTCACCAGGGGTGCTGCTGCAAAATAGCGGTCCTGATCGACCAATAGGTGTAGCCCGCTAGTGTCGGGCAGGCTGAGCCAGGTCCCGATCGACATGGTGGTGGCGTCGATTTGCCCGGCCGCAAGGGCCTGAGCCCGTACATTGGGCTGTCCGAGCGCGACGATCTGCGCCTGGTCAAGCTCCGCGCCCAGGCTCGCCAGCACCAAGCTCGACAGTGAATGATCGAGGCTGCCGATGCGCCCCACGCCAAACCGCGCCCCCGCCAATTCTGCGACGGAGTTGATGCTTGTATTGGCGGCGATCACAAAAGGCAGGGAAGTATTGGGCGAGGTGACGGCCCGGAAGTCATCCGCACCGGAGGCGATGGCCTGCATCAGGGCATCGACGCCGATATTGGCCATGTCCCCTTCGCCGGCCTGCAAGGCTGCCAGGGCCGATGGTGTCTGCTGCACGCGCACCAACTCGACGGAGACGCCTTCTTGGTCGAAATAGCCAAGCTCTTCGGCCAGGTCCATGACCGAATTGGGTACCAGCGGTGGCTCAAGATGGGTGACGATCAGCCGGAACGGCGCGTCGGACTGTGCCTGCACAGATCCCGAAGCCAGCATCACGACCAGCCAGGCGAGCAGGCGCGGTATGTTCGGCATGTAGGAAAGTCCTTTGGTCAATGTGTTGGTTTCGTCCAATGGGTGAGGCGTCTTTCCAGTAGGCGAAGCGCCTCGGTGACCACAACCCCGATTGCAGCCAGGGTCAACACGATCACGAAGTACTCCGCCATACGAAAGGTGTTGCCATAGAGCGCCAATAGACCACCCAGCCCGGTGACGGCGGTATAGAGCTCGGCGACCACCGTATTGATCAGACCAATGGTGGCCCCGATCCGCAAGCCAGTCAGAATATAGGGCACAGCACCAGGCAGGACGATGGCCCGAAATATGCGGGCCCGCCGAGCGCCCACCGAGCGCGCCATTTCGACCAGGTCGGCATCGGCCTGACGCACCCCGGCATAGGTATTGATAACGATCGGCATCACCGCACCCAGAAATACCACAAATAGCTTGGCCTCGATCCCAAGCCCCAACACGACGATAATCAACGGTATGAAGGCGACGCGCGGCGTAGCGGCCAGCGCATAGACATAGACCTCGAGTGTTCTCCCCAGCAGGCCAAAAGCACCCATGACAATACCCAGCGGCACGGCCGCAACCGTGGCCAGGGCAAAGCCGCCGAGATAGGTGATGAGGCTGGTGCCGATTGCGCCGGGTAATTTCCCCTCCAGCCACAGGCGCAGGGCAGCGTTCGCGGTTTCGGGGGGGCTGGGGATGAGGTTGCGGCTGACATGTTCGGAGGCCAGCCACCACAGGGCCAACAGCAGCACCAGCAGGCCAAGGCGAGCCATGGCAACCGTTAGCGGACTGGTCCGGCGATTCCCGTATGCTCTGTCCATGCCACCGTCTTTCCGGAGCCGCCGCGCGCCTTAGCCGCAAGCTTCAGGTGATCAGAGCCATACGCTTTCCGGCCGTTCGGGGGCAATCGGTCTTGTGACACTTTCTGGCCCCACGGCACAATGTCGACGCGTCGGGGCGGCATCTTGAGATCTTCCAATGAATTCAAGGCATCTGCGCACTCTCGGCGCGTGCTGCCTCAGGTAATGCAGAACGGGCTGCCCGGTGCGGTCAACAGGACTGCAAGCACGCCGGCAGAGGCAATGAAAACGCCCGCCAGCACGCGCCCGGGCCGTCCGCTTCTGGTCGACGCTTGGTGAAGGGCCAGCGCGGAGATGACCACCGGCACCGAGGTCACCATCCCAAAGACGGCCATCATGATCATGCTCTCCTCGGTCGACCCCAGAAGCATGGCATTAAAGATGGCGAGGTAGACCAGCGGGCAGGGCGTCAGGCCCCACACCAGTCCTGAAACAAGATCAAGCTCGGCCCCGGCTTGCGACAGCATTGCGCGCATTCTGGCGACTGTCCCGGCTACTGGGGCAAATGCCCGGTCCAGACCAGCGAAAGAGGGGACCAGCCCAGCGGTGCTGAGCCCAATCCACACCACAAGGGCTGCCGCGGTCCATTGCATGGCGGCGTGTACGCCGGTGAAGTCGAAGGCGCGATATAGTCCCGCTCCCGCGGCCCCGAAGAGCAGGCCAAGCAGCACATAGGAAAGGATGCGGCCGGCCTGCATCGTCAACAGGCGCACAAGGGCGGGACGCGCGCTATTGCTTGTCGCCAGAAAGGCGCAACCGATAACGCCACACATTCCGGCGCAGTGCAGGGCCGCTCCGGTACCCAGGAGCGCCCCCCAGACCACGGCATTGAGCGTCATTGCAGCTTTGACCGCCGTGTCTGGGCCGAGGAAGCACCATACACACTGGCCCCAGGCAAATTGGAGCTTCCGGTCCAGCCTTGTCCTCTTCGCAGCGCCAGAATTTGACACAGCCCGGGCCGTTGCGACGGCTGATCCGGTCTCTGCTGGGGCAGGGGATGTTTGTTGGGCCTGGCCATAACGCACCTCTCGCACGATTGCCGCACCACCATCGCACCCGGAACGGCATCGACCTTGATCCAAATCAAAGTTCGGCGGCATGGCAGCGCCTAGTTAGGCTGCACGGCAGCTCTGTGCCGGCTTGGCTTGGGGATTCGATGTGAACAAGGGATGGATAATTGGCCTTGGCGGCGGCACTCTCATGGCGGCCCTGCTCTCAGGGTTGGCCGTAGACGCGCCGTTCCGCCTGCATATGGGGATTTTGACCCTCGTGCTTGGTCTGGCAACTCTGGTTGCCTTGCGGTTGCCAGAGCGCGTCGCGGTACCGGCCGGCGAGGCCAGCTATATGGACCAGCCCGTTCGCATCGGCTCGCTGCTAACCGTTTTCTGGGGCGTGGTCGGCTTCCTGGTTGGGGTCTTGGTGGCCGCCCAATTGGCGTTTCCCGACCTCAATTTCGGCCCCTGGTTCACCTTCAGCCGCCTGCGCCCGCTGCACACTTCCGCGGTGGTCTTTGCCTTCGGTGGCACAGCCCTCCTGACCACCAGCTTCTATGTCGTCCAGCGCACCAGCCGGGCCCGGTTGTTCGGGGGAGATCTCGCCTGGTTCGTCTTTTGGGGCTACCAGCTCTTTATCGTCATGGCCGCCACCGGCTATCTCCTGGGCATCACCCAGGGCCGCGAATATGCGGAGCCCGAATGGTATGTCGATCTGTGGCTCACCATTGTATGGGTCGCCTATCTCATCCTCTTCCTGGGCACGCTGCTTAGGCGCAAGGAACCGCACATCTATGTGGCGAACTGGTTCTATTTGGCGTTCATCGTCACTGTGGCCATGCTCCATGTGGTCAACAACTTGGCCGTGCCGGTCTCGGTCTTTGGTTCGCGCAGCTATTCCCTGTTCTCGGGTGTCCAGGATGCCCTGACCCAGTGGTGGTACGGCCACAATGCTGTGGGTTTCTTCCTGACCGCCGGCTTCCTGGGCATGATGTACTATTACATGCCCAAGCAGGCCGAGCGTCCGGTCTATTCCTACCGGCTCTCGATCATTCACTTCTGGTCGCTGATCTTCCTCTATATCTGGGCTGGCCCGCACCACCTGCACTATACCGCGCTGCCTGATTGGGCGCAGACGCTGGGCATGGTGTTTTCGGTCATGCTGTGGATGCCCAGCTGGGGCGGCATGATCAATGGCCTGATGACCCTGCGCGGCGCGTGGGACAAGCTCCGGACAGACCCGATCATCCGAATGATGGTCATCGCGGTTGCCTTCTACGGCATGTCGACCTTTGAGGGTCCGGTCATGTCGATCAAGTCGGTCAACGGGCTCAGCCACTATACCGACTGGACCATTGGCCACGTGCACTCGGGTGCGTTGGGCTGGGTCGGTATGATCTCGTTCGGTGCCGTCTACTTCATGGTGCCGCGCCTTTGGGGCCGCGAGCGGCTCTATTCGCTGCGCATGGTCAACTGGCACTTCTGGCTCGCCACCCTGGGCATCGTGGTCTATGCCGCTGCCATGTGGGTCGCCGGCATCATGCAGGGCCTGATGTGGCGCGAATACGATAGCCAGGGTTTCCTGGTCTACTCCTTCGCCGAAACCGTTGCGGCAATGCACCCCTATTATGTGATGCGCCTGGGTGGGGGCCTGCTCTACCTCGCCGGTGGTCTCGTCATGGCCTTCAATATCTGGATGACCGTTGTCGGTCGAGTGCGCACCGAGCGCCCGATGCCGACTGCTGCCGTCCCGCAGCCCGCCGAGTAAGGAGCACGTTTCATGTCCATTCTTGCCAAGCACGGCATTATCGAACGCAATGCCTCGCTGCTTCTGGTCGGCTCCCTGGTTGTGGTGGCGATTGGTGGCATCGTCGAGATCGCGCCCTTGTTCTACTTCCAGAACACCATCGAGAAGGTCGACGGCATGCGGCCCTATTCGCCGCTCGAACTGGCTGGGCGCGACATCTACATCCGCGAAGGATGCTACACCTGTCATAGCCAGATGATCCGTCCGTTCCGCGACGAAGTGGAACGCTACGGGCATTACTCGCTGGCCGCCGAGTCCATGTATGATCACCCCTTCCAATGGGGGTCCAAGCGCACCGGGCCGGATCTTGCCCGCGTCGGTGGCCGCTATTCGAACGAGTGGCAGGTGCAGCACCTGGCCGATCCGCGCTCGGTTGTGCCTGAATCAGTTATGCCCAGCTACGCCTTCTTGTCGCTGGTGACGCTGGATTACGGCACGATAACCGGCAAGCTTCAGGCCAACGCCACCGTGGGCGTTCCCTATACGCAAGAGATGATAGAGGCGTCGACACGCGATCTATTGGCACAGGCAACGCCCGACGCCGATACCACCGACCTCCTCGCGCGCTATCCAAAAGCCGTGGTCGGTGACTTTGACGGCAATCCCGCCAAGATCACCGAAATGGATGCTCTTGTGGCCTATCTCCAGATGCTTGGCACGCTGGTCGAATTCGACAGCTACGACGCCCAAGCAAATTTCCGTTGAGGAGCAAGACGATGGACTACGACGCCTTGCGGCATTTCGCCGACTCTTGGGGGTTGGTCTACATGTTCGGCGTGTTTCTCGCCGTGATCCTTTTCCTGCTTCGCCCTGGCGCCGGCCGCCGCGCCATGGATGCAGCCAACATTCCCCTGCGCGACGGTGCCACGGAGACCGGCCATGACTGACAAGCCCACGACAAGGGAAATCGACGAACTTACGGGCACCGAAACCACAGGTCATGAGTGGGACGGGATCAAGGAACTGAACACGCCCATGCCGCGCTGGTGGCTGTGGACCTTCTACGCCACCATCGCCTTTTCGGTCGGCTACACTATCCTCTTCCCGGCCTGGCCGATGATCTCCAGTGCCACCGGCGGTGTCCTTGGCTATTCGAGCCGCGCCGAGTTGCATCAGGATCTGTCCAATTTGCAGACGGCCAATCAGGCCGTCGTCAACCGGATCACCGAACTGCCGCTGCACGAAATCCTTGCCGATGGAGAATTGACTCGGTTTGCCAGCGCCGCCGGCGCCTCGGCCTTCAAGGTCAACTGCTCGCAGTGTCACGGCACGGGGGCGGCGGGCGCTTCGGGCTACCCCAACCTCAATGATGACTCCTGGATCTGGGGTGGCACTGTCGATGATATCTACCTCACCATCGCCCATGGCGTACGGTCTGCCACCGATCCTGATACCCGCTTCAACCTGATGCCGAATTTCGGTGCCGATGGCATGCTGGATCGGGCCCAGATCAAGGACATGGTCGCCTATGTGGCAGGCCTATCCGGCATCGAGGCGGAATCGGCTAGCCCGGAGGCTGCCCAGCTCTTCCTCGATAACTGCTCCGGTTGCCATGGCGCTGACGCCAAGGGCGTTGCAGAGCTTGGCGGTCCGGACCTGACTGACGCCATCTGGCTCTATGAGGGCTCGGTGGCCTCCATTGAGGCGCAGTTGAACCGAGCGCGCCACGGCATGATGCCCGCCTGGTCCGAGAAGCTGGACGACGTCACCATCAAGCAGCTGGCGATCTACGTTCACGGCCTGGGCGGCGGCCAATAGCCCCGCAGCGCCGTTCCCTACTCTGGGCCGCGGTGAACAGCCGCGGCCCTTGTTGATTCAGGTCAAAGGCCACCCGCGACATCCGTGACATGGTCGCCCTGACAGGAGCACACCAACCATGACGACCAGCGCGACGGATACGGCGCCAACCCGCATCGATGTCGAAGCGGTCAATTCCGCCAAGACCCGCCAGTCACTCTATGCAGCGCGGCGCAAGATCTTCCCCAAGCGGGCGTCGGGGTCCTTCCGGCGCCTGAAGTGGATCGTCATGGCCATCACCCTGACCATCTACTATGTCACGCCCTGGCTTCGCTGGGACCGCGGCGAGTATGCGCCCGACCAGGCCGTCCTGCTCGACCTGGCCAATCGCCGCTTCTACTTCTTCTTTCTCGAGATTTGGCCCCAGGAATTCTACTACGTGGCCGGTCTCCTGGTCATGGCCGGTGTCGGTCTTTTTCTCGTGACCTCCACCGTAGGGCGAGCTTGGTGCGGCTATACCTGCCCGCAGACGGTCTGGGTCGATCTGTTTCTCGTGGTCGAGCGCGCCATCGAGGGTGACCGCAATGCCCGCATCAAGTTGGAAGCGGCACCTTGGTCTCCAGGCAAACTCGTCAAACGGGTGAGCAAGCACGCCATCTGGCTGGTCATTGGTGTGCTGACCGGCGGTGCCTGGGTCTTCTACTTTGCTGACGCCCCAAGCCTCCTGCAGGATCTGGTCACTTTCCAGGCCCCGGTCGTCGCCTATGCGACCATCGGCATCCTCACCGCTACCACCTATACCTTTGGTGGGCTCATGCGCGAACAGGTCTGCACCTATATGTGTCCCTGGCCGCGTATTCAGGCCGCTATGCTCGATGAACATTCGCTGACCGTTACTTACAATGACTGGAGGGGCGAGCCACGTGGCAAGCACGCCAAGAAAGCGGCTGCTGCGGGGGAAAGCCTTGGCGATTGCGTCGACTGCAACGCCTGCGTCGCCGTTTGCCCCATGGGGATCGACATACGTGATGGGCAGCAGCTCGAATGCATCACCTGCGCCCTCTGCATTGACGCCTGCGACGATATCATGACGCGGCTGGGGCGCGATCGAGGGCTGATCTCCTACACCACGCTCAGCGACTACGATGCCAACATGAAAGTGGCGACCGGTCCGGCCGGCATCGATCCGGCAAATGTCCGGCGTCCTGGCGGAGGCTGGGTCGAGCAGCTTCGTCACACAAACTGGCGTTCTGTCATTCGCCTGCGCACATTGATCTACTTTGCCGTATGGGCCCTGATCGGCGTGGCCATGTTGGTCGCCCTGTCGATGCGCAGCGAGCTGGGCCTCAACGTCCTGCACGATCGCAATCCGCTCTATGTCTTGCTGTCAGACGGGTCGATCCAGAACGGGTACGACGTCAAGATCCTCAACATGACCAATGAACCGCGCCAAGTGACCTTCACCATTAACGGGTTGCCCGGCGCAACGCTGACCTCGCCGAACCTGGCTGACCAACCCACCGATGCCATTGCGCTCAATGTTGAACCGGACCTGGTGCTGCCCTTG
Organism: uncultured Devosia sp.; assembly: GCF_913055165.1. Lineage (GTDB taxonomy): Bacteria > Pseudomonadota > Alphaproteobacteria > Rhizobiales > Devosiaceae > Devosia. The sequence goes on from NZ_CAJXJS010000035.1 coordinate 9,944, forward strand.
CGCATCTATGTCAGAGCGTCGGCGGATGAGGCCGCCCGGACGCATCAGTTCGAAATGATCGTTCGTGCCGCCGATGACGAGACAGTCACAACCCAGCAAGTGCGCTTCGAAGCGCCCGGGAGTGTCAAATGAATACGACCTCGAGAGAGTTCACCGGCTGGCATATGCTGGCCATCATCTGCACCTTCTTTGCGGTGATCATCGCCGTCAACTTGACCATGGCCATTTCCTCGATGCGGACCTGGACGGGACTGGTGGTTGCCAACTCCTACGTCGAGAGCCAGCGCTTCAATGAGAAGCAGCACCGGATCGCTGCCCAGAGAGCCGCCGGGTGGAGCATAGGCACCGACTATGTGGATGGGAAGATCGTCTTTTCTGCCAAAGATGCCCTAGGGGCGCCGCTGGTCCTGGAGAGTGTCACCGCTTTTGTGCGGCGCCCCGTGGGTGGCCATGACGACGCCACCGTTCAGATGCTGAGGGACGGAGATGACTATGCCGGGCAACACGACTTGTCCGCCGGAGTCTGGGACATAACCATCACGTCTGCACTCACCGAACTGGGCGAGATCGAATACGAGTCCCGGGTCAACGTTAAATGACCGCCGAGGCGTTGACCGCGCCTGATGAGCCGGGCCCCGAAATTCTTTCCGATCTGGTTCACCTCAACGCCGAAGGCGAGCGGGAGATTTGCTTTGCCGTGCCTGACGCCTATTGCGCCAGTTGCATTGAGGCCATTGAGACGGGTCTGGCAAAGGTGGCGGGCGTAACGGGCGCGCGTGTCAACCTTACGCGCCGACAGGTAACGGTTCGCCATGACGCGGCAACCGATCTCAGCGCACTGGCTCCTGCCATCACCCGCAGCGGCTACCGCACCTTTGCGGTGGACCCTGCAGATGTGTCAGGCAAGGACGAGGTGCTGTCCGAACTCGTGCGATGCCTCGCCGTGGCGGGCTTCGCGGCAGGCAATATCATGTTGTTTTCCGTCTCGGTCTGGGCAGGCGCTGACCAGGCCACGCGTGACATGTTCCATTGGCTGTCGGCCCTGCTCGCCCTTCCGGCGGTCGCCTATTCGGGCCGTCCGTTCTTTCGCTCCGCCTGGTCGGCGGTGCGGGCGGGACGGACCAATATGGATGTGCCCATCGCAATCGGTGTTCTCGTCACCACCGCTCTGAGCCTTTTCGAAACGGCAACTGGCGGTATGCATGCCTATTTCGACGCCTCCACCATGCTGTTGTTCTTCCTGCTGGTCGGGCGGACCCTCGACCACATGATGCGTGTGCGGGCTCGAAGCGCAGTGGAAGGATTGTCCCGTCTCCAACCCCGCGCGTCCACCTGCGTCCTGGATGATGGCACCACCCTGCTTGTGCGGCTGGCGCAGATCGAGCCAGGCATGACTTTGTTGGTCCGCGCGGGCGAGCGCCTGCCGGTCGATGCGCGTCTGCTGTCAGAATCTGGTCAGTTTGACCTCGCCATGGTCAGCGGCGAGTCCCGGCCGGCCTTGCTGACGGCGGGAGATGTGGTCGTCGCTGGCGCCGCGGTTCTGGAGAGCCCAATCCAGGTAGAAGTCCTGCGGCCCGCCGCGCAATCCTTCGTCAGCCGAATGGCCGAAATGATGCAGGCCTCCGAGGATGTTCGCACACGCTATCGACGACTGGCCGATCGTGTGGCGACACTTTATGCGCCCGTCGTCCATCTCGCGGCTGCCGCGACCCTGGCCGGGTGGTTGTTGGCTGGTGTCGGACTTCACGCGGCACTTCTCAACGCGGTTTCAGTGCTCATCATCACCTGCCCCTGCGCATTGGCGTTGGCCGTGCCCATCGTGCACGTGGTCGCGGCTGGCCGCCTGTTCAGCGCCGGAATTCTCGTGCGCGACGGGACGGCGCTGGAAAAGCTGGCGCGGGTTCGTCTTGTGGCCTTTGACAAGACTGGCACTATAACCGAGGGGCGGCCTCAATTGGTCAAGGGAGACTCGATCGCGCCGGATCTGTGGCGACGGGCCGTCCAGTTGGCGGGCGCCAGCAATCATCCCCTGTCACAGGCCTTGATCGCTGCGTCTCCCATTGCTGCGTCGGCGTTCCAAGCCTGTCGCGAAGTTGCAGGCGCTGGTGTGGAAGCGCTGGAGGATGGTGCCCTGTGGCGATTGGGCAATGCTGGCTTCTGCGGTGTGGAGGATGTCGGAAGTGAGGATGGTTCAGAGGTCTGGCTCAGTCGTAACGGAGAAGCCCTGGCCTGCTTCCGCTTTGACGACGCGCCACGGCCCGAGGCCGCCACTGCCCTCTCTGGGCTGGCGCGTCTGCAGGTCGAAACCACCATGCTCTCTGGTGATCGTCCAGCGGCCGTCGAAGCGATCGCCAGGGCGGTAGGACTGGCATCGTTCACGGGCGGCATGCAGCCGGCCGACAAGGTGGCGGCGATCGAACAGTCCCGGTCCACCGGCGCAACAGTGCTGATGGTGGGCGATGGTATCAACGACGCCCCCGCGATGCGCGCCGCCGATGTGTCGATGGCGCCGGGTACGGCGGCCGATATCGGTCTCGCCGCTGCCGATCTGATTATGACGCGCAATCGCCTGACCGATGTGCCATTTGCAATCGCCATCGCCCGCAAGGCAGACAGGCTTGTGCGTCAGAACCTTATGTTTTCGGTGGGCTACAATGTGGTCGTTCTGCCCTTGGCTATTGCCGGTCAGGTGTCGCCCCTGATTGCTGCGGTGGCCATGTCGACCTCCTCGCTCGTCGTCGTCCTCAATGCCCTGCGCCTCAGGCTTGGCGCTGCTGATCGATAGGGAAGTTGCATGTCCGGTCTCGCTATTCTCATCCCCTGTGCCCTTGGTTTGGGCTTGCTGGCCCTGGCGGCATTCTACTGGTCGCTCAATTCGGGACAGTTCGACGATATCGAGGGCGCTGGACAGCGGATATTGCTCGACAGTCCCGGAGACGAGCCCCGCCGCACGCCTGTGCCGGCGCCGGATAAATCAGTGCAGTGACCGGTCGGAGCGGGGCAGGTCTGCCAGAAGGCCGATGAGATCGCGCTGTCTGGCGATATGCCGGCGCAGGCCTTCGAAGAAGGCTCGCAGCAAGTAGCCCGTGGCATCCGCGGACAGGATAGGGCGTCCGGCGGCGAAGGCCAGCAGCACCTCCTGCACTTCCAACACAGCCTCGCTGTCCATCTTGTGCGCTTGTTCGATGTCTGCGGCTATCTTCTGAACGTCCCGCAGGGGCGAAGCCGCAAGTCCCGGCAAAAGCAGGGCCAGTTCGCACTCATGCATCCGCTTGAGTGCAACAATGGCTTCCGATGCGGCGCGCGCACACTGACCGGCCGGTACCCTGTCAGGCAAGGCATCCGCTATCTGTTCCAGCCCGTCACATGCTGCCGTGACACGCTCATAACATCTGCGAAGCGGGTCAAGCGATGTGTCTTCTGGCATGGCTGATTTCTGGGAAAGCATGGCCAACTGACCATAGCTGGCTTCATCCGCGCCCGTTTGCTCTGGATCAAAGACGCAGGGGTTCTCTCGAAATAGAGCTTGGCCACCCGGCCGTCGCGGCCCCTGAACCTGCGGAGCATGAATGCCTAACTTCGTTACACCCCTGATCACCCTTCTTGCTCTGGCGGGTCTGACCGCTCCGGCTCTGGCAGAAGACCATCAGATCCATATGCTGAATAAGGGCGAAGCAGGCGCCATGGTGTTCGAGCCCAACTATCTCGCTATCCAGCCAGGCGACACGGTGACCTTCCTGCCCACAGACAAGGGGCACAATGTCGAGGCCATCAAGGACATGCTCCCTTCGGGCGTCGCCACGTTCAAAAGCAAGGTCAACGAGACCTTCACCATGACCTTTGACACTCCCGGGCTCTACGGCCTGAAGTGCACGCCCCACTTCCCCATGGGCATGGTCATGGCCATCGCCGCGGGCGAAGACCTTCCCAATCTGGAAACAACCCGCGCTGTCAAATTGCCCGGCAAGGCCCAGGAGCGTTTCGACGCTGCTTTGGTCGGGCTTGGCCTCTAGTCGAGCAATCGTGCGCCTGCTCCAACGCCAAAGCGCGGCGGAGAAGGTTGGTCGCTACCGTTGCGGCAAGGACTGGAAAGATCAGGGAAATGGAGCGGGTGAAGGGAATCGAACCCTCGTCGTAAGCTTGGGAAGCTTCTGCTCTACCATTGAGCTACACCCGCCTGCGCCCCCTAGATGCTGGAAATCGTGGCCAGCGTCAAGCATTCACGCGAAGCGCTCACTTGGGCCGCAATTAAGAGGCGTGGCGTCAGCAGTCTGCCAACGAAATGATCGCCTCAGCGGCTTTCCACGGTGATTGGCACTATTGCGCTTGCTTTGCTCAAGAAACGCAAATATTGCGTAATTGAGCGAAAGGAACCGCAATGGCACCGGGCAAGCGCGCCAGCCAGGCCGATATTGCTGAAAAGCTGGGCGTGTCCGTGTCCACCGTGTCCCGGGCTCTGGCCAATGAGATCGGCATCAGTGACGCGGTGCGGGCCGAGGTTCAGCGCGTTGCGCGGCAGCTCGGCTACAAGAGCAAGCATCCCCCGGTCATGGGTCACCTCGACAAGCGCGCATTGACGCTCGTGCCGCTCAACAGCGCCATGGGAAGTCTCGCCAGCTTCTATCACGGCATTGTCGCGGGCATGCGCGCCCAGGCCGAGGAGGTCGGCATGGTCCTTGATGTGCGGCTGGTCAATGAAGACATGGTGTCGCTCGATTTCATCCGGCGGCAGATCGCCAAGACTGGCGCCAATGGGGTGATCCTGGCCGGCATTGACCCGGATGAGGACATCGCCCATTGGGCCCACGAAACGGGGACGGCCGTCGTGCTGGCCAACGGCACCGACCCATTGATGCGCTTCAGCTCCGTGGCACCTGCAAATTTCTATGGCGCCTACCAGGCCACCCAGAGGCTGATCGATGCCGGGCATCGCAAGATCCTGCACTACACCTACCGGCATCGCCCCACCATTCTGCAGCGGCGGCGGGGCTTTGAAGCGGCCATCGCGGCCAATCCCGGCGTGACGGGCAATGTGGTCATCTCCAATGAACACTCCTCCCACGATCTGCTCGCGGCCCTCCTGGCCGGCGATCATGACGTCACCGCGGTGTTCTGCTGGAATGACGGGGTCGCTGTCGGCATGGTGGAGGCCTTGTTGGGGCAGGATTCGCCCATGCCGGCCGGTTTTTCCATTATCGGATTTGACGATCTGCCCATTGCCGGCATGGCCAATCCGCGGCTGAGCACCGTGCGGGTGGACCGCGAGGCGCTTGGTCGGGGCGTCATTCGTGTCCTGACCAACCAGCTCGACGGCGAGGCGGCCATTCAGCAGCTTGAAATCGGCGTTTCGCTGGTCGAGGGCGAGACCGTTCACAGCCTCGACTAACGCCATTTTTGCGTAACTTTTTTCCTGCGCATGTTGAAAACCAACCGTCAGCGGTGCCCTTGGTGGGCACTATCCGGCTGCCCTGACGACGCAATTTCCGCAAAATTGCGTAAATTGCGTGAAATGCGCAAAAAGCTTGAATTTGCGCAAATTGGTGCATAGCCTTGCATGGCGCCTGAACAACCCGCCAAGGGAAATCGCTGACAGACTGTTAGCGCCGGGCGCCACCCAGGGAGGGATCGCGTGACTCTACGGCGCTGGACAGTGAAAGATGTGCGGGAGGCGCTGGGCGCTACCCACGATTTCGCGCCTTTCGCGCGGTCGGGCGCGCCTGAAATGGAGAGGCTCAAGGCTGCCCTGGGGCAGGAGGCAATTGCCGGTCTCCTGCTATCGGCTGAGGCTGATACCAGCACGCCAATTCCTGCCCTTCCAGCTTCGCTTTATGCCGAATTTGCCCAAACCGGCCGGCGTGAAGGCTATGAAGACGCCCAGCGCGACCGCCGCAACATGCTCTACCGCCTGACCCTGGCCGAATGGCTCGATGGGCAGGGGCGCTTCCTGAGATCGCTGGAAGACCTCGCCTGGGCCCGTCTGGAGGAAACAAACTGGGCTTGGCCCGCTCATGCCCGCGCGCTGGATAGCGCAGATCATCCCACGCTCGACCTGGCCGCTGCCATGACCGCGCTGGACCTGGCGGAGATGGACGAGCTGATTGGTGACCGGCTGGCAGCCAATTTACGGCGTCGCATTCGGGCCGAGGTCGAACGCCGCGCGATCGGTCCGTTTCTCGACCGGGACGACCATTGGTGGCTGCGCACCACGCCGCAAAAACAGGTCAACAACTGGACCGCCGTCTGCGTTGCCGGCGTCGTGGGTGCCGCGCTCTATCTCGAACCCGACACAGACCGTCTCGCCCGCATCGTCACTCGCGGCCTGCATAGCCTGGCCGACTATCTCGATACCTTTGATCGCCAGGGCGGCTCGTCGGAAGGTCCGGACTACTGGACCTATGGCTTTGGCAATTACGCGGTCCTGGCCCATCTGCTCCATGCCGGCACCAATGGCGCCATAGACCTGCTGGCCGGGGACGATGTGCGCAACATCGCCCAATTCCCGCTGCGCACCCAGATGACGCCCGGTGTCTGGGTCAGCTTTTCCGACAGCGACAGCAATCCGGTTTTTCACCCCGGACTGCTCACACACCTGGCCCGCCATATGAACCTGCCCGGCCTGCTTGGCCTGGGGATGTCCAACGACTTTGCGGTGGAGGGGTTCAATCAGTTTGCTTGGCCTCTGCGCCAATATGCCTGGCCCTTGCCTGAAGCCACCCCGGCTGCCGAATTGGGTCCGCACGACTGGTATGACGAGATGGGCTGGATGATCAGCAGGCTCGATCCTGATGATCCAGCATCTCTGCGCCTGGCAGCCAAGGGTGGGCACAATGACGAGATGCACAACCAGAACGATGCCGGCTCCTTCATGGTGGTGGTCGGCGGTGAGGTCGTTCTGACCGACCCGGGTCGCGGCCGCTATTCCAAGAGCTATTTTGGTCCCGAGCGTTACCAGAACCTGTTCGCATCCTCGCGCGGCCATTCCGTGCCCATGGTCAATGGCTTTGAACAGGCCGCCGGCGTCGCGCACTGCGCCCGTGTGCTGGCCCATGAACATGGCAAGGATGCAGACCGGCTCGAACTCGATATGGCAGCCGCCTATCCCGCCGAAGCCGGCATTGCTGCGCTGCAGCGCAGTGTGACGCTGGACCGGACAGTGCCCGGCGGGCGCGTTCTGCTCAATGATGCCTTCCATTTTTCAGGCGAACAGGGGCTGTTCCAGTCGGTGCTGGTCACCCCCATGACAGCCGAAACGGAGAACGGCACGGTGCGTATCGGGGAAGCCCCGGCCGGCCTGCGCGTCCGGTTCGACGCTGCGGCCCTGGATGTGGCGCTCGAGCGCCATCCGGGCGCCGAAAAGCAATACCAGCCCGCCGTCGATCTCACGCGCGTGGTGTTCACGCCCCGCCAGCAAAGCCGAAGCGGGCAGCTGGCGCTCGAAATCTCACCGCTCGGCTGAGCGGAGGGTGCCGCCCGTCATGGGCGGGTTTATCGCGGTGACCGGTTCAGAGGAGTTCCGGGGCCAGAATTGAAATCCGGTGGTTGGACAGCCCCGGACAAGGGAGGAATAGGATGAGAAAGCGTGATTTTCTCGGTTTGACCGGCGCAGTGGCCATGGCGGCCATGCTGGCGGCGGCCGGACCGGCGCTGGCTGCAGGCCAGGCGCCTGAACTCGAGGCGCTCGTAGCCAGCGGCGACCTGCCACCGCTCGAAGACCGTCTGCCAGCCAACCCGCTGGTGGTCGAGGGCGAAAGCGTGGGTCAATATGGCGGCACCTGGCGCATGGGCATGAATGGCGGCGGCGACAATGGCCTGATCGTCAAGACCGTGGCCTATGAAGGCCTCGTCCGCTACGACCATCAGTGGGACAAGGTCATTCCCAATCTCGCCGAGAGTTGGGAGGTCAGTGACGACGCGACCGAATACACCTTCAAGCTGCGTGAAGGTGTGAAATGGTCCGATGGAACGCCCTTCACCAGCGAAGACGTCGCCTTCACTTTCGAAATGTACCAGGATCCCGATTACGCGGCGGGCAGCTGGATTGACAACAAGAACAATTTGCCGACCCTGGAAGTCATCGACGACCACAATTTCAAGATCACTTTCGAGAAGCCCAATGGCATGTTCATGGGCATCATTGCCGGTGTCGATGGCATCCATATCACCTCGCTGCAGAAGAAATATTGCAGCCAGTTCCACCCCACCTATAACGAGAACGCCGCCGCTGAAGCCGAGGCCGCGGGCTTTTCGAGCTGGGCCCTTTACCTGCAGGATCGCTGCGCCTGGGGCTGGGAAACCATTCGCTTCGCCAATCCTGAACTGCCCACCATTTATGGCTGGGTCATTGATCAGCCGCTGACCGCCAACGCCACCCGGGTCACCTGGAAGCGCAATCCCTATTACTGGAAGGTCGATGGCGAAGGGAACCAGCTTCCCTATATCGACAGTCTCGACATGCGCGTCAGCCAGGGCGGCGTCGAGGAGCTGACACTGGCCGCGCTCAATGGCGAGATCGACTTCCAGGAACGCCACATCGCCACCACGACCAACAAGCCTCTGTTCTTTGATGGTCAGGAAGCAGGCGGCTATCATTTGGGCGAGGTCATCCCCTCGGCGTCGAACTCGCTGGTTCTGCAGCTCAATCTGAACCACCTCGATCCGGTCAAGCGCGAGCTCTATCAGGACAAGGATTTCCGCATTGGCATCTCCCATGCCATTGACCGTCAGGAAATCATCGATGTGGTACTGACCGGCCAGGGCGAACCCTTCCAGGTCGCACCGCGCCCGGAATCCGCCTTCTATGACGAGGAACTCGCCAAGCAATATACCGAGTTTGATCCCGATCTTGCCGCCGAGCACTTCGCGGCCGCCGGCCTGACCGAGAAGAACGGCGACGGCATCTATCTGATGAGCGATGGCAACCCAGCCAAGATCACCATCGACGTGATTTCCGCGCTGCGTCCGGAATGGATCGACATGCTTGAAATCATGCAGCTCCAGCTCGGCGCTGCCGGCATCGAGATTGAGCTGAACAATATCGACCGCACGCTGTTCTACGAGAAGCGCCCGGCCGGTGATTTCGATGCTCAGGTCTGGGCCGGTGACGGCGGCATCGAGGCGCTGCAGGAGCCGCGCTACTACTTCCCGTACTCCGATGAATCGGTCTGGGCCTATCGCTGGGCACAGTGGTTCAACGGTACCCGTCCGGAAATCGCCGAAGAGCCGGCCGACTGGGCCAAGGAACAGATGGAGCTCTACAACCAGGTCCGTGCTTCGGGTGATCCGGATGAACGCGCCGAGCTGTTCCGCCAGGTCCTGGCGATCACCAAGGAGCAATTCCCGGTCATTGGCGTGAACCTGATGCCGAACTCCTATTCGATCATCCGGAACAACCTCAAGAACGCGCCTGAATCGATGTTCAACGCCTGGCTGTTCCCGACCCCGTCACCGATGGATCCGGTGACCTGGTACTTCGAATAGAGGCCTGTCCACGGCCTCAATGTCCTGGCGGATTTTCCTCCCGCCCCGCTCCCTCGCGGCACTCCCCGCCGCGAGGGGGACCCTGAACCAACAGCAAGGGCCCCACCATGCTTGCCTTCATCATCCGGCGCACCATCGCCATGGTGCTGACCCTGTTCGCCGTATCGATCGTGGCCTTTGCCATTATCCAGCTGCCGCCAGGTGATTTCCTCACCAGCTATATCGCCAATCTTTCGGCAACGGGCGACCAGGTCGATCCGCGCGTCATTGAAAATCTGCGCAATCAATACGGTCTGGGTGAGCCCTTCTATGTCCAATATGCAAAGTGGATATCCGGCGTTGTCCAAGGCAATTTCGGCCACAGCTTCGAGTGGAAACGGCCCGTCTGGGAACTGATCTGGGGACGCCTGGGCAATTCGCTGCTGGTCGAAGGCCTGGCCGTCATCGTCATGTGGCTGGTGGCCCTGCCTATCGGCATCTATGCGGCAGTGCGCAAATATTCCCTGGGCGACTATCTGGCCACCATTGCCGGCTTTATCGGCCTGGCAGTGCCCAATTTCTTCTTCGCGCTGATCCTGATGTACCTGGCCTATATCTGGTTCGGCACCACGCTGGGCGGGCTGTTCTCGCCCGAGTTCGAAAATGCGCGCTGGAGCCTGCCGCGCATCTGGGACTTCCTGACCCATGCCTGGGCGCCCGTGCTGGTCCTGGCCACCAGCGGCACCGCCGAACTCATCCGCATCCTGCGCGCCAACCTGCTCGACGAGCTCAAGAAGCCCTATGTGGTCACCGCGCGCGCCAAGGGCCTGCCGGAATGGAAGGTGATCCTTAAATACCCCGTGCGGCTGGCGCTCAATCCGCTGGTTTCGACCATTGGCTGGCTGCTGCCAGCGCTGGTTTCCGGTTCGGTGATCGTCTCGGTGGTTCTGAACCTGCCCACGGCCGGCCCGATGCTGCTGCGCTCACTGACCACCCAGGACATGTATCTGGCCGGCGCCATCATCCTCCTGCTCAGCGTGCTCACGGTTATCGGCACGCTGATCTCGGACATTCTTCTCGCCCTCATCGATCCCCGCATTCGCTATGGAGCCAAATAATGGCTCTCGACACACAAGTTCAGAACATGAGTTCCCTCGACAGCCCCGCCGCTAGCCCGGTCCGTCCGGCCCGTGAAAGTCAGTTCGGCCTGATGTGGCGCCGCTTCCGGCAACACAAGCTGGCCGTGGTCAGCCTCTGGGTCGTGGGTTTCTTCTACCTGGTCGCGCTGCTGGCCGAATTCCTAGCCCCCATGGACCCGTCCGACTACAGCGCCCGCTATACCTATGCGCCGCCACAGGGGCTGCATTTCGTCTCCCAGAGCGAGGATGGCGGCTGGGAATTCGGCCCGTTCGTTTATGGCTACAAGACCGAAATCGATCCGGTCGCCTTGCGACGGACCTTTGTCATCGACGAAACGGTCAAACTGCCCGTGCGCTTCTTTGCGCAAAGCGAGCCCTATCTGCTGGCCGGGGTCATTCCCATGTCCATCAAGCTGCTCGATGTCGAGAACCCGCGCGACCCCTTTTACATCCTGGGCGCGGACCGGCTGGGGCGTGATCTGCTGAGCCGTCTTATTCACGGCACCCGCATCTCGTTGTCCATCGGCCTTGCCGGTGTCACCATGAGCCTGTTCTTCGGTATCGTCATTGGCGGCTTTGCCGGCTTCTATGGCGGCTGGTTCGACAGCGCGGTCATGCGCACTGTCGAATTCATCCGCTCAATGCCCACCATCCCGCTCTGGCTGGGGCTGGCCGCGGCCATGCCCAAGGACTGGAGCGCGCTCCAGACCTATTTTGCCATTACCATCATTCTCTCGCTGATCGGCTGGACCGAATTGGCGCGCGTGGTGCGGGGCAGGTTCCTGTCCTTGCGCACCGAGGACTTCGTCACCGCAGCCCAACTAGACGGGGCAAGCGACTGGCGCATCGTCACGCGCCACATGGTCCCAAGCTTTACCAGCCATATCATCGCCGCCGCGACCCTGGCCATTCCCGGCATGATCCTGGCCGAAACGGCGCTCTCATTCCTCGGCCTTGGCCTCCAGGCGCCGATCGTGTCCTGGGGCACATTGCTGCAGGACGCGCAGAACATCCGTACCCTCGCCACGGCCCCCTGGCTGCTCGCCCCCGGCGTTTGCGTCGTGGTGGTCATCCTTGCCCTCAACTTCTTCGGAGACGGCCTTCGTGATGCCGCAGACCCCCATGGCCGCTGAACCGCTTCTCACCATCAAGGACATGTCCATCAGCTTCTCCTCGCCCGATGAGGCCGATATCGAAGCCGTGCGGCAGGTCGACCTGACCCTGACACCTGGCAAGACGCTGGCGCTGGTCGGCGAAAGCGGCTGCGGCAAGTCCGTCACCGCTCGGGCCGTGCTGCGCCTGCTCGACAAGAATGCCAAGATTCCGCGTGGCGAGATCCTCTTCGACACCGGCAAGGGCGCCGTGGATATCGCCCGGCTGCATTCTGACAGCATGGCCATGCGCTCGATCCGGGGTGCCGAGATTTCCATGATCTTCCAGGAGCCGATGTCCTCGCTGTCACCGGTGCACACCATTGGCGATCAGATCGACGAGATCATCATCCTGCACGATGGTCTCTCCCCCAAGCAGGCGCGGGAGCGCACCGTCTCCCTGCTCGACCAGGTCGGCGTCCCCGGCGCCCGCGAGCGCGCCAATGCCTATCCCTTCGAGCTCTCCGGCGGCCTACGGCAGCGCGCCATGATCGCCATGGCCCTGGCCTGCACGCCAAAACTGCTGATCGCCGATGAGCCCACCACCGCGCTCGACGTCACCACCCAGGCGCAGATTCTCGACCTGCTGCGCCAGCTGCAGGAGGATTTCGGCATGGCCATGCTGTTCATCACCCATGATCTGGGTGTGGTGGCCGAAATCGCCGACGAAATCGCGGTCATGTATCTGGGCGACGTGGTGGAGCAGGGCGATGTCTATGAGGTCTTCCGGGCGCCCAAGCATCCCTATACCCAGGCGCTGATGAATTCGGTGCCGCGCCTGCAGCGCAAGGCCGAACGGGAACGCCTTTCGCCCATCAAGGGCACCGTGCCGTCTCCCAAAGACCGGCCCCAGGGCTGCGCGTTCACCAGCCGCTGCCCGCATGCCTTCGAGCCCTGTGCCGGCAGCCGTCCCGAACGCACGCAGGTCACCAATGCGGGCCATGTCGCGCGCTGCCATCTCCTCACTCACCTACAGGCGGAGGTTCTCGCATGACAACGCTGCTCACCGTCGAGAATCTCTCGAAAGTCTTTCAGCTGGGTGGCGGCCCGTTCCGGCAGGGTCGCGAACTGGTGGCGCTCAACGACGTCAATCTCACCGTAGAGGCCGGCGAAACCCTTGCCATTGTGGGCGAAAGCGGCTGCGGCAAGACCACTTTGGGGCGCTGTATCATCAAGGCGCAACCGGTGACCTCGGGTCACGTCTTCTATCATCCGGAGGGGCAGGGTCATGTCGACCTCACCACGCTCAACAAGCGGGACATAAAGCCCTATCGCCGCGACATCCGCATGATCTTTCAGGACCCGATGAGCTCGCTCAACCCCAATATGCGGGTCTTCGACATCGTTGCCGAGCCGCTGCGGGTCCACAAGCTCCTGCGCGGCAAGGCGCTGGAAGCGCGGGTCTATGATACGCTCTCCAAGGTGGGCATTTCTCCCGACGCGGCCGGACGCTATCCGCATGCCTTTTCCGGCGGCCAGCGCCAGCGCATCGGCATTGCCCGAGCCCTCGTGCTCGACCCCAAGCTGGTCATCGCCGACGAAGCCGTCTCGGCGCTCGACGTCTCCATCCAGGCGCAGGTGCTGAACCTCCTCGACGACCTCAAGAAAGAGTTCGGCCTCACCTATATCTTCATCAGCCACGATCTTGGGGTGGTCAACTACATCGCCGACCGGGTGGTGGTGATGTATCTGGGGCATGTGGTGGAGAACGCGCCCACCGAAATGCTCTTCGAGCGGCCGCGCCATCCCTATGCCGAGATGCTGCTTGAGGCCCTGCCCATTGCCGACCCGACACGGCGCAAGGGGCGGCGGACCGAACTCAAGGGCGAAATCCCTTATCTCGGCAATCGGCCGCAGGGGTGCCCGTTCCACACCCGCTGCAAATATGCCCAGGACCGCTGCCGCAGTGAAAAACCGGCCCTGCGGCCGATCAATGGTACCGCACAGCTGGCCGCCTGCCATTTCGCCGAAACTCTCGAACTGACCGGTGCCTATGACGCGCCGCAAAAGGCTATTGCTTGAAATGACTTATGATCCGGCGACCGCCAATCCGCTGTTTGGCAATCCGCTTCACACCCGCGCCGATGTCGAAAAGGGCCTGCGCGACCTTTTCGATCCGCTGCTGCCCTATTTCTCGCAAGGTGGCGCGCGCGTGCGCCTTGATGGGGCAGGGGCCCATTTCGATCGCGCTGCGGCTGATCTTGAAGGATTTGCCCGTCCGCTCTGGGGCCTGACACCGCTCGCTGCCGGCGGGGCGGACTTCGCGCATTGGGAACTGTACCGGCAGGGCCTCGCCAATGGCACCGATCCGGACCATCCCGAATATTGGGGGCAGGTCAATTCCACCGACCAGCGTATGGTCGAGCTGGCGGCCATCGGCTTCACCATGCGCATGGTCCCGCATCTGGTCTGGGAGCCGCTGCCGCAAAAGGCCAAGGACAATCTGGCCGCCTATCTCAAGCATGCGCGGCAATTCGACTATGCCGACAATAACTGGAAATTCTTCCGCGTCCTGGTCGATCTGGGACTGGAAGAATGCGGCGTCGACTTCGACCGCGCCCTGACCGAGCAATATCTCGAGGAGCTCGACGGATTTTATCTCGGCGATGGCTGGTATCGCGACGGCAATATACGCCGCATCGACCACTACATTCCCTTCGCAATGCACTTTTATGGCCTGATTTATGCCAAGCTCGCCCGTGGCGACGAGAAGCGCGTGGCGGCCTACAAGGAGCGTGCCGCACTGTTCGCCCAGGACATCCAGCACTGGTTCGACGAGGATGGCGGCACGCTGGTCTTCGGGCGCTCGCTGACCTATCGCTTTGCCTGCGGTGGCTTCTGGGGTGCGCTGGCCTTTGCCGACCTCGAAGCTCTGCCCTGGGGCAAGATAAAGGGCCATTTCATGCGCCATCTGCGCTGGTGGGCCGACAAGCCCATTGCCCATGGCAATGGCGTGCTCTCCATCGGCTACGGCTATCCCAACCTCTTCATGTCCGAGAGCTACAATTCTGCCGGTTCGCCCTATTGGGCGCTCAAGGCCTTCCTGCCGCTGGCCCTGCCCGCCGATCACCCCTTCTGGACGGCTGAGGAAGAGGCCGCCGATTTTGATGCCAAGCCCGTTCCGCTCAAACATCCTGGCATGGTGATGCAGCACACGCCGGGCAATGTGGTGGCGCTTTCATCGGGCCAGCAGAACTGGCAGATGCGGCATGGCACTGAAAAATACGCCAAATTCGTCTATTCCAGTCGCTATGGCTTTTCGGTCGAAGTGGACGAGCGGGCCTATCACCAGGGTGCATTCGACGGGGCGCTGGCCCTTAGCGACGATGGCCGCCACTATCGGGTACGCGAGACCAATGAAAGGGCGCAGATTGCGGGAACGGCTCTCCATGCCGTGTGGAAGCCGTGGAGCGATGTGACGGTCGAGACCTGGCTGCTGCCGGCCAATCCATGGCACATCCGGGTGCATCGGATCACCACGCCGCGCGCGCTCCACGGCACTGAAGGCGGCTTCGCCATCGACCGGGCCGATCTCAATGCCGATACCTATGTCGACGAAAAGGGCAGGGCCGTTGCCGGCTCAAAAACCGATGTCAGCGCCATCCTGGACCTGGGCGGGCAGCGTGACGGCCGCGCCTTTCGCGCCCTGCCCAATTCCAATCTCATCGCCTCCAAGACCATCGTTCCGCAACTGCGGGGCGACATTCCCGCCGGCACGACAGTCATGGTGACCGCGGCCATGGCTTTGCCCGCGGGCGCCGGGGCGGAGGCGGCCCTCGCCAACCCGCCGGAAACGCCGGACCTTGCTGCGCTCGAAGCCCAGTTTGCCCTCGAGGGCGTGGATGTCAGCGCCATCCTCGTGCCGGAGCGTTTTTGATGCGGCCAAAACTTATCTTTGCTTTCGACCCACTGAAAACGCGGCATGTTTTCGAAGAGGACGCGTTGGAGCGGCTTGGCCGCAGCTGTGAAATCCTGTCCCGCCTGCCCATGACGAGTTTCGGCACACCTGAGAGCCAAGGTCTTCTGACTGAAGCGCAAGTGCTGGTTACCGGCTGGGGGTGTCCCATGCTGACCCCAGAGGTTCTGCGTGCCGCGCCCAAGCTTCAGCTCATCGCCCATGCCGCCGGTACAGTCAAATACACCGTGGATCCCACTGCCTATGCTGCGGGCATCCGCGTGACCCATGCGGCCGAGGCCAACGCCGTGCCGGTGGCCGAGTTCACGCTGGCGGCAATCCTGTTCGCCAACAAGCGCGTGTTCGAGCTGCGCGACCTCTATCGTACTGATCCGAGCCGAAAAAGTGCCTATGAACTGATGGATCAGCCCATCGGCAATTTTCGCCGCACGGTTGGCCTAGTCGGTGCCTCGCGCATCGGCCGCCGGGTTGCTGCCATGCTGGCAGGATTTGACCTTAATGTGCTGCTCTATGACCCATTCGTGCAGCCCGACGACCCCGTGGCCCAGCAGGCCGAACTGGTTGATCTCGATGCGCTGATGGCGCGCTCGGATGTCGTCTCTGTCCACGCGCCTTCACTGCCCTCGACCAGGGGGATGATCGGTTCGCGGCAGTTAAGGTTGATGCAAGACGGGGCCGCCTTTATCAATACCGCCCGCGGTGCGCTGGTCGACGAGGCGGCCCTGCTGGCCGAACTGCAGACTGGCCGTATTCAGGGCGTCATTGATGTGACCGACCCCGAGGTTCCGGCCGCCGACTCGCCGTTTTTTACGCTGCCCAATGTCTTCCTGACGCCTCACGTCGCCGGCGCCATCGGCACCGAGCGGGCACGCCTGGGGTTGATGGTGGTTGAAGAAGTGGAGCGCTTCGTGCGTGGGGAACCACTGCACTACGAAATCGAGCCGAAGCTGCTGGAGCGGTTGGCGTGATGCTGGACAAGAATAACCGAGACGAAGCCTGGCACCAGTCGCGGCTGCAATACCTCACTTGGGATCGAACGGCAGCTGATATCGACAACCCCGAGCATCGTGCGCGGCAGGCCGAACTTATCGCGCGCGCCGGGGCGTGCTTTCATCCGACGGCCTATGTCGCCGCGGATGCGGCTATCTACACCACGCGGCTGGAAATGGGCGCTGAAAGCTGGATTGCCGGCCATGCGCTAGTGCGCGGCGAGGTGGTGTTCGGCGCCCATTGCACGGTCAATCCCTATGCGATGATTTCGGGCAAGGTCACCTGCGGCGATGGGGTACGCATTGCCAGCCATGTCTCGCTGGTTGGCTTCAACCATGGCTATGACGACCCCAATGTTCCGATTTACAAGCAGAAGCACGAATTTCTTGGCATCACCATTGAGGATGATGTCTGGATCGGCGCCAACGCCGTCGTGGTCGATGGCGTTACGATCGGCCGCGGCGCCGTGATCGCTGCGGGGGCCGTGGTCAGCAAGGACGTGCCGCCCATGGCTGTTGTCGGCGGGGTGCCGGCCAAGGTGCTGCGCTATCGCGGGCGATCACGGCGCGACGACACCCGGGCGCAATTGCAGGCGCTGGACGAACGGGCGCGGGATCAGTTCCAGGCCATCCTCAAGCGCAACATGCAGGACGGCGACTATCTCTCACGCGAAAATCATGGCGAAAATCGCATGAGCATCCGCCATCTCTGCGACGCCATCGAGATCGCCGCCGGCTTTGGTCGTCTGCCCGAGGGCCTCGACGTGGCAGCGACAATTGCCCGTCTGCAGGCCGTGCAGGACCCCCAGACCGGGTTGTTCCCAGATCCTTATCAACAGCCAAAGCCGGGCGTGCCTCTCCACCGGGACGGGCTGGCGCTCTATAATGTGCTGGCCGTCGGCTATGCGCTGGAAGTGCTGGGCAGCCAGCCGCTGCACCCCATCAGCGCGGTCGAGCTTCCGGCCCCTGACTTTTGCCAATGGCTGGAAAGCCTGACCTGGCGTGAGCGCGCCTGGGCGGCTGGCGCCGATGTCGATACCATTGGCACGGCGCTCTACTTCAACGCCCGTTACTTCTCGACCGGGACTTCGCGTGAAACGCTGTTCGGTTGGTTGGCGCTTAAACAGGATCGGGGGTCGGGCCTTTGGGGATCGCCAACCGCGGACCAGGGGCTGTTGCAGCCGGTCAATGGCTTCTACCGGCTGACGCGCGGCACCTATGCCCAGTTCGGCATCGCCGTGCCGCGGCCCGAAGCGGCCATCGACACGGTGCTGCTAAACCACCGCAATTACAGCGGTTTTTCGGGGTCGACCTACACAGCCTGCAATCTGCTCGATACTGTTCACCCGCTGCTGCTCTGCCTGGGCCAGACCGATCACCGGCGCGCCGAGGCGGAGGCCATTGCCCGCGCACTCATTGCCCGGGCCGGCGAACGCTGGGTGGATGGCGAGGGCTTTGCCTTTGCTGACGGGCAGATACCAGGGCTGCAGGGGACGGAAATGTGGCTCTCTGTGGTGCATCTGGCGGCTAAATTGCTGGGCGAGGAGGATGCGTTCAGCTTTGTGCCCAAGGGGGTACATCGGACGGAGCCTGTGGGGTTGGGACTATGACGAAAAAAGCCCTTGTCGTCTGGGGTGGCATGGAGCTGCACACGCCCGAGCGGGGCGCCCATGTGGTGCGTAACCTCTTGGAAGAAGAGGGGTTTTCGGTCACGGTGACATCCGACTATGACGCCCTTGGCGCGGAGGATGTCGGCAGCAACGACCTTGTCGTGCCGGTCATCACGGATGGCTCCCTGGCCCCAGAGAAGATGGAAAATCTGATCGCGGCGATCCGGGCCGGGACCGGATTAGCGAGTTATCACATGGGGTTAGCGACGACGTTTCGCGCAAGCGTGCCCTTTCGCTATGCGGCAAGCGTCTACTGGGTGCAGCATCCGGGCAATATTATTACCTATAAGGTCGATGTGACGCGCCCCGATCACCCGATCACGGCGGGAATCGAAAGTTTCGAGCATACGTCTGAACAATATTACCTGAATTATGATCCGGCGGTCGAAGTTCTGGCAACCACGACTTTTTCAGGAGAATATCATCCCTGGCGAAAGAATATCGTCATGCCGGTGGTTTTTACGACGCATCACGACGAGGGTCGGGTGTTTTATTCGTCTCTGGGGCACACGGCTGACGAGCTGGAAATCCCGCAGGTGCGTACGATTTTGAAGCGCGGACTGCTCTGGGCGGCCAGGACCTAGGCCAGGCCCCCCAAAATGAACGGACTCTGAACGGATTTATTGCTGCTGCTGGGCCTGCTGACGCAGGACCTCGGATTCAGGCAGCGCATTGGCATATTTGAGCTCTCGATTGGCGCGCGCCCAGAAGGCGGGGTGCACCCGATCCAGCAAAGCCGGCTCAGTCGGCACAAGCATTGCGCGATGCGCGGTCTCTTCATTGAGATAGAGGATCGCGTTCTGACGATACCAGGCCGGGATATCCTCATCGGGCCAGATCAACGGCCGCAGCACATCATAGGCCCGATAGCCGTGCCCGGCGAAGATGCCGGCCCAATAGCTGTGCCATTGCTCGTTGACATGACCGACACCACCCTGGCCGGGAATGGCGGCGCTGAACAGCACGGCCGGCGCCATGGCAACCAGATCTGCCACAAAGCCGACTGCCCGATCCGGGGAGAGATGTTCTGCCACTTCCAGCGACAGTACGAGGTCAACTCCGGGTCCAGAAAATGGCGCTTCGAGGTTCTGTGAGCGAAATGCGATGCGTGGATCGTCCAGCATCTCAGGCTTGACCCAGTCTCCTTCCATGCCGAACGCGGTAGTCGCTCCCAGCTCCAACGCTGCGGCCAGAAAGGTGCCCGTGCCGCAACCGATATCGGCGACGCTGTGGCGTGCCAGCGTGGGGGGCAGCGCTGCCAGTATGCGCCTTGCCGCGTGAAGGGTGTGGGTGCGGCGCTCGGCATAAAAGTCGGCGGGATAGAGGCGGGTGCTCATGGCTGGCCGTCTTGTTTGCTTGTTGGCAAGGATACTGCCATCGAAAAAGTGATCGATAGCCAAACGCATCCGCGACCTTCCTGGACCACTGGTGACGGTTTGGTAAGGGCGGACGCCGCAGAAATGGCATTCAAAGGGCCTTGTTGTACAGGTTTGCGTTGCCAGTTGTTGATTTCTTCTTCCGGGCCCATCACCCAGGGCTGATCCTGCTGGCAGCCGCCATCTGCCTGATTTCGTCCTATGCCTGCATCGGCCTGTTGCGCCACGGCTGGCGCGCCGCGGGCCATATGCGCAATGTTTGGACAGGCGTTGCTGCACTCGCCGTCGGGTTTGGCATCTGGGCTACCCATTTTGTTGCCGTATTGGCGTTTCGCCCCGGCTTCCAGCTCGACTTCGACATCGGCTTGACCGCCCTGTCCATGCTGATCGCCATCCTGGTGTGCGGCCTTGGCATTGCGGTGGCCGTTCGCGGCACCAGCCCCTGGGACCGCGTGCTCGGCGGATGCGTGGTCGGCGTAGCCATCTCGTCCATGCACTATGCCGGCATGGCCGCTCTGATCATGGGCGGCACTCTGCAATGGAATCCTGCGCTGGTTGCCATTTCCATATTGGCTGGCATCGCCCTGGGCGGCTTCGCCTTCCGCGTCGGCATGGGCAACAGCCTGCGCGGCCTGTTCGCAGGCGCCTTACTGCTGACGGGCGCAATCTGTGCCATGCACTTCACGGCCATGGCCGCCGCGGATTTCTCCCTGTGCTTCCCGCTGGCGAGCGAAGGCCGGCTGGACGGGTTCTGGTTGTCCATCGCGCT
The DNA here is from genome assembly GCF_913055165.1 of uncultured Devosia sp. GTDB lineage: Bacteria > Pseudomonadota > Alphaproteobacteria > Rhizobiales > Devosiaceae > Devosia. The sequence continues at coordinate 30,410 of NZ_CAJXJS010000035.1, forward strand.
GGCCTTTGTATCAGTTCTGCTGCTGGCGCTGGCCCTGGGCAGCACCATGCTGGACGAGGCCGATCGCCGCCGTACCGAACGCGAGCGTGAGCGGCAATTGCGCGATGCCGAGCGCCTCAACGAGATTTCCGGCCGACTCGAACTGGCCATGACCCATATGGCGCAGGGTCTGGGACTGTTCGGGACCGACGGCACCCTGCAACTTCACAATCACCGCTTCCCGTCTTTGCTCGGTATCTCCCCGGACGCCGAAATCGATGGCGCCACCTTCCCGGAAATCTGCGGCCTGGCCATTGCGGCAAAGAGCATGCCGGGCGCGGAACTCGATCGCGAACTGGAGGGTGTCCTGTCGTCCCATCTGCCGCTGATCCGCAGCGGTGGGGAAGTGGTGCACAAGCTGAGCGAAGATCTGGTGCTGCAGATCAGCCATAGCCCGATCGGCGACGGTTCCTGGGTCACAACGATCGACGACATCACCGAGCGCGATCGTTCCGAGCGGGCCATCGCCCACCTGGCGCGCCATGACGGGCTGACCGGTCTGCCCAATCGCGCTCGCTTCAACGAGGCTTTCGAGGGTGCGCTGGCCACAGCCATTGAGGCGCGCCGTCAGTTGGCCGTGGTCGCCGTTGACCTCGATCACTTCAAGGATATCAACGACAATCACGGTCACGCGGTCGGCGACAAGGTCCTGATGACGCTGGCAACGCGTTTCAATGCCATGATGCGCGAAGGCGAAGCGATCGCCCGGCTCGGCGGCGACGAATTCGCGGCGCTCAAGGTGTTTGGGGGCATGGATGAGCTGCGCGATTTCCTCACCCGCCTCGAAGCCGCGCTGACCGGCCGCATTGAAGCCGACGGGCTCGCCATCACCTCGGGAGGCAGTATCGGGGTGGCGGTCTATCCCGAAGATGGCGACAATCTCTCCAAGCTGTTGAGCAATGCCGACCTGGCCATGTATCGTGCCAAGGCCGAATTCGACCGACACATCTGCTATTATGAGCCCGGAATGGACGAACTGGCTCGCCATCGCCGCGAGATGGCGCGCGACCTCTGGACCGCCCTGGAGCAGAACGCCTTCTACCTGGCCTACCAGGTGCAAAAGTCGGTCTCGACCGGCGTGGTCACTGGTTATGAAGTGCTGTTGCGCTGGAACCGGCCTGGCCATGGCGATGTGTCGCCAGCCGAATTCATTCCCGTCGCCGAGGAATGCGGCGCCATCACCGCCATAGGCAATTGGGTGCTGCGCATGGCTTGCCTTGAGGCCTCGACCTGGCCGGAGCCGCACAAGATCGCCGTCAATGTTTCCGGGCTGCAATTGGCGCAGGTGGAACTGATCGACACCGTGCGCAACACTTTGTTCATGTCCGGGCTTGCGCCCGAGCGGCTGGAACTGGAGGTGACGGAAACCTCCATCATCGCCGACAAGCAGAGAGCGCTGCATGTGCTGCGCCAGATACGGGCCATGGGCGTGTCCATCGCCATCGATGATTTCGGTACCGGCTATTCCTCGCTTGATACATTGCGCAGCTTTCCCTTCGACAAGATCAAGCTGGATCGCTCCTTCATGGCCGAGGTGGAGCACAACGAACAGTCCAAGGCCATCGTGCGGGCCATTCTGGCGCTGGGGCGCAGCCTTTCGGTGCCGGTCTTGGCCGAAGGCGTCGAAACCCATGCACAGCTCGACGTTCTGCGTGTCGAGGGGTGTACGGAGGCGCAAGGCTTCCTGCTGGGGCGGCCGGGCGCCATCGATTGGGACGACCTGATCGAGCCGGGCTTGCGGGCCTAGCGAAGTGTCAACGTGATTGACCACAATGCTGGCGCGGCGCTAGCGTGCGCGCCATGGTTACGATCAAAGAAATCGCCGCGACGGTGGGTGTCTCCAGCGCCACGGTATCGCGTGTGCTCAACTACGACACCACGCTGTCCATTTCCAAGCGCAAGCGCCAGGCCATTATCGAGACGGCGGAGGCGCTGAACTACGCCACACCGCGCAATCGCAACCGGGCCATCCAACAGGGGCTCAGCAAGCTGGCGCTGGTGCATTTCCTGGCGCCTGAGCGCGAACTGGTCGACCCCTATTACATCGCCTTGCGCCTGGGGATTGAACGCCGCTGTGCTGCCCTCAAGATCGAAACGGTAAAAGTTTACCACACAGACGCGCGCCCCGATGCCAAGCTGCTGCAGGAGGCTTCCGGCACGATCGTCATCGGCCGTCATGATGAGGAGGAGACAGACTGGCTGCAGAGAAACTCGCGCCAGATCGTCTTTGCCGATCATGTGCCCCCTGACGATCAGATTGATTCAGTGGCGGCAGACCTGCGGGCGGCCATGGAGAAACTGCTGGCTGCGCTGGCCCAGCGCGGCTATCGGCGCATGGCCTATATCGGCTGGAGCGACCGGCGCGCCCAGGCCTTCGTGCAATGGATGACGGCGGCCGGCTGGTTCGACGACCGGCTGTTCCGGAGCGGCGACAACACGGAAGAGGGCGGCTATCTGCTGACCCGCGAACTGCTCGCCGCGCGCCGCCCGATCGACGCCATCGTCACCTTCAATGACTCCATGGCCATTGGTGTCTATCGCGCCCTGCACGAGGCCGGCCTGTCCATACCCGGCGATATCGGGGTGGCCAGCTTCAATGACATTTCGGTCGCCCAGTTCCTCAATCCACCCCTGACCACGGTGCATTTGCCGGCCGAAGAGATCGGCGAAACGGCGGTGGAACTGCTGCTTGAGCGCGTCGGCGGCCGCGAATTGGCCAAGCAGATCCGCCTTGCTTCGCGCATTGTCTGGCGCGCCAGCACCCGGCCTTTGCCCGAGCCGAGCGCGGAGTAAATTTTTCGTGGTAAAAATTTACTGAAAATCTTGCGGAGGAATTAAAGTCGTAATACCGTCCCTTCCTGGGTGCTGAGGAAACACCCGATAGGGAGGAATATCAATGAATCGTATGTCCAAGGGGCTTAAGCGCTCGCTTGCCGTCGCGCTTGCTGGCGTCTCCATGTTCAGTGTCACCGCTGCGTCGGCGGTTGAAGTCACTGTCTGGTGCTGGTCGCCCGAATTCAATGGCGCAGCCATGGCCGCTGCCGCCGAGGCCTATTCCAAGATCAATCCGGACGTCACCATCAATGTGGTCGACTTCGACAAGGGTGCTCTGGAGCAGAAGCTGCAGACCCAGCTGGCCGCCGGCATCACCGACGATTTGCCCGATATCGTGCTGATCGAAGACTATGGTGCGCAGAAATACCTGCAGTCCTTCCCTGGCGCGTTCGAAGCGCTCAACGGGGTGGTCGACTACTCGCAATTCGCGCCCTACAAGGTCGAGCTGGCCTCGGTCGGCGACCAGACCTATTCGCTGCCCTTCGACTCCGGTCTCACCGTTCTTTACTACCGCCCCGACATTCTCGAGGAAGCCGGCTACAGCCGCGAAGACCTGACCGGCATCACCTGGGAGCGCTATATCGAGATCGGCAAGGACGTGGAGGCCAAGACCGGCCACAAGATGACCAGCCAGGACGTCGCTGACCCCGGCATCATCCGCATGATGCTGCAATCGGCTGGCAGCTGGTACTTCACCCCGGAAGGTGAGCCGAACTTTGTCGGCAACCCGGTGTTCAAGGCCGCGATGACGACCTTCCAGAACTATTTGCAGTCCGACATCTACAAGCCCACCTCGGGCTGGAACGACTACACCGGTGCTTTCATCGGTGGCGAAGTCGCCTCGGTCAATTCCGCGGCCTGGATGGTCGGCGGCATCAAGGGCAATCCCGACCTCTCCGGCAAGTGGGGCGTGGTGCCGCTTCCGGCACTGACGGGCGTCGATGGCGCCACCAATTACTCCAACTGGGGCGGGTCGAGCTGGTACGTGATCGCCACCTCTCCGGAAGAAGAGAAGGCCGCGGCCATCGACTTCCTCACCAAGGTGTGGGGCGGCGATGTGGACTTCTACCAGAAGATCCTCGTTGGCCAGGGTGCTGTCGGCTCGTGGCTGCCGGCGCGTGAAGGCGAAGCCTATAGCTCCTCGGATGAGTTCTTCGCCGGCCAGCCCATCTGGGCCGACTTCTCGACCTGGCTGGGCCAGATCCCGGGCGTGAACTATGGCCTGTTCACCAACGAAGCTGACGACGCCGTGCGGGCACAGCTGCCGGCCCTGGCCGACGGCGCCAATGTCGACGAGGTGATCGCTGCCATCGACGCCCAGGTGCGCCAGCAGATTCAGTAACCTCCTCTGGCATGGCGGCCTGACCCGCCATGCCTATGGCAGTCGCGTTCGCTCCTGAATGCGGCTGCCGAACACTGAAGTGACCTTTTTGGGGGCGAAGGCCATGGCTGCATCGCGATTGTCGCGCGGCGAACTGATCAACGGGTGGCTGTTCATGGCGCCCGCCATCGTGCTCGTCGGCATCTTTCTGATCTTTCCGATCCTGTGGTCGCTCTGGATGAGCTTCCAGGTCGGCCGGGGCATGAACTTCACCTTCGGTGGCTTTGCCAATATCGTCCGGCTCACGCAGGACCCGGTGTTCCAGCGCGCCCTGGGCAATACCATTCTGTTCTTCGTCGTCCAGGTGCCGATCATGCTGACCCTGGCGGCCCTGATGGCCGTAGCGCTCAACGACCCCAGCCTGCGGTTCCGCGGCTTGTTCCGCACCGCCATCTTCCTGCCTTGCGTGGCGTCGCTGGTGGCCTATTCGGCCCTGTTCAAGTCTATGTTCGCCGATGCCGGCCTGATCAACAACGCGCTGCTTTCGCTGGGGCTGATCAGTGAACCCATCTATTGGATCCGCGATCCGTTCTGGGCCAAGGTCCTGATCATCACCGCCATCACCTGGCGCTGGACCGGCTACAACATGATCTTCTACCTGGCGGCGCTGCAGAACGTGGATCGCTCCATGTATGAGGCCGCCCGTATCGACGGTGTGCCGGCCTGGGCGCGCTTCGTCTACATCACCATTCCCATGCTCAAACCGGTGATCCTTTTCACCTCGGTGACCTCGACCATCGGCACGCTGCAATTGTTCGACGAGGTGGTGAATATCACCGAGGGCGGCCCGGCCGATGCCACGCTGACCCTGTCGCTCTACATCTACAACCTGACATTCCGCTTCATGCCCAATTTCGGCTATGCCGCCACCGTGTCCTACGTGATCGTGGTTGCGGTTGCCATTCTGAGCCTGGCCCAGTTCTACATCGCACGCGACCGGAGGAAGTCATGACCAGAATGTCTCTGGGCCGCGGGCTCACCTATCTGGCGCTGTCGCTGGTATCGTTCATCTCGGTCTTCCCGTTCTTCTGGATGATCATCGGCGCCACCAACACCTCGGCCGACGTCAATCTGGGCAAGATGAGCTTCGGCACGGCGCTCTTTGACAACATCGCGCACTTCTTCTCGCTGTTCGATGTGCCGCGGGTGCTGCTCAATACCGCCGGCATCGCCGTGGCCGGTACGGCGCTGACCCTGCTGGTGTGTTCGTTGGCCGGTTACGCCTTCGAAGTGTTTCGCACCCGCTACAGCGAACGGCTCTTTGCGCTGTTCCTTTTGATGCTCTCGATCCCGTTTTCGGCCCTGATGATCCCTCTCTTCATCATGATTTCGCGGGCCGGGCTGATCAACACCTTTGCCGGGGTGATCCTGCCCGGCATCGCCTCGATCTTCATCATCTTCTACTTCCGCCAGGCGACCAAGGCCTTCCCGCACGAACTGCGTGACGCCGCGCGGATCGACGGGCTCAAGGAGTGGCAGATCTTTCTCTATGTCTACATGCCGGTGATGCGCTCGACCTATGCGGCGGCCACCATCATCGTCTTCATGGCCAACTGGAACAACTACCTCTGGCCGCTGATCGTCCTGCAGTCGAACGACAACATGGTGATCACCCTCATCGTTTCGTCCATGCGTTCGGGCTATAACCCGCAGCAGGGCGCGATCATGGTGGCGACCATTATCGCCACCCTGCCCACCGTCATTATCTTCTTCCTGCTCCAGCGGCGCTTCGTCGAAGGCATGCTGGGCGCCGTTAAATAGAGACTTTCATGCGTACCCTTATTGATTTCAATTCCGGCTGGCTGTTCGAGGGCAAGGACATGGTCCGCCTGCCGCATAATGCGGTCGACCTGCCGTTCAACTATTTCGACGAGAAGGCCTATCAGCGCGTCTTCACTTATGAGAAGCGCTTCACCGCCGATCCGGCCTGGCAGGGGCGCGAGGTGGCCGTGGTGTTTGATGGCGCCATGGCCAATGCCAAGGTGAGCCTCAATGGTGAGGCGATCGTGGCGCACAAGGATGGCTATACGCCCTTTGAGGCGCGGCTGAACGGCAAGCTCAAGGATGGGGAGAACGTTCTCACCGTCACCATCGATGGCAGCGAGAACCCCGAAATTCCGCCCTTTGGCGGCCAGATCGACTACCTCACCTATGCCGGCATCTATCGCGAGGCCTGGCTCAAGGTGACGGCGTCCGTCCATGTCGGCAATGGCAAGGTGGAAACACCCGATGCCCTGGCCGAGAAGAAGTCGGTCCGCGCCCGGATCGATCTTGCCAACCCGCAGGGCTTGCCGCTTTCGGGCACGCTGGTGGCCAGGCTTCTGGACAGCGCGGGCGCGACGATTGCCACCACCGACGCGGCCGTCACCGGCGCCAGCATCGACATCGGCTTTGATGATCTGGTTGGCATCAGCCTGTGGGATATCGACAACCCGGCGCTCTATACGCTGGCGATAATTCTGGACACGGCGCATGGACAGGATGAGGCAAGCTTCCGCTTCGGCTTCCGTACTGCCGAGTTCACCACTGACGGCTTCAAGCTCAATGGCCGGGCGCTGAAGCTCCGCGGGCTCAACCGGCACCAGTCATTCCCCTATGTCGGCTATGCACTGGGGCGCTCGGCGCAGGAGCGCGATGCGGAGATCCTCAAGCGCGAGCTCAAGCTCAACATGGTGCGCACCTCTCATTATCCGCAGTCCCACTATTTCCTCGACCGCTGCGACGAGCTGGGACTGCTGGTCTTCGAGGAAATCCCCGGTTGGCAGCATATCGGCGGCGAAAGCTGGAAGGACGAGAGCGTCGAGAATGTCCGGCGCATGATCACGCGTGACTGGAACCACCCCTCCATCGTCATCTGGGGCGTGCGGATCAACGAAAGCCAGGACGACCACGACTTCTATGTCCGCACCAACAAGCTCGCCCATGAGCTGGACGCGACCCGCCAGACCGGCGGCGTGCGCTACATTACCGACAGCGAGCTGCTTGAAGACGTCTATACGATGAACGACTTCATCCTCGGCAATGAGGAATGGGGCGGCAATCGCCCGCGCACCCCATTGCGGCCGCAGCAGGAAGTGACCGGGCTCGACCGCGTCGTGCCCTACATGATCACCGAATATGGCGGGCACATGTACCCGACCAAGAGCTGGGACCAG
>NZ_CAJXJS010000036.1 GCF_913055165.1 uncultured Devosia sp.
TTGACGAAATAGGTGCCGATGATCGAGGTGACGACGCAGGCCCCGCCAATGGCCAGCGGCAGCACCATGCCGATCAGCTTGAACTGCTCGGGCAGGATGATGGCGGCCAGCACCATGGTAGCAACGATGGTGACCACATAGGTCTCGAACAGGTCCGCCGCCATGCCGGCACAGTCCCCGACATTGTCGCCCACATTGTCGGCGATGGTCGCCGGATTGCGCGGATCGTCCTCGGGAATGCCGGCCTCGACCTTGCCCACCATGTCGCCGCCCACGTCAGCGCCCTTGGTGAAGATGCCGCCGCCGAGACGCGCAAAGATGGAAATCAGCGAGGCACCGAAGCTCAGCGCCACCAGCGAGTCGATCACGGTACGGCTGATGGGCGCAAAACCCATGCCGGTCAGAATGATGAAATAGAGCGTGACGCCGAGCAGCCCCAGCCCTGCCACCAGCATGCCAGTGACCGCGCCGGACTTGAACGCCAGGTCCAACCCCTTGCCCAGCGAGCCGACCGCGGCCTGGGCGACACGCACATTGGCGCGGACCGACACATTCATGCCGATGAAGCCGGCCGCGCCCGACAGCACGGCACCGATCAGGAAGCCGATGGCGGCGTAGATGCCGAGCAGCAGCCAGGCGGCAATCAGGATGACCACGCCGACAATGGCGATGGTGGTATATTGCCGCTTGAGATAGGCCGAGGCCCCCTCCCGCACGGCGGCCGAGATTTCCTGCATGCGCGCTGACCCCGCATCGGCCTTGAGCAGGCCCTGGGTGGTCACCACGCCATAGACGATAGACAGGCCGCCGCACGCAACGATCAGCCAAAGTGCCAGATCCATAAGAAGTCCCTCGAAAAGTTTCCTCCGAGGGCCCGCGCTGGTCCCGGCCGGGTCTTTCGCCCGGTCCAATCCCCGCCCTCCATCGGGCCCCCTCCAGGACCGGAGCTTAGCGGGAATAATCGGTTAAGCAATGGGACTTGCGATGTTTTGTCGCGGCGGCTAGCCGGCAAGGGCCGCAAGGCGCTGCTCAAGCGCGCCCGCAGGACCGTCCACGCGGATGGACTTGAAGCGGCTGGTCTCGCCATTGACCAGCGAAACGGAGGATTTCGGCACGCCCAGCGTCCTGGCCAGGAGCGCGATCACCGCGGTATTGGCTTTGCCCTTGTCGGGCGCGGCGGCAACGCGGACGCGCAACACGCTGGTGGCGTCATCGCGCAGTTCGGCGCCTTCGATAACGTCGCGCCCGGCATTGGGCGTGACGCGCAGATGAAGGATGAGCCCGGCCGCGGTCAGGCGTGCATATCCGGGCAGGTCGGCCAACTAGATCCCGGCGCGGATGACGGCGGGATAGATGTAGTAGCCGATGATCGACTGGATGAAGAAGATCAGCAGGAACGCGATCAGCGGGCTGAGGTCGAGACCCGAGAAATTGGGCATGAAGCGCCGGATGGGCCGCAGCACCGGCTCTGTCAGCTGGTTGAGCACCTGCCAGACCGTGGCCACGAACTGGTTACGCGTATTGATTACGTTGAACGAGATCAGCCAGCTCATGATGATCATGATGAGCAGCACCCACCAATAGAGCTGCAGGAGGATCAGGATGATGTCGAGCACGGCGCGCATGGGCGTCTCCGGAAAAAACTTGGGAAATATCTAGTGGCTGGCAGCCCCTGGGGCAAGTCCGGGAAAGGCGAAGGGTAAAAAGCCACGGGGCCCTGCATCAAAAACGCGATGCAGGACCCCGAATGACTGACTGCCCGGTACGCAGCACACTTCATCCGGGCGTGCATCGTAATGCACGAAGCGTGCCAGATCACGTCGGGCAGATTCCGGGAGGCAAAGATTAAGCCATTGTGAATTCTCGCATTTTGCAAGCTGGCCGGGTCATGCAAAATGCAAGGCCATTGCAGAATGCGAGGGCTGGATCAGCCGATATCCTTGATCGGCTTCCAGGTGATGAAGCGCCAGATATAGAGCACCAGCACCAGCACCACGACCGCAGTCGAGACCGGATCGATCCAAGCTTCCACCACATGATAGCCGGCATTGAGCACATAGCCGGCGGCGGTGAGGATGCCGGTCCAGAGCAGCGTGCCGATGGCCGAAATGCCCAGGAACTGCCAGAGCGGCATGGCAGCCAGGCCCGCCGGCACAGAAATCAGCGTGCGGATCGCCGGGATCAGGCGCCCGATGAACACCGCCAACACGCCATAGCGTGCGAACCAGTGATAGGCCATGTCGATATCAGCTTCGCTGAGCGTGGCGATCCGCCCAAGCCGGTTGCACAGCCAGGTGAAGCGCTCAAGCCCCATCAGCCGGGCGGCCGCATACCAGGCCGAAGTGCCCAGCAGCGAGCCCGCCATGCCGGCCACAAGTACGCCGATCAGATTGAGATCGCCCTGCGCGGCCACATAGCCGGCAAAGGGCATGATGAGTTCGGAGGGGATGGGCGGGAAGATGTTCTCCAGCACCATCATCAGGAAAATGCCGAGATAGCCCCAATCGGTGATGAAGCCGATGATGAAGTCGCTCATGGAGTGCCTCCGGGACGCCCACCCTGCCCCGGAAAGGGCAAGGGCCATTGGGACTGATCAGATCCTGCCGCATCTGAGATGCGGTCCCTCCCCCCATCAGGGGGAGGTTAGGAGGGAGTAACCGCCCTTAAGCCGACTTGGCAGCCCGGCTCATGCGCTTGCGATCATTCGGATCGAGCCAGATCTTGCGCAGGCGGATCGATTTGGGCGTCACCTCGACATATTCGTCTTCGGCGATATAGCCGAGCGACTGTTCCAGGGTGAGCTTCTTGGGCGTGGTCAGGCGCACCGCCTCGTCCTTGGAGGTCGTGCGGATATTGGTGAGCTGCTTGCCCTTGAGCGCATTGACCTCGAGATCGTTCTCGCGATTGTGCTCGCCGATGATCATGCCTTCATAGATGTCGACGCCGGCATCGATCAGCATGGCGCCGCGATCTTCCAGGTTCCAAAGGGCATAGGCCACCGATTGGCCGGTACCGTTGGAAATGAGGACGCCGGTGCGGCGACCCGGAAGGTCACCCTTATAGGGCACGAAGGAGTGGAACAGGCGGTTGAAGATGGCCGTGCCGCGGGTGTCCGAGAGCAATTCTGGCTGGTAGCCGATCAGCGCGCGGGTCGGCACCAGGAGCTTGATGCGGGTACGACCAACGCCGGAGGGACGCATATCGGTCAATTCACCCTTGCGCTCGGTGAGCTTCTGCACCACGGCGCCGGTGAACTCGTCATCGACGTCGATGATGACTTCCTCGACCGGCTCCATGCGCTGGCCGTTCTCTTCCTTGAACAGCACTTTGGGGCGGCCGATGGTCAATTCGAAGCCTTCGCGGCGCATGTTTTCGATCAGCACGGCGAGCTGCAATTCGCCGCGGCCGGCCACGTCAAAGCTGTCATTGTCGTCGCCGGGCGTGACGCGGATCGCCACATTGCCCTCGGCCTCGCGCATCAGCCGCTCACGGATCACGCGCGACTGCACCTTGTCGCCTTCGCGACCCGCCAGAGGGCCGTCATTGATGCGGAAGGTCACCGACAGGGTCGGCGGGTCGATCGGCTTGGCGGTGATCGGCTCGGACACGGCCGTCGAACAGATTGTGTCGGCCACGGTCGAGGTCTCGAGGCCGGCAATGGCTACAATGTCACCGGCTTCACCCACATCGATGGGGGAGCGCTCCAGACCGCGGAAGGCCAGAACCTTGGAGACGCGACCCTTTTCAACTTCCTTGCCCTCGCGGTTGAGGGTGTGGATCGGATCGCCCGCCTTGACCGAACCGGAGGCAATGCGGCCGGTGAGGATACGGCCAAGGAACGGGTTGCGCTCGATGGTGGTCACCAGCATGCGGAAGGCGCCTTCCTCAACGACCGGCTCGGGCACATGGTCCACGACCTTGTCGAGCAGCGGTGCCAGGGTTTCCTTGGGGCCGGCCGGGTCCTCGGCCATCCAGCCCTGCTTGGCCGAACCGTAGAGCACCGGGAAATCGAGCTGTTCGGAGGTGGCGTCGAGCGCAACGAAAAGGTCAAAGACCTCGTCGAGCACTTCCAGATGCCGCTCGTCGGACTTGTCGATCTTGTTGATGGCGACGATCGGGCGGAGGCCTTGGGCCAGCGCCTTGCCGAGCACGAACTTGGTCTGCGGCATCGGGCCTTCGGCTGCGTCCACCAGGATGACCACGCCATCGACCATGGAGAGAATGCGCTCCACTTCGCCGCCGAAGTCGGCGTGGCCGGGGGTGTCCACGATATTGATGCGGGTATCTTTCCACATCAGCGAGGTGACCTTGGCCAGAATGGTGATGCCGCGCTCGCGCTCGATATCATTGCTGTCCATGGCGCGCTCTTCGACGCGCTCGTTCTCACGGAAAGAGCCGGATTGCTTGAGCAGAACGTCGATCAGCGTGGTCTTGCCGTGGTCAACGTGGGCGATGATAGCGATATTGCGCAGAGACATTGTTTGGATCAGCCTTATTGGCATGATCCAGACGACCGACCCACGGGAGCGCACTCGAGTGGGCAGTCAGAAACGACCATGCGGTATGAATATGCCGGCGCCTGACTTGGGAGCGGGCCGACCTGTCGCGCGCTGCATATAGCAAGAGGGCCATTTTCACAAGGTTTCAATCTGCAGGGCGGGGATGCGCCGGCGCGCGCCCGGAGCGCGGAGCCGCCCATGGGTTCAAACCAATGGCCGGTCACAACTGGCCCCATATGGCCTGGAGAGGGTGGAAGCTAGCCCTCGGGTCACGCCCGAGGGTGCCTTGATAGGCGGCTCGAAATTGTCGACCTCTACTTCAGCGATCGCGGCATATCCCCGGATTGCCAGAGCCCCAGGCCAAAGCCATCCGGGTCCAGAAAGTCGGCGCTCCATCCGCCCGGAGCCTCCGAAACCGGGGTCACGATGTTGACGCCCTGCTCGGCCAGCCCGGCCACCACGTCATCGATGCCGCCCTCATCGAGCTCGAAGACAATGGCGGGGGGATCGCCGCGTTTCCCTTCCATTTCAAAGAAGATGAGGTCGGGACCATTCTCGATATGGGCCTGCAGCCAGAAGGGCTCGGCTCCCTCCTGTCGCTCCAGCTGCAATCCCAGCGTCTGGTTGTAGAAGGTTTCGGTGCGGCGGATATCACTGACATAAAACACGACGCTGACATTTTTGGGCTTGAGCTTCATTTTACCGCCTCCATGCGGCTCAGGGGCTTGTCGGCAGGCTGATAAAGCCCCAGCGGATGACCATCGGGATCAAGAAAGGCAGCGCCCTTGCCATCTGGCGCATCGCTCACCGGCGAGACGATGGTGGCTCCACGCTCGGCCAGTGCTGCCACGACATCGGCAATGCCGCCTTCGGCAAGCGTGAAGGTGACCAGCGGGCTGGTGCCCGGTTGCGGCTGGCCCGGCACGATGCTGATGCTGAAATCGGCGCTGAGGCGAGCAAAGAGAAATTGTCCCCTGCCCTCGCCGCGGCGTTCAAAGCCGATGCCAAAGACATCGGTATAAAAACGCGCACTGCGCTCCAGATCGGCCGAATGATAGACGAGGCACGCCTCGGAAGGTTTGAAGAGCATGGTCACTTCCTTGATGACAGACCGCCACCGATCGGCGGACACCTTCCTATTGCCGCGACAACCCGGTTTGTGAGCGCCGCACGACAAATAAATGGCCGTCCGGATCATGGCTGGCGAAACTGCCGCCATGCCGCATCAGGGCGGGAAGCAGGGCGTCGCGGATCCGGCCATAGGCCAGATCGAGATGGAGCCCGCTTAATTCCGCGGGTGCCGCCAGCCCTTTCGCCCGCATATGACGCTTGAGGGCGCTGACACGTTGCCGCAAGGCCGGGTCGGAGAGGTTGAGCAGATAGGCGATTTCCCGGCGATTATGGCCGGTCAGCACCAGCGCGGCCAGCGTTCGGAGCGCGGGCGGCAGGCCATCGAGGATCTCGTTGGGCGCAGCGTCTTCCACGACCGCTCCAACCCGTTCGCCTTGCCAGGCACCATCGCGTCGCAGTCGCCGCCGCGCCGAGCGGGCGCTCATCCTGGCCCGGTTGCGGACCACACCGCACAGCCAGCTGGCATTGTCCGCATCGTCCAGATCAAGCCGCCCTTGCTCGACGGCAATCAGCATGGCGTCCTGGACGACATCTTCAGCCAGCGCCGCACCGGCTTCGCGACGGGCAATGGCCAGCAGGTGTGAATGGAGCCGGATGCGCATGAAGCAAGAGTGCCAGCAGGCCGGATCGTCGGCAAGAGCGGCCTATGAGGCTTTTTTGTTGGCCTGGCTCTTGGCCATTTCCGAATGCAGCAGATTGGCAAGAGCCGCCGGCTGCAGCGGTGGCGAGAACAGGAAGCCCTGCACTTCCGAGACACCATGCTCGCGCACCAGCGCCAGCTGTTCCTCGGTTTCCACGCCCTCGGCCGTGGTCGACATGCCCAGCGACTGCCCCAGCCCGATCACGGCCTTGATGATGGCCTGGCTGTCGGCACGGGTGGTCAGGTCGGCCATGAAGGAGCGGTCGATCTTGATCTTGTCGAAGGGGAAGCTCCGGAGATAGCTGAGAGACGAATAGCCCGTGCCGAAATCGTCCATGGAGACCCGCACACCCATGCCCCGCAATTCGTGCAGCGCGGCGATGGTGCTTTCGCTATCGGTCAGGATCAGGCTCTCGGTGATCTCCAGCTCCAGCCGCGTTGGATCGAGCTGGGCTTCGGCCAGCGCCGCCTTGACCTGTCCCACCAGATCCTTGTGGCGGAACTGCACCGGCGAGAGGTTGACCGCCACCCGCACCGCGCCCGGCCAGGTCGCGGCGGCCTTGCAGGCCTCGTGCAGCACCCATTCGCCAATGGGCACGATAAGCCCTGTTTCCTCGGCCACCGGCACGAATTCGACCGGCGACACGGTGCGATCGTCATGGTCCCAGCGCAACAGCGCTTCCACGCATGTCACCCGGTTCTCCGCCAGACCCAGGAGCGGTTGGAACATCAGCCGCAATTCCTCGCGCTGCATGGCCAAGCGCAGGCCCGCTTCGATGGAGCGGCGCTGTTGCAGCTCCGCATCCATGCCCGCTTCAAAGAAATGATAGGTCGAGCGTCCTTCCGACTTGGCCTTGTAAAGGGCAAGGTCGGCGTTCTTGACCAGTTGGTCGGTGGTGGTACCGTCTGAGGGACCCACCGCAATGCCGACAGAAGAGCCGATTTCGATCTGCTGGCCGCCAATATTCATCGGCGCCCGCATGGCCTTGACGATGCGGTCTGCGACTTTGGCAGCCTGATCGATATTGTCGATGGGGCGAAGCAGCAGCGCAAATTCGTCGCCGCCCAACCGCGCCAGCAGGTCGGTCTCGCGCGTCGTACCCCAAAGCCGGACCGCGGCCTGCTTGATCACCTCGTCGCCCACGGCATGGCCAAGCGTGTCGTTGACGGCCTTGAAGTGATCGAGATCGATATAGAGCACGGCGGCCATTTCGCCGCGATTGAGGCCCGCCTCCGCCTTGGCCATCTGTTCGAGGAACTCGATGCGGTTGGGCAGATCGGTCAGCGCGTCATGCCGCGCCAGATGCTGGATGCGTGCTTCAGCCTGACGCTGCTCGGTAATGTCCTCATGGGTGGACACCCAACCGCCATCCTTCATCGGATGATGCTGCATCAGAATGGTGCGGCCATTGAGCTCGTGAATGTTCTTACCATATTCGCGCCGCGCGATGACATCGCGGCGCCAATTGACATATTCATCCTTGGTGCCGCCCGTGGACATGCCAGTGTCAAACAGATGGCCAAGGATGTCTTCGAGCTGGGTGCCGGGCTTCAGCAGCTCGATGGGCAGGTTGTAGATGCGCGCATAGGGCTCGTTGCAGATCACCAGCCGGCCCCGCGCATCCATCATGCACAGGCCGATGGAGATGTTGTTCACCGCCGCATCGAGGCGAATATTCTGCCGCTCCAGCTCCAGCTTGCGCTTCTGCTGGCTTTCCGAGCGGGCGATTTCCTCGGTGATGTCCTCATGGGTCACCACCCAGCCCAGGCGCTCGGAATAGACATGGGCGGTTTCGATGACGCGCCCGCCCTGCAACAGCTCCTGCGACTTGTGGCGCGTGCCGTGGCGATTGGCCAGCAATTCGCTGGTGTAGTGCTCGTAGAAGGTTTCGGGGCTCTGGCCGGGATGATTGCCCAGCCTGGCCGAGAGATGCACCACATCTTCCAGCGTCATGCCGCGATGGATGGCGTCTTCGGAAAAACCGTAGAAATCCCGGTAATGCTTGTTCCACATCACCAGGCGAAACTGGGGCGACCAGACGCAAAAGCCATAGGGAATGCTTTCCAGCGCCGCATCCAGCAGCAGCTTTTCAGCCACGTCCCCAACATTTTCGGCGTCATCCGAGCGCATCGAACCCCCCAGTTCAAAAGCCAATTCTCGACGCTGGGCGAACGGTAATGAGACGGGCTTAACGCTGGATTAAATTGCGATGTTCGAACGAAAAAGGTGAACTGGCGGGCCTGCCCTGCCCGCCAGTCGGGATCGCTCAGCCCTTGGCCTTCTTGTTGCGGGCCGCCCAGGTCTTCAAACGCAGGCCGTTGAGGCGGATAAAGCCTTCGGCATCCTTGTGGTCATAGGCGACCGCGCCTTCCTCGAAGGTGACGAGGTCTTCCGAATAGAGCGAATAGGGCGAGGTGCGCGCCACCACATTGGCCGAGCCCTTGTAGAGCTTGACCGTGACTTCCCCGGAAACGAATTCCTGGCTCTTGTCGATCAGCGCCTGCAGCATCTCGCGCTCGGGCGAGAACCAGAAGCCATTATAGATCAGCTCGGCATATTTGGGCATCAGCTCATCCTTGAGATGCGCTGCGCCGCGATCAAGCGTGATCGATTCAATGCCGCGATGGGCATGCCAGAGCACGGTGCCGCCCGGCGTCTCGTAGATGCCGCGCGACTTCATGCCCACAAAACGGTTCTCGACCAGGTCCAGCCGGCCCACGCCATGCTTGCCGCCCAGCTCATTGAGCTTTTCCAGCAGCGCGGCGGGTGACAGCTTGACGCCATTGACCGAGACGGCATCGCCTTTCTCGAACCCGATCTTGACATATTCCGGCGTGTCCGGCGCCCGCTCGGGGTCGACGGTACGCTGGAACACATAGTCCGGTGCTTCCACGCCCGGATCTTCCAGCACCCGGCCTTCGGACGAGGTATGCAGCAGGTTCGCATCCACCGAGAACGGCGCCTCGCCGCGCTTGTCCTTGGCAATCGGGATCTGGTTCTGCTCGGCATATTCGAGCAGCCTTGTGCGCGAGCGCAAATCCCATTCGCGCCAGGGCGCGATCACCTTGATCGACGGGTCGAGCGCATTGGCGGTCAATTCGAACCGGACCTGGTCATTGCCCTTGCCGGTGGCGCCATGGGAAATGGCGTCGGCCCCGGTTTCCTGGGCGATCTCGACCAGCCGCTTGGAAATCAGCGGCCGGGCGATCGAAGTGCCAAGCAGGTAGAGCCCCTCATACATGGCATTGGCGCGGAACATCGGGAACACGAAATCGGCAACGAATTCCTCGCGCAAATCCTCGATGCGAATGTCCTTGATGCCGAACATCTCGGCCTTCTTGCGCGCCGGTTCGAGCTCCTCGCCCTGACCCAGATCGGCGGTGAAGGTCACCACCTCGCAATTATAGGTTTCCTGCAGCCATTTCAGGATGATGGAGGTGTCGAGCCCGCCTGAATAGGCCAGCACGACTTTCTTGATGTCATTCGCCATTGTGTTGTCTCGGTGGTGGTGGCCGAACGGCCCGAAATCGGGCGCACCCTATTCATCCGCGCGCTTTGATGCAATTGTCCGGCCGAACCAATTTGAGTTGCCTGCCATGCCCGCTTTCGTCCCCGACCTGCCCGTCATTCTCGCCTTTGCCCTGGCCGCCTTCGTTCTGGCCGTGACGCCCGGCCCGGACATGGCGCTGTTTGTCTCACGCACCATGAATTGGGGCCGCGGCCATGGCTACGCCACGGTGCTGGGCGCCATCACCGGTATCGGCGTGCACACCATGCTGGTGGCCTTCGGCATCTCCGTCTTGATCGTCACCGCGCCAACCGCCTTCTGGGTGCTGAAAATCGTGGGCGCGCTTTATCTGGTCTGGCTGGCCATCCAGGCCATTCGCGATGGCGGCGGCGTGCTGGTGGTGAAACAGGCCGGCAAGCAGCCCAGCTGGCGCCAGTCCTACCTCACGGGCCTCGGAATCAACCTCACCAATCCCAAGGTCGCGCTGTTCTTCGTAACCTTCCTGCCCCAATTCGTTTCGGCAGCTGATCCCGATGCCGCCGGCAAGCTGATCTTTCTCGGCGTCGAATTCATCATCGTCTCATTGCCGATCGTCGTCGCCATCGTGCTCTTTGCCGAATGGCTGACGCGCACGCTCAAGGAGAATGCCTGGGTAGGCAAGGCGCTCAACTGGAGCTTTGCCGCCGTGTTCATGGCTTTTGCCGCGACCATCCTTCTGGCCGAAGGGCGCAAGTGACGTGAATTACCGCCACGCCTACCACGCCGGCAATTTTGCCGATGTGGTCAAGCACACCATTCTCACCCGCATCCTCGCCTATCTCATGCGCAAGGACGCCGCCTTCCGGGTGATCGACACCCATGCAGGCCTGGGCATTTATGATCTGTTTGGTGATCAGGCTGAGCGGACCGGCGAATGGCAGGATGGCATCGGCCGGCTGATTCACGTGAAACTTCCACAGGATGCAGCGGACCTGCTGGCGCCCTATCTCCAAGCGGTGCGGGCACAGAACCTGGATGGAAGCCTTCGCTATTATCCCGGTTCGCCCTTCATCACCCGGCACATGCTGCGCGAGCAGGACCGGCTGATGGCGTTTGAGCTCCATCCCATGGACGCCGATCGCCTCAAGGAGAATTTCGCCGGCGACTTCCAGACCCGCGTGACCCAGCTCGATGCCTGGGACATTTTCGGCACTCATCTGCCGCCCAGGGAAAAGCGCGGCCTCGTGCTGGTCGATCCGCCCTTTGAAGAAAAGGGCGAGTTCAGCCGCATGGTGCAGAGTCTCGAAAAAGCCCACAAACGCTGGCCCGGCGGCACCTATGCCTTCTGGTATCCGGTCAAGGAGCCAAGCGAGGTCGAGACCTATGTCAAAGCCCTCAAAAAGACCGGCATTCCCAAAATCCTGCGGCTCGAACTGACCATCCGGGCGCCCTCAACCCCGCCTCGCCTGCATGGCACCGGCATGATGGTGGTCAACCCGCCCTACGTGCTGGAAGAGGAAATGCGGACGCTGTTGCCAGTGCTTGCGGACTTGCTGAGCGATGAGGGCCGCGGGCGCTGGAGTGTGGATTGGGTTGCGGGGGAGTAATGGCTATGCTCCACGCTTGCGCGTTCTCCGCGTCGGGGCGTGAAAGGCCGGTGGCTTAGTCTTCACCCAGGCCACGAAATCCGCGATTTCCGGATCGGCTTTGAGACTGTCGATATCCGACAGCCTCGTCGCCAGTTCTGCCTCGGAAAACCGGGCATGGATGGCGCTATGGCAAATCTGGTGCAGGCGCACCGTCCCCAGATGCGTACCACCCTTGAGCCGGGGCACCAGATGGTGCCGACTGGATTTGGCGTCGGGCGGAATGGGCCGGTCGCACAAGGGGCAGATGAGCGGCTGCCGCCTTGCGGCTGCATCCTCCGCAGCGGCGATGGCCTTGTCGATTTTGGAGGCCGAGGGCCGCATCACACCTTCTCGCATAACCGCAACAAATAGCCATCGGGGTCCTGCACGCAGAACTGGCGCTGCGTCACCTGGTCCATGGCGGTGCGGTAGGTGCTGGTTTCGACGGGCTGAAACAGCTCGATGCCGGCGGCCTGAAGCCGCGCACAGATCGGGTCGATCGCTGCGACCTCGATCTGAAAATTGGCACCCCGCCCCAGCGGCGGCACCAGCGGACCGGTGATCCAGTCCCGGCCCTCGCCGATCTGGTCGAGCATCAGTTCTGCCTGATCCAATGCGAGATATGCAAAACCCTCTTCGGGACGCTCATAAAGCACCGCAAAGCCCAGCACATCGCAATAGAAGCGACGGCTGGCCACAATGTCAGAGACTGAAAGCTCGGGAACCAGCGCCGCCATTACAGCGCCAACAGCGCGTCCCGGTCTTTCTTTGAAAGCCGTTCGCTCTCGCTCTTCAATTGCCCGCAGGCGGCGAAGATGTCGCGGCCGCGCGGCGTGCGGACGGGCGAGGCATAGCCGGCCTTGTTGACGATATCGGCAAAACGCTCGATGCGGCTTGAAGGCGAGGTGCCATAGTTCGAACCGGGCCAGGGGTTGAACGGGATGAGGTTGATCTTGGCCGGAATGCCGGCCAAGAGCCGCACCAGTTCGCGCGCTTCGGCGTCGCTGTCATTGATGCCGTCGAGCATGACATATTCAAAAGTGATGCGCCGGGCATTCGAGAGCCCGGGGTAATTCTTGCAGGCCTCCAGCAGCTCCTTGAGCGGCCATTTCTTGTTGATCGGCACCAGCACATCGCGCAGATCGTCGCGCACGGCATGGAGCGAAATGGCCAGCATGACGTCGATCTCGCGGCCGGTTGGTTCGATATAGGGCACGACGCCCGAGGTCGAGAGCGTGATGCGGCGCTTGGAGATGGACATGCCGTCGCCGGCCGAGGCAATCAGCAGGGCCTGCTTGACGTTGTCGTAATTATAGAGCGGCTCGCCCATGCCCATCATCACGATATTGGTGATGGCGCGGGTCTCGCCACCGGGCACCAGCCCGCCATCGGCGGGGCGCGAACCGCCGGGGAAATCGCCCAGACGCTCGCGCGCCATCAGGATCTGTCCCAGGATTTCGCCAGCCGTCAGATTGCGCACCAGCTTCTGCGTGCCGGTATGGCAGAAGGAACAGGTGAGCGTACAACCCACCTGAGAGGAGACGCAGAGCGTGCCGCGATCGCTTTCGGGGATATAGACGGTTTCGACCTCAACCGCCGGCATATTGGGGTTGGCCGGATCGCGGAAGCGGAACAGCCATTTGCGCGTGCCATCGACCGAGACCTGTTCGGAGACGATTTCCGGGCGGTCGAGATTGAAGGTATCGGCCAGTTTCTGCCGCACCGGTTTGGCCACATTGGTCATGCGGTCAAAATCGGTGACCCCGTTTACATAGAGCCAGTTCCAGAGCTGGCTGGCGCGCATGCGCCCTTCCTTTTCCGAGACGACCGCGTTGCTGACTAGGGCCTCGGCCAGACCCGCCTTGGAAAGGCCGATCAGGCTCGGCCGCGCGGCGGAGGCCGGGCGGATGGCGGTCGAATGGTCAAGGTTCAGCGCAATGCTCATGGCAGGCACATGGGTTCCGGAAATGCGGGAAGTGCGCGCCTGTAGCACAGGCGCGCGGAAAACTCAAAGTCACGGTGGCGGGAGGCGGGGTTGCGGTGGCTGCGGAGCAGGAAGTGAGCGTGATGCCCGCACACCGCCGTGCGTGGCTCACCAAGGTGGATTGCCCGGTCAAGCCGGGCAATGACGAAGGAGAGGTGAGCTTGGTGCAGCCCGAACTAGCACTCGGCCCCAATGGCCTGCTGCGCCGCGGTGGCGCCGGAGAGCGAATAGGACTGCACAATTTCCGTGCCATTGGCCGAGGTGCCGGTGATGGTCACCGTCGAACCGGCACGCAGGGCGGCGGCCAGATTGGCGCTCTGCCCGCTATCGTCGAGCCAGGCCGCGTCATTCTGGGTGAAGAGCGGGAAGTCCTGGCCGCCGACGCTGGCCACAGCCATCGACCCGGTCTGGAAAGTGTAGCCGGCCACGACGTTGAACTCATTGGCAACGTCTTCACCGGGCCGGTTGGTCACATAGAGATAGGCCTCGCCATAGCCTTCCGGCGTCGGCTGGGTGCTCTTTGGCCGGGTCATGGCGAAGCAGACCGTGCCGGACCCGTCGTCTGCCGCATAGCTGGACCAGTCGCGGAAATCACCCAGCACCCGCGCCGACTGCGCCGTGGCCGGCAAGACGGCAGCGAGCGTGGTGAGAAGCGCGAGCGACAGTGCAGGAATACGGATCATCAGGACTGGTACCATTGGCAGAACCGGGCAACGGGATTTGCACCCCGATGCCCAGTTAGTTTGTTTGGGCGCTTATGGGCAAGCCCTTACTGGCAGGCCGCGTCGATGGCATTCATCGCGGCGGTGGCACCGGAGAGCGAGTAGGTGTCTACCGTATCGGTTCCGCGCTGGCTGGTACCGCGCACCACCATCTGGTTGCCGGCCTTGAAGGCCTGAACAAAGCCGGGTTCATCGCTGCTCGAGGCCAACCAGGCGGTGGAACCGCGCGCGGCCATGACATAGCTCTTGCCGTCGATGCTGGCCGAGGCCTTGGCATCACTGGTGTTGTACGGGTAGCCGATCTGGGTCTGAACCTCGTTCTTGGAGCCCATGCCCTTGCGGTGCACGATCAGGAACTTGACCGGATCGCGATTGACCCCGGTCGGTTCGCTCCTCTGCGGCTCGCCGATGATGAAACAGAGCTGTCCGCTCTGATCGGTCGCGGTATAGGCCGACCAGGCATTGAACGTGCCCAGCTCGGTGGCCTGCTGAGCCTGTGCGGCCGGGGCCAGAGCCATGACCGTCGCCACCGCGAGCCCAAGGATGAGGCCACCGGTTTTCGTCGTCATCGCCAATTCTTCCTCTTGTCTTGCTGGTGTTCGTGGGGCGTGCTGCCCGTCCAGTCTGCCCCGAACATGGTTACCAAGGTGTCAAGGCCCGCACCCCGTTCGCGGGCATTTGGTTCAAATGAAAGCCAAAGGCGGCGGCATTTGGGCACTGATCGACCTGAACCGCTTCCGATCTCCGCCCAGGGTTAAGCAGACGTTAACTTCAGCGTGATCAGGCCGCCAGCGGGTAGCTCTGTTCCACCAGATAGGGCCCGCCGCCCACCGAATCCCGGCTGGAAAACAGCACAAAGCGCGCCGGTACGAAGCTGAGCGGCTCAAACCGAGCGGCCTCCGCCATGAAGCGGGCTACCTCCTCGGCGGAAGTACCCCGCAACCGCGCCAGCGACACATGGGGCACGAATTTGCGCCCCTCCGGCGGCAGCCCAGCCCGTTGCAGCACCCGCTCATGGGCCGCTTGCAGGCGGTTGAGCGCCTCGGACGGTTCCACCCCGGCATAGAGCGCCCGGGGCTTGTCACCGCCAAAGGTCCCCAGATGGGTCAGCCGGATGGGAAATTGCAGGGAATTGGATAGCCGATCGAGGCTGTCGACGACTTCGTCGGCGGTCTTGCCATCCACATCACCGATGAAGCGGAGCGTGATATGGTAGTTTTCCGGATCGATCCAGCGCGCTCCGGAAAGGCCGCCTCGCTTGAGCGAGAGGGCAAATCCCACTTCGGCGGGGATCTCGAGGCCGGTAAAAAGCCGGGGCATTATGGTCCTCCCTGGCGTGGCTGCGCACGATTCGCCTCTTGACCCTAACACAATCGCTTTATTGGGCCAGTCCCAGTGTCGCAGCGAACCGATTATCCTTGTCAACCAACGCCTGTCTCCCCATATTCCTCCACAAGTGGCAACGCCAATTGCCCCCGGCGGTGACAAGACCGCGTATGCGTTATTTGGAAAGGGAACCAAAGAATGGCTGAATATGACCGTCAGACCCTCGGTGCGCGGGCCGGCTCGGCCTTGGCCATCGACGAGGGCCTTCGCAGCTACATGCTGCGTGTTTACAACTATATGGGCCTCGGCCTGGTGGTAACGGGCCTGGTGGCCTTCTTCACCAGCCAGTGGGCCATGTCGAGCCAGGCCAATGCCGAGCTGCTCTATGGCAGCCCGTTGTCCTGGGTGATCATGCTCTCGCCGCTGGCCTTCGTGCTGGTCTTGAGCTTCGGCATCAACAAGCTTTCCGTGGGTGCTTCGCAGGCCATTTTCTGGGCCTTCGCGGCCGTGATGGGCCTGTCGCTGTCGTCCATCTTCCTGGTCTATACCGGCGCCTCGATCGCCAAGGTGTTCTTCATCACCGCCGCTACCTTCGGCGCGATGAGCCTTTACGGCTACACCACCAAGCGCGACCTGACCGGCATGGGCAACTTCCTGATGATGGGCCTGATCGGTATCGTCATCGCCATGATCGTGAACATCTTCCTGGCCTCGTCCATGCTCGATTTCGCGATCTCGGTCATCGGCGTGCTGATCTTCACCGGTCTCACCGCCTATGACACCCAGAAGATCAAGGAAAGCTACTCCGAGCACTACGGTGCCGACGTGATGGCCAAGAATGCCATCATGGGTGCCCTCTCGCTCTACCTCGACTTCATCAACCTGTTCCTCATGCTGCTCCGCCTGTTCGGCAATCGCGAATAGCAAACGAACTTCCTTGATCGCAGGATCAAGGAAATTGGTTGGACGTCAAACAGGACCGCAGCTTAAAAGGCTGCGGTCCTTTTCATTTCCCGCTTAGCCATGTCCGCTTATCTGCTGCGCCCATTTTCCTGGTCCGACATACCCGCGATCACCACGATCTACCGGCACTATGTCGAGCACACTGCTATTACCTTCGATACCGAAGCGCCGGGCGAAGAGGCGATCGCGGAAAAATATGCCGGCCTCAAGAAGCTCGGTCATCCACTGATCATCGCCGAGCGCGCCGGCAAGGTCGCCGGCTATGCCTATGCCAGCTTCTATCGCCCCCGTGCCGCCTATCGTTTCACCTGCGAGGATTCGATTTACCTCGATCCTGCAGAGACCGGGCGCGGCCTAGGCAAGCTGATGCTGACTGAACTGCTGATCCAGTCGAAAGCCTTTGGCTTCAAGCAGATGCTGGCGGTAATCACCGCCGACACGGCCAATTCCGTCGCTATCCATGAGAAATTCGGTTTCGAGCGCGTCGGCTACTACAAGGCGGTCGGCTTCAAGTTCGATCGCTGGCACGACATCGTGCATCTGCAAAAGGCGCTCTAGGCTTTGTTCCCGCCGGGTGCCAGCACCTTGGACATCGCCCGGCAAGCCGCATTGCAGCCCAACCCTTCGACTTCCACCCAGCCTTGCGCGCGGTAGAAATCCCTGGCGGTCTTGGTCGCTTCAAGCCGACCCTCGGCAAAGCCGTGTTGGGCCAGATCGGCTTCCATCACCGCCAGCAGCGCCTTGCTCAGGCCGCGAAATCGGCCCTCGGGCGCCACATAATTGAGGGCGATCCCACCGGACGCGGTGGTCGCGCCCACGGCAGCGACGCGCCCGTCCCACTCGGCCACGAACAGGGTAAGGCCATCCTGGCCCAGCATTTCAGCCACGCCCTCGGGCGTCTTGTTGGCAGTCCAATCGGCAATTTTCTCGGGATCACCGCCATGATCGGCGGCACAAAGCTCGGCAATGGAAGCGATCAGCACCCGGCTCATGGCTGGCACGTCTTCCGCCCGCGCCGGACGGACCACGATGCTCATCCAACCACCATGAGGTCCGGGTCGAGCACGCGCAGCACCTGAGCCAGGTCGTGGCCGCGCTTGAGGATGCGCCCCTGTTGGTTGGTGACCATGAACTGGCCTTGCTTGTTGCGCAGCTTGGGGTTCTTCTCGACCACGAAGAGCGGCCGCTCGGACACGCGGGCATAGATGGAGAACAGCGCCCGGTCCTTGAGAAAGTCCATGGCATAATCGCGCCACTCGCCCGAGCCGACCTTGCGGCCATAGACGGCCAGGATTTGCATCAGCTCGCGCCGGTCGAAGGCGACAATGGGTTGCACAGGCCGGTTCTGCTGGGCCGCGGGCTCACCCACATGCACCAGCGCCAGATTGGCTTGATTATCCTTTGGAGGACCCTGCACGCCGCCTCAATGCCCTGTCATCACTCGGTCATGATCGGCGCAATCGCCGGACTTGGCAAGGGTCATGAAAAACCTCAATTCGGCCATTATTTGTCCCTCACTCCGCCCCAATGCGGCAACACCGTTCAACTATTGCCTCCAGTGGCTGGCAGCCGGGCCGACCGAGCCCCCAAACCAGAAGGTCCGATTGCCAGCCGCCCTTAATTGAGTTGACCCAAAGTCAGTCGCCCGCTCCAATGCCCCCGGAGCGGGCGATTTTGTTTTTATCGATATTGAAAGGCGCGAGGCTACCGGACCGGGCCTCAAAAGCTATAGGCGGCCGCGCCCAGGATGGGCCCCGGCAGACCATTGCGCTCGGGCTGAATTAGAATTGCGACACCGCCATTGGTGCTGTCCTGGAACTGATCGAGCGGCAGCTTGATCTCTGCGCCTTCCTCGGCCTCCCAGACACCGACGATCTGCCGGTTCACCACCACCTGGGTATAGACCATGGATTTGCCGGCATTCTCGCCGCTCTCGATGGCGACATCGGCACGATCGAGATAGCGCACCAGCCAGATCGAGGCGTCTTCCAGCGCCGGATCGGCCGGTACGCTGAGCTTGAGCATGTGGCCATGCGCCATGAGCGACACGGCAAGCGGCAATTGCGCCGAGGCCACCGCGTCATGGACCTCGTCCCGCTTGGAGCCGACAACACCCTCGGCACCGTTGATCACCATTTGCGGCGTGAAGATGCGCGAGGACCCCCAACTCTTGGCATAGCCGCGCTGCCGATCGGAAAAGCCCCTCTCCCCGAAGGTATCTTCCCAGCCAATATAGTCCCAATAGTCCACGTGATAGGCCAGCGCCACCACGTCCTCACGCTCGGCGAGGCTGGTCAGCAACGCATCGGCCGGCGGGCAGGAGGAGCAACCCTGGCTGGTAAACAGCTCCACCACCGCCTTGGGATTCTCGCGCGCCGACTGACCCTGCGTGGCACCCACCAGCGCGAGTGACAGCAAAGCACCAGCAACCAATACAGCGGAAGCGCGCAAAGACATGGGCGCTGTTGTAAGCCGGTCCCTGCCCCGCTGCCTAGTCAAAAGGGGGTGAAAACCCGGGATTTGTCGGCTCCGGAGTGGCTGTTCGGCTTGGCCGGAAACGACAATGGCGGCCCGGAGGCCGCCATTGCAAGGGTTTCTTCGGTTGCTGATCGGTCTTACGCCGCGACCAGGCTCCGCAACACATAGTGCAGGATGCCGCCATTCTTGAAGTAGTCGAGTTCGTTGGCAGTATCGATGCGGCAGCGGGTTTCGACATTGAGCACTTCGCCATTAGCGCGGGTGATCTTGACGTTGACTATGGCGCGCGGCTCGATGCTCTCGACGCCCACAATGTCCACCGTCTCGCTGCCATCCAGGCCCAGGCTCTGCCAGCTATCGCCATCCTTGAACTGCAGCGGAATGACGCCCATGCCGACCAGGTTCGAGCGGTGAATACGCTCGAAGCTCTGGGCGATCACGGCCTTGACGCCCAGCAGATTGGTGCCCTTGGCAGCCCAGTCGCGCGAGGAGCCGGTGCCGTATTCCTTACCGGCGAAGATGACGAGCGGGGTGCCCTGCTTCTGATAGGCCATAGCTGCATCATAGATCGGCATCTGTTCGCCCGACGGGCCCTTGGTGAAGCCGCCCTCGACCCCATCGAGCATCATGTTCTTGATGCGGATATTGGCGAAGGTGCCGCGCATCATCACCTCGTGATTGCCGCGGCGGGCGCCATAGGAGTTGAAGTCCTTCGGTGCCACCTGGCGCTCGGTCAGATACTGGCCGGCCGGCGTGCCGGCCTTGAACGACCCGGCCGGGGAGATGTGGTCGGTGGTGATGGAATCGAGGAACAGCGCCAGCACCCGGGCCGAGACCACGTCGGTCACCGGCTTGGGCTCCGTGGTCAGGTCCTGGAAGTAGGGCGGGTTCTGCACATAGGTGGAGGAAGAATTCCAGCCATAAGTTTCCCCGCCTTCAACGGCGATGGACTGCCAGTGCTGATCGCCCTTGAATACGTCCGAATAGCGCTTGCGGAACATGTCGGCATTGACGTGCTGGCGGACGATCTCGGCCACCTCGTGATTGGTGGGCCAGATATCCTTGAGATAGACCGGCTTGCCATCCTTGCCCGTGCCGAGGGGCTGGGTGGTGATATCAATGTTGAGCGTGCCCAGCAGCGCATAGGCCACCACCAGCGGCGGGGAGGCCAGATAGTTGGCCCGCACATCCGGGTTCACGCGCCCTTCGAAATTGCGGTTACCTGACAAGACCGAGGCGGCGACCAGCTTGTTCTCGTTGATGCATTCGGAAATAGCCTGCGGCAGGGGGCCCGAATTGCCGATACAAGTGGTGCAGCCATAGCCGACCAGGTTGAAGCCGATGGCGTCGAGATCGTCCTGCAGGCCGGCGGCAGTGAGGTAATCGGTCACCACCTGCGATCCGGGCGCCAGCGAGGTCTTGACCCAGGGCTTGGAATTGAGACCCAGCGCCCGGGCCTTGCGGGCCACGAGACCCGCCGCCACCAGAACCGAAGGATTGGAGGTATTGGTGCACGAGGTAATGGCTGCAATCACCACCGAACCGTCATTGATACCGTAATCGGCGCCCTTGACCGGGAAGGCGGCTTCCTCGGGGATATCGTCGACGCCGGTGGCGCCTTCATCGACATAGCGGCTTTCGCCATTGCTCTCAGGCGTGGAAGCGCGCTCGATGCGGCCGCCGGAGAGTTCTGGCAGGGCCTTGGCAAAAGCCGAGGTGACGTCCTTGAGGGCGACACGGTCCTGCGGGCGCTTGGGGCCAGAAAGCGACGGTACGACGGTGGAAAGATCCAGTTCAAGGGTCGAGGTGAAGACCGGGTCGCGGCTGTCCGAGGTGCGGAACATGCCCTGAGCCTTGGAATAGGCTTCCACCAGCGCCACGCGATCTGCATCGCGGCCGGTGGTGGCCAGGAACTTCAGCGTATCGGCATCCACCGGGAAATAGCCGCAGGTGGCACCATATTCCGGCGCCATATTGGCGATGGTCGCCTGGTCTTCGAGGCTCAGGTAATCGAGGCCCGGACCGTAGAACTCGACGAACTTGCCAACCACACCCTTCTTGCGCAGCATCTCGGTAACCGTCAGCACCAGGTCGGTGGCGGTGATGCCTTCATTGATCTTGCCAGTGAGCTTGAAGCCCACCACTTCCGGGATCAGCATGGTGATCGGCTGGCCAAGCATGGCCGCCTCGGCCTCAATGCCGCCCACGCCCCAGCCCAGCACCGCCATGCCATTGACCATGGTGGTGTGCGAATCAGTGCCCACCAGCGTATCGGGATAGGCGACCGTCTCGCCGTTCTCGTCCTTGGTCCAGACGGTCTGGGCCAGATATTCCAGGTTCACCTGGTGGCAGATGCCGGTGCCCGGCGGCACCACGCGGAAATTGTCGAAGGCCGACTGGCCCCAGCGCAGGAATTCATAGCGCTCACCATTGCGTTCATATTCGAGCTCGACATTCTGGCTGAAGGCCAGCGGCGTGCCGAAGCTGTCCACCATCACCGAATGGTCGATGACCAGATCCACCGGCACCAGCGGATTGATCTTCTGCGGATTGGCGCCAAGCTTGGCGGTGGCGTCGCGCATGGCGGCCAGGTCCACCACTGCGGGAACGCCGGTGAAGTCCTGCATCAGCACGCGGGCCGGGCGATAGGAAATTTCGTGCTCGCTGGTGCGCGACACCAGCCAGGCGGCCACGGCCTCGATATCAGCCTTGGTGACCGTGCGATCGTCTTCGAAGCGCAGCAGGTTTTCCAGCACCACCTTCATCGAGCCGGGCAGCTGGGACACGCCCTTGAGGCCGTTTTTTTCCGCCTCGAGAATGGAATAATAGGTGTAGGTCTTGCCGCCTACGGTCAGCGTCGACTTGGATTTGAAGCTGTCTATCTGCGTCACGATGCTCCGCCCTTCTTGCTGCTTTGCGCCTGGGATCGTCCGGGGCATGGGGCCGAGGGAAAATCCGCGCTTTTCTGGAATGACTCCAATCTCTTTGGGCTTATAGTCAATCAACCAAGCCCTTGCCAGTACGACCATGGGTCCAATACGAGATGGGGCCATGACGCAAAGGCAAGTCCAGCACCCGATACACCTTCAGACACAGGATCTTGCCTGTGGTCGCGGTGATGTCGCTCTTGTCCAGGATTTGCATCTGGACGTGGCCGGTGGCGCCGGCCTGTTGCTGCGCGGCCCCAATGGCGCGGGCAAATCCACTTTGCTGCTGACGCTGGCCGGATTGCTGCATCCGCTCGCCGGCACGGTGCACATTAGCGGTGCTGACCCAGACTCCGGCCCCCTCGTCCATCATTGCGGGCACAAGAACGCGGTGCGGGCGCGCCTCAGCGTCCTGCAGACCCTGCGCTTCTGGTGCGAGATCAATGGGGGCGGCGGCCTCGCCCCGGAAGCCGCACTGGAACGCGTCGGCCTCCTGCGGGCGGCCCAGCTCGATGCCAACTATCTCTCGGCCGGGCAGCAGCGCCGCCTGGTACTGGCGCGCCTGCTTGTCTCTCCCAGGCCGGTCTGGCTCCTCGACGAGCCCAGCGCCGCCCTCGACGCCGCCGGGCAATCCCTGCTGATCGACCTGCTCGCCGAGCACTTCGCGACAGGCGGGCTGGCGGTGATTGCCACTCATGACGAGATCATCCTGCCGCAATTGAGCACGTTCACCCTGGGAGGCGCCCCATGACCGGATTTCTGGGCGTGCTCAAGCGCGAATTGCGCCTGGCGCTGGCCGGGGGTGGCGAGATCATGACCCTGGTCCTGTTCTTCATCATCGTGGGCGCCATTGTCCCCTTCGCCGTCGGCCCGGACCAGGTCCTGCTGGCGCGCATCGCGCCGGGGATCATCTGGATCGCCGCCTTCCTGGCCATGCTGCTGGGCCTTGACCGCCTGTTTCGCCCAGATCGCGATGACGGCACGCTGGCGCTCTATCGGCTGGCCGACATGCCCTTGGCCGGCGTGGTGGCCGCAAAGGTCATCGCGCATTGGCTGACCGCAGCACTGCCGCTGATCCTGGCGTCACCTTTCCTCGCCATGATCCTGGCCATGGACGGCCCCGCCTTCCTGCGCACCTTGATTTCGCTGCTGGTCGGCACCCCGGCCCTGGCCGCCTTTGGCGCCCTGGGCGCCGCTATAACCGTGGCGGTGCGCCGCGGCGGTCTGCTTGCCCCCATCCTGATCGCACCCCTGTGCGTGCCGGTCCTCATCTTCGGCGTCGGCGCCATATCCACCCTGGGCGGACCCGGCCAGGCAACAAGCGCCATGCTCCTGCTTGCGGCACTCAGTCTCATGGCCGTCGCCCTCTCTCCCTTTGCCGCCGCGCTTGCGATAGACTGGACAGAAGAGTAGAGCGCGCCCATGAGCACAGACGACATCCCCAAAATGAGCTGGTGGAACCGGCTGGCCCATCCCGGCCAGTTCATGAGCTGGACCCGGCCGTTGATTTGGCCGCTGGCCGCCATAACGGCCGTTCTGATGGGGCTCGGACTATGGTTCGCCTTCTTCAACTCCCCCGCCGACTACCAGATGGGCGATACGGTGCGCATCATGTATGTGCATGTGCCCACCGCCTGGCTGAGCCAGTTCGTCTATGCGGCCATGGCTGTTTCCGCTTTGGGGACGCTGGTCTGGCGCCATCCCCTGGCCGATGTGTCCATGAAGGCCGCGGCGCCGCTGGGCGCCGCCTTTACCGCAATGGCGCTCTTTACCGGGTCCATGTGGGGCCGCCCCACCTGGGGCACCTTCTGGGAATGGGACGGGCGCATGACGTCCACCCTCATCCTGCTCTTCATCTATCTCGGGATCATTGCCCTATGGCGGGCTTTCGACGATCAATTGCGCGCCGCCCGCGTCGTTGCCGTCTTCACCCTGGTGGGGGCCGTCAACGTGCCGATCATCAAGTTCTCGGTGGACTGGTGGTCAACGCTGCACCAGCCGGCCAGCGTTTTCCGCGCCGACGGACCCACCATGCCCGCCTCGCTGCTGACCCCGCTCTTCATCATGTTCTTTGCCTTCACCCTGCTTTTTGCCACCCTGCAGCTGGTGGCCATGCACACCGAAATCCGGCGCCGGCGGCTGGTGACGCTGGAGCGCCGCGCTGCCAGGGGAGAAACCGCATGATCGGCCTGGGCGAGCACGCCACTTTCATCATCGCCGCCTATGCGGGCGTGTTCATCGGCCTCGTCGTTCTGATCGGCTGGATCGTCGCCGATGGCCGCCGGGTCAGGGCGCGGCTGGAAGCACTCGGGGACAAGCGCGGCTGATGCGTTACGTCCTGTTCGCCCTGCCCCTGATCCTGCTTGTGGCCCTGGTCTCGGTCTTTGCCTTCTCGATCGACCGCGATGCGGACCTGGTCCGCTCGGTGTTGATCGACAAGCCGGTCCCCGACTTTGCCCTGCCGCCTGTCGAGGGGCTGGATCGGCCCGGCTTTGACGCTGGTGGGCTCAAGGGGACGGTGACGGTGGTCAATGTCTTTGCCAGCTGGTGTATTCCCTGCCGCGACGAACACCCCCTGCTCGAAGCGCTCAAGGCAGAGACCGGAGTGCGGCTATTCGGGATAAATCATTCCGACGCGCCGGAAAATGCCCGGGCGTTCCTGGCCGAACTGGGCAATCCCTACGATGCTGTAGGCGCCGACCGCGACCGCCGCGTTTCTATCGACTGGGGTGTTTATGGGGTGCCCGAGACCTTCCTTGTGGACGAAAACGGCATCATCACCTACAAGCATGTCGGTCCGCTGACGCCCGAAGCCATCGCCACCGAGCTGCTTCCGGCACTGGAAAAAGCGCGAAGCTGACCGCGTTCAGCTTCCATTCATCTTGTCCGCGGCATGTTTGAGCCGTCTTCGCTTACCGGAAGAGACTATATGTTGCGTCGCGTCCTCACCCATATTCGCAATCAGCCGCTGATCACCCGCATCGAATATGTGCTGGTCGCCGCCATTGTGACTGTCGCGACAACCTTTGCGGTCTCCGCCGCGGGCTACAACATCACCGACTTCTTCCCAGGCTGACGACAGCCGCAGACTGGCCCGCGCACCGTAAAACCGGTGCCAGCGACAGCACGGGCACAAGCCGGCCAAGTTTCAAAAGTCGCTGGTGAGACCCTTGATCTCCCAATCGCCATAGCGCACCGGCTCCAAGCCGCCGCGGCCGCCCTTTTCCTTGGGGGCCATGGCCGTGGCTGCGTCGATCTCCTGCCGCCGGGCTTCGGCCTCCGCCAAGGCGCGCTGCGCTGCCGGGCTCAGCGGCCTGGGTTCGGCTGCGCCACCGGTTTCTGAACTATCCGCCTTTTCGTCCATCATCGGCCTTTCATGACAAATCGGTCACCCTGCTTGCGCGGAACCGCCCGACACACAACATAGTTGCTCAGCAAATCCAACCCAAGGGGTTCGAGACATGTTCAATACGCTGCGCACCTTTGCCCTGTTGGCGGCAATGACGGCGCTGTTCATGGTGGTCGGTTATTTCATCGGCGGCACCGCGGGCATGTTCATCGCCCTGGCCTTTGCCGCGGTGACGAACCTGTTCGCCTTCTGGAATTCGGACAAGCTGGTATTGCGCATGCAGAACGCCGTTCCGGTGGAACGCAGCCGCGCTCCCGAACTCTATGACATGGTCGATGTGCTCTCAAAACGGGCCGGCATCCCGACCCCTGCTGTCTATGTGATCGAAACCGACCAGCCCAATGCCTTTGCCACTGGCCGCGACCCGAACAATGCGGCGGTCGCCGTGTCGTCCGGCCTGCTGCGCCAGCTCGACACGCGCGAAGTCGCCGGCGTGGTTGCCCATGAACTGGCCCATATCAAGAACCGCGACACGCTGACCATGACCATTACCGCGACCCTGGCTGGTGCCATATCGGCCCTGGCCCAGTTCGGCCTGTTCTTCGGTGGTGGCAATAATCGCGACAATCCGCTGGGCGGCATTGGCGCTATCCTGATGGTCTTCCTCGCTCCGCTCGCGGCCATGCTGGTACAGATGGCGGTCAGCCGCACGCGCGAATATGAAGCGGACAGGCACGGCGCCGAGATCTCCGGCGATCCGCTGGCCCTGGCATCGGCGCTGCACAAGATCGCCACCCTGGCCGGACGCCAGGTCAATGTCGCCGCCGAGCGCAATCCGGCCATGGCCCACATGTATATCGTCAATCCGCTAAGCGGCGCGCGCATGGACAATCTCTTCTCCACCCATCCGGATACCGGCAACCGCATTGTTGCACTGCAAAGGCTTGCCGCCGAAGGTGTCGTGGATCATAAGGACGCTAGGCCCCAGCCCCGCCCGCGTGCCGCTTCGCCGCGCCGCAATACCGGTGGAGGCTGGCGCGTGCCAACCGCCGGGCGCTCCGAGAGTGAGGGCAGATCCCGCGGACCCTGGGGATAGCGCATCGCCACCCGGCGACTGCCGAAACTGAGTTGACGAATTGGCGCAACGGACCGAACCGGCGGGGCTGAAGCTTCGCCTTGCTGCCGCCCAGCGGCTCAAAGCTGTACTGGCCGGTGAACATTTTTCACCCCTGGGCGCCGCCGATCTGGCCGATGGGCGGGATCGCGCCCTTGCCAACCGGCTGATCACCACGGCCCTGCGCCGGCATGGCCAGATCGATGCCATGCTGGCCGACCTGCTGGAGAAGGGGTTGCCGCCTCGCTCCGGCAGCTTCGAGTCTGTGCTACGCCTGTCGCTGGCGCAACTGGTCTTCCTGCCTGATCTGGGCGCCCATAGCGCCCTGTTCCTGGCCGTGGAAGCGCTCAAGCGGGACAACAAGGCGCGACACCTGACCGGCCTGATGAATGCCGTGCTGCGCCGCGCCCAGGCCAATTCGGCCCGCTACGGGCTGATGGACGACGCACTGCTGCTGCCGCAGCCCCTGGCGGAAGGCTGGAGCCAGGCTTATGGCGCCGAGGCCGTGGCCCAATTCGCTCATGCATTGGTGGAAGGGGCTCCGCTCGATCTCACACTACGAGATGAGGACCTCGAACTGATCGAGGCTCTGGGGGCCGAGCCACTGATGGCCGACAGCGTGCGGCTCGAAAGCCGTGACCGCCCGGTCGAAGCCCTGCCCGGCTATGACGAGGGCCGCTGGTGGGTACAGGATGCCGCCTCGGCCATTCCCGCGCGGCTGCTGGGACTCGAAGCCGGCCGCTCCGTGCTGGATCTTTGCGCCGCGCCGGGCGGCAAGACAGCGCAACTGGCCAAGGCCGGCTACAAGGTCACCGCACTCGACAGCGATGCCGGCCGGCTCGACCGGCTCCGCCAGAACATGGCGAGGCTGGGCTATGCGCCCAAGGTGATCGAGGCGGACGCCGCCAATTTTGACCCGGCCACGCCCTTTGACGGTGTGCTGCTCGACGCCCCCTGCTCGGCGACGGGCACGTTCCGCCGGCACCCGGAAGTACTTTGGAACCGTTCCGCGCGCGACATTGCCAGCCGCGTCAGCCTGCAGCAGGCGCTGCTGGCCAATGCGTTTCGTTGCCTGGCACCTGGCGGCGTACTAATCTACTGCGTATGTTCGCTCGAACAGGCCGAGGGCGAAGGCCAGGTGAACTGGGCGCTCGACGCCTTGCCTGGGCTCGAACTCTGGGCCATCACCAGCAGGGACATGGCCGGGCTGGAGCAAGCCGTGACCGAAAGAGGCCTTGTGCGCACCCATCCCGCCATGACCCCCGGCCACGGAAATGCGGGGATGGACGGGTTCTTCGTGGCGCGCTTCCGGCGAACACGCTAAGGGCTTTGGTAACAGGCACCCGGCACAATCAGGCCGGCGAGGATTATCCACGAGTGGCAACGATACGGCAAAGGGCGATGGCCTTCGCTCCCGATTCGGGGAGAAGGCACCGATGAGCGGGCGGCTGGTGACGGCCGGACGCCGAGTGGCGCTTGGCCTGGCCGATAGCGTGGTGACCATGCCGCTGCTGCGCTGGACCTGGCGTGGCCAGACCGATCACGCCTTTGCCGGTGACCTTCCCGAAATCCGCCCCGCCGACCGCGAAGCGGTGCGCGACATGATGTCGGGGCGCTATCTGCTTGCCTCCAAGCTCTTTGAAACCGGCGGCGCCTCCCCATTCTCGCTCGATGTCGACCATCCCGACTGGTGGAACAATCTGCACAGCTTCTCCTGGCTGCGGCATTTCCGCGATTGCCGCGACCCAGGCGAAAAACTCTTCGCCCGCACCCTGGTGCTCGACTGGATCGGGCGCGAAGGCCAGTTCGCGGCCGATAGCTGGACCCTCAACCTGACGGCACAGCGCGTACTCAACTGGCTGCGGCACCTGACGCTGGTGCTCGACGGCGCCACGGCCGACCAGACCCGGACCATCCAGCGCAGCCTGGGCACGCAGGCGCAGAGCCTGCGCGTGCGCGGGCCGCTGGCTTCCGATCCCCTCGAGGCGCTGTTTGCCGCCATCGGCCTATTGGGGGCAGAACTGTGCAATCTGGGGGACGTGCCGGACATCGACACCCACGTGGCCCGCCTCGATAGCCTTCTGGGCCAGCAGCTCGATGGCGATGGCCTGCATTTGTCGCGCAATCCGCGCCAGCAATTGGCGCTGCTGGTGGAACTGGCCAGCTTGCGCCGCGCTATCGGCCGTCATGGCAGTCCGGCCATGGCCGAATTGACCAACCGTATCGACCGCATGCATGAAGCGCTCGATGCGCTGACACTTTCGAGCGGCGAACCGGTCTATTTCAATGGCTGCGGACAGGTGCCGCATGACGTGCTGGTTGCCGTGCAGGCCAATGGCCCCTCTGCCTCGCGCCGCTCGCGGCTGATCGGCGGCTACGGCATCGTCCGGGCCGGCCAGACCGTCATTATCGGCGATAGCGGCCAGTCCCCACCTCCGGGCTTCGACGGCGAGGCCCATGACAGCGCCCTGGCTTTCGAATTTGCCCATGGCAGCGAATTGGTGGTGGGCAGCTGCGGACCAGCCCCCTCCGACATGCCCGATAGCCGCGCGCTGTTCCGGCAGACTATCGCCCATTCCGCTCCCACAATCGACGCTGAAGGCCCCGAGCACCGGCCCGGTCGAACGGCCGCTCCAGCCATGAGCCTGGATACCGGCGAGCACATGCTGACCATGACCAGCACGGGCTATGCCGGACGTTTCGGGGTCGAGATCGAGCGGCGCCTTACCCTGCTCTCGGAAGGCACCACGCTTGTGGGTCAGGATCGGATTGTTCCCACCGGCACCCCCCAAGGCCTTCTGACCCTGCGATTTCACCTGGCGCCCGGCATCAAGGTCCGGCGCACCACCGGCGAGGGCATTGCCCGGCTGGTGCTGCCCAATGGCGTGGTCTGGAGCTTTCTCTGGGAGGGCGCTCAGTTCCGCGAAGAGGACAGCGTCCGCCAATCCGCCTATCTTGGCTTTCATCGCACCCGGCAGCTGGTGCTGGAAGCCAATGTGACCGAAACCACCGAAATCGCCTGGATCTTTACGCTCGAACAGCAATAGGCGTGTCCTGGATTTGACGCAGCGCGCCAAAACCATTGGCCTTTGCCCCGTCTCGTGCTAGCGGACGCGCGAAAATCCTCCCTTTTCACCAGCGCGAGACAATTCTCATGGGCAAGACGGTAAGTGTCGGTCGGGCACTGCTTTCGGTATTCGACAAATCCGGCATGGCCGAGTTCGCCAGGGGACTGTCCGAAGCAGGGGTCGAGCTGGTCTCGACCGGCGGCACCCATCGCCTGATCAGCGAGGCCGGCCTGCCGGTGCGCGACATTTCCGAGCTGACCGGCTTCCCCGAAATGATGGATGGCCGCGTCAAGACATTGCATCCCAAGGTGCATGGCGGCCTCCTTGCCGTAAGGGACAACCCCCAGCACCAGGCGTCGATGGACGAGCACGAAATCGGGCCCATCGACCTCGTCGCCGTCAACCTCTACCCCTTTGAAAAGACCGTCGCTTCCGGCGCCTCTTACGACGAGATCATCGAGAACATCGATATTGGCGGGCCCGCCATGGTCCGCTCGGCCGCCAAGAACCACGCCCATGTCACTGTTGTTGTGGACCCGGTCGATTATCCGGCCATTCTCGAGGCCATCAAGTCGGGCGGCATTCCCTTCGAGATGCGACAGCGCCTCGCCGCCAAGGCCTATGCCCGGACCGCGGCCTATGACAGCGCCATTTCGAGCTGGTTCGCCAAGGAAATCGACTTCGCCGATGTCAGCTATCGCAGCTTTGCCGGCAGCCTGAGCGAAGTCATGCGCTATGGCGAAAACCCGCATCAATGGGCCGCCTTCTACAAGACCGGCGAAAACCGTCCGGGCGTGGCCACTGCTAATCAGGTGCAGGGCAAGACCCTTTCGTACAACAATATCAATGATACCGACGCTGCCTTCGAGCTCGTATCCGAATTCGACCCGGCCGAGACCGCGGCCGTCGCCATTATCAAGCACGCCAATCCCTGTGGCGTCGCGGTCGCCGGTGATCTCAAGACCGCCTATTTGAAGGCGCTGCGCACCGATCCGGTCTCGGCCTTTGGCGGCATCGTTGCCACCAATCGCGAGATCGACGCCGAGACGGCCACCGAGATCGTCAAGGTCTTCACCGAGGTGATCGTCGCCCCCTCGGCGACCCCCGAAGCGCAGGAGATCATAGCCGCCAAGAAGAACCTGCGCCTGCTGTTGACCGGCGGCGTCGCCGACCCCAAGGCCGAGGGCCTGATGGTCAAGTCCGTTGCCGGCGGTCTGCTGGTTCAGGGTCGCGACAACCGCAATGTCGACGATTGCGACCTCAACGTTGTGACCAAGCGCCAGCCGACCGAACAGGAGCTGACCGACCTGAAACTGGCGGCCAAGGTGGCCAAGCACGTGAAATCCAACGCCATCATCTATGTCAAGGACGGCGCCACCGCCGGTATCGGTGCCGGGCAGATGTCCCGCGTGGATTCGGCGCGGGTTGCCCATCGCAAGTCCATCGACGCCGCCCAGGCGGCGGGGCTCGAGGGTGCACTGACCGAAGGGTCCGTTGTGGCCTCGGATGCCTTCTTTCCCTTCGCCGATGGCCTGGAAGCCCTGGTGGCCGCCGGGGCCACGGCCGTCATCCAGCCGGGCGGCTCGATGCGCGACGACGAGGTCATCGCCGCCGCCGACGCCGCCGGCATCGCCATGGTCATGACCGGCATGCGACACTTCCGGCACTGACAATAAGGCTTGCGCATATCGCCGGTTTTCCCTCAACTATGCGCCAGTCTTGGGGGCAGGATGGCAAATTTCGGCTATGATATTGTGCTGGTCGCGATTGTATGCGGGCTGGGCATAGTCTCATTCAAGCTGGCCTATTGGCTGGGCGATCCGGTCTGGGTCAAACAATTCGCCAGCAGCCTGCCCGACTATCCCGCGCTGCGCCTCAGTTCTGGTGAGGTTGGCGAAATCGCCAATCTCGGCCTGATTGCCGCAATCCTGGTGCTTTTGCTGGTGCTGACGCCCGACGCGAATCTGTACGATTTCGCTTTGAGTCATTGGCCCTGGATCATTCCCGCCATCGTCGCAATTTTCGTGGCGATCTGGGCCTATACCAAGATCGCCGTCCGCAAGATCGAAAAGACGCGCTTCCGGCCAGGCATCAAGAAGACCGAGGCCCATATTCGCGCACTGGCGCGGGGCTACCGCTATTATGTCGGCTATGGTACGGCGGTTGGGCTGCTAATCCTCGCAATCTTTGCCATGACCGTCACGCAGATCGTGATCGATTTTTCCCGCTTTCAGGTCGTGGAAGCGCGGGTGGCGGCGATGCTCCTTGATGTGGCGGGCATGACCGAGGCGGACCCAGAGACGCTGCAGACCGCGTTTGAGGTGATTTACGGCACCCAGCAGGTTGCAGAAGGCTACATCCTGGACCAGGTCAATAGCCTGCTCATGCTGCTCTTATGCGTCATGCTCGCCTATTCGACCATCTATGGCACCAGCATCCGGCAGGTGTTTGCCGAAGAAGCGCTTCACGCCTTGCGCCTCGTCGTCATGGTTCTCGTGGCCGTCTGCATCGTTTATGGCTGCACCGTTTTCTTCACTTTGCATGTGAGTTTTGTCGATGGACTGCGCGACCAGCTGGACCTTTATGTCAGCCGCATGAATGCCGGGCCCTGGCCCGTGACACAGCGTTTCCATGAATTGCTGACCGAACTCGCCGAGCAACGCGGGGTATTTGGATTTCTCCTGGCCCTGACAGCCGGCCGAGGTGGGCTGATACTGGTTGCGCCGGTTGCCGGATACTTCCTGCGCAGTCTATTGACCGAGCGCCCCAAGACCGCCACGCAATGATGATTTTCAAGACCAGAAAGCGCTTCTGGCTTTTCGCCTTAGGGGGCGTCGTCGCCTATCTTGCTGGAGTAGTACTGATCAACGCCAATCTTGTTCCGGCCTCCGAACAGCAAAGCCCGCCACCAATGGCATCCTTGCCATCCCAGGTCTCCCTGACCTTCACAGTGGCGACCTGGAATCTGGGTTATGCCGGCCTCGGCGCCGGCTCGAACTTCATCGCCGATGGCGGTTCAGCGCTTCTGCCGCCCTCCCGCCGGGCGGTGGACGAGAATTTGCAGGGCATTCTTGCCACCCTGCCCGATATCGATTCCGACATCATGCTGTTTCAGGAAGTGTCGAACGCCAGCCCGCTCAGCTATTGGGCGCCGGTGCGACAGGAGCTCTTGAACGCATTTGCGGATCGGCAAAGCTTTTATCGGCCTGATGCCGCTTCGCGGTTCATCCCATTTCCCCTCGCCATCGATCATGGCACGGTCAGCGTATCCAGGATAAACCCAGCCGGGATCGAGATCGTCCCGCTCCCCTCCGAACCGGGCGCCATGCTGGGATTTCTCAAGCGTCGCTATGCGCTCCACGTGATGCGGTTTCCGGTCGCCGACAGGGCGAGCCAGCTCGTCATTGCCAATCTCCATCTTTCAGCTTTCGATGATGGCGGCCATACCCGGCAGGCGCAGATCGATGCCGTGCTGGCCTTTGCCCAGGCCGAGTTCGCCGAGGGCAATTATGTCGTTCTTGGCGGTGACTGGAACATGGTCCTGTCGGACCCTGGGATCGCCCACCAGACGGACGACAAATATCTCTTCTGGATCCATCCCTTTCCGGAAGAAAAGTTGCCGGAGGGCTGGGCATTGGTCACGGACAGGTCCACGCCCACGGTGCGGACGCTGCATCAGCCCTATGTTGCCGGCGACAATTATGTAACCTCGATCGATGGTTTCATCATTTCGCCGAACCTGACGACCCAGGCGGTGCACACGAAAGACCTGCAATTCCAGTTCTCCGACCACCAGCCTGTCAAAGCCACATTCACCATGCGCTAAGCGCAGTGCCGGTCTGTCGAACAAAGACAGCGCCCGGCAGGTAAGAGCTTCTTGAGATCGTTGTGAGATAACACATTCCGCCGCATCGCCTTGGATGCGGTGGAAGAGGCATGCCGATGCGGCTCAACATTCCCAGCGATCTGTCGGCTCTGCTCCGAACCGGGCTTCTGCGGTCGGTTGGTTCACTGGGCATCAAGGTCGCGACAGCGGGTCTGACCTATCTTACCTATGTGGTGCTGTCGCGCACGCAGACCACTGATGAATACGGCCATTTCGCCTTCGGACTGGCGCTGGCCACCGTGCTGGCCATCGTCGCCGGGGCCGGGCAGCCCATGGCGGTCATGCGGCTCTGGGCCGAAGAGCGCAGCAAGAGTGATGACGCGGCGGCGCGTGCGGCTGTTTCGGTCGGCTCCAGCATCACCTTCCTGGCCGGGCTGGCCGTATCAGCGCTGCTTTGCCTAGCAACCCTTGCCTATCTTCCCTTCCTCGCGCCTCAGGAGACTGCCAACCACTTTTTCGCAGCGGCGTTCCTGATCCTGCCGCTGGCCCTTTCCGAATACAATTCCTCTGCCCTGCGGGCCCAGGGCTCGCTCTGGACCGCCCTATTGCCGCGTGACATCGTCTGGCGGCTGGTGCTTCCAGGCCTGGTGCTGGCCTTGTTTGCACTGGGCATCGTACTCAGTGGCCCAGACGCGCTGGTGCTGTCGGCCGCGCTGCTGCTGGGCATTCTCGGCCTGCAAATGCTCACTGCCAATCACCGCGGCTACACCATCATGCCCTCCCGCGCCCGTGCCCCCATCGCCAGTCACTGGCGCCGGTGGGGCGGTCTCAGCCGCTGGCTGCTGCTGGGCGCACTGATCGAGGCGGCTGCACTCAACGCCGATATCATTCTGGTGGGCTTGATGCTCGACCTCGAAAGTTCGGGTCTCTATTTCAACGCGTTCCGCACCGCCGGGCTAATGACCCTCTTCACCTTCGCGATCGAATTGGTGATCGCGCCCATGGTGGCCGAGCATTATCATGCCGGCAATATGCGCAAGGCTCAGGCCATCACGGCCCTGTGTTCCTGGGCAGGCTTTGTCTTCTCCCTCCTGATCTTTGCCGGATTTGGCCTCTTCGGCACCGAAATCCTCTCCCTGTTCGGCGCCAGCTATGCCGATGGCTGGCTCATCCTCATGCTGCTCTCCTTCGGCCTCCTGTTCGACGCAGTCACCGGTCCCTCCAAGATCGTGATGATGATGACCGGCCACGAACGCCCCTATGTGGCTGTGTTCGGCGCCATTATGGCGCTCGGCCTCATCGTCCAGATCCTGGTGATTCCATATTGGGGGCTGGTGGGCGTCGCCGCTGTCAACATGGGCGCCCGAATTCTGGCGCAGCTCGGTATTGCCCTCTGGTGCCGATTGCGCATCGGTCTCGACACCAGCCTGCTCGGGGTCTTTTCCATTCGCCATTTGAGCGACACCGCTCGCGCCTGAACCGCCGCGACCGGACCGTACCCGAGAGTACGGTTGTGCTTGACCCCTGCCCCGGCTTGGGCTTAGAACCACTCCAATCTTTCATTCCTGCCCCGGACCCTACGGATATGACCAAGGCCCGCACGCTCTACGACAAGATCTGGGACGACCATCTGGTCCAGAACAACGAGGACGGCACCAGCCTTCTGTATATCGACCGGCACCTGGTGCACGAAGTGACCTCACCACAGGCCTTCGAGGGCCTGCGCATGAATGGCCGCAAGGTCCGCCATCCGGAACGCACCCTGGCCGTGGTTGACCACAACGTCCCCACCACCGACCGCTCGCTGCCCAATCCGGATCCGGAAAGCGCCATCCAGATTGCCGCCCTGGCCGAGAACACCAAGCATTTCGGCATCGAATATTACGACCCCTTCGACAATCGCCAGGGCATCGTCCATATCGTGGGGCCCGAGCAGGGCTTCACCCTGCCCGGCATGACCATTGTCTGTGGGGACAGCCATACCTCGACCCATGGTGCCTTCGGCGCGCTGGCCCATGGCATTGGGACCTCGGAAGTCGAGCACGTGTTGGCGACCCAGACGCTAATCCAGCAGAAAGCCAAGAACATGCTGGTGCGCGTGGACGGGCAACTGCCCGAAGGCGTCACCGCCAAGGACATCATTCTCGCCATCATCGGTGAGATCGGCACGGCTGGCGGCACCGGCCACGTGATCGAGTTTGCCGGCGAAGCCATCCGCTCGCTCTCCATGGAAGGCCGTATGACGGTCTGCAACATGACCATTGAGGGCGGCGCCCGCGCGGGCCTCATCGCGCCGGACGAAAAGACCTTTGCCTATGTGAAAGACCGCCCGCGCGCGCCCAAGGGCAAGGCCTGGGACATGGCGCTGGACTATTGGAAGACCCTGCACACCGACGAGGGTGCCCATTATGACAAGGTCGTGGTGCTCGACGCCGCCAACCTGCCGCCCATCGTCTCCTGGGGCTCCTCGCCCGAGGACGTCATCTCGGTACAGGGCGCCGTGCCCAACCCGGACGACATTGCCGATGAGAACAAGCGCGCCTCCAAATGGCGGGCCCTGGACTATATGGGCCTGAAGCCCGGCACGCCGATCACCGACATCAAGCTCGACCGCGTGTTCATCGGCTCGTGCACCAATGGCCGCATCGAGGACTTGCGCGCCGCAGCCGCGGTCATCAAGGACCGCAAGGTCGCTGACCATGTCAACGCCATGGTCGTGCCCGGTTCGGGTCTGGTCAAAGCCCAGGCCGAAGCTGAAGGACTCGACGTCATTTTCAAGAATGCCGGCTTCGAATGGCGCGAACCGGGCTGCTCGATGTGCCTGGCCATGAACCCGGACAAGCTGGCCCCCGGCGAGCGCTGTGCCTCGACCAGCAATCGCAATTTCGAGGGCCGCCAGGGCTTCAAGGGGCGCACCCATCTGGTTTCCCCCGCCATGGCCGCCGCAGCCGCCATTGCCGGTCACTTCGTCGATATCCGCGCGTGGCGCTAGAAAAGACCAACTGGTCGGGGCTCCATGCCCCGACCCTGGACGATA
Organism: uncultured Devosia sp.; assembly: GCF_913055165.1. Lineage (GTDB taxonomy): Bacteria > Pseudomonadota > Alphaproteobacteria > Rhizobiales > Devosiaceae > Devosia. Next base: position 36,181 of record NZ_CAJXJS010000036.1, read on the forward strand.
TCGAGGCTCTGGCCAGCGCGGCGCTCCGCGACTTGCCGGAGCCTTTTGCGTCCCTGGCGGCTGACGTGACCTGTTCGGTGGCCGAGTTTGCCGAGGACGACGTGCTCGAAGGCTTCGGCATGGAAAGCCCATTCGAATTAATGGGCCTCTTTTCCGGTATCGGCATGACCGAGGATGGCGCTGTGCCCCAGACCGGCCAATTGCCCAACACCGTCTATCTCTATCGCCGGGCCATTCTCGACTATTGGGCCGAACATGACGACAATACGCTGGGCGAGATCGTCACCCACGTGCTGATCCACGAACTGGGTCATCATTTTGGCTTTTCCGACGAGGACATGGAAGCCATCGAAGCGGCAGCCGACCGGGATCCGCAATAATGTCCCCCGGACGCTGGCACCAAAGCTTGCGTTAACACCCTGTCTCTATTGTGCCTTTCGGGAAAGGGGTGGACGCCTTGGCGCAATTCGACGTGTTTTCCATGGCCGGATCGGTGGTAGCCCTCTTGCTGGCCGCAGGCCTGGTGGCCGCCTATGGCGTCAATCACAAGCTCACGGCCTTTCGCTGGTGGGCAGCAAGCTTCCTGCTGCTGGCCATCGCCATGGCCACAGTTACCCTGCGATTTGACGGGCCTTCGCACTGGATCAAAACCCTGAGCTGGGCTTGTTTCTATGCCGCTGCCTGCGTGATTGCCTTCGGGCTTCACAAGGAAGGCGCGATGCGGACCAGTCCGCTGCCGCGCATGCTCGCCTGTGCCGTTCTCTATATTGGCATCGCCTCAGCCCTGATCGTGACCAAGGCGCCACCGCATTTGTGGTTTCTGCTGGGTCCTGCGCCGACCGTGGTCTTCATGGCCTGGTCGATTGTTCCCGTGCTGCGCGCAGGCGCCTGGGGCTATGGCGTGGCGCTCTCGGCCGGCATCGCCGTGATCACCATCCGCGCACTCTGGTTCACCAACGACCTGATTCGCATGGGATCGGTCCGACCGCCCGCCCTGCGTGGCACCCTGGCCCCGGATGGCGTGCCGCCACAGCCCCTGCCCATGGGCCCGCGCCCGGGGCCGGGAAATGGGCCCGGACCCGAGAGCCTTTTGGGGTTTCGGCCGCCGCCAGGTGTCAAGCCACCGATCGAACAGTCGCTGACGATCGCGCTCTTGACCATTGGAGCGCTATTGGTCTTGGCCGCAGTGCTTGTGTTGCGCGATGTTCTGGCCAACATCAGACAGATGCATGAACGTTCAACCACCGATGCCATGACCAGCCTGTTGAACCGTGCCACCTTCGACGAGCGTGCCAAGGCGCTGCTGTCGACCTCGGTGGATCAGGCGCTTTGCGTCGTGCTCTTCGACGTCGACCATTTCAAGAAGATCAACGACACCTGCGGACACGCCATGGGCGACAAGGTCATTGCCCGGCTGGGCCGGATCGTGGGCGAAATGACGCTGCTGCGCAGTGTGGCCGGACGCATTGGCGGCGAGGAATTCGCCGTGCTCCTTGCCGGCGCCGACACCAACATGGCGCGGCTCTTCGCCGAAGCCATTCGCACCGGTTTCGCCGCAGAAGAGTTTGGCAGGGAGTTGGATTGGCCGGTCACCGTCAGCGCCGGCGTCGCCCAGCGTGTGCCC